>NZ_BJDM01000010.1 GCF_005405145.1 Paucilactobacillus kaifaensis | reverse complement strand
GTAGCGAAGTCTGGCTAAACGCGGTGGACTGTAAATCCACTCCTTCGGGTTCGGTGGTTCGAATCCACTCCCCTCCACTTTTATAATAGGGATATAGTTTAATGGTAGAACTACGGTCTCCAAAACCGTCAGTGTGGGTTCAACTCCTACTATCCCTGCTTAACTGAATATCTTGGCGGTATTGGTGAAGCGGTTAACACACCGGTTTGTGGATCCGGCACGCGTGGGTTCGATCCCCACATACCGCCCTTTGATTGGGTTTTGGCCAAGTGATAACGTAGTGGACTTTGACTCCATCATGTACAGTTTGAATTGGTCAACTTGATCTGTTTGAGCTTTAAGATGGTGGTATAGCCAAGTGGTAAGGCAGAGGTCTGCAAAACCTTCATCACCGGTTCAAATCCGGTTACCACCTTAGGTCTCATTAGTTATTATTTGTATGCCGCTGTGGCGGAATTGGCAGACGCGCTGGACTCAAAATCCAGTTCCCGCAAGGGAGTGTGGGTTCGACCCCCACCGGCGGCATTAGTGAGATCTAGAGAAGTTTCGTAGACTTTATGTTTACGGAGCTTTTTTTTTGCAAATTATTTTGGGTTTATTAAATCTAATTTATTTGTAAGGGACTAATGTAATGTCTTTTGGCAAAAAACTGTTAAAATATAACTAATTACGAGGGGGAGTTGGGATGCATACAATTTTTTTCATTCTATCTATGTTAGTTGCAGTTGTCATTGCCAACGTAGTTTATCGTCATTATTCAAAAATTCCGTTGCCAATTTACTTTATTATCTTTGGCGTGGCACTGGCAATTTTTCCATTATTTCGCAACTTTACTTTAGATCCAAGCCTGTTTATATTGGCTGTAATTGCACCGTTACTATACAATGAAGCTCAGTCTGCTTCGCGGTATTGGATTGGGCGTGGTGCAATTAATATCTTTTCATTATCCATTGTTTTGGTAATCTTCACTGTTATTGTTGTTGGTGTCTTGCTCCACAGCATTTTTAGTTTTATTCCGCTTGTACTGGCATTTACACTTTGTGCAATTGTAACGCCAACAGATGCGGCAGCGGTTAGTACTTTAACACCCAAAACAGAAGAATATAAGATACCTCAAATTATCATGCAAAACGAATCTTTATTTAATGATGCTTCCGGGATTGTTATTTTTGATTTGGCGTTAACCGTTTTTATTACTGATACTTTTTCTGTTAATCATGCGTTATCCGTCTTTTTTATTCAGTTTGTGGGTGGGCTCATATTAGGTGCGGTTATTGGGTTAATAGTAAGGTCGATACTGCGATTATTAATTGGGTTAAATGATGACACTTCATTTATTATGGTCTCGGTTGAGTTAATCGTTCCATTTATCGTCTATTTTATTGGTGAAGAGCTTCATATTTCTGGGATCTTGGCAGTTGTTGCTGCTGGACTGGTTCAAGGATCTGAGCGCGACAATTTAGGACTGGTTTCAAGCCGGATGCAGCTTGTTCGAGCAAATGTATGGGAAATCGTTGAAGAGGCATTATCTGGTGGTGTGTTCGTATTATTAGGTGTCTCACTGCCAATGGTCATCAAACAGATTACGGATCAACATGCAGTTCTAATCTGGTTATTAATTTTAGCTGGATTTGTCTTGTACATCGCCAAATTTACTTTGCGCTTACTATGGACCCGTTACTTAGTATGGATGCATAAAGAAAGTCCTCATCGCTGGACAGATAGTTGGATTATGGCGTTCAGTGGAGTGAGTGGAACAATTTCACTTTCGCTAGCTTTTTTACTGCCAGAAACGATCAATGGTCATCCATTTACATATCGTCCAATGCTGATTTTTATCGCCACCGTGGTAATTTTAGCTAGCATCGTGTTTGCTGCAGTTTTATTGCCTAGGCTTACTCGTGAAGAACCAGTGACAAACGAGCAGAATCCGGATGCGTGGTTGCGTAAGATGATTATTGCGGGAATTCGTGAAATTAGCGATGATAAAGAATATCCCGCCGAAGCATCAATCGTAGTTGATACAATCTCCCAACAGCTATCACAACGTCGTTTCAGAGATTCACGGCTTCAACGTAAAATATTTCTTGAAGCTGATGAGGCCGAACGTAAAGCAGTTAAAGAGCTGGCTGACCAACAAAAGATTGGTACTACGGAGTTGCACAATTATATTAAATTTTTGGATTTAAGCTTGTTTACGGTGAGTGGCAATATCTGGCACAATTTATTTTTAAGAGTTAAGTTTGGTATCCATATTAGTCGCCGTCGGGAGTTAAGCGTCGGCCAAAACATGCTGCTTACATCACCGCTAATCTCTGAACAGTTGTATTGGCAACGAGTGTTTGAACTGGATAAAAAGGATATTCATCCAATTGAATCGGTAGGATTTGATGCAGCAATGAAGGCAATTGAACCTTTTAGGCATCATAAAACATCGCGTGAGCTACATGTGGTCCAGCGATACTATCGAGAAAGACACCGGAGAATGAATTTACCAACACCATCGAATAGTGTAATTTATCAATTGTTTTTGCGAGCATTTCATGCGGAATATGAATTTTTCCAACAGGCAATGCTTTCCGGTGATTTACCTGCAGAAATTGCTGAACAATTGCAACAACATATTGTTTATGACGAGATGGCTTATTTACAAAAAAGGGCTTCGTTCATGGATTAAGGGGCTCACGCACTACTTGTTTTTGATAATTAGTTAATCAACATTTTACAGAAAGTATTGTTAGCTATTACTAATTTGATAATAATAATTTCACAAGCTTTTAAGTTGAAAAATTTGCTGATTGGGCGCATATTTACGTCGCAACAAAAGAATGCTTGTGATTTCTTTGAAGATTAGTCTAAGAACAATGAAATAATATGTTTGTTGATTATCTTGAACGGTAGTGAAAGGAATGAGAGCTATCATGAAAATAAATAAAGTTGTGGTTCTTGGTGGCGGCGTTTTGGGCAGTCAGATTGCGTTTCAAACTGCCTATTCTGGTTTCGACGTTGTTTTATATGATATTTCAGATGCCGCTTTAAAGGGCGCTAATCAGAAATTATCAAGTTTGCCAGCACAGTATCAGCGTGATTTAAATGCAACTCAAGAGCAATTAAATGCAGTTAACCGGCATTTATCATTAACTACTGATCTGAAAAAAGCGGTTAGCGATGCATCGATAATTGTAGAGGCAATTCCTGAACAGCTTAGTATCAAAGAATCCATGTACCAGAAGCTGGCGCCGTTTGTTAGTGATAATACATTGTTGTTGAGTAATTCTTCAACACTTTTGCCGAGTCAGATGATTTCATTTGCTCCCAATAAGAATCGATTTTTGGCAATGCATTTTGCTAATTTGATTTGGATTCATAATGCTGCTGAAATAATGTGGGCACCAGGAACGCCACAGACAGCAATTGACGATGCAGTTGATTTTGCTAAAAGTATTCACATGGTGCCATTTGCGATTCCAACTGAAATTTCAGGATATATTATGAATGCCGTTTTCCTACCAATGCTTAATGCAGCGTTATTTCTATGGGTGGAACACGACCTTGATCCAATCATGATTGACCAAGATTGGATGGTTGGCATGGGACTTAGCCGGGGTCCATTTGGATTTATGGATATTATGGGAATTAATACAGCAATTAACATTGAAGGATCGCTATACAAAGAAATCGGTGATGAACGGTATAAAAAAATTGTTGATAAGTTAACTAATGACTACCTTAAACAAGGAAAAATGGGTGTTCCAAGTGGAGAAGGATTTTACCATTATCCGAATCCACTGTACCAACAGCCAGAGTTTACCAAAGCTTAAATTAATAATGTTAGTAAAAAAGGTCTCCTATGGAGGCCTTTTTTACTTTAAATCATGCTCTTTTGCAGTTAAAAATGTTTCTAACGCATCATTGATATTAATATTGGTTTGATCTGCAATTGAACATAACCACCAAATACTTTCCGCAATTTTTTGATCTAACTTCGGTTGTAAATTTCCCGGCCAACTATGCTGGTTATTCATTACTTGGCGACCAACTAAACCAGCGTCTGTCAAAAAAGCGAGTGCATCTTGCTCGGTGTTCCAAGGATGGCCATCCTGTTTTATTTCGAGTTCGTGGTAGCGATCTCGGATTTGTTTACTGCGGGTAGCGAATTCATTAATATCCATTGTCATTCCTCATTTCGTGGTGATGTTATCAATCGTACGGCAAGTGCTCTGATAAAACAACACGTACTGTTAATGAGTTGAATCAAAATCAACTGTAACTTAAATTTAATCAATGAATATTTACGATTAACGTCAGATAAATACAAATGCCGTACAAAGCATTTTTGTAATCTCAGCAATCGTTGATAATAATAAAAAATCATAGTTACGATTCAACAATTAGTTTCAAAATCAACTGATTAATATTTTTACGGTTTATGTTATTTAAAAGTTGATTATTTTTGGATGAATAAACCACAATATCTTGTATATAACGCTTTAATGCAATACAACATATTGTTATTTAGCTGAATTTACTCTAATATTATTGACATGAATAACTTAGCATTCAAAATACGATGTTAATACGTAGTTGGGGAGTAATGATGATGGATGTGCAAACAGTTAAACAGCAATTGGATAATTTTAAATCTGTTACCGTGATTAAGCGAAATGGAGCAGTAACTAGGTTTTATAACTACAAAATATTGTTCGTTTTACACCAATTAACTACAGATGAAAATATTATTAATTCGGTAGTTGACGCCATGGTAGCTTCGTTGGATGGGAAAACTGAGATTGACACTAGCGAGGTTGCATCAATAATTATTAGTACACTGCATGAATTAGGGAAAAATGATTTGGCAGCACAATTTTGTGACTATCACGAACAGCAAGAGGCAACTTTTAAAGCGGCTACAAATCCACAGGTGAAGCTTACACAATTGTTTCGACGCAATGATAATGTAGTTCATGAGAACGCAAATAAGGATAGCAAAGTCTTCAATACTCAACGAGATCTGCAAGCAGGAGTGGTGAGTAAAGCTATTGGGTTGAAAATGTTACCAGAAATCGTTGCAAAAGCACACTTACGTGGTGATATTCATTGGCACGATTTGGATTATTCACCAATGTTACCAGAAACGAATTGTTGCTTAATTGATTTTGATGAGATGTTTAAAAATGGTTTTAAAATTGGGAATGCCTGGGTTGATTCACCTAAATCAATTCAAACGGCCACAGCTCAAATGTCACAAATTATTGCCAATGTTGCTTCATCCCAGTACGGCGGTTGTTCAGCCAACCGGGTTGATCAATTATTAGCGCCCTTTGCCCAATTAAATTATGACAAACATTTGAAAGATGCTAAGCAATGGATTATAGCAGATAAACAGGTGGCATTTGCTAAAGAAAAAACTAAAAAAGATATCTATGATGCAATGCAAGCGTTGGAATATGAAATTAACACCTTGTATTCTTCTCAAGGGCAAACCCCGTTTACTACAGTTAATTTTGGCTTAGGAACTAGTTGGATTGAACGTGAAATTCAAACTGCGATCTTAAAAATTAGAATCAAGGGATTGGGGCAAGAACATCGAACTGCAATTTTCCCTAAATTAATTTTCACCGTTAAGCGCGGGCTGAATTTGACGCCAACTGATCCTAATTATGATATTAAGCAGCTAGCGTTGGAGTGCTCGACCAAGCGAATGTATCCGGATCTTTTGATGTATGACAAAATCAAATCAATTACAGGAAGTTTTAAAACACCGATGGGTTGTCGTTCATTTCTCCAGGGATGGCGCGATGAAAATGGCACCGAAGTTAATTCAGGGCGTATGAATTTAGGTGTGGTGACCTTAAATTTGCCGCGGATTGCATTAATGTCACATGGTAATCAGACGGTTTTTTGGGAGATCTTTGCAGAAAAAATGGAGATCTGTAAACAGGCATTGGATTACCGTATTGAACGAACCAAGGAGGCTAAGCCGGAGAATGCACCACTACTTTATATGTACGGTGCGTTTGGTAAGCGACTCAACAAGGATGATAGTGTTGACGAAGTATTTAAAAATGGCCGGGCAACGATTTCTTTAGGCTACATTGGTTTATATGAAGTTTGCGCGAGTTTTTTTGGCAGTGATTGGGAGTCTAATAGTGAGGCCCACGATTTGGCTGAAGAAATTGTCAAAAAAATGAGTGCAGCTTGTAGTCAGTGGGCTAGGGAAAGTGGCTATCATTTTAGTCTGTATTCTACGCCAGCTGAATCATTAACTGACACATTCTGTCGTGCCGATATTAATAAGTTTGGCAAAATTAAGGATATTACTGATAAAGAGTATTACACTAACAGCTTTCATTATGATGTTCGTAAACATCCAACACCCTTTGATAAACTAAAATTTGAAGAGGTATTCCCAAATTACGCATCGGGCGGTTTTATTCACTATTGTGAGTATCCTAATTTACGCCAAAATCCAGCAGCCTTAGAAGCGGTTTGGGACTGGGCTTATGATCACGTTGGGTATCTGGGTACTAACACGTCGATTGATCAATGTTTTAAATGTGGCTTTCATGGGGATTTCAAAGCTACGGCGCGGGGATTTATCTGTCCACAATGTGGTAATCATGATCCTAAATTTTGTGATGTTGTCAAGCGAACTTGCGGTTATTTGGGTAACCCACAACAACGACCAATGGTGCATGGTCGACACAGTGAAATTGCTGCCAGACAAAAAAACTTAACAAAGGAAATGGTTAAAAATGTCGCAGAATATGAGAAGGCCAAACAATCCGATGCCAAACGAATGGCTCGCCAGTGAACGTAGCTTAGAATACATTGCAGATTATAAAGCGTTTAACTTTGTTGACGGCGAAGGAGTCAGATGTAGCCTTTATGTGAGCGGGTGTTTATTTAACTGTCCGGGGTGTTATAACGTGGCAGCCCAAAATTTTCATTATGGCCGTCCATATACCCAAGAATTAGAGGATCAAATCATCAGTGACATGAGTAATGATTATGTACAGGGGCTTACTTTGCTGGGCGGAGAACCATTTTTAAATACCCAAGTATGCTTGCAGTTGTGTCAACGAGTTCGACGGGAATTTGGTCATAGCAAGGATATTTGGTCGTGGTCCGGATATACTTTTGATGAATTGCTCAAAGATTCGTATGACAAGCTCAAATTATTATTACAACTTGATATTTTAGTAGATGGTCGTTTTTTAAAGGAGCAAAAAGATTTAACATTGCAGTTTCGTGGCAGTGCCAATCAGCGAATTATTGATGTTCGCGCTTCGTTAGCTCAAAATAAAGTGGTTATTTGGGATAAGTTGGTCCATTAAGCTGATTGAGGGAAGGATAAATAATGACATTAGAAATCCGTAATTTACATGCAGTTATTAAAGCGACTGATCAAGAAATTTTGAGTGGTATCGATTTAACCATTCCAAATGGTGAAATCCATGCGATCATGGGTCCCAATGGTACTGGGAAATCAACGTTAGCACAGACAATTATGGGATATCCTGCCTATCAGATTACAGCCGGAACAATCCGGTTTGATGGTCAAGATGTATTACAACGCAGCGTCGATCAGCGAGCTAAGTTGGGATTGTTTTTAGGAATGCAATATCCTGCTGAGATTAGTGGAGTGAATAATGCTGACTTTCTACGTGCCGCAATGCACGCAACTACACCAGACAATCCAATTAGTGTGTTGGAGTTTATGCAACAATTAGAAAATAACATGAATTATCTAGAAATGGATGATGAAATTGCAGAGCGGTATTTGAATGTTGGCTTTTCCGGTGGCGAAAAAAAACGAAATGAAATTTTACAAATGATGATGCTTCAACCGAAACTAGCTATTTTAGATGAAATTGATTCGGGTCTAGATATCGATGCTCTAAAGGTGGTGGCAAAAGGAATTAATCACTTACGTTCAGAAAAGTTTAGCTCATTGTTAATTACACATTATGAACGCTTGTTAGAATATGTAGTACCTGACGTGGTGCATATTATGGTAGCTGGTAAAATAGTTAAATCGGGTGGTCCGCAATTAGCGCAACAATTAGAACAGACTGGCTATCATAAATTTGAAGTTACAAGGGAATTTAGCTAATGGATATGGAGCAAATCGCTAAACAAATAATTACTTTTTCGCGAGATAATAATGAGCCAACCTGGTTAACCACGAAAAAAAGCCTGGCTTGGTCCCAGGTAAAAAATAAACTTAATGAAAATGAATTGACTATGCTGACAAAAACTTGGATTGAATCGGTTAAATTAAAAGCAAATGTGGCAAAACAGGTACAACCAAAGTTTGATTTATCAAAGATTGTCAAATTAGATTTAGGTGTGGCGCTCCAAATTTACCCAGAATTGTTGCAGGAAAATTTAATGGAAAAGGCGTTGGCTTGGCAAGCTGATTCGTTGTCAGCACTCCACTTAGCGTTGTTAACTAGTGGTCAGTTTGTCTATGTTCCATCAGGCTTTCGCGCTGTACGCCCATTAATGATTAATGACAAGAACGCAGCAAACAATTATCATATTTTGATTATCGTGGGAGCCGGTGCACAAGTTGATTTAGTTGAACAAATTAATGTAGCGGCCCAAACGGGGGCTTATTTGGGGACTGAAATTTTATTAGGCAGTGGTGCGCAAGTTAATTATTATCAAGTTGATCAATCTAAGAGCATACAACATTATCAAGCTGTGCATGCGTATCAGGCTCAAAATAGCAATTTAAAAATGTACTTAACCTTGTTCAATCGAGGAAACCAGAACTATGACGTTAACATTGATCTAGACGGTGATCATTCGCAAGCGACTGTTAAAATGGTAGCGATTGCTGATCAAGAACAAGCCCAAAAAGTTACCACACGAATCAACAATTACGGACAAAAAACGAATGGTGTGATTGAACAAAATGGAGTTGCCAAGGATAAAAGTAAGATTGATTTTCATGCGGTCGGCAAAATCTTTCATGGGGCGCACGGAGCCCAATCGAATCAACATAGCAGGTTGCTGACTTTGTCAAAACAAAGCCATGGGCAAGTTGATCCCGTTCTCTTGATTGAAGAAAACGATGTTGAAGCAGGGCATGCAGCTAGTATTGGTAAAATTGACGAGGATCAATTGTATTACTTACAAACACGTGGTATTGATCGCAAACAGGCGTATTACTTACTAACGAAGGGCTTTTTATTACCGGTATTAAATGAAATTCCAAACGAAACGTTAAAAAATAAGGCGGTTGCTCAGTTACAACAACGACTTCAATAGGTGGTGATTACATGAATGCATATCGCGAAGATTTTCCGTTTTTTAAAGCACATCCAGATATAGTCTATTTTGATAATGCGGCGACAACACAAAAACCGGCGACGGTGATTCAAGCATTGATTGATTATTACAGTAATGATAATGCTAGTGTGCATCGGAGTACATATACATTAGCACAACAAGCAACCGATCAATATGAACAAGTCCGAACTAAAGTTGCTAATTTTATTGGGGCAAGGGATGCTAACCAGATTTTATTCACTAAAGGAACGACGGAAGGATTAAATTGGATTGCACAAGGAGTTTGCCGGCATTTTTTACAGCCGGGGGATGAAATTGTTTTGTCGGTGATGGAACATCACAGTAATCTGGTAGTATGGCAACAGCTTGCAAATACTCTAGATCTGAAACTAAGATATATTAAATTAACTGACCAACAAACCCTGGATTTAGCAGATGCGCAGCAGAAAATAACAACCAAAACAAAGGTGTTAGCCATTACTGGTGTATCAAATGTTTTGGGAAGTTCAAATCCAATTTGCAAGTTAAGCAAACTGATTCATGCGGTCAATGGGTTATTGATCGTTGATGGCGCTCAAATGGTACCAACAATGCCTGTTGACGTGTCGCAGTTACAAATAGATTGTTTGGCGTTTTCGGGGCATAAATTGTTTGGGCCAACGGGGATTGGTGTCTTATATGCCACACCAGCATTGTTAGATGTATTGCCACCAGCAGAGTTTGGCGGTGAGATGATCGATCAAGTTTCACTCACGACCACAAGTTTCCAACCAGCACCGTACAAATTTGAGGCTGGTACGCAAAATGTTGCTGGAGTTATTGGGTTAGGAGCTGCAATTGATTATATTCAAACGATTGGAATGGACAAAATCCATGCAGAAGAACAAATGCTGGGACAGTATCTCGCTGAACAATTAAGTAATATTACTAATGTTAGCATTTATGGTCCAGCTGATCGGGATAGTGGCATAGTAGCTTTCAATGTGGATCAGCTACATGCTCATGATGTTGCGACATTTTTAGATAGTAATCAAATCTGTGTGCGGGCAGGAACACACTGTGCGCAGCCACTTGTAAATATGCTTGAGGTAAATGCCACCTTACGAGCAAGTTTAGCATTTTATAATTCCTTTGAAGAATGTGATCAACTGGTGACGGCCATCAAAGCGGCAAAGGAGTTTTTTTCTTATGCCTGACTTAAGACACCTTTATCAAACAATAATGTTGGAAAATGCGCAACATCCACAGCATAGTGGTATTTTAACTGGTGCGAAAGTAAAAAAAATTACAGTGCACAACCCGACGTGTGGTGATGAATTAGTTTTAAGTGGTGTAATTGAACATTCTAGACTTATTTCAATTGCTCAACATAGTGAAGGTTGTATCATTTCAAGGGCTTCGGCCAGCATAATGACTGAGTTGGTACTTGAAAACTCACTTGATCAGATTCAAGTGTTAGCAGCCATGTTTGTTAGTTTAATCAATGGACATAATCTTGCTAACCAAGAGTTATTACAGCAGGCCATGATTTTTAGCGGAGTTGGTCAGTTTCCAATGCGGACTAAGTGTGCGTTACTACCATGGCAGGCGTTAGTTGAACTAGTTGAAGGTGACAAACAATGACTAATAAAAACGTTTTAGATGATTTGCAACAAGAAGATTACCAGTATGGCTTTCAGGATCAATTGGACCCCTTATTTACTACTGGCACTGGTCTAAATGAGAATGTGATTCGTGAGATATCCAAGCAAAAAGATGAGCCTGATTGGATGCTTGAAATCAGGCTGACAGCTTATCATCAGTTTTTGGCGATGAAGATGCCAACGTTTGGTCCCAACTTGAGTGAATTAAATTTAGAACAAATTAATTACTTTCAGCGCTCGACCAATGCGGTTGCCCGAAAATGGTCAGATGTACCAGATCAAATTAAGACAACGTTTGAAAAAATTGGAGTGCCACAGGCAGAACGTGAATATTTGGCTGGCGCCTCCGCTCAATATGAATCTGAAGCGGTTTACGCAAATTTGAAGCAAGATTTAAAACAACGCGGCATCATTTTTATGGATACAGACAGTGCTTTGCGTGAGTATCCTGAACTGGTTCATGAATATTTTGCGCAGCTAGTACCGTCAGATAATAATATTTTTGCGGCGCTGAATACAGCGGTTTGGTCTGGTGGCACATTTATTTATGTACCTAAAGGTGTTCACGCAGATGTGCCGATTCAAAGCTTTTTTCGGATCAATGCAGGTAATACAGGGCAGTTTGAAAGAACTCTGATTATTGTAGATGAAGGTGGTAGCGTGAACTATGTAGAAGGATGTACTGCGCCCACCTATTCTGACGATAGTTTGCACGCTGCAGTGGTTGAAGTATTTGTTAAGCGTGACGCTTTTTGTCGTTATACTACTATTCAAAACTGGTCTGATAATGTTTATAGCTTAGAAACTAAGCGCGCCTCTGCGGCGGAAAAAGCTGTGATGGAATGGGTTGACGGAAATTTAGGATCCAAGGTAACGATGAAGTATCCTAGTATTTATTTAACCGGAGCATATGCTAAAGGGACGATGTTATCAATTGCATTTGCTAATGGTCAGGTAGATCAAGATACTGGCGCCCAAATGATTCATCAAGCACCGCATACCAGTTCGACTATTATTTCTAAGTCGATTTGTCGGGCGGGTGGTATTTGTGATTATCGTGGTAAGGTAGCAATGAATGCTGATAGTCATGGCTCTAGTTCACATGTAGAATGTGACACGATTATTATGGATGATCAGTCAACAAGTGATACTATTCCATATAATCAAGTGGAGGTTGGTGACGTCACTTTGGAACATGAAGCTAAAGTATCGAAGGTCTCGGAAGAAGAACTATATTATTTGATGAGCCGAGGTTTATCTGAAAGTGAAGCAACTAAGATGATTGTGATGGGATTCATTGAACCATTTACGCAACAACTACCAATGGAATATGCAGTGGAATTAAATCGGTTGATTGATTTTCAGATGGAGGGATCGATCGGTTAGAGCGTGATCACGGTGGTTGGCCATTATTCTCAGATACTACAGAAGAAGAGTGCAACAAAAAAGTACCAGGATGATTTCAACAAAATCATCCTGGCACTTTTTTGTTGTGTGCTTTTTTTATGAGGAAGTGAATATTTACTTAATTAAAGAGAAATGTATCTTCCAAACTTAATATTGTTGTTTATATTGGTATGTGTGGCTTCAGAGAAAACAACTACGTTTCCTAAATGAAAATTCCACGAGGCAAAACAGAAGATTTATTAGTAAAAAAGTTGTCATTCAAATAACAAAAACCGTAATTAGACCAAAAAATAGTTAAAATACGAACTTTTTGTGATAGACAATAAATATAGTTCGTGATAAACTAACTTCAAGTTTTAATTATATCCTAAGGGGATGAGTAAAATTGTGGCATCTTTAGTTGTTGAAGGATCGTTGATCAAGGTGAACCTGATTTCAATAGTGTTAAAACAACTGCTTTGAAACAAGATCATTTGCTAGTTTTAGCTTCAGACGAATACTTGTTACCAGGTTTTATTGATCTTCATATTCACGCGCCACAATGGCCGCAAGCAGGATTGGCGTTGGACCGGCCACTAAATGAGTGGTTGGATCAGTATACTTTTCCGTTGGAGGCTCGTTATCAAGATACCGAATTTGCACAACAGGTCTATGAACGGTTGGTACCAGAGCTACTTGCTAATGGCACGACGACAGCATTGTATTTTGGAACCATTCATAATACAGCAAATTTAATTTTAGCTAAGGCTGCGATTAAGTTTGGCCAACGTGCGTTGATTGGTAAAGTGGCGATGGACAATCCTAACCAAACACCAGAATATTACCGCGATGATAGTGCAAAAGTGGCATTGCAGCAAACCGAGCAGTTCATTCAACAAGTTGAAGCGCTACATGTTGATATTGGTGGCAATGTCACACCTGTAATTACACCGAGATTTATACCTAGCTGCACAGATGAAACACTACTTGGTTTGGGACAGTTAGCACAGCGTTATGATTTACCCATTCAATCACATTGCAGTGAAAGTAATTGGGAACATCAGTTTGTGATTGACCGCTTTGGGTTGCATGATGCTCAAGTGTTAGATAAATTCGGGTTGTTAACAAACAGATCAGTTATGGCCCATGCCACACAGTTAGATACACAGGATGCAGCCTTATTTCGAAGCCGCGGTACGGCGATTGCGCATTGCCCAATATCAAACGCTTATTTTGGTAATGGAGTTTTGCCTGTCAATAGGTTACTCAATCAGCATAATAAAGTCGGGTTAGGTAGTGATATTTCTGGCGGATATTCACCAAGCTTATACGAAAATTGCCGTCAGGCGGTTCAATCGGCAAGAATACTGGAAGATGGTGTTGACACTAAATTAAGTCCAGAAAAACGTGGTGTTATCAATAGCCGAATTTCGATGAAAACGGCCTTTTACTTGGCTACCACAGGTGGTGCGGATAGTTTAAACATTCCTGCTGGAAAAATTGAAGTGGGTAAGATGGCTGATTTACAAATTGTTCAAGATCAAAACAACTGTTTTTCAGTTGACCCAGCGGATGTTTTAGAACGGTTAATGTATCAAACAAATCGAAATAATATCAAAAAAGTTTTTGTTGGCGGCCAATTAGTACATCAAAATTAAAGGAGATCACACATGCAAGCACAAAATGACGGATTGTTGATTGGACCAGATGATAAGGTTGATAATGCTGAGGCTGGGGTGTTAGGCTTACAACATGTCTTAGCAATGGATGTCTATGTTCCACCCGTGATTTTAGCTGGAATGCTGTCAATGGGCGCAGCAGATACATCCGGCTTATTACAATCAACTTTCTTAGCAGCTGGGATTGGAACGATTTTACAAACGTGGCTTTTTATGAAAATGCCCGTTTCTCAAGGACCATCTTTTGTTCCACTGAGCGCCGCGGCTGGCGTTGTTCTTGCTGGTGGTGGTGTCGCTAGTGGAATGGGAACGTTGTTAGGAGCACTGATTGTAGGAGCCATTTTATTAATATTATTAGGTCTTAGCGGTGTGTTTCAAAAAATTATTTCAACGTTGGTGCCAGCAGTAGTCGGTGGAACGATTATTACCTGTGTGGGATTATCATTAATTCCGTCCGCCCTGAACGATAACATTTTTGAGGCTAGTGGCAACATTAATCAAAATATTGAATTAGCTGCAATTACCGCCGTCACGTTATTAATTGCTGTGGCAATTAGCATTAGATTTCCGAAAGCACAAAGAATCTTCAAGACTGGTTCAATAGTGCTGGCACTATTAGTTGGAACCGGGGTATCAGCAATGATGGGACGGTTTGATTGGCAGACGGTAGCATCTTCACCATGGTTTAGCTTACCAAGTCGGACTATTTTCCATTATGGGGTTCATTTTTCCTTTACTGCCATTATTACTTTTATTATTATTTATGCAATCCTAACAACCGAGACGACTGGAACCTGGTTTGCAATGGGGGCTGTTACTAATCATACAATTACCAAGCGTCAGTGGAATCAAGGCATTATTGGTGAGGGCTTGAGTTGTTTGGTGGCAGCATTAGCAGGGACAACGCCTGTAACGGGATATTCAACTAATGCAGGGATTATTTCTATTACTGGAATTGCAAGTAAGCGAGTCTTCATCGCCGCTGGTGGTTGGTTTATTTTACTAGGATTTTTTAGTAAGCTATCCGCATTTTTATCAGCTATCCCAGCGCCCGTCATTGGTGGTGTTTTTGCTATTATCTGCGTCACAATCATGTTAAACGGACTCAATGTTATTCGTCGCATTGAGACGGGTGAAAGTGATTTATACATTATTGGATTACCCATCATTTTAACAATTGCACTTGTTTTATTACCAAGTAAAGTGCTAAATGAAACACCACAGATGGTGCAATATTTACTTGCGTCACCAATTGCAATTGCCGCAATTACTGCAATTGTTTTGAATTTAATTATGCCAAAACGAAAAAAATTTGAGTCAATTAGTTAACGTATAATCGTAGATCTGCTGTCCGACATTGTGATGGTAGGTCTATTTTTTTTGTAAAAGTATAAATATTTATAATTCTACTGATATTTAAACGTAGGTTTTCACACTCTTATTTGAATTTTATTCACACTTATAGAATTTCCGTATAATCTAAAAAAGGTGCGACCAGATTCTAAAACTGAATCCGATCACACCTTATTCATGTTATATTAAAATTTTTGAGTGTAACTGGTCACACTCTTATTTTTAGTACCAACCAGTAGCATTTGAATGTGCCAATGCAGCTGACCATGAACCGTAACGACTTGCTACGTATGAATCTGCAACCCGTTCTTGGTTAGCAGCTGAGTAGTCACCATTTAGGTAGCTTGAGCTCAATTGATACTTACCAATGTATTGGCCATTAGTTGCTGTATATGAACCACCTGATTCACGAGCAGCGATTGCAGCTTTAGCAGCGGCTTCTGAGCCAGATGCTGAGCTTGTGTAGCTGCTTGATGAAGTAGTAGTTGAACTTTGGCTAGCTGAAGTTGCACTTGCTGTGCTAGTAGAAGTAGCACTTGATGATGCTGTACTTGTTGAGCTAGCAGCAGGAGTTGTTTGAACTTCCTGTTGTGTTGCTTGACGAACTTCACCGTCATCTTTAATGATTAATTTTTGACCAACATAGATCAAGTTTTTATCAGCAATGCTGTTTTTGCTTGCTAATGTATCAACCATGCTGAGGTCATTTGAGTATTTGTAAGAAATTTCTGAAAGAGTGTCGCCTGATTGAACTGTGTAAATTTCATCGGCGCTAGCGTTTGTAGCAACTGCAACAGTACCTAATGCAACGGCACCGGCAACAGCGGCAGAGAACTTAACAACGTTTTTGTTTAACTTCATAAATTAAAAAACCATCCTTTTTGTGTGTGAGTTATTTCGCATCAACGATTACACATACTACAGTATAAAGATTACAAACAGATAACACGGACTTTTCTTTTTACGCGCTTTTTGTGTTGTTTGTAATAAAAAAGGGGTTTTATGAAACAAAGTAGGTTAATAACTCCGGTAAATCAACAATTACAAATAAAAAAAGCTAATAATGAAGTGAAGCGTTCATCATTAGCATGTTGTTGATGCAACTGAACCAGTAAAAAGAACGGGTTCCATAGTTAATCATATCGTACATCAACTAAAAAACAAACTGATATAAGGTAAAATTAAGAATTTTTTTGGGCTGCTACCAGGGGAACCCAATGTTGATATTTTGCATATTAAGTTGGTTCTGCTTGCGTAGTTGTTTTCGTTGACTAACCCGATCATTATAGCCAAAACAAATCGCGCTTTGCTCAGAATTATTGGGAATAACTTCATTGAATTTAATGTTGCTGTTTGGGTCATCAATTACAAATGTCATGAAGCAGGTGGATCCCAAGAAGCGTTCGCCAGTAGTCAAATGTTCACCAGTGACTTTGGCAAACACTTCGATTGAACGCGAACCAAAACCAGTAACGTAAGCTTCCAGACACATGGAATCTTGTGATTTGAATGGGGCTACAAAAGCGACATGATCAATGGTGGCCGTTACTACGGTTTGCCGAGTAACGCGCATGGCTGCAATCGAGGCTTCTCGGTCCACTAGATCCAAAAGTCGACCACCAAACAAAGTTCCATGTTCATTTAAATCAGAGGGAAAAATACGATGGCAAGCAACGGCTAAGGTATCATTGCAATTTATTGTTGGCATTTTGACAGTTTCCTTTCTTTACAGAATTGATAATGGTTGTTTTGTGGTTGGTGCTGGAAATAATAAATTAATCTGCTCCAGTTCATCAGCAGATAAAGTGATTTCTCCGGCTGCAACATTTTCATTTGCATGTTGTGGGTTACTAGTTTTCGGGATAGCAATAATATTTGGTTGCTGAATAGTCCAGCCTAATATTAGTTGCATTACAGACACATGGTGATTATTGGCGATAGCAATCAAATCACGATTATGACTTAACGAGCGTCCCAGTTTATCGCCATGGGCAACTGGTGAATAGGCCATAGTGGGTAGTTGGTGTTGGTTCATCCAATTCAATAAATCAAATTCAATGCCTCGATGATTTAAATTATACATTACTTGGTTAGTTGCGGCATTTTTGCCACCATTAAGTTGCATTAACTCACGCATATCAATTGTGTCAAAATTAGAAACACCCCAGCGTCTAATTTTTCCAGTTTGCTGGAGGCGTTCTAATTCATTGATAGTTTCTGCCAATGGTGTTGTACCACGCCAATGATATAAATATAGATCAATGTAGTCAGTGTCAAGACGGTGCAAGCTTTGGTTGAGACTGTGTTCCATTCTGGTGTTGGTCGCATTTTGTGGCAAAACTTTGTCAACAATCAGTAAGTCAGAACGATTAAATCCTTGAATGGCATCGTGAACTAGCAATTCAGATTTGCCGTTGCCATACATTTCTGCAGTATCAATTAATTTAACCCCAGCTTGTAATGATGTTTGAATGGACTTAACTTCTTGATCATGCAGTGCTGGTGTTTCGCCCATGTTCCAGGTACCAATTCCAATTGCTGGAACAGTTTGGTTAGCGATGAGTACATTTTTCATTTGAGTATTTCCTTTCATACTAAGACTATGGATTGCGATATCTAGGTGTTATTGAATCGTACTTAAATTATGCGCCAGTTTTAGATCATTAGAAGGTTAGCATAGAAATAAATTTGGTTAGAGTCAAATGAATGTCGAAAATAATAGCTTATTAGAAGTATATTTCTAATTAGCTATTATTTTCATTCGATTAGAAGTATAATCCTAATTGAATGAAATGTTTTGAGTTATAGAATTGTGTTTGAAAGAAATGAGGAACTGATTATGTTTACACGGCAATTATATTTAAATCGATTAAAAAAATATCAAGACACCGAGTTTATCAAGGTAATTACTGGAGTACGGAGATCAGGGAAAACCTTTATTTTACAGATGTTTCGTGACTATTTACAATCTAACGGTATTGAAAAAAAACAGATTGTTTTTATCAATTTTGAATCGATGAAATATCAGCATTTGTTAACTAAAAATGCATTATATCAATTTGTCACTGAGCAAGCTTTGGCAGATAAAAAAATGTATCTTTTTTTTGATGAAGTTCAACGAGTTGCTGAATGGCAGGATGCAATCAATAGTTTCAGAGTTGATCTGAACGCCGATATTTATGTATCGGGGTCTAATGCGTCTTTACTATCCGGAGAATTAAGTACATTACTTACTGGACGCATGGTTGAAATTCCTGTTTATCCGTTGTCATTTAAGGAATTTATTCAATTTAAAGAATATCAAGGGAGTCCAGAAAAAATATTTAACGAATACGTTGCCGAGGGTGGGTTTCCTGCGGTAGTTTTAGTTGACGATCCAGAGGTTAAAGCAAGCGTGTTAGATGGAATTTACAGTTCAATTATTTTACGAGACGTTAGTGAGCGAGCAAATATTCGCAATGACAGCATGTTAACGCGGATTACTTCATATTTATTAAGTGAAATTGGGAATCCGATCTCTGCAAATAAAATTGCCGGTGTGCTTAAAAATGAAGAGTTTACAACTGCTAACAATCAATCAGTGGCAAAATATATTACATTATTACATGAGGCATTCATTTTTTATCAGGCTAAGCGCTATGATTTACGTGGAAAAAACTATCTACGATCAACTGCTAAATATTATGCAGTAGATACTGGTTTACGGAATACAACCTTGAATAAAAGCTATCATGATAATTTTGGTCATCAAATTGAGAATATTGTTTTTATTGAACTTTTACGGCGAGGCTATCGAGTGGATATTGGTAAGTATGCTGATCGAGAAATTGACTTTATTGCTAAGAAGGGTAATGAGACTGAATACTATCAGGTAATGATGCAGTTACCCGAAAATAATAATCGCGAAATCGGTAATTTAAAATATATTAATGATAATTACAAAAAAACGGTAATCACGGCTAATCGGATGAATGTGGGGAATATTGATGGAATAGTGGTTGAACATATTGTGGATTGGTTGTTGAATTAAAGAGCGCAAACAGCTATGTTTAAAAGTCGAAGTGTAACATGATAATGTGCGAGAGTTAAAAAATACTAAGACTAAAGGAATAAAAAATTACCCAACGGGTGATCTTATGCCTTTAGTCTTAGTATTTTTTTAACTCTGTCTTTCTGTGATTATTTTATTTTTGCTGTTAGACATGTTCAAACGGGTCAGTCTTATACTACTCACTTCAAACCATAAGCCTTATTTTTTGATTTTTTGTTTTTTCATTTGATAGTAAAAGACGGGAATACCAATAATTACAAAGATAAATGACAGTAACACACCTTGTAGGTCAGACATGATTTCACTAACAATGACAAATAATGATCCTAAGATTGCAATAATTGGTGTTAATGGATATAGCGGAATTGAGAATACTCGCTTGGCATTTGGATTACGTTTTCGGAGAATTGTAGGTCCAAAGAAAGCCATTACGTAAAAGCAATATACTGTAAAAATACATAATTCGGACAGCCGATCAGCGTCAAAAAACACAATCATCACACCGGCAATGACGAGGGTTACAACAGTACACCAAATCGGTGTGCGGGTTGTTGGGCTTAAGTAGGCGAGCACTCGTTGAAAGGGCAGCTCCTTGTCCTTAGCCATCGCGTACATGATTCGGGGGAATGTCATAATTTTACCGTTCATGCACCCCACGATTGAAATGATAATTCCAATACTAAGAATTTTACCCCCGATTGGGCCGAAGTCTTTATTAGCCATGTATGGGATTGCACCAGTTCCTAAGTCATGGATTTTTTGTGCTGAGAGACTACGGAAAACGCCAAATGTAACGAGTAAATAAATTACAAGGACTAATAGAATACCAAAAACAATTGCTTGAGGTAGTCTTTTACTTGGATTTTTGATTTCACCACCTAAATTGGCAACTAAAATCCACCCATCAAATGCAAATAAAGTTGCTAGAATCGCCACACCGAATCCACCGGTGCTTTGATGAACTTGCTCAATTGAGTGGCCGAACGCAGATTGATCACCGAAAAATAACCCAAAAATAACTAGAGCTGCCACTGGTAACAATTTACAGATAGTGGTAATCACGGCAAAACCAGCACCATACCGATTGGAAAATAGGTTTAAAATGCCAACCGCAATGACTGCAATAAGAGCAATCGGAATTGTCCAAGCATGTGGGATATGGAAAAAGTCAACAAGGAGCAATGACAGATAGGCACCTAAGGATGCAATCATAGCTGGACCATAAATGATGATTTGCATCCAACCTGATAAAAATCCCCACAGCTTACCATATAATTTTTCCATGTAGACATATAAACCACCAGTTTCAGGCATTTGCGAAGCAATTTCAGCAATAGTCAAGCCTGCTGTTAAGGTGATAATCCCACCAGCGAGCCACGCAAGGAGTGCGCCTGTAGTAGAACCGGCATCGTCTAAAACGGCTGATTGGCGGACAAAAATTCCGACACCGATAATGGTCCCGACGACCAGTGATAGGGCCGACCATAACCCAAGTGAACGGTTTAACTGGACGTCATTTTGTTCATCTTTCATAATTCAATACTCTTCCCATCTTAGCGAATTTTAATAATGATAATTTTACCGATAATCGCGATAAAATGCAATTTTTTACTTATATAACTGTGATTAGCCACGAACTAAAAATTAAATTTGACAAATTAATCAGAACGTTTTATGATATTACCATTCAATTATTAAAATACGATGAAAAGATGAGTACAAGTAAAAGCCTGTTTAGAGAGTTTCTGGGTGGTGAAAAGAAATCTGGCGGTTACTTGGAAGATGGTCTTGAAGTGAGGGTTACCGAGCAATCGCAAGGTGATCATGGGTGCGCCCATTATCGCGCTAGGGTATGTTTGTACCTAGTGAGGGGATGTGTGTAAGTGCATCCTAAAATAAGGTGGTAACACGATTAACTTCGTCCTTACTTTCGCAGTTTTGCGAAGGTGAGGACTTTTTTTATACCATTATTCATTAATTTATCGAGTGGGAGAGCATAATATGACAACAGAAACAAAAATTGGACCATTTAAATATGACATTGTGGGGAGCTTCTTGCGAACACCAGAATTAAAAGCGGCAATCGCTAAGCATCGTGCCGGTGAACTAAGTGATGATCAGTTTAATGCAGTTCAGCACGCAGAAATTAAAAAATTAGTGGAGCTTGAAGCACAACACGGATTAAAAGCAGTTACTGATGGTGAGTTTAGTCGTAGTTGGTGGCATTTAGACTTTTTATGGGGACTAACAGGAGTCAAAAAATATGACTACCGTGAAAGCTATAAATTCCACGGTGCCAAGACAAGAACCGATAATGCTGAACTAGACGGTAAGGTTGCTTACAATCCGGACCATCCATTTTTTGCAGCATTTGAGTATCTTAATTCAGTCACGCCGGCGGGGGTGGTTCCTAAGCAAACGATTCCATCACCAACGATGTTGTTTCGTGATAATCGTTCTGACAACTGGCCTAATTTCTATGATCAGCGTGAAGATTATTTACATGATTTAGCAACGGCGTACAATAAAACCATTTTAAGGTTCTATGAACTAGGTGCTCGTTACGTTCAAATTGATGATACAACCTGGGCATTTTTAATCAGTAAATTAAATGAGACTAAGGATCAACCAGCAGAACATGCAAAGTATGAGGAGTTGGCTCAAGAAGCGGTTGAAGTAATTAACGAATTATTAGAAGACTTACCGGCTGACTTGACTGTGACGACACATGTTTGTCGAGGAAACTTTAAATCAACTTTCTTATTCTCCGGCGGGTATGAAGCAGTTGCAAAATATTTAGGTCAATTGAATTACGATGGTTTCTTCTTAGAATATGACAATGATCGCGCTGGTGACTTTGAACCATTGCAAACAATTTTCAATGGTCGTAGTGATAAAACAATTGTATTGGGATTGATAACGTCCAAAGATGGTCAATTGGAAGATGAAGATGCTGTGATTAAACGAGTTAATGAAGCAACTCAATATGTGCCATTAGAAAACTTGGCTTTGTCAACTCAATGCGGATTTGCGTCAACTGAAGAAGGCAATGTACTTACACCTGAGCAACAGTGGGCTAAAATTGATTTAGTCCGGACGATTGCACAACGGATTTGGCACTAGAATTAAAAGTGATGGAGTGGTTTTATGCAACGGCAAAAAGTTTATTATTTACATTTGAATAAAATCACTACTGCTTGTTTTTTGGTGGGAGATGGCATTGGTGATATCGTCATGTGGTTTTAGTTTTTGTAATTAGATCGTTGGATGTTAATTGCTGAAACGTGTTAATTCAGTCATCTTTCTAGAGCTAAGCCAATTAAGCACCATTCGCGCAGACTGCGAACAATGCTTAATTATCTTAGCTTACGAAAGCTAACCGACTGAATTAACACTCTAAATAAAGGAGAAATTCATATGACTGAAAGTACACAAACATTTACAAAACGGACTACATCACCATTTCGCTTCGACGTTGTTGGGAGCTTTTTACGACCAGCTGAGTTAAAAGAAGCGCGGGCTAAATTTGAGAAAAATGAAATTACTGCATCTGAATTGAAAGCTGTTGAAGATAAAGCAATTATTGAATTGATTAAACAAGAAGAAAAGGCAGGTATTAAGTCGATTACTGATGGAGAATTTCGTCGTAGTTGGTGGCATTTGGACTTCTTTTGGGGCTTGCAAGGAGTTACCAAGTTAGCTGCAGGACAAGGTTATGTTTTTAACGATGAAGTCACTCGTGCCGAAACTTCAGGGTTAACAGGTAAAATTAGTGGTGAAAATCATCCATTTGTGGAGCACTTCAAGTTCTTACGAGATCATTTAAGTGATGCTACCACCGCTAAACAAACAATTCCGGCTCCTGCTCAATTCTTAGCCGAACTGCAGCGACCAGAAAATATTGAACAGACGCGTAAGTTTTATGCAACGGATGATGAATTAATTACAGCGATTGCTCAAGCGTATAAGACGGTAACACAAGATTTTTATGAGGCCGGCTTGCGAGTATTACAATTGGACGATTGTACCTGGGGGATGCTTGCAGGGTTCAACGCTGGAGCAAAAGATAAAGTTGGCATCAGTGCAGCTGAAATCGAAGCTTCAAAGGAACAGTATGTTCAAGTAAATAATGAGTTCTTAGCCGGTTTACCAGAAGACTTAATTGTGAACACACATGATTGCCGGGGAAACTATCATTCAACTTGGGCATCAGCAGGTGGATATGACGTGGTGGCGGATCCATTGTTTACACGTGAAAATGTACATGCTTACTTCTTGGAATATGATACTGACCGTTCTGGAGGCTTTGAACCACTTGCTAAGGTACGTGATAATCAATTAGTCGTACTGGGGTTAGTTACATCTAAAAATGGTACTTTGGAGGACAAGCAAACGATCATTGATCGAATTCATGAAGCAGCTAAGTACGTGCCTTTAGATCGACTTTGCTTGAGTACACAATGTGGATTTGCGTCAACTGAAGAAGGAAACGTGTTGACCGAAGCGCAACAGTGGGCCAAAATTCAATTAGTTAAAGAAATTGCCCAAGAAGTTTGGGGCGACTAGGTTTTAAGCAAATTAAAAGATTGGTAATTGCAATATTACCAACCTTTTAATTTTGCCTTGATAAATATATTTTTAGGTGCTATTTTTTAAATCTTCATGCAATCTTCACCTTTTTATCATAAAATAATAATGACATTAAAATTTGATTAAGATGGGTTAGGTGAAGAACATGAAACATGGTTGGCAGCATCACTGGAAATTAATTGGAATTTTGCTTGTTAGTCTATTATTGGTTGTAGCTGGCTGCGCTAAACAAACCAAAAGCACAAGTCTACTTTCAATTAAACAGATTAAAACTAATATTGGTAGCAAGTTAGTTACTACTCGAGCTGACAAACAAAAAACGCTAAATCAGTCTTACCAGGATAAGGTTAATTCCACTCAATATTCGCCAAGTACGCCTTATGTAAAAGTAAATCCATATCAGACATCACCTTTGACGGCGTTGGTTATTTTTCAAACTTCAAAGCCAGCAAAAGTTAGTTATACTGTTGAAGGAAAAACGGATAACACCTCTATTACAAACTCTGTTAATGGAGACTATACAACTACTCATCAAGTTCCAGTTGTTGGCCTTTATTCAGGGGATAATACAGTGCAAATCAATGTTAGTTACCAGGATGGAACGAGTGAGACTCAGGAATTAAATATTGCTACCACTACAAGCTTGCCTAAATATTTGAAAGAAACTGATTTAAAAGTTACTAAAAATAATAAAAGTAAAATGGATATTGGCAACAACAAATTAACGCTAGTTGTGCGAACAACGAAACAGTCATTTGCAGTCGATGCAGATGGCAATATTAGATGGTATTCAACACTCTATACACAACATATGATTAAACAAATTCATGCTGGTCGACTGATTATGCTTAGCAAGAATAAGCAAAGTGAGAATGTTTATAACGATCTGCTAGAGACTGATTATTTGGGGCGGGTTTATAAAGAATACAATTTTAGTGCTAAAACAGGTGTTAACAATGATAAATTAGTTAGCAGCAGTTCTAAAACCAAAACTGCCAGCAACAGCGATACAACTATAATTCATCACGATATTATGGAGTTGCCTAATCACGATTTACTAGCGACTGTTAATGATGGTTCTAAGTACGTTGAAGATACGATGGCAGTTATTTCACATAAAACTGGAAAAGTTACGAAAGTAATTGATTTGAAACGACTTTTACCTGCGTCGATGTACCAGGATTATAAATCAAGTGGTGGGAAAGTTGACTGGTTCCATCAAAACTCGGTTGAATACGATGAAAATGACAATAGTATTCTTATTTCCGGTCGAAACCAAGATATGATTATGAAAATCAGTATGAAAAACGATAAAATCAAATGGATCTATTCTGGTAAAAAAGCAGCTTCGTGGCCAAACAAATATCGAAAGTTATTGCTAAATCCAACAAAGGGAACGACAATTACTGGCGGTCAACATCATTTAACATTGTTAGAAGATGTGAATAATGATCCTGACAGTGAAAATGTAACCTTATACGATAACAATATTGATGTCACTAACGGTAATTCAAAAACAAGCGGTAAATACTCTCAGGGGGTTCAATATCACATTAACGCGAAGAAGATGACAATCGATCAAACTTGGGCCTACGGAAAATCATTAGGTAAGGCTAACTATACTGAAATTATTGGTTCCACGCAGAAACTATTTAACAATAATTATTTACTTGATTTTGGGTTTAAGAATGAAGGTAAGGAAAGTAATATTATTGAGGTACAAAATAATAAACAAGTATTTAATCTCACTGTGCCTAATCCCTCCGCCAAAGCTTATGTTTACCGAGCTTACCGCTGGAATTTTTATCCTAGTGATTACGTTTTTGACGTAACTAAATAAAGTTGTTTGTAAAATATGTTACCGGTTAGGGGTTAAAAACTCTAATCGGTATTTTAAATTTAGCTGAGGGTTTAAAAACTAGTTTGCAGTGCAATGTAATACAAGTATAATAACAACAACCAGGGGGGACGTATTAATGGAATTGATTCGAGAAATGGTGCCAAAAGATAACAATACAATGAAATCGATTTTGCAACAATGCTTACGGGATGCACAGTTAGATAAACCTGGTACGGCGTATTTTGATCCACAATTAGATGAGTTGGCTCAGTACTATCAGCAGTTAACACGAGCAAAGTACTGGGTGGCTGTTGATCAGAATGATCAAGTAGTAGGTGGTTGCGGCATTGGCCCAGTTGGAACAACCGATGTTTGTGAATTGCAAAAATTATACATAGCGCCAGATGCACGGGGACAAGGTTTATCCAAACGGTTGATCAAGTTAGCAATAGAGACGGCAACTAAGTTTGGTTATCACCAAATGTATATTGTCACTGATACTAAGTTACCTGTGGCAAATAAACTCTATCAAAAATTGCAATTCAACCAATTAGAGCAGCCACTTGATGGTGACATTCATTCCGGGTGCGATACTTGGTACTTAAAAGCCCTCTAAAATGCTGACCACATTGCTTGCGTTTTTCTAATTCTAACCATAAGCTTAGTTAATGGGAGTACTTGACACTTGTGAAAATGGTCTTGCAGAATAATCTATACCAATTATAAAATAATTTAAAAAAACCATTATTATATATGAATTTTTGAGTTTTAACTTGAATATACCAATTTAGACTGCTATGATATTTACATGCTCAATAATTTATTGAATCACTAAATAAAAATAATGATTAATTGAAAATTTTTTGGAGGGTTAATATATATGTTTGATAAAATGGACCAATTAAGTGTGGATACACTGAGAATGCTCAGTGTTGATGAAGTTCAAGCTGCTAATTCAGGACATCCGGGGTTACCACTTGATGCTGCACCAATGGCATATGTACTATGGCAAAAATTCATGAACACTAATCCTAAGGATAGTAAATGGTTTAATCGTGATCGATTTGTTTTATCGGCTGGTCATGGGTCTGCGTTGTTATACAGTTTATTACATTTATCTGGTTTTGCACTTTCAATCGATGATTTAAAGCAGTTTCGCCAGACGGGGAGTAAAACACCTGGTCATCCTGAATATGGTCATACTGATGGGGTTGAGGCAACAACAGGTCCATTAGGTCAAGGAATTGGCATGGCAGTTGGAATGGCGATGGCTGAAATGCATTTAGCTGCAACATACAACCGCGATAATTTTAAGGTGGTTGATCATTATACGTACGCACTTTGTGGCGATGGTGATTTAATGGAAGGCGTATCACATGAGGCCGCTAGTCTGGCCGGCCATTATGGTCTCGATAAATTGATTATGTTGTATGATTCTAATGATGTATCACTTGATGGCCCGTTGAGTAATGCCTTCAATGAAAACGTTCAGCAACGTTTTGAAGCGTATCACTGGAATTATTTACGGGTTGAAGATGGTAATAATTTAGAGGAAATTAGTGCGGCAATTGAAAAAGCTAAGTCACAACATGACAAACCAACCATTATTGAAGTTAAGACTCAAATTGGTTATGGTGCACCAGATGCAGGAACCCATAAAGTTCATGGGGCACCATTCAAAGAAGATGCGCTGGTTAAATTACATGAGTTTTACAACTGGGATAAACCAGCATTTACAGTTCCTGATGATGTTTATGATCAATTTGAAAATCAAATTCAAACGCGTGGTGCTTATGCTCAAAGTGAGTGGAAACAAATGGTATCAGAATATAAGCATGCTTACCCTGAATTGGCACAACAGTTTGAACTAGCAGTTGCCGGTAAAGTAACTTCTGATTTTAGTTTCTTACCTCAATTTGAAGACGGTGACTCCAAGGCCACTAGAGCGACAGGATCGACAGTATTGCAGTCACTAGCTGATAACATCCCAACTTTGTGGGGCGGATCAGCGGATTTATTTAGCTCGAATAAAACTGAAATTAATGAATCTGATCGATTTAGCAAGGATAATCCAACTAGTCGCAATATTTGGTTTGGAGTCCGTGAATTTGGTGAGGCTGCTGCAATCAATGGAATTGCATTACATGGTGGCACGCGGGTTTATGGTAGTACCTTTATGGTCTTTTCAGATTATATGCGTGGGGCAATTCGATTGTCTGCCATTCAGCATTTACCAGTTACCTATGTCTTTACGCACGATTCAATCGCGGTAGGTGAGGATGGTCCAACACATGAACCGGTAGAACAATTAGTTAGTTTACAGGCAATTCCTAATGTTAATGTTATTCGGCCAGCAGATGCTAATGAAGTTGCTGAAGCCTGGAAGGTTGCTATGAATGCAACAGACCGACCAACAGTAATTATTTTGACGCGTCAAGGGGTTCCCGCATTGGCAGGTGCCCGCACAAATCCGACTGGTTTAAGTCGTGGCGGTTACGTTATTTCAGCCCAAAAAGGAGTTACTCCTGAAGCAATCATTATGGCCAGTGGGTCAGAAGTTAGCTTGGCCATTGAGGCTCAACATCAGTTACATGATGCAGGAAGAGATGTTTCAGTTGTTTCGATGCCAAACATTAAGTTGTTTAATGCACAATCGTCAGAGTATCAAGAACAAGTACTGCCTAACGCAGTTCGTCGCCGTGTTTCAGTAGAGATGGGTAGCCGACAAGCATGGGGCAAGTTTGTTGGCATAGATGGTAAAAGTATCGGTATTGATCGCTTCGGTTTAAGCGGCAATGGTCCAACAATCGTAGAGAAATTTGGATTTACCCCTGAAAATGTGGTGGCAACTGTAGAGTCACTATTCAAATAGAGTGTTCGCAGCTACAGGTTGAACCTGTGGTGTAAGCAAGAAAAATCCCCTAACCAACTTCAAAATTAGAAGTGGTTAGGGGATTTTTCTTGCTTATAACGTGAATTAATTACTATGAACACGTTTCGATAATAAAAAAACAAAATCATATATTGCCTTTTATTCATGTGTATCCATAAAGTATTCTGGGAATGCAGCTAGCAGTGTTTGCTGTTCCTCCAGCATCAAATGTAGATGTTGGCTAGCTAAAAATCCTGCCTCATCGATATCATGATTTTTAACTGCATTTAAAATTTGCTGATGTTGATCAGTCAACATATCCCAGTCTAAATCAGTAATCTTAAGTCGGAGCCAGCGAAAACGATTTAGGTGAATGTTAACAATTTGTAACCAGTTCCACACGAGAACTTTATCGGTAATTTCATAAAACTTTCGGTGAAAAGCCTCATCAGCCTCGAAAAAGGCGGCAACATTTTGACGTTCAATCTGTAATTTTTGCTGGCCTAAAATTTGCTCAAAGCTATCAGAAATTAACGGAGTGATCTGATTACTAGCTTCCATGACAACTTTTTTCTCAATGTTTTCACGCACAAATCTAGCTGCGGTAGCGGCATGCATGTCAATAAGAGAGATATAAGTGCCACTTTGGGGGATGACATCAATTAACCCGTCACGACGAAGATGAATTAGTGCTTCTCGGACTGGTGTGCGACCAATCTTTACATCTGTCTCGATTTCTTTTTCAGATATTTTTTGACCAGGTGGATAAACTGCCCGCAAAATTTTATTTTTGATTAATTCATATGCTTGAGTTTGTAAGTTACTAGCAGAATTTTGCATAATTGTGCCTCCATAAAATTATTGTGCGATAAGAACAGGGTTGTGTCAATAATAGAATCAATTCGAGCAGAAATGATTCTATATTTGCAATTTTAAATCATTCCGTTATAATGAAAGCGTAAACAAATATACTAATATATTAGTTTAAAATTTGTTGTTCGGAAAGGAAAGATTTGCAATGTTAAAGATGGGCTTTCGCTGGTTTGGAAAAGATGATGATCCAATCTCACTTTCTAAAATTCGTCAAATTCCTGGAACCACCCAGGTGGTTGGAGCGCTATTTGATATTCCAGTTGGTGAAGTATGGCCAAAGGAACGAATCGCACAATTAAAACAAGAGGTTGAAGCATCAGGATTGAAGCTTGAAGTGATTGAGAGTGTCAACATTCATGATGATATTAAAATTGGTAAGCCTAGTCGTGATCGTTATATCGCTAATTATCAGCAAACAATTCGTAATTTATCTGAATATGGAATTAAGGTAATTTGCTACAACTTTATGCCGGTATTTGACTGGATCAGAACAAACTTGGCTTATAAATTAGAAGATGGTTCCAATGTAATGTCGTTTGAACACAAAAAAGTTGAAGGTGATCCTGAACAAATTATCAAATCTGTTCAAGATGAATCCAATGGCTATTCATTACCAGGATGGGAACCAGAACGTTTGGCTGAAGTTAAACATCTATTTAGTGAGTATGCTGATGTAGACGCGGACAAGTTGAGAGAGAATCTTAAGTACTTCTTGGACGCGATTATTCCTGTCTGTGAGGAATGTGATATTAAGATGGCGATGCATCCGGATGATCCGCCTCGTCCATTATTTGGGTTACCACGGATTTACAAAAATCGTGAAGACATGCAAGCGATTGTGTCAATGCATGATAGTCCATATAATGCTTTGACGATTTGTACTGGTAGCCTAGGTGAAAATCCCGAAAATGATGTACCAGCTTTGATTCGTGAATTTGTTAAAAAAAATCGTGCCCCCTTTATTCATGCTCGAAATATTAAGTTTGCTGGCGAGCCGGGGGACTTCCACGAGTCCGCTCATCTGTCATCAATGGGATCCATTGATATGTTCGAGGTGATGAAAGCTCTACATGATACTAATTTTGATGGTTATATCAGACCAGATCACGGTCGTAATATTTGGGGCGAAACTGGTCGTCCTGGATATGGTTTGTATGATCGTGCATTAGGAATTGCTTACTTGAACGGTTTGTGGGAAGCATTAGACAAAAAGTAGTTTTAATTTTGAATTATGAATTAGATATAAGATCAGAGTGCAATTCGTGTGCTGGTCTTTTTTTTGTTAGCGGTGTGTGAACTTTTTATGTAGTCTAACTCAATTCACAGTCACAAAAGTTTCCATATAATGTAAAAAAGATGCGAGCAGATTCAAATTCGAATCTGCTCGCATCTTTTTTACATTACATTCCAGCTTCTAAGTGTTAGACCGTTCACACTCTATTTCTTTTCAGCCTTTAACTTAGCTTCCAATTCAGTGACAATCTCACTATGTTTCTTTTCACTTAATTCAACTTTGAATAAGTAAACTAAAGCGGCGATGATGATCAATGCGATTGGGGCGAAGAACATGTAACTTCTGAATGTTAACAATTGACCAGCACTGATGCTACTTGGCTTAGCGTTACCGATCATTCCTGCATGCACAGCAGCTAATCCAACAACACTGTTGGCAATGGCACCAGCCACCTTATCAATCAAAGGACGAACTGACAAAGTCACTGATTCATTTCGTGTCCCATTCTTTAATTGACCATATTCAACACTATCTGTAATCGTCATAAGGGCAGCTAAGAAAATCATTGGATATGGGAAGAAGAAGATACCAACGGCGATTAAAACAGCGAGAACACTGTGACCAGCAAATAAGAAGATTGAGTAACCAACAAGCATCATTACGATCCCGCCAACGTAAATAGCACGACGTTTAATCAAAGCAACAACAGCCGGGAACAATGAAACTGAGATGATGCCCAAGATGGCGGTAATAACACCAACTAGCCAGTAAGCGTCTGAACGGCCAAGGACATATTGGAAGTAGTAAGCAAGCAATGAGTTTGTAACCACATAGCTAAGGGCAAACAAGAAGTATGACAAGGCTAACCACATTAATTGGTCGTTTTTAGCCAACACCTTGAACACATCACGAAAACGAACTTTTTCACTATTATCGCGAATCAAACTCTTCTTTTCTTTTGTTCCAGCAGCGGTTGCTAGGGCCCCTAAGAAAGAAACTAACGCAATCACAACAGCGAAACCAATCCAACCAGCGTGAGTCTTAGCATCACCATGAGTACCAGAAAATGTTTGTGAGAAGAAAACGATTAATGGAAAGATGACAATTGGAACTCCTTGAGCACCTAAAGTAGAACCCAAACGACCAATGGTACCGAACTTAGCTCGGACCTTTGAATCAACACTCAAAGCAGGGAGCATTGACCAAAATGAAATATCTTTGAATGAATAGAAAATATCCAAAATAACAAATGAAATTCCGAATAATACCAAATAAAGAACAGGGTTCTTAGTAGTTAAACCGCCAAAGTCAGTAAAGACAATGACTAACATAATAGAACTAACAGCTGCACCAACCATCAACCAAGGCTTAAATTTACCCCAGCGAGTTTCGGTGTTATCAACCGCACCACCAATCAATGGATCAAACACAATTTCAATTAATCGAATAGCAGTCATTAACAAAGTAACGTAACCAATCATACGGGCGTTAAACGCCTTATCACTTGTATCAAACAACTGACTTGTGACGAACAACATGAGATAGGTACTTAAAGTTTGGTAGAATGCATCATGTCCAAACGCACCTAAGGCATATGAAGTATACTGTTTTACATGTTTCATTATCCTCAGTCTCCTATGAAATAAAATTTAGTACCGTCGCTCAATAATTTTTTGCAAAATCTCATCGCGTTGAGATTGTTTAGCAACGTCAAATTGAGTTTCTTCCAGGTCGTTAAAATCTTGTGCTAATAACAATGATTCCAAATATAATCGTAATTGACGTTTGATGTAGACTAACTCTTCTTCATCATCTTGTTTAAGGCTGCCACCCAGTACCATATGAGCGAAATCTTCAGGGTCAATTTTGATTTTTTCATCTTTTCTAGCCATAGATAAGTCTCCTTTGTTTTATATTTTGTAACCGCTTACCTTAATGTAAAACACGTTCAGTAAAAAAGCAACATTTTTTTACTAATTATTGGTAACCGCATGGGTGTTATTATACTCTAATTGAACGTTTATAAGGCTAATTGATTTTTAATTACTTTTTTTACTAAGATAGATTTAGATGCTACAAAAAAAGTTATCCGATTTCATTACTTTAATAACGGCGTTTTATTCAAAACGGATCCTTGACAAATGATAAACTTGATTCTATATTTAGTTTAGTAAAAATTTTACTCAACTTGATTTGAGTGTAGGTGGAGGTAATTAGATTATGGACAAGAACCAACTATTAGAACAATTCAAACAGGTATTTGGTGTTGCTGGGCAGCGGGTTTATTTTTCACCAGGTCGAATTAACATTATTGGTGAATATACTGACTTTAATGGTGGTAACGTATTTCCGTGTGCAATTAGCTTAGGGACTTATGGTGCGTACGCTCCTCGGACAGACAACCAAATTCGCCTTTATTCAGCTAATATGAAGGGTGACGATATTGAAAGCTTTGAAATTGGTGATTTAGAACCCGAAACTGAGGCCAAAAGTAAATGGATTAACTATTTTAAAGGAATGGTTGTGCAGCTGTTACAACACGGCTATAAGTTTGATCACGGCTTTGATTTACTGGTGCATGGTAACTTACCTTATGGTGCGGGACTGTCATCGTCAGCATCCATTGAATTATTGATGGGGTATATTTTAAAGCATGAATTTAACTTAGATATCGAACAAATTGAACTAGTTAAATTAGGTCAAAAAGTTGAAAATAATTTTGTGGGCCTTAATTCTGGAATTATGGATCAATTCGCGGTTGGTATGGGTAAAAAAGATAATGCTATTTTGCTTGATACTAATACAATGGAGTATCACTACTATCCATTGGCACTTAACGATTACACCGTTGTTATTATGAATACGAACAAAGAACATTCTTTGATTGATTCTAAGTACAACGAGCGCCGTGCTCAAAATGAAGAAGCTGTTCGTCGTTTACAAACTGTTCTAGATATCAAGGCACTGGGTGATTTAGATGAGGATACCTTTGATCAATACACTTATTTAATTCATGATGATATTTTGATTCGTCGTGCTCGTCACGTGGTTATTGAAAATCAACGGACTTTGAAGGCTAAACAAGCATTGTTGGACCAAGATTTGGAAAAACTAGGTCGCTTAATTAATGCTTCTCATGTTTCATTACAATATGATTATGAAGTTACTGGTGAAGAGCTTGATACATTGGCAAGTACAGCTTGGGAGCAGCCAGGTGTCCTTGGAGCCCGTATGATCGGTGGCGGTTTTGGTGGTAGTGCCATTGCCATTGTCAAAAAAGACCAAGTCGCAGCATTCGAGAAAAATGTTGGTGATACTTACAAACAAAAGATTGGTTACGCTGCTGAATTTTACGACGCAGAAATTGTTGATGGTCCACACGAAGTAAACTAATTATTAACAAGAGCATGAGAGGGAGAGCAGTATGTCGATGATTGAACAATTTGTCCAACAAATTATTGAAAATACGAGCTATGAGGAGTTGGATCGCGTTTATCTAGTTAATCGGGTTCGAGCGCTAGTGGGCGATCAGGATAAGGAAGTTGTGGCTGATAGTGAACTATCATTGGCACAACAACTGACTGATTTAGCAATTGAAAACAATAAGATTGATGACAATCTAACTAGTCGAGAAATATTAAATGATCAGTTGATGGATTTAGTTACACCAACTCCGGCACAAGTTAATCGTCAATTCTGGGACACATACCAAACAAGTCCACAGGCGGCCACTGAGTATTTTTATCAACTTTGTCAAAATAATGATTATATTAAAACAAAGGCGATCGCTAAAAATATTGTGTTTGAAAAACAGACACGCGATGGACAATTACAGATTACGATTAATTTATCAAAACCAGAAAAAGATCCTAAGGCCATTGCAGCAGCTGCACATCAAAGCAGTGTGCAATACCCACAGTGTCAGTTATGTATGGAAAATGAGGGTTATCTTGGTCGATTAGGTTACCCAGCGCGCAGTAATCATCGTATTATTCGGATGAACGTGGGGGGCGCAAAATGGGGTTTCCAATATTCACCATATGCATATTTTAATGAGCATTGTATTTTTCTTGATGAAAAGCACGAACCAATGCAGATTAATCGGCAAACTTTGATCAATTTAATTGATATTGAACGCCAATTTCCAGAGTATTTTGTTGGTAGTAATGCTGATTTGCCAATTGTTGGTGGTTCAATGTTGGCCCACGAGCATTATCAAGGTGGTCGCCATATTTTTCCGATGATGAAAGCGGCTATTCGAACTCCATTTTCATTAGCAAAGTATCCTGCAATTGATGCTGGAATTGTTGATTGGCCAATGACCGATCTGCGTTTAAGTAGTAGCAACACAGATCAGTTAATTGCTGCCGGAACAGAAATAATGGCGGCTTGGAAACAATATAGTGTGCCAGAGCTACAAATTAATGCTAAGTCCGCAGACGAAGAACACCACACGGTGACGCCAATCATGCATCGAGATGGCGAAACTTTTATTCTTGATTTAGTGTTGCGTGATAACAACATTTCTGATCAGTACCCTGATGGAATTTTTCACCCACACCAGGATGTTCAACACATCAAAAAGGAAAATATTGGTTTAATTGAGGTAATGGGCCGTGCGATTTTACCTGCACGATTAAAAGATGAAATGGCACAGGTTGAAAAATACTTGTTAGATCAGCCTAATGAGATTGCTGAATATCATGTTAGTTGGGCGAATGAACTAAAAGCTGATAATGACATTACACCAGCTAATGTAACTGAAATTGTTCACCAAGCTATTGCGGATGTATTTGCGCGCGTACTTGAAGATGCTGGCGTGTTTAAAAATGATGAAGCTGGTCAAGCAGCGTTAGGCAAATTTGTTGCGCAATTTAACTAGTTACAAGAGTTTATTTTGAGGGAGAATGTGTGATGGCAGTTACACTGAAAGACATTGCAACAAAAGCAGCTGTTTCGTTAGCAACAGTTTCGCGTGTGTTGAACTATGACAACACGCTGTCTGTTAGTGATGCAACCCGTCATAAGATTTTTGAGATTGCCGAGCAGTTGAACTATACCAAGCATAAACATCCAAGTCCACGACAAGGGAAAAAATTAGCGGTAGTGCAATGGTATACTGAAGCACAAGAGTTAGATGATTTATACTATATGTCGATTCGAATGGGGATTGAGCAACATTGCCAACAGTTGGGTTTTAAGGCACTCCAAGTTTATCAAAATAACCTTGAACAGTTACCAACTGATATTGACGGAATTATTGCAGTGGGTAAATTCAGCTCGCAGCAAATTACGCAGTTTAAACAACGAAGTAGCCATGTTATCTTGGTCGATTATGATGGTTTACCATACGGTTGTGATAGTGTGGTAACTGATTTTGAACATTCTGTTGAAAATGTCGTGGATACATTTATAAAACAACAAATTGAAGACATCGGGGTTATTTATGGTAGTGAAACCACTGCGGATAATGCACAAGATGTGCCAGATCCACGGCATCATTATTTCGTTAAAAAGATGAAGGCGGAACGTCTATATCAACCTGAATTCGTGTTTGAGGGCCGATATACTTCAGAATCAGGGTACCAGATGATGAAGCAAGCAATAGAAAAGTTGGGGAATAAATTACCGCATGCATTTTTCATTGCTAATGATCCAATGGCGGTGGGAGCGTTAAAGGCTTTGCAAGAAGCTAATATTGCAATTCCCGGTAGAGTTAGTTTAATCAGTTTCAATGACACTTCAATTGCCAATTATGTTTATCCGGGCTTATCATCGGTTCATGTCGCGACGGATTTAATGGGTAAAAGTGCAGTAGATTTGATGGTCGAGCAACTTGATGGTGATCGAGAGTACGTTAAAAAGATAACGTTGGGCACTAAGTTGATCGAAAGACAGAGTGTGAAAAACCGCGTCTAGAAGTCGGAGACTAACGTAAAATAAAGATTGTGGATGGTGAACTTTCGCCGTTCACAATCTTTATTTTTATGTTGGTGGAGACTTTTGCGGTTGTAAACACGTTTTAAGCCAGTTGAATTCACGAGCGTAAATATAACCACTAACATTTTTACTCGTAATCTGATTAGTGCATAAACTTCCTATTTACCTTGAATAGCGTTACAATATTTCCTAATTAGAAATAATAGGAGCGATTAACAAATGACAGATGCATCCGCAGAAAATTTATACGGTGGAGTTCTGATCAAAGGTAAAGAAATTATGGACTTTATTTTGAATGCTCAAACACCACCAACCTTAAAAGAAATTAGTGATCATGTTGAGATGACCAAGTCGACAGTATTAAAAATTTTGAAGACCTTGGATTATTGTGGCTTTGTTCGTCGGGATGAAGAGACTAAGCGCTATTATTTAGGAACTGTTTTTTTAGGTTATGCTCAAAAAGTTGATGATACTTTTGACATTCGGCAAATTGCATTGCCATTGTTGAGCGAATTGCGAGATCAAACTGGTGAAACAGTTAACTTGGGAATTATCGATGGAAATACGATTACATTGCTAGAAAAAATGGAGAGTCCACAAAGTGTTTATCTAGTTTCACGTATTGGTGGAGGAATGAATATGTACTCGTCCGCGATGGGTAAAGCAACGCTGTCCCAATACGATGATGAACAATTATCTCGTTATTTTGATGAGGTCACATTAACTAAATTAACTCCTAACACGATTGTTAGTGAAAAAAAGCTCCGTAGCAATCTAGCTGAAATTAAACAACAGGGTTATTCGATTGATAATGAGGAAAATCAACCGGATGTTTATTGTGTTGGTTTTTCACTGAAAACTGAAGATAAAATCTATGGGGCATTTAGTATTAGTATTCCTAAATATCGAATAGAACCAACTAAATTAGCAGCTATTATTGAACAGGCCAAAGTGATTCAGCAACGTATTATTGCAGCAATTTAAGAAATGTATTGGCAAATATTAAGAGATTCATCATTAGTTTGAAGTCAGATTAGCGATGAGTCTTTTTAAGTTGAATGACTTTTCAAGTTATCGTTTGCAAATTTTTTCACAACAATTTAGAATATTATTAAAGAGATAAGTATTTACTAATTTTACTTAACGCTTTGTAGTGTTTAGATTGATTGGATATCACTTGCATTATTAAGGATAACTATTATACTAGTAATTGTTAACACAAATAAGAAATCTTATTTCTTAATAAGAAATAATCAGGAGGTCTGACGAATGGCATTTAATATGGTGACACGGTACGCGCACAGTCCTGAAGATATTAAACATTACAGTACGGATGAGATGCGTGAGCAATTTTTGATGGATAAAATATTTAATCCTGGTGACATTTTGCTTACTTACACGTACAATGATCGCATGATTTTTGGTGGGGTTACGCCGGTAAATGGTGAGCTTGAGATTAAATTGGACAGTGAGTTGGGCGTTAAGTACTTTCTTGAACGTCGTGAATTAGGATTCATCAATATTGGTGGCCCTGGCACTGTGACAATTGATGGAACATCAGATCATGTTGTGACTCATGATGGTTATTACATTGGGATGGGTGCTAAGCACGTCTCGTTTGCGTCAGATGATGCTAGTCAACCAGCAAAGTTTTATGTTGTATCAACACCAGCACATAAAACATATCCAAATAAAAAGTTGCCATTCGCGGATTCATTGTCATTACCTTTAGGTGATCAAGAACATATGAATAAGCGAACAATTCATAAATACATTGACGCTAGTCAAATGGATACGTGTCAACTTCAGATGGGTTATACAGTGTTAGAACCCGGTAATTCTTGGAATACCATGCCAGCGCACACGCACGCTCGTCGAATGGAAACGTACATGTATTGTGAGTTTGGTACATCTGATACGCGAGTATTTCATTATATGGGCGAACCTGATAACACAAAGCACATTGCACTTGAACCAGAACAAGCAGTGGTTAACCCAAGTTGGTCAATTCATTGTGGTGTTGGAACAACTAATTACTCATTTATTTGGGCAATGTGTGGTGAAAATCAGACCTATGATGATATGGATCAGGTAGACATGCACGATTTACGTTAATTAAAATTGGAGGAAATAAAATGGCAGAATCACAACAAGAAATTAAAGAACGCGCAGAGGCGTTGAACACATTCAAAATGAATTTTTTCAATTTAACTGGTAAGGTGGCAATCATTACCGGTGGTAATACAGGGCTTGGACAAGCCTATGCTGTTGCGCTTGCTGAAGCTGGCGCTGACATCTTTGTGGCCACCCATGGTAAAGAAGGCTGGGATGAAACTAGGAGCCTGATTGAAGCAAAAGGAAGCAAAGTTGAATTTATGCAGGTTGATTTAACAGCTAAATCAGCGGCACAAGACGTAATTGATAGTGCCCTAAAGGCATTTAACCACATTGATATTTTGGTTAACAATGCTGGTATGATCAAACGAAACCCAATTTTAGAATCTAAGGATGAGGATTGGGATGCAGTCATTAATATTAATTTAAATGCCGTCTACCATTTATCATTGGCTGCAGCAAAGGTATTCGCAGCTCAAAAGAGTGGTAAGATCATCAACATTGGTTCAATGTTATCATTCCAAGGTGGTAAATTTATTCCATCATATACGGCTTCTAAACATGGTGTCGCTGGTTTGACAAAATCATTTGCAAGCGAATTAGGCGCATACAATGTTCAGGTTAATGCGATTGCACCGGGATACATCAAGACTGCCAATACAGCACCAATCAGAGCAGATAAATCACGTAATGATGAAATCTTAGGTCGCATTCCAGCGGGACACTGGGCAGAAACATATGAATTAATGGGATCAGTAGTATTCCTAGCCAGTGAAGCATCAAACTATGTGACAGGACATGTGTTAGCTGTGGATGGCGGGTACCTAGTAAGGTAGAGTGTGAGCGGGGCCGATAAGATACCGTAGGCCAAGACTATAATGGCCATTGATAAAGTGGTCTATGCTTTATTGATGGTCATTATAGTCTTGGCCCTAGGTATCTGGCCCAGCGAACAGGTTTAATCAATCTAGCTAAAGTACGAGCAATTACAAAAAATAAATCAAAGAGTAGGACTCAATTGGTAAGGTTTACTTTGCGGGAACGAAGTAGACATTGAATTAAAGCTTTTTAAAGCTGCCATTGAATACTACTCTTTTTATTTATCACCATTTGTGAAAACGCTATCAAAATTTAATGATTGGAAATGAGGAAAACTAACATGAAAATCAAACAAAGAATTGAAAAAGTACCAGGTGGAATGATGGTAGTGCCACTATTAATTGGAGCAATTGTCCACACTTTTTTTCCGACTGCTGACAAAACGTTTGTTGGTTTCACAGGTTCATATATGACGGGAACTTCTGCAATTTTATTTGTCTTTTTCTTTTGTGTTGGAACCAACATTAATCTTAAATCATCAGGTAAAATTGCAGCGAAGGGGATGTCGTTGTTATTGGTTAAAGTTTTGTTTGCGGCTTTGTTAGGAGTAATCGTCAATATGTTCTTACCACGAGCAGGGATTACTACTGGGGTGTTTGCTGGTTTTTCCGTTTTGGCGGTGATTGCATCATTCAACGCTGCTAATGGAGGATTGTTTGTGGCTTTGATGTCAACGATTCCAGATCGTGAAGTTGATGTAGCTTCATATCCATTTTTTAGTGCTCAATCTGGTCCATTTTTCACCATGATTACATTGGGTGTTGCCGGGATTGGCCAATTTCCATGGCAGGCACTGGTATCTACTTTAATTCCATTTGGAATTGGGATGTTACTAGGGAACTTAGACCCAGATCTAAAGAAAATGTTTTCACCCTTACAAGGAGCACTAGTTCCTTTCTTTGCTTTCACGATTGGGTTCAGTCTCGATCTACAAATGATCATGAAATCAGGACTTGTTGGGATCTTGATGGGATTAGGTGTGGTATTTATTTCTGGCTATGTACTGTATTTATCAGATCGATACATTGTTCGTTCCGATGGCTTAGCAGGGTGGGCAGCTTCATCAACTGCGGGTGCTGCTGTAGCAGTACCACTAGCAATTGCAGAAGTAAATCCAGCGTTTGCACCGATGGCTAATTCCGCCACAGCGATTGTAGCCACTTGTGTGTTAGTTTCAGCCGTATTAACGCCAATGGTGACAATGTGGTATTACAAACGATTAATGGCCAAGAAAACCGAATCAGTAGTGGTGGAACCACAAACTGAATTAACGCCGCAAGATAATAAGGCTAGACAAACAATTGATTAAGTTGTTTTAAAGCAAATAAAAGACTAGTTCAAAGCAAGGTGGCTTTTGAACTAGTCTTTTTTGATGGCTGGAACGTGTTCCATGAGGCAGATCCTTGCGCTTAGCCAAAATTAGGTAATGCTCCCAAACCCTGGGCTCATCACCTAATTTCCGCTAATGCTCAGAATCTAACCGCCTCGTGTCACACTCCCTATGCCTTCATAATCCTATTCGGATCTCCATCCGGATTGCCATACCATTGATAATCATTATACCAACGTGAATGGTGTTCTTCATTTAATTGATTAATTTGGTTCATTTCATCCGCAGTTAGGCTGAAGTCAAATATGTCTGCATTTTCTGCAATTCGCTCTTCATGGACAGATTTTGGAATTACGATGACATTAGACTGAACTGCCCATCGCAGAATCACTTGCGCAGCCGTTTTTTTATGAACCGCTGCTATTTCATTGAAAAGAGGTAATTTTAGTAATTTTCCATTGCCTAGTGGCGACCAGGCTTCAATTTGGATACCTTGTTCGTGGCAGAGATCAACCACAGCTTGTTGATGAATGAGCGGATTAAATTCAATTTGGTTGATTGCTGGTTTGATAGTTGCGTGCTCCAATAAGTCAGTTAAACGTTCCACATCAAAGTTACAAACACCAATTGCACGTGCTTTGCCAGAACGGTATATTTCCTCCATTCCACGCCAAGTTTCGTTATACAAGTTGTTGACAGGCCAGTGCATTAGGAGTAAATCAACATGGTCGGTTTGCAGTCGTTCTAGCTGACCATCAATTGCATCAATACTGGCTTGATAACCTTGATCGCCACTATAAACTTTAGTGGTAATAAATAAGTCATCACGGTTTTTCCCGGCAATTGTGAGACCACTTTTGATGCCGAAGCCAACACCGGCTTCGTTGCCATACTGTTTGGCAGTATCAATTAAGACGTATCCGTGTGAAATTGCCATTCCAACTGCGGTGGCAGCTTCTTCGTTACTTGCTTTCCAAACCCCGAGGCCTAAAACAGGAATCTTAACGTCATTATTTAGTGTTATTTTTGGTTCTAACGCTTCGTTATGCATTCACAGGAGCTCCTTTTTGTCTTAATAGCCCTTAGTTAAATCGACTTGATTATACTTGAAGGTTCCATCTTGTAAAAACTGGTGGAGATTGGGTAAAAACAATTCGAGTTGTGTTTTCTTGAAATGACGAATGACACCAGTATTATGTGGTGTCATCAGTACGTTGTCGATAGACCAAAACGGACTATTTGATGGCAATGGTTCGGTTTCAAAAACATCCAACGCTGCATGACTTACATGACCGTTTTTTAACGCAGTAATTAGCGCATCTGAATCAACGGAAGGACCACGGCCAACGTTAACAAACAAAAATAAATTTTGGAAGTGATTGAAGAAGTTGGCATCATAAAAGTGATGAGTTTCATCTGTTAATGGCAATACATTAATAATGACATCTGATTGCCAAACGCTAGTGTCTAGTTGATCTAGTGCAATGGTTTCATCAAAGTATTTGACGGGATGACCAGAAGTGTTAACGCCAAGGGTATGACCGCCAAAAGCTTGTAATAATCGGCCAATTTGTTGCCCGATATGACCTGTACCAAAGACAACATAGTGATAATCACTGATAGTTGCTGCTTGAGTCTCAGCGTTGGTTTCCCAATAATGTTTTTCTTGGTTTTTACGAGCAATGTCTAAACCACGGACAAAGTGGAGCACATAGGCTAATACAGACTGACTGATTGAAGTAGCATGAATTCCACTCGCATTGGTCAAATTAATTCTCAATTTAGCAATAGTTGCTAGTGGCAAATAATCAACACCAGCTGAAATAGCATGAATCCATTTTAATTTTGAATTACTTGTATTTAACAACTTATTACCAATATCAGGTTTCCAGCCATACAATATTGTGATATCGGCTGCGGCTATTTTGACATCTAAATCTTCTGGTTTAAAAACATTAACATTTAAATCGGTCAATAAGTGGACTTGATCATCATTAATTGGTGAAACAGCAAGTAAATTTTCAGACAAATCATTCACACTCCTTAAATATTTGTTTCTATTATACCATTTAATATTTTGGAAGAACCAATTGATATGGTGCTAGGAAACTACTAGACCAATTTTTTAAATTTGTCTTACCAAAGTCGTCTAATAGTCCGTGAAATTCTTGAAACTCAGACAAAGTTAAATTTAGTTCTTGTTCAGCGATCGTTTTTAATTCAGCATAGTTAGAAAACTGAGCTGAACCTAAATGATTAAAAATTCGTCGTGTGTAACTGTCTGCAATAAATACTGGTTTATCCAAGCAATATAACAAAATTGAATCAGCAGTTTCTGGACCAATGCCAGGTAATTTTAAAAGTTGTGCTCGTAATTTAGCAGTTGATTGCAATGATAATATTTTCCAGTCGAAGTGGGCTTGAGCTAACCACTCAAATAGAGCAGTAATACAACGAGATTTGTTTTTGAAAAAACCACTTGGTCGAATTAAGGTCTGTATTTCTTCGATAGTAAGAGCGTGAATTTTTTCAGGTTGTAATTGGGTTGTTCGACGTAAATTATCCAGTGAGTATTCGACGTTCTTCCAATTAGTATTTTGAACGAGTACTGCACCAATTGCGATCTCAAATTTAGATTCTCCGGGCCACCAACCTTGGGGTCCCATTTGGTCAAACATGATTTGATAAAGATTTTGAATTGTAATGGTAGTCAAATAAACACTGCTTTCTGTATTATGCAAACATAAATTTTCATTTACTTACTTTGTATTATAACATGCGTTACAAATAACTTTTTAGCAGTCTTTGAGTTAGAGTGCTAAATATTTGAATTTATTACCCAAACTGACTATCATAATAATTGAACAAGGAAATAAGAAAGGAAGTTTTAGATATGGCAAATGAATTACAAAATCGGCGTAACGATCTATTTGGTGACTGGAATGATTGGTTCAATGATGGTATTTTCTCAAACCTAGGTAAGGCTTTCTCTTCAATGACACCACAAAATGGTTCCATGAAGACGGATGTAAAAGAATCCGATAAAGACTATCAAGTTAAGATTGATTTACCAGGGTTCGATAAAAAAGACATTCATCTAAACTATGCTAATGATATGTTAGCTGTGACTGGTCATCGTTCCAGCTTCAGTGACGAAAGTGATGATAAGGGTAATTTAATTCATAGTGAACGTCAATATGGTCAGGTAAGTCGTCAATATCGTTTACCAGATGTTGATAAGGAAAAGATTTCAGCTAAGTATGAAGATGGAGTATTGAGTTTGGTATTACCAAAGTTAGATAAGCCATTGGACAATGATAGTCATATTGAAATTGAATAGAGCGTGAACAACCGCGTTAAGAAACCGGAGCACAACGGTAAAAAAAATAGTAGATTCAGTCCTTCGAACTTTGAAGGACTGAATCTACTATTTTTTTTATTGTTGTGTGCAGGTTTCTGCGGTTGTGAACGCGTTTTATCAATTAAAATCGCGGAAGTCCTTCGAACTTTGAAGGACTGAATCTACTATTTTTTTTATTGTTGTGTGCAGGTTTCTGCGGTTGTGAACACGCTTTATCAATTAAAATCGCGGAAGTCCTTCGAACTTTGAAGGCCTGAAGCTACTATTTTTTTATTGTTATGTGCAGGCTTCTGCGGTTGTGAACGTATTTAATAATAATTAAATAAACTACTTTTCTTCAATAGGGTCTAAGTGTTCTTTAATCCCATTTGGAAAATCAGCATCGATTTCTCGTAAAATTGGGAGTAAATAATTAATGTAGGTATGATAAGCTTCAACAGGCTTAGCATCTTTAGCGTTAGCACTAGTCAATGCTAGTGCGATTTCATGTGCACGTTGTTCATTTGTAATCATGTATTATTCACCTCGGTACTGACAGTGTAACAAACATTTCATCAATCAGAAAGTCACTTTTAATTTTTCAATCAATTGTTTGACTGGCGTCTTGTTGAATAACCAAATAATTATAATTCCGATCCAAACACCAACAGCGTTAGTGATTAAATCGTCAATTTCAACCCAACGGCCGAGTTGGACAAACCAGTTAATGATGAATTGAGTTGTTTCTAAAGTTAAGCCAGTGAATAATCCGAACAGAAAAATTGATTTCATGGTCTGAGGATGCCAAATTAACGCATAGTAAATTCCGGCGGGAATAGTCATTACCACGTTGAGCCAAAAGGCAGTATCCATAGCTTGAAACGGAACTAAATTTAAAATGATTCCATGAATCAAAAAGTAATGAATTTCATGGGTTGGTGAAAAAGAAAATGGGGCAGGCGCAAAACAAATACGACAAATAAAGTATAGATAAATCCACGCCGTCAATAAGGTAACTTTTTGCCAAAGCGTATCTTGCTTGCGCTGAATTATCTTAATTAAAAATATAACCAAGATAATGGAAATAATGATAAACGGAACCCAAACTTTCATATTGGTTTATTACTCCTTAAATTGCTACTAACCATCATACGTGAAACTGGTGAAAATTTCTATTATTTTAAATTTAAGTTGAGAAATGTAAATAAAATGAAAAAAGGGGTAACTGCTGATATAACAACTATTAAGTAACTCGAAAGTGAGAATCTAATGAAATAAAATTGGCACTATTACCCAGTTTTGCGATATAATTTTTACTATGCACTGGTTGATCAATGTTTTGCTTTCGCAAAAATGTTAGAAAAAAATGAGAGAAGTGATCAAATGGCTGAACAAGAGACCACGGAACTAGCGCGAAATTTGAAAAACCGGCACGTACAATTAATTGCGATCGGTGGTACGATCGGGACCGGCCTATTCCTAGGGGCTGGGCAATCAATTCATTTAGCAGGACCATCAATTTTAGTGGCTTATATTGTTACTGGATTAGCATGCTTTTTACTAATGCGTGCCTTGGGAGAAATGCTGCTTTCAAACTTGGAGTATCGATCATTTATTGAAGCAATTAGAGAATATTTAGGCGATACAATTGGATTTGTTACTGGTTGGACGTATTGGATCTGTTGGGTTACGATTGCGATGGCCGAAATGACCGCAATTGGCATTTATGTTCGACTATGGCTTCCATCGGTACCCCAATGGTTACCTGGATTAGTGATTTTAATCATTCTACTAGGTGTTAACTTGATTACGGTTGGAGCGTTTGGTGAAGTTGAATTTTGGTTTGCACTGATTAAGATTGTAGCGATTATTGGATTAATTTTAGTCGGAATTGTTTTGTTGTTTATGAACTATAAGACGCCTAATGGACATGCATCTGTGATGAATTTAGTTAATCATGGTGGCTTTTTTCCAACTGGAATCAAAGGATTTTTATTATCATTTCAAATGGTTGTTTTCAGTTTTATTGGAATTGAGATGGTAGGAATGACTGCTGCCGAAACACAAGACCCTGAAAGAGTTTTACCCAAAGCAATTAATGATATTCCAATTCGAATTATCATTTTTTATGTGGGCGCACTATTTATTATTATGAGTATTTATCCTTGGATTGACTTACAGCCTTCTCAAAGTCCGTTTGTTATGGTTTTTAAGGACATTGGCATTGCAGCAGCAGCTAGTGTAATCAACTTTGTTGTTATTACAGCTGCCGCGTCTGCTTGCAACAGTTCACTATACACAACTGGTCGGATGCTGGCAGAACTAACAATGGGATCCAAAAATCCACGCGTTAAGCGAATTAGTAAGCTGTCAAAACACCATGTACCCGCTAATGCCTTAGTTACTTCAACGATAATTATTGCTGTATCTGTTTTGTTGAATTATTTAATTCCAAACCAAGTTTTTACCCTGGTTTCTAGTGTTGCAACAACTTGTTTCTTGTTTATCTGGGGTATTATAATTTTGGCACATTTGAAATTTAAGAAGACAAAAAAGGGTAAAGAATCTACGTTCAAAACACCATTTTATCCGGTTGCCGATTATTTAATTTTATTCTTCTTAGTTGCTGTTGCCGTTATTTTATGTTTCAAGAGAGAAACATTAATTGCATTGATATTATCGGTTGTTTGGTTTGTAGCTTTGTACATCATGCAGCGAAGAAAATCCAGCATTAAGACAAAATGATATATACAAATAAATTGTTTGTGTATCGCAAATTTAATTAATAGAAATAGAAATCTCCCATTAGTTTGATGAAAAATCGGCTGATGGGATTTTTATTTGCAGCGACGCGTTAATTGTTTTGGGTAAAAATCGAATGTTAACAAAAAATATGGTGGCCTTCAAATTATGAAGATCACCATATTTTTTAATCGTTACACGCAGACTTTCGTGATATTAATACGTGAAAATATTTTCGCTATTTTTTGTAAAGGCCTATTCAAAACTACCATCAGCAATTTGTTCTAGTAACTTTCGAGAAGGAATGAAGAATAACTGACCTGACAAAATACTTGAAAATGTTAATAAAAAATCTGATGTATCAAGCATTTGCTGTAGCATCAATTTAGTAACTTTCCAGTGTCTTGAGTAACCCATAAAGTAGGTACCAGTGTTGCCAGAAGCAGGATCTGAGTAAGGGACATTCATCCGGATGATTTTTTGTTCTTCACCATCGACTTCTATTTTAGAGCTAACATTGTGCGCATTGTGGTACTTGTCATCGTCGTCAAGTTCTAGATCAGTAAATTTTTCACGGCCAACTGCCTTTTCTTGTTCCTCAGTCTTAAGATGTTCCCAAAAATCCATGTTATGGTGCCATTTTTGAGCGAAGGCGTAAGATCCATTAATGAATTGCGGATCTTCGTCTCCAACAATTGCATAATCGGCAGCATCTTCAACTGCAGGAGCTTCAGTACCGTCAATAAATCCGATAATTGCGCGACCTTCAAAGTAACGAAAACCTTTTGTCTCATCGACAACATCAGTAATGTCACTTAAAAATCGGCGAAATTGAGTTTGGGCCTCGTAGACGACAGCTTCATTGTTAGCACGGATATGAAAGAAAATATCACCTGGGGTGGCTGGCATTTCGTACTGACCACCAGTAAGTCCAGTGTAAGTTTCTAATTCCTTTGGTTTGGGAGCATTTGGAAATAGGTAGTCCCAAGCATTATTGCTAAAACCGAATGCAACTTTCAGACCTGAATCGGCTGCTAAATGTGAATCTCTGATGCGAAGTGATCGAATGATGGCCTGAGATCGATCAGCAAATTCTCGAATTGCCGCTCTATCAGCCACTGGATTTTCACGTTTTAATTTCAAAACAGTAAATTGAACATGCTCGCCAACATCTTTCCAAACATCTTGTGCATCACGTACATTAACTGGCATGGTGGGGCCTCCTAATAAATAAAGTTTGAGCCGAGGCGGTTAATATTGCTAGTTTAGCCCTAGGCATTTACCGCGGTGAATACGACTCGTAAAAAATAAGCCGGGGCACAAGCCCAAAACACTTTCCCAGTAAAAACATTCTGAAAAAGTAGAACCAAAATCATTATCCCGAAATAAATATAGCAAAAACAAAACGCTGCCTTAGTTTGAGAAAAAAATGATTAATGGTAGTTTATAATAATTCTAAATCAAATGCAATTTATGCTGACACTCAGGGCAAATACCATGAATCTCTACGTGATTACCAGTCACTAAATAGCCGGACTTATCACGTGTTGTTTGTTCTAATGACTGACTAATTTTTGCGAATTGATCATCAAAAACGTCGGTAATTTTACCGCAATTGTCACAAACAACGTGGTAGTGGGGATGACCAAAATAATCAAAATGAGTACTACCATCGCCATTTTTCAGTTCGATCACCAAACCATGATCTACAAATAGCTTTAACGTGTTGTAGACAGTGGCAACACTAATGTTATCGACATAATCCTTCAGTGCTGAAAAGACGGTCTCCGCACTAGGGTGGTTGTGGTGTGAAATGAGATATTGCAAAATTATCTTGCGTTGAGGGGTTAAACGAACTTTTTGATCCCGAAGTTCAGCCATTGCATGCTGGTAATCGTCATTTGCCATAGTAGTTATCATCTCCTAATTTAAAACTTTGCTTCATTAAACCACTAATTTAGAAATATTCCAAGCTTTGTGACCACAATTGTGAGTTGCCTTGCATTCTGCAGTGAATCGATTACAATGTAATTAATAATGATTCTAAATAGAAGGCGAATAATATGGCAAAGAGTATTGATCAGCAGGGGAAACAATATAGCCGATTTTGGTTTATTTTTACGTTGTTAGCGGGTACGTTTACGATGTCTATTAGTCAATCATCGTTGTCGACAGCATATCCAACATTGATGCGTTATTTCAATTTACCAGCGTCAACGATTCAATGGCTGACGACTGGTTTTATGCTGATTATGTGTGTCACAATGCCAATCAGCCCTTGGTTATTGAGTAATTTGCGTTTCAAGCCGCTGTTTTTAAGCGTACTAGCAATTTTTGATATTGGTACGTTAATTATTGTGTTATCACCAACGTTTTGGTTAATGATGGTTGGTCGAATTATGGAGGCCATTGCTGTAGGGGTACTGTTTCCGTCATTTCAAACGGTCCTGCTTACCATTACAAAAAAAGACCAGCGCGCAACGACGATGGGAGCCGCTGGACTGGTGATGGGTTCTGCGCTAGCTTGTGGACCAATCGTTTCAGGGATTGTGCTGAACTATTTTACATGGCGGGGACTATTTGTGGTCTTTATGGTAATAATTACTGCAGTCTTTTTGTTGGCAGGTAGTGGGTTCATTAGAAACGTAATGCCATTGCATCCGGCAACGTTAGATTTCTTGTCGGTCATTTTATCATTTGGATTGATTGGTATTTTGTATGTCGTTAATCAAATTGGTAGTAAAAATGTAAATTGGACGACAAACAGCCTAATTTTAATTGTCAGTTTACTGGCGCTGGTAACGAACTATATGAAACAGTTGCGCGTTGTTATCGTACTGTATTTAATGTCCAACGTCGAAAAAAGTCTAGCTTCGAAGTTGAATCGCTTTGTGTCATGTTGATTGGGATGAGTGTTTTTAATAGTACAACAAATGTGGTTACTCGTTTTTCAGCCATTTATCGGGCTAATAAAACGACATTAGCAAAAGTTGTGCGTGAATTTGAACGCACTATTTTTCATGTTTTAGGAATCCAACCAGATCAATGGTCATTTGAGTTAACTAAGTCAGTCTTTGATTTATGTGCGCAGTTATTTTGTTTTCAAGGGCACCTGGATGAACTGGATAACAACTATGCTAGTTATTATCAGCAGCATTTTTTTTCGCGTGAATCACAGTTTGTCGTTCAACAAATTATTCAACAAATGCAAAAAACTTCGCGGCCTAAGCTTAATGAATTGGTTCGTGCAAATGCTGAATTTTTAGTGTTACGGTTGCATCTGATTATTCGTGAATTTCGGTATCAAGAAGAACACGAGTTGTCAGTGGGCCTAGACACAACGTTTGATATTGAAGTTGACCATCTCATCAGCGAGTTAATTAGGACGCCCTTTAAAAGTGAACTTCAGGTCAATATTTCTAGTTATCAACCTGGTAACTCCTATGATTTGATTGTGACTAATTATCGCAGTAAGCCGTATGATGATGCCAAGATGAGTTATCAGATTACCAGTTTTGGGACTGAGAGTGATTTTCAAAATATTCATCATTTAATTAAGGATCGCTTTTACCGACAAACTCGAATTAGTTCGGTACTACCACCGTTAGACAATAAAAACATTTAAAATACGTGTTGTGCTATCAGTTCGATGCCGGCCTGGCATGATTGGTCCATAATTTCAGTGGGAGTTCCAGTAAAGTTGAAATTAGCGGACCAAATTTGATTTGCATAGGTGATGCCAATCCAAACCCGACCAACGGGTTCGCCATCCAGACCAGTGGGACCGGCAGCGCCAGTAAACCCTAAGGCAACATCTACATCTAATAATTTTTGCGTGCTGATGGCCATAGCCTCAGCCGTTTGGGCACTAACAACGCCATATTGTTTGATTAGACCGGGATCAATTGTTAGCAATTTTGTTTTTGAAATGGTTGAGTAGGTAATAAAACCACCGGGATAGACCTGACTAGCATGCTTTGTAGCGGCGATATTAGTTTGAAAATTACCGGCAGTTAAGCTTTCAGCAGCTGAGATAGTTAGCCGTTTCTCTGCAAGATTGGTTGTTAATTGGTCAAAATCCATATAATCCTCCTTTTGCTATTTAGGGCAGTTACAATTTAAACGTAACAATGAAAAAGAAGCTTTTCAACTGATACGAATCAGACCTTTAAGATAATCATAATTTAGTTAACACTCCAGATTTAACACCTAATCTGGAGTGTTTTACTTTACTCATCTATTTTAAAATTGTTATGCTAATTATAAGAATAAGCAAAGGTAGGTGGTTGATGGTTGATATTGTGTCTTAACTAAAGTTACTTGAATAACCAAGAAAGTGAGGTGAACATATGTCGCGATTTAAAAAGTTCATCTGGGGTTTGATGGGATTACTATTAATTGTACTAGCTGGGATTCAACTGGTGTTGATGTATAATTTTGGGAGTCTAACCACCAGTCTGCAAGTACTGATGGACAATGAAATTAGCTACTATATTCTCACTGGATTGTTGGTACTAGTATTTCTGGTCGGTTTCATAATGTTGATTAGCGCGATTGTTGTTCCCAGCTGGGGCCGACTATTATGGTTGCAGCAAGATAAAGGACGACTAAAGATTTCAAAAACGGCCGTAATTAGCCTAGTTCAGCAAAGCCTGGCGCAACATTTTAATTTGACGGAAGTTGTTGTTAGCCCGAAGCTGATTGACCGGCAAAAACAAATTGAGCTAAAGGTACAGGCGGTTACGTTCAACACCAGTAACCTAAGCGAACAAGGTAATCAGATTCGTACACAAATCGTTAACGATATAGAAAATTACCTTGGTGTTCCAGTCAAACGGGTTAATTTACAGTTGAAGCAAGCAGCTAAAGGACAGAAAGTACCAGTGATTTAAGGTGGTGGAATAAAATGAAACCAACAGTTTATCTAAGCTTACTGGGATTGATAATTAGTACAACCTGGGTCGCATTTGGTTTCTTCCAAATGATTTTCATTGTTTTGTTAACCCTCGTTGGCTTAGCAATTGGAGCTTGGCTAGAAAATCGTCAGTTTAGTTTTAAACAATTTTTACGCCAAATAGTAACTAAAGTCACTCAATGAGGAGGAATTACTCATGGATCAACCACAAACACAGACACAAGAACCAAATAAGAAGTTAACATTTGAGGATGACGTGATTAAAAAGATTGCGGGCATCACTGCTGATGAAGTCGAGGGTATTGTATCGTTAGACGGTAATGTGTTCACTGAACTAACTGAAAAAATTACCTCTGGTGAAGATAAAACTAAGGGAATTGAAGTTGATGTTGGTGAACAGCAAGTAGCAATTAATATGGATGCAACAATCGAGTATGGCCGTAGTGCACAAAAAGTATTCGACCAGGTCTTTACAAGGGTAAAGTCATCGATTAAAGAAATGACTGGTCTCACACTGGTTGATTTTGAATTACACATTAATGATATTAAAACCAAAAAAGAATTAGCAGATAAACAAAAAGAGCAACAAAATAGTTAGACGACAAGTTGGTCAATAATAGAAAGGATGAGTGCAATGTTACATTGGTTATGGGTTGCGATCGTTGGAGCGATTATTGGTTTGGTTGCAGGTGCGATTACTAGTCGCGATGTACCGTTTGGTTGGGTTGGAAATATTTTAGCCGGGCTGATTGGGGCTTGGCTGGGCCAGGCACTTTTTGGAACATGGGGACCACAACTGGCTGGAATGGCCATCATTCCAGCGTTGATTGGCGCCATAATTTTAGTCTTATTAGTTTCTTGGATATTAGGCCGACGCAAAAGCTGATTGAAAGGATGTGATTATTGGTGACAGACCGGAAACCAAAAGAGAATTATTTAATTAACGACAATAGTTCTAATGTTGATCCGATGCCAGAAATTGATCATCCTACGTATCAGGCCAGTAACAAATTATTAGATAAAGTGGCAATTGTCACGGGTGGAGATAGTGGCATTGGAGCAGCTGTAGCGTTGTTATACGCTCGCGAAGGTGCTGATGTTGCAATCGTGCACTATGAATCAAGCGAAGATGCTGAATATGTTGCCGAACGGATTGAAGCAATTGGCAGGCAGTCGATGATCTTGCAGGGTGACATTGGTGATTCAGCTTTTTGTCAGCAGGTAGTTGATTCTGTTATTGATACATTTGGGCACATTGATATTTTAGTCAATAATGCTGGTGAGCAACATTTACAAAAGCGCGTTAATGATATCAGTGATGATCAATTAGAACGAACCTTTGAAACCAACTTCTTTGGTAATGTTTATCTAACTCGTGCAGCCATGGGAGAGTTACGCGGTTGTGGCACTATTATTAACACTACTTCAGTGACAGCTTTTAAAGGTAATCCTGAGTTGATGGACTATGCAGCTACTAAAGGTGCCATTGTTGCTTGGACTCGTTCGTTATCTAAGAATGAAGAGATCTTAGAACATAAGGTCCGAGTTAATGCAGTGGCTCCGGGTCCAGTTTGGACACCATTGATTCCAGCAAGTTTCCCAAAGGAACGGTTAAAAAATTGGGGCCAAACACCACTGGGTCGCGCTGGAAAAGCTTACGAGCTAGCACCGACATATGTATTCTTAGCATCCGCAGATTCCAGTTTTATTACTGGGCAGGTTATCCATGTTAATGGTGGAACCTACAACGGATAGAGAGTGTGATCAACCACGACTAGAAGTCGGAGTGTAACGAAAAAATAATGGTTATGCATGGTGAACCTCAACCATGCATAACCATTATTTTTATGTTACACGTAGACTTCTGTGGTTGAGAACACGTTTAGTCCACAAAAAATCACGAAGAGTAGCTACAAAAAGAAAGTGCATATTAGATATAAATAGTCCGTACGCGCCATCAAATCAAATTCAACAAAAAAAATCAAAAGAAAGTTGCAATAAAGACGTCGCAACTTCTTTATTTACAATCGTATTGATATGGTGATAAGCAGCCCTAAAACGTCGATATAACAACAATAATTTATGATGCTTGGATACTAAAAACCATTGATTCTAAGTGAATTTTAATCAACTAAATAATGAAATAATTATGGTCCAAATTTGAAGAAATAATGAACTATTAGCCAACAAACGTTGATGGTATGCGCTTTCATTATAAAATCACTGTCACAGATGCTATAAATATGGGAACTGGTTGACAACCACAATAGTCAATCGCCTGATAATATAATGGTGCGGAAAGGATGATTATCCAAAAACTTATGGAGGTGATGATATGCGTAAGATTCGTTACTTGATCGGATTATTCGGAGCAATAATTCTACTGGTTGGTGGTTTCTCACCATTAATAAGCCGTGCGGCAGAAACAGTTAATCCGACACTGATCTTATCAAGTAACACACAGACATTAACAGTTGATGAAACGCACAATGTTACTTTACAAGGACACAATTTGCCCGCTGCTTCAGTAGTAACGATTGATCTTCCAAACGGCTTAACGGTTGATCAGGATAAACTACTTCAAGGTTTGGATGCCAGCAAAGTTCAAGCGACTGTCACAAGTACAAAACTTGAATTAAAACTGGTTGATCAAACTGAATTTTCAATTAATGTACCGGTTAAGGCGACACAGGCAGGCGAATATCAGTTACAAGCAAGCTTAAATGCAACTGCATTAACCAGCAATGAGTTAAGTTTTACAAGTAGTGAAAATGAGTCATCAACGAGTAATCAAACAGATGATTCCACCAAGGAAACTACTGGTCAAGAAACTACTCTCGACCAAACATTAGCTAGGTCGGCTCGTTCTGGTGGTTTCAGAGTAACCAGTGATCAGACTGTCGCCGGCGGAGCACTAACTTATGTTTACTACTACAATAATAATGTTGGACTTACAATGACCGGAACAGTAATTGATCCAGCTGCACAAACATTATATGTTGGGTATTCAATTTCAGAGGGTGCTGCTAACGTTAAAGCATTAGGAACATTTAACACTTCTGGTGGTAGTAAGGCGGATAAGTACTCGTATACGATCCCAGCGTCAGCCTTTCCCGCATTTAACGACACAAACTACGGTAAAGTTTATAACTTTAGATTAGTATTTCAAGATAAACCAATTGGTCAAGTAGGAACTTCTATTCCAGTAAACCTACGACTTGTCTATGCTAAAGGAACTTTATCAATGACGGCACCTAGTGAAATTAATTTTGGTGATCAGATCGACCCTGACTTTACTGCAAAACCAACTTTAATGGGAACCGTTGCTAGTGGGGATGCATTAAGTGTCATTGATACCCGCGAATTTGGAACAGCGTTACCTTATAAAAACGGTTGGGCAGTGACAGCGACACTGGGGCAACAAATGACTGGAAAAACAAACAAGCAAACACTAACGGATAGTTTACATTATTTGAATAATGGAACGGATTATACGTTAGGAAGTGCAGCGGTTCCAGTCTATAACTTAAAAAACTCTGCGAAAGGAACGACCAACATTTCCAATACTTGGAATGGCACCAACGGCTTAGCATTTGAACCGGCAGTTGGTCAACCGCAAGCGGGCGAAAGTTACCAAGGTGTGGTGCAATGGAACCTACAAGAAACGCCGGCGAATTCTTAGAAAGGTGGTGTAACGTGTTAGTAAACAGAATCTTCGCGCTCGGATTAGTAGCTGCGAGTAGTGTGCTAATGGTTACGACCCCGATTCGAGGTGACACAATTGATTCACACGCACAGGTGGGATTTACAAAAGCCACTGAAGTGAATCCACCAAATATTCCTGGTGAGGTCGGTCAAGGATCGGAGAGCAGTAATCAAGGTAACCAAAGTAGTCAGAGTAAACCCATCACGATTGGATCAAATCAATCCAATGTAACGCAAACTACAACAGCAACCACTAACCATTATTTACCTCAAACTGATGAACAAAGTGATCGTAAGTTAACATTAATTGGCTATGGTTTAATTGCCATGTTTGTTGCCACATACACATTGAAACGAAAAATAAAATCAAATTAAAATTAGGAGTGATTACCATGAAAAAAGCAACTTTATTAAGCATCTTAGCATCAGGAAGTCTACTATTTTCCACGGCATTACCTACTATTTCAGTAATGGCTGATTCGACAGCAACTTCAAATGCCACAGCAGCATTTAAGGAAAACAATACTAATCCGGTTAACCCAGTTGATCCAGAAGACCCAGATACTCCAGGTGAAAACCCAGGAACTGGTAATAACGGTCCGTTAAGTATTGACTATGCATCGAGCTTCGATTTTGGTACGCATGATGTGCCAACCAAGGACGAAACTTATACTGCAGCCGATGATAAAAATGGTAATGCCAACTATGTCCAAGTTACTGATCAACGTTCCGGTGATCCAAAAGGTTGGACACTTTCAGTAGCGGAAGAAAGTCAGTTGTCTACTACCGGTGGTGACGAATTAACCGGTGCACAACTTAGTTTAGGTACTGGAACAGTCAAGACGACTACTGGTAATGATACAAATGGAAACAACACTGTGTCATCAAAGACTGGTGCAACTCCACTAGCAACTGATGGTAGCAGTTCCACTGTTATGAGTGCTACAGCAGGTGGTGGGTTTGGAACTTGGTTAGATGTCTTTGGTGAAGCCGGCGCATCATCAGTTAAATTAAACGTACCAGTATCTGCTCACCCAGAAGCAGACTCTTATTCAAGTAAGCTTACTTGGACATTGAGTGAGACACCTGGGAATGATTAGAGTTTAAGATTGATTAATGACGTTCGAAGGGATTGACTGTTCCGCTTAGCTACGATAATTACACGATTCAAAGTTCAAATCATATAATTGTCTAGGCTGTGCTCATAGTCAGACATCTTCTCTCACGTACTCAAAATAGAAAAGGGGTGCATCAGCATGCGACGCAAGTTTTGGTTAGTGACAATGTTGGTAGCGATGTTAGGATTGTTTTTATCCATTCCTGTATCTGCCAATCAATTAACATTTGGGGTGCAGACGCACTTGCCAGATAGTCAGGTTGATAAATCAGTTAACTACTTTGATCTGAAATTAAAACCTGGTGCAACAGAAACTGCAACTGTGACCGTTACTAACGGTACTAAGAAAGAAGTTAAAATTAAACCGAAAGTAACGACCGCGACAACTAATTTAAATGGGGTGGTGGAATATAGTAAGGCTGGTAAAACAGACAAAACACTTAAATATAAAATTAGTGACTATGTGAAACCGACTCAAAAAGAAGTTGTTTTGAAGGCCAATGAGTCTAAAGAAATTACATTAGAATTCAAGATGCCTAACAAGCAGTTTAAAGGTGTAATGGCAGGTGGTTTACAGCTCCAAGACCAAAATGCGCTCGCAAAAAAGAATAAGGCTAAATCAGGTACTTCAGTTCAGAATCAATATGCTTATATGATTGGTGTTGTGATGCAACAATCGACCCAAAAAGTTACCCCCCAACTTAAAATGGGATCGGTCAAAGCAACCCAAGAAAACTATCGTAATACGATTAATACAACGTTACGTAATGTTTCCCCGACTTACGTTAACAAGTTATCAGTGAATGCTAAAGTGAAAAAACAAGGCGGTAATAAGGTTGTTTATTCGCAGAAATCAACTAATATGCAAATGGCACCCAATTCTGTTTTCCAGTTTCCACTCCGTTTGAACGGCGAGAAATTGAAAGCCGGAGATTACACAATGGATATTGTGGCTAAATCGAAGGGGCACACTTGGCACTTTACAAAGAACTTCACCATTTCAGCAGACAAGGCCAAAACTTTGAATAAAAAAGATGTCTCTATTCAAAAAGATTACACTTGGCTCTACATCACGATAGGCTTCCTCGTCCTAGCAGTGATTGGACTGATTGTATGGTGGATCATGCATAAGAAGATGAAAAAGCAAGCAGAAGAAAATGCGGCACTGAGAGCAAAAATAAATAGTGAGCATAGCAACGAATCAAAATAGAATGTTCATATAAGCTAAAGGCCCTGATAACAATTGATAGATGCGAATTGTGCGTTTATTAATTGTTATCAGGGCCTTAGCTCTAGACATCTGGTCTTATGAACACGTTTCGACAATAATGATAGTAAGGATGTTTATGCTCATATTTAGTTTGCGATTTTTACTGATTAAATGTGTTCGCAACCACAGAAGTCTTCGCACAGCATAAAAATAACGGTTATGTATGGCTGAGATTCACCATACATAACCGTTATTTTCACGTTGTGCTCTGACTTCTAACCGTGGTTGCTCATACTCTGTTTTTGGCGTACCGTAGTATTGCAGCTGCGCTTGATTGAGTTGGCATCTGGTCAGCTGGTAGCGTAATTACTCTGCCACCCCGCAGGATGGTGAAGATTGCTAAGTCATTTAGTAAGTTATTTTGATCAGCTTCGGGGGTGTTAGTGATTAGGTTACCATCATCTAACAATAATCCTCTAGCACTGGAGTCTGCTCTGATGATTAACTGTTCTACTTGATGATTCATAACTGGGTCGACGATATCATACGGATCATCTAACATCAGTTGTTTTGAGGTAGCCTGGTTGCAGTCTTGTTTTAAGTTAGCAACGATGTCTTCAAACCATTTGGGCATTAAAGCAAGAACTTGTTTTTCAACTTCATAAAAATCTGTTTTTGCTGGAGACAGATCGAGGTGCAACTTGTCATCGATTAAACCGGATTTAGCGACTTGTTTGAAAATAGTTTGGTTTTCTGGTAAACCAAATAAGATAACTTTTCGCTGGTCGTATTGTGCAAAGTTAGTTAAGACATAATCAGCTACTTGCTGGTAGTAATTAACTTTATCTTTTTGCACCTCAGCACTTTTTTCATTATGACCGTGGAATGCGCCAAATGATGGTTCATGACCACGAGCGGTCACATTGACTGATTTACCATCGATTTCTTCACCAAGAGCTTTAGTTAGTGTGTCTGGTGCATCGGCCGGAAGATTGATAGGCATTAGATGATGTTGATCACCACGATAAAGGATGAATGAATCATGATTTAACGCGAGAACCAAGTAATTAAATTCGAGTTCATCGTTAATAATTGGTAGAATATTGGGGCGGTGTGAAATGGAAACATGATCATCAAATTCACGATTAGAATGATAGGTAAAGACCTGATGTTCATTTCCAATTAAAGCAATGGTTTTACCAGTACCACTCAGCCAAAAATCATTGTTGTCCTGATATTCAGCGAATCGTGATTGATAGTTTTCCCAATTGGCGTTTGGAAATGATTTACTCATCATTGTGGCCGCCATTTTAAGCAAGTTTTTAAAGGTTAATTTTGCCTGATTAACACTGGCAGGTTCACTAGGCCGCTTAATTAGCAGAGTTAAGAATGGACCGTTATTGGCATGAAGTAAATTTAATAATTCAGTATTAGTTTGCATACGATAACCTCCGTTTGTTTTAAAACTGAGCAGCTAGTCTATAACCTTAATTTAACATATAACTTATTATTTTTTAAACAATATGGTTATGAATGTGCATATTTAATGAAAAACATGAAAAGAATTCGTATTTAATATTTAGGAGTGAGCGAAATGAAAAAAATTTTAATTTTACATACTGGTGGCACTATCTCAATGCAAACAGATCAACATGGCTCAATTGAAACTAGTGCAGTTAATCCATTGGTACGGCAGACTCCACAGTTAACTGATCAAGTTTCGATTATGCAAGAGGAAGTTTTTAACCTCCCATCACCGCATATGACACCTGAGACGATGTTAACACTGGCCCAACGAATTCAAGCAGTTGCGGCCAACTATGATGGCATAGTTGTAACTCATGGAACGGATACACTAGAAGAAACGGCTTATTTTTTAGATTTAACGTTGCAGGTTAACTGCCCAGTAGTTGTTACAGGAGCAATGCGTTCATCTGATCAAACTAGTGCTGACGGGCCAGCTAACATTAAGGCGGCGACAATGGTGGCTGCTAGTGATAAGTCAGTTAATCAGGGCGTGTTGGTCGTGCTCAACGATCAAATTTTTGCGGCCCGGTTTGTAACCAAAACTCACACGACTAATTTGGCAACGTTTCAGGCACCCCTTACTGGACCACTAGGAGCCATCGCCGATGAGCAGGTGACATTTTTTGCGCAAGTACCGCAGCAAACATCCGTTCAAATTGATCATGTAACGGATAAATTGTACTTATTCAAGGCTTTTGCGGGGATGAATGCTGATTTACTAAACCTAGTTGAACAAGCAGGAAGTAACGGGATAGTTATCGAAGGCTTTGGGGCAGGTAATTTACCACCAACACTAATACCAGCAATAAAGCGATTGATTGCTAAAAATGTACCTGTAGTGCTAGTGTCACGCACTTTCAATGGTTCTGTTGCGCCAATTTATGCCTATGAAGGTGGTGCCAAACAACTGCAGGAATTGGGAGTTATTTTGAGCCATAATTTAACTGGTCAAAAGGCAATGATCAGATTGCAGGTTGGTTTAAGCGCTGGATTAAATGGCTCTAGATTAACCGAATATTTAAAAAATGAGGATAATTAAAATGACAGAAATTAAACGTCCAGATTGGGCCACTAGCAATCCATTAATGCAAGAATATTATGATAATGAGTGGGGTATCGAACTACATGATGAACGAGCATTATTTGAAATGCTGTGCTTGGAAACCTATCAAGCAGGTTTGAGTTGGCAAACCGTCTTGAATAAAAGGGCGGCATTTGGGGATGCATTTCATCATTATGATATTGAACAAGTTGCTCAAATGACGGATGAGGAGATTGAAACGCAGCTGAACAACGAGAAAATTATTCGGAATCGGTTAAAATTAAATGCAACGGTAAATAATGCGCGCGCGATTATCAAACTACATGTGGCGGGCCAAATGTTTGATGACTATATCTGGCAATTTGTTGATCAACGCCAGCAGCGTTTAGTTGTTAAAAATGATGCGGATTTACCAGCTCAAACTAGATTATCTGTCCAAGTCTCAAAACAGATGAAAAAAGATGGATTTAAATTTGTGGGTCCAGTGACGATTTATTCATATCTGTTAGCAGTGGGAGTGGTCAATGCGAGAATAGATTAAATTTATGTGAATCTGAATATCTTAAAATAAGTTTTGGATATCAAAAGGCCATTCTAAGATATTTAAAAATATCTTAGAATAGCCTTTGCATTTAACAACTTTGTTATGTTGAATAAAGACAAATTAGTATTTATCCAAATCAATTTACGAATCAAAAGAAACATGTTTTGGTATTTTGGGTAGAGACGAGTCATTGAGAACTTCGTCGTGGGCATTCAAACCTGCATAAACATCATCTTTAAGCGGATTACGACGTAGTTTGATGATTCGATATAGATGGTAAATCAAGACAGCCACGTTGGCCGCTAATGCAATTGCACTGACAGTCATCAATGCAGCATTACTATGAGAACTCTGGACTGCAAACGATGAGTTAGTAACGAATGTTGGATAACTCATTGTGAACATCATCCAGAAAGCTAGTGTTTGAGCACGATGTTGTAGCCAGGCGCCACGTTTAATGAAGAATGCGGGGATGGTACAAGAGATTAGTAAAGCTGCACCAGCATAAAATGAATGATCACCAACACAGTTGTAGACGTAAGCAAAATTCCATAAATCGTAGGCGATAATCCATGGCCAGATCTGATCCGGCCATAGCATGTCTTTTTTATGATCTTTGCCGATCACAATGCCCAACCAACCAGAAATAGTAATAATATTGATGATACCGGCAATTCCGTTCATGACATTCCACGGGCCACCATTCATAAAGACCCCATCAACCATGCCATGCAAACTGGTAACTTGAAAGTCACGGGTAACTGCTTCTAAAATATTGATTGCTAAAATTAGCGGTGGAAAAGCAAGAGCCCATTTATTGTGTTGTAATTTAGGGACAAAGCGAATTGCCATGAAGCCCAAACAACCGGCTAACGCAGAGTAAACCTTGACCCAGTGAAACCATGTGCCAGTACTACTACCAGCTCCAGCGGTAGTCGGCCAGAGAAACAGGGTCAATGAAATTGGCAGGAGAATGAATAAAATAAGGGCAATCCATTTGTTGGCACGAGCCAACTCGTTTAATCCAATTAGTGCACCGATAACTAATAACCAAACTAACCAATCAATTGCTGAAATATCTTGAAATAAAAACATGGTCACAACCTCCTTATAGTTTTCTACAAGTTAATTGTAATCGCTTACACAAGGAACTAATATGGACAATTGATCCCTTTTGCCCAAAGAATCATTCCATTTTAAGTCCATTTTTGATTGTATGAGCGATCGTACCAGTCATCATAATCTCAATGCGTTTTACCATCGTATCTTTTGTGTCATCCAATGAATGCACCAGCCATTGAATGACTTGGATGACCAATGCCCAACCGTAAAAATTTACAATTGAAGCTTGTAACTGCGTTGAAATATGTGGATTGATATCAATTACCACGCCACGCACCATGTCACTAGCAACTTGGTATAAAAAATTATCAAGCAAATCACGTCCCACTGAATGGAAAGTATGTAGACAAAATTGTTGGTTAGTGGCGATGTAGTCCAATAATAAGCGGTAACCATCTTGCCAGTTTGAAACTTGTTTGTAGGCGGCCAACTGCGTCACAATTTCTTGATGATAAATCCAGGCCAACAGTGCATAAACATCATCAAAATGATAGTAAAAAGTATTGCGCGTTAAGTTTGCAGTTTGGGTTAACTTATCAATTGTAATTCGCTCTAACGGCATTGTTTGCATCAGGTCCTTTAGGGCTGTTGCTAACTGTAACTTTGTCGATTGCTTAGTCATTGCATTTCTCCTGTGTTGGCAACTATAAATAAATTAAAATGATCACGACCAGTTGCCAAAAATTATATCGTAAATACTGATCTTCTAGGTGAGGCCAGTTTTGCATTACTAACCAAGCTGCCACAACTAAAATAATGGCAATAATATGGGCCATGCTGAGTGATTTGAATAGGATTGAAGTAATTAATAACACGCCGCTAACTAGTGAAAATAAGCGGTACCTCCAGTCACGTTTGAGCATAAATGTTGGTGCCAGAAAGAACAAGAAGCTTAGCCACAACGGTATGAGAGCCCAAATGAAATTCCATGATAAAAAATGCGCAATAAAAAAGAAAATCGTGGTGGGGATTATTAGGGTCGCCAATAGGCTATAGATTAGCCAACCAAATTCATTTTGCATTTGAAATGGCTGAATTTGTAATACAAATAGAAATGCTGGTAACAATAGCAACATCAGTAAAATCACAAATTTACCATTAATAACCCCGGAAAAAGCGAGTACAAAACTGGCAATAATTGTTAATAATGAAAACCGATACTTAAATTCTGTACTAAATAGTAATTGAGCACTCGCGGCAACAGTTAGAGAAAATAAAAATAAAAACACGAGGTTGTAACCGTAACTGGCCGTGGAGATTTTTCCCGCGTACGAAACGGGGACATACCACCAGATAATTGATTGAATAATTAATGCGATGATGAGTTGGCGGAAATTAATAGCGCGCCATTGTAATGCAATTGATTTCAGCACAGTAAAACTCCTTTGATTTAAATGATGTCTTTTGAAGTAATTATACCCGAACTAGGAATTAATGAACAATTGAATTGACAAACCGGTCTAGATCATTATAATTGATATTGTGAAAAAAATAACTTGTGAGGATGAAAATACATGTCAGAAAAGAAAGTTGCGTTAATTACTGGTGCTGGTCAAGGAATTGGTGAAGCAATTGCTAAGCGTTTGAACCATGATGGGTTCAAGGTTGCTTTAGTTGGTCGAACAAAGGAAAAAGTTGAACGTGTTGCTAACGAAATCAATGCTGATGGTGGGGATGCATATGCTATTGGTGCAGATGTAGCTAACCGTGATGAAGTTTTTGCAGCTGTTGAAGAAGCAACTAAACATTTTGGCGACTTCAATGTGATTGTGAATAATGCTGGTGTAGCGCCAACAACCCCAATTGAAACAGTGACACCAGATATCTTAAACGACACTTTAGCGATCAACCTTGGTGGAGTTATCTGGGGTATTCAAGCTGCTAGTGCCAAATTCAAAGAATTAGGTCATGGTGGTAAGATCATTAACGCATCTTCACAAGCAGGTCAAGTTGGTAATCCAAACTTAACAGTCTACGGAGCTACTAAATTTGCCATTCGTGGTGTGACTCAAACGACCGCAAAAGAATTGGCTAAATTCAATATTACAGTCAATGCATATTGTCCAGGAATCGTTAAGACGCCAATGATGAATGACATTGCGCAACAGGTGGCTGATAATGCTGGCAAACCATTCGAATGGGGAATGGATCAATTTGCTAAAGACATCGCCTTGGGTCGATTGTCAGAACCTGAAGATGTAGCTGCATGTGTAGCTTACTTAGCAGGACCAGATTCAAATTACATGACTGGTCAATCATTGCTGATAGATGGCGGAATGGTTTTCTCATAAATAAAAGAGCGCAATCAAACGCGTATAGAAACCGGAGCACAACGGTAAAATAAGAGGTACGACTCGAACTATGAGTCGTACCTCTTATTTTAATGTTGTGTGCAGGCTTCTGCGTTTGATTGCGCGTTTAGACAATAAAGATTAGAACTGTGACTCGAACTATGAGTCGTACCTCTTATTTTAATGTTGTGTGCAGGTTTCTGCGTTTGATTGCACGTTTAGACAATAAAGAAGAGAGTATCTTCAGGGAACTGCAACTATTTTTTGAGACAATTAAATAAAAGCAGATTCTAAAAAGTCATTTTGCTTCCGATTAGGCAATCG
>NZ_BJDM01000009.1 GCF_005405145.1 Paucilactobacillus kaifaensis | reverse complement strand
GTAGCCGATCATTATCCAGCATTGCTTGTGCAGCAGCGACATTATGATCGGTATGATTTGCATTTGAACTCATAATCTAAGACCTCCAAAGTATAATTTAACTAATAAACAAGTCAATAGATAAAGCGATTACATTCTTTACAAACGAAAAAATAAAAAATTGCAAAATGTTTGTGCTTAACTTCTTCGTTCTAAATACTGATTGATCATTAATTTACAATGTAATAGTAATCGTTTTCAAACAACTTAAAAAGAGCTATAATCTGATATGTAGTTATCATTTCCGACTAATTGTGAGTTAAAGCAGTATCAATGTAACCGTTTTAACACCTTTAGTTGCCATTTCCGATTTAATTTGATAGGCGTGTTTTATAATATTTGGTTGCTATTTCCGACACAAAGAAAAGGCGGTGTTTCTTTTGCGTTTCTTTACGTTTACACTCGATAAAAGTATTTTATTTTACAAGGGGGGAGAATTTGTTTCTAAACGGCCTTGGCGGCACAAAGCAATGTTTCATAAGGGAGATTATGAAATTATTATTTGTGTTAAAGGTCCCATTTACATTAAGGTGGAACAGGAACGGTTTTGTTTATTAGAACATGATGTTTTGGTCCTGCCACCATTCACGCATTTCGAGGGGTGCCAAGATAGTAAAGAGGGCATTGATTTTTATTGGCTGCATTATTTTTCACAGTATAAGGAACGGGTCATTACCGGTGAGGCCGATCAGATTATTTTAAACATTAAAACCAAATCTTCTGAGCAACGGCAAATTACACTTCCCATGCACTTCAAATTACAAGACGATATGCAAATTCTAGTATTGGTTCATCAAATTTTGTCGGTTCACGATGATATTGCTTATATTGATGAACGTGACTATCTCACTTCGGCACTAATAATTTATTTATTCAAAGCATTTGCTAGCCAACATGATCCAGATGACCGTTCTAAAATTAACTATATTAAAGAATGGATTCGTGCCAATATTTCTGCGACATTGACAGTCGCGGAGATTGCGGAAAACGTGCATTTAAATCCAGACTATTTAACCCGGTTGTTCAAAAAGTATACGGGCATGACAACATTGCAGTATCTGAATCATTTGAAAATTGAGGTTGCATCATTATTATTGGTTAGAACTGAAATGCCGATTAAGCAAATTACAACTGAATCGTACTTTGGTGATCCCAAAATCTTTACGCGCAAGTTTAAAAGTGAAACGGGACTGTCACCATCAGCTTATCGTCATTCGTACAATATGATTCATCACAATAACCCGCATGTTGATCCACAAATTCCAGTTCCTAAAAGGATTGAGGATTCAATTGATTATATTCCGGAGAATGGTGATGTACGTAGTTAAACAGAAAAGGAGAGCCGAATAATGAATTTTTTCACTAAAATATTTGCAGGTCAATCACTTATTTCGTGGGTCCTGCAGATAATATTTATTTTCCTAGCATGGAAGGTAGCAGATCACCAAATCCCCAATAATTTAACTACCATTTTAGGTGCGGCAGTTTTAGTGATATTAACATATATCAGTCTGGCACATGATGGTAAGAGCAGAGCAAATAAAAAATAATATTATTATCAGACTAAAATAAGGAGCCGTGCACGTTTGTGTGCGAGCTCCTTATTAGGTAATTACTTAACTGAGATTCGAATCATATTCCAAGAAAGCGGTTGTAGTTTTGCCGTTACTTGGTTATCGTCTAATTTTACCTTGATTAATGGTTTTAGTTCCATTTGACCATCTTTATTAGTTTCCTTTGGTTGATAACCATAAAATTGAGTGGCTTCGATTATCTGGTCACATTTAAAATTGTTTAAATCGGCCTTAAAATTAATCTCTTCGTGCTGATTTTTATTTTCGGCAAAGATTGTGAGAGAATGTGCGTCCTTGCTGTAAGTTGTGATTGTGTCTAAATAAGGCACTGAATCGAATTCTCTTGAACTGTACGTTGGTACATCAACATGTGGAGTCAATGCAACACCAGTTCCGTAATTTGAAACTTGCATAAATGGGTAAAAGATTGATTGGAGCCAAACATCACCATTGGTATCTGTCATAATTGGTGCAATCACATTAACTAGTTGAGCTAGACATCCAATTTTTACTCGATCAGAGTTTTTCAGTAATGTAATTAACAAGCTGCCCACTAGTAAAGCATCTTCAAAATTATAAACATCTTCCAATAGATGGGGGCCAACTTGCCATGGGGTGACCTTAGTATCAGCATCATTTGAGTGATACCATACATTCCATTCATCAAATGACAAATTAATTGTTTTATTCGATCGTTTACGTGCTTTTACAGCATCACACATGGCAACGACCCCTTTGATGAACTGGTCAAGGTCAACATTTTTTCCCAGAAAATTATCTAGTTCGGTTGGATCATCATCATTGTAAAAGCCGTAATAACGATGGAGTGAAAGATAATCAATGTTGTCGTAGCACTCATCCAAAACAGTTTCTTCCCAATCACCAAAGGTTGGGTTATCCATTGAAGAGCTGCCGCATGCAACTAATTCAATGGTGTCATCCACTCGTCGCATTGCTTTGGCGGTTTCATTTGCAAGGTGGGCATACTCACTGGCAGTTTTGGCTCCAATCTCCCAAGGGCCATCCATTTCATTACCAAGACACCAGGTTTTAATCTTAAATGGTTGTTTAGCGCCATATTTTTGGCGCAGGTCACTTAAATATGTGCCACCTGGGAAATTACAATATTCGACTAAATCTGCAGCTGCCTGAATGCCTCGAGTACCTAAATTAACTGCCATATTAGGTTTAGCACCCACTTTTTGTGACCATTTCATGAATTCATGAAGACCAAACTGATTGGTTTCGATTTCTCGCCAGGCAAGATCAAGTCTAGTTGGACGATCTTCCTTGGGCCCAATACCATCTTCCCAGCGATACTGTGATAGAAAGTTACCACCAGGATATCTTATTAAGGGCACATTTAACTTATTAATTGCCTCGATCACATCTTGCCTGAAGCCATCACTATCGGCACTGGGATGATCAGGTTGATAAATGCCGGTATAGACGGCACGTCCCAATTGTTCGATGAAGGAACCGTAAATTCTTTCATCAATCACTGCAATGACATCATCTTTATCAACTTTTAGATAACCATTCAAATTGTATTCCTCCTTACTAATCTTCTGTTATGGAGCCTCTGCGATTAACTAGATCCGACTTAATCACTTCTTCTTTACCTTCATATTTTACGTACAGCACCATAATGATGGCACCAATCACAAAGAATATGGCGGGCAAATAGCTAAAACTAAATTTAATTGCTGATAATGAGGAGACGGTTTGCGTTACACCAGCTTTGTAGCCTGCATGATTCAAAATTACAGCTGGTGCCCAGCCGCCTAGGCCAGAACCAATTTTGATGGCAAAAGAACTACCAATTGCTGTTAAAAATCCACTCGCCCGAATTCCATTTTTCCATTCGCCGTAATCGACGGTATCAGATAACATAGCAAATGGCATTGAGACTGAAATCCCGGTCCCAATTGAGGCAATGCTCCAGGCAATTGCTAACGCGATAAGCGAGGTTCCCGTAAATGAAATAATTATTTGACCAGCTGCAGCAAGACACATTCCAAAAATTAGGACGTGAGATTTCTTGAATTTTTTTACTAAAAATGGAATTAATAACATTCCGATAATTTGAAACATTACAAGGGCATTCAAAACAGAAGCAAATCCTTTGTGACCTAAATTATACTGAGTGTAATAAACTAACACAGACGTTCTAGAAGCATTTCCTAACCAGTAAAAGACAAAAACAATCACTAAAATGAACCATGGCCAATTACTTTTAGCGGCCTTAATAGATGATTTGATTGGTAAAGATTTTTGTGATTGAGTATTAATTTCACGGGTATCCGTAAACGCAAACATTAATAATGCAAATCCAATAATTGCTAAAATAATAGCGGTATTGCGCCATCCATTAACGTCATTGCCACCACCAAGAATGGCAACAAAGCTTAATGTAAATGTTGCAGTAATAAAGAAACCTATATTTCCACCAATCATACGAGTACTATTTAACTTTATTCGCTCGTCAGAATTATTAGTGAGGTTAGGCAAAATTGAACTGATTGGTGTGCCGACTCCTGTGTAGGAAATACCGAATACTAAGTATGTTAATAAGGCCCACCAAAACTTACCGGTGTTACTTAAATTTGGCGACCAGAACATTAAAATAAAGAAGATAGCAAACGGAAAGGCCATCCAGAGAAAGTAGGGCCGGCTTTGCCCCCATTTGGTATGTGTATGGTCAATAATAAACCCCCAAATAGGTGCATCGAAGGCGTCTAAGATTCTTGCTGCCAATAGAATTGTTCCAGCAGCGGCAACCGTTATTCCGAAAACGTCAGTATAATAGTATAAAATAAAAGTAGTAACGGTAGTGTAGAGTAAATTACCTGCAGTATCAGTGCTGGCATAGGCCAACATGCGGTGAAATGGTACCTTGGTATTGTTCTTTAAAGCATCTGCAACTTTACTAGTCACGGTAAAACCTCCATTCATTAATTTGACTAGATTTTAGGAATTTAGTAAAGATTTTTGAAAACGATTACATTAACCCTTAAAAAAATAACCTAAAATACCAACAATTAAAAGCTAATCCGCTTTCATATCCTAATTTAATGCATTTCATCATTTTTTAGAATCTAATGAATAACAGAAAGTTTATAAAATTAAACACACGTAATTGCAAATTAAATAATAATTGGCTTATTCTAGAAGAAAATCATCAATGGAGTTGGGGTGTTTAAAATTGAAAGAATATATATCTATTTCGTGTTTACCGCTGCCTACATTTATTGAAGGAAACAAGGTAACATTTAATTCAGGTGACCGTCATCCTAATCGAACAAACTTGCAATACTTTGTATTGATGTTTATGACGGAAGGTACCCTATTTATTGCTGAGGATGGAAATAATTATACTGTCAGGAAAGGTGAAATGTTTATTTTACAACCGCAACATCATCATTATTCGTGGAAACCAATTGAAGAAAAAACGACCTATTACTGGCTCCATTTTTTCGTATCCGGTAAATGGTCACAAGGGGCTAGTCCAATTTCAATGCAGTCATTAATAGAAGTCCCAACATTGCATTATTTCACGCCAACGATGACGTTACACTTATTAAAACATGCCAAACTGACTGACACCAAGCGACTCTTAAATACAGTCAGTCAAATTTTTGCTGAAAGCACAGATCCGCAAAAATTTGGTTTTTGGCGTTCGCAACAATTATTTATTGATGTTTTGCAAGCTATTCAGGTTCATTCGAAAGAAGAAACTAAGCTAAGTGAACTGTCTGGAAAATTGCAACGGTATTTGCGAGATAATTTCAGCCAAAAAATTACTAATGAGGATTTGAGTGCAGTCTTCCATTTTCATCCCAACTATATTTCACGAGCGCTTAAGCAAACGATTGGTTTGACACCCGCAGAATTTTTAGTTAGATACAGGATGGAAGAAGCGGAAAAAAGGCTATTAAATACGAACCTTACAATATCAGAAATTGCAGATAGCGTCGGTTTTCAAAATGTATACTATTTTTCAACGTCATTTAAAAAGTATAAGGGTCTAGCACCACAAATTTTTCGCAAACAAAAGAAAATATGATCTGTGTTGGTTTTTATAAATGTTGGGTGACTAATTGCATTCATTCAAAAATGAAAGCGGTTATAATTATTGCTATATTATTATAACTACGACTGTCAGAAAGGATTTAAATTATGAATTCAAATTTATTTTCAGTGAAACAAAATGAACGTGGTGCTTTGACACTGCTTAGTTTAAAAAGTGATAAAAGCCATATGAATTGGTTAATCGATCCAGATTATTTAGCCACAGTGAACTATCACGATGATGATAAATTATTTGGTGAGTTCACAGTGACGATTGATGGTAAAACTTACAATAGTATTGATTATCAGCCACAAGTTAAACATACTGATCAGGAAAATACGGTGATTTTTGAGATCCAAAAAGTTCAGTTTCTGCTCAAATATTCAACGAATGAAATCGGATTTACTTGGAATATTGAACTAATAAATAATACAGGGAAAAATATCAAAATTGAAAATCTGGGTGTTTGGGCCAGCCTTGCATATGTAATGTATCGGGATAAAAATGTTCATCGCAATGCGAATCAGTCCACGGCAGTGTTTCCATCTATCTCAACTAATTTTACCAAGTTGGCCGCAGTGAGACGGGATAACACGGCTCCCAATATGGGGCTTTATCAAACTAAGGGCCAAGTAATGTCAGTTGGTACTTATAATGAATACAGCAATCGCTTTTTTGAAAATGTTTCGCCCTCACTCGATGGCATGTTGTTTCATCAAATTATTTTAGCAGGTGGCTATCCGCAAACTAATGGGCCAAAGCATGATTGGATTTATTCACAAGCGGGGATTAATTTAGATGCAGATGAGACTAGAGAATGGGGATTTTGTATCGCACCTTTTAGTGATCAAAGTAATTTTTATGAAGTAGCTAAATCATTAGGACATCCGATAATTAAATCACTACCGATGGTGACAGCCAAGCAACCACAAGTTATTCAAATAGATGCTGATAATATTAAAAATATTGCTTCAGTGTGTGATCGCTGTTTTGTAGCTGGAAAAGTGGTTGAACGTAACTTAACAGCCCAAGTATTACATGGTCGACTTGAATACGAAGTCAGTCATTATGGTGAACATCAAGTTGTCATTACTTTTAAAGATGGCAAACAAGATATGCTGGTGTTCAATAAATTAAATTCGGTTAAACAGTTATTACGCAATCGGGCTGATTACATTTCCAGCCATTCATATACTGGACCCACTGGCAAACAACCATATAGTTTTGGCCCGGTTTCAAATCAGGGCGAATCATTAGGAAAAATGACGTTTGTTATTCAAGAGTGCTTGTTGGATCCGCAAACAGAAAACATTGCTGATAAAATTAGGCAGGTTGAGGAGAGTGCGGTTAAGTACGTGCGGCCTAGATGGTTTGTCGATGGTGACTTTAAGCAACCACGTAAGTTATATGGTGAATTTTATCGGGTAATGGATTTAGAGTACATTGCGCATCTATTCTACTTGTTGTCACAGTGTGATCAAAAACATCTGCAATTGTACTCACCCAAAGACTACTTGATTTGGGCCGCACAGGTATTTGATGTCCGCGTTAATCCTGATTTTCATGATAATGAGCGAGGTAAATCGGAAGCCCAAATGTTAGGGCAATATTTCTTATATATCGATGATTTACTGCAAGATTTGAAGAAAAATAATCTCGAAAGTGAGTATGAAGAAATATCAGCGTCTTGGCAAGCTGCCACTACTCGAATTGCGGCACAAAGCAAGCAACTATCTGCTGCAATGACCGAACACTTTTTTGATAATGCTGGTTTCGGGCCGGCTGCGGGAGCATTGGCCTTAGCCGGCCAAAAAGATGCTGCAAAAATTTATGGCGAACTGCTGAAAGCAAACATTGGGTTTAGTAATGACTTTCGTGCTCAGAGCCCAGACCGCTGGTGGGAAGCATTATCATATATGATTCATTCATTATGGGGTGGTGTAACCGCAGCTTCAGCATTAATCGCGGGTCGTGAATTAAAAGACGCAAAACTGGTGGAAGCAGCTTATCGTGGCACGGTTGCAGTACTTTATATGTATGATTCGAATGCAACTGCAACGGATCGTCATCTGAAACCAGGTGAGGCGGCATCTACTTATAGTATCGCTGGGCCAAATCTTAATCGCCCTGATCTCTCCAGAAATCGGTTTGGCCAATCAATCTTTGCTGCCGACGGCGGTATTTTTTCAAAACTGTTTCCGGATGGGTATACAGGTGAAGATGATTGGGATATGGGAGAAGAGCTGGTAGCTTACCTCAATGGTTTTGGTCAAGAAACTTATATTTATGAGCGTGACGGTGAAGTCCAGGTTGTGAATGGCAAGGCCACAGCAAAGAGTGCCACTTTGTATGAAATCGAAAGCTTTGCACCCTATCCACAAAAATATATTAATCTGTCTGATGGTAGTGAGATAAAACTCAAGCAAAATAAAGTATTGTTTAACAGAGAAACACAAAAATTTGGTTAACACAAAGAGGTATCGGAAAACACTTCCGATACCTCTTTGTGCATACATAGATTAGCTATAGAATAATTTCATATTGATATCCTGATCATAGTTACCAAACCCTTTGCCGAAAATAGTACAGCCACCGTTGTTAACAGCATCCGGTTTAATTGCAAACCGAATTTTAAAAGTTTGTTGTGATGTATCTAAATCGTTGAGTGAGACATCGGTGAATGGTTGACCGTCAAGATAAGTACCATGATCAGTAATACGCAGAATTTTTTGAATACCATATTGGTTTACGTTATCAGGAACCCAGGCAGGCGTGTACTTACCACGGGTGTCTGAGAAATCTCCAGGGCTGGTCCATGTACCAATCTCAACTTCATTAATAAAAAATGTAATGTCCGATGGCCATACGTTATTAGAAAATGGAAATTCTGAACCTAGCTCCATTGAAAGGTCTAACATCTCTAAATGTTCGTTTTGTGTCAAGAAGTTAGGCGCCTGGTACTCAACAAATCCGTTTGAAAACCAAATCATACCCGCTTCCATTCGATGAGGATCCATAAAATAAGTCGGATTATCAACCTTTCCGATGTAAGCTGTTTTTCCTGCTAAACCACATGATGGCTCTACTGAAAAATCAGTATAGTGCCCAACTGGAATGTTAGATTCATGGACTTCAAAAGATGGATAGATTCGCTCTGGAAATCTAATGGAGATGTTATCGACTTTAAGCCGTGAGATTTTGTTGTGCCCTTCTTTTTCAAAGTTGATGATACCAGCATCCGCGAGTTGTTGAAGGTGTTTTAAGGTAATTGTGTTGCTGATCCCTAACTTCTTGGCAATTTCTTTAACATTTAGCCGTTCGTGAGCTAAAATCTGAATGATTTTGAGTCGCATTGGATTGGCTAATGCTTTATAAACTAATAATGAATTATTGGAAATATCTAGTTGCATGCTTCCTCCCACAATTAATGAAAACGTTATTTTATATTATTAGTATAACTTTTATATGATTTTTAGTAAATAAAAAGACGAATTAATTGAAAAATAAGTAACTTTTTAGTTAATTGTAGTATAAATTTTTTCCTAGAATCAACAAAAAGGTGTTGAAAACGGTTTCGATTCGGTTTAAGATAACATTGTTCACAAACCCACATATCTTTTTATAGCTATCTAATTTTAAAAGGTGGTAAAAGTTATGACAGAAAAATATATCAACCCACTGATTATTCAGCGAGCTGATCCATATATTTATAAACATACTGACGGCTATTATTATTTCACTGCTTCTGTACCTGCATATAATTTGATTGAAATCAGAAGGGCAAAGACTCTTAACGCTCTAGCACATGCAACCCCACGTACGATCTGGCGCAAGCATGATAGTGGCGAGATGAGCAAACTCATTTGGGCTCCAGAACTGCATTATATTGATAATAAGTGGTATGTGTATTTTGCTGCAACGGATACAGAAGATTTGGACGAGCTTGGAATGTTCACTCATCGTATGTATTGCATCGAATGTGATGCTCAGGATCCTATGGAAACTGAAGATAACTGGGTTGAAAAGGGCCAAGTTAAAACTGACAAGGACACTTTCTGTCTTGATGCAACCGTGTTTGAACACAACGACAAACTTTACTACGTTTGGGCCCAAAAGGATAAGGCAATTAAGGGTAATTCAAACCTATATATCGCTGAAATGGAAAATCCTTGGACACTTAAAACTAAACCAGTAATGTTATCAAAACCTGAATATGATTGGGAAATTAAGGGATTCTGGGTTAACGAAGGACCAGCGGTCTTACATCGTAATGGTAAGTTCTTTATGACATACTCAGCTAGTGCAACCGATGAAAATTATGCCATGGGGATGCTAACTGCCAAGGATACTGACGATGTGTTGGACCCTAAGAGTTGGCATAAATCAAAAGAACCAGTATTCCAAAGCGATTTAAGCACCGATCAGCTTGGCCCAGGGCATAATTCGTTTACTGTCTCAGAAGATGGTACTCAAGATGTGATGGTTTATCACTGCCGCAATTATTCAGATATTAAAGGTGATCCGCTATATGATCCAAACCGTCACACTAAAGTGCAAACGTTTACTTATGATGCTGAAGGCAACCCAGTATTTGGGAAGCCAGTTCCATATAATTATGAATAGGATGGTGTTAAAATATGGACGCAACAAATAAAAACAATAATTCGTCGGCACCGAAAAAACATTTTTGGAGTTTCTTTGGTACGGATGTTAGTTACTTCTTCATTTGGCAAATTGTTCAAGGATTTTTAGTTCTATGGTTGAAACAAGAGGCTAATTTAACTGGTGGACAAGCCGGATTCGTGTTCTCATTCTTAGCTTTTGCTTCACTATTTTATCAACCTGTTTTCGGGATTGTTTCTGATAAACTGGTTTTTAAAAAGAATTTGCTCTTATCAATTACCTGTGCAGCTATTTTAATTGGACCATTCTTCCAATGGGTATTTATTCCAATTTTACATTTTAATGCTGTAGTTGGTGCTGTTATTGGCGGTTTTGCGTTAGCCTATGTTCTTAATGGTGGGGTTGCTGTTATTGAATCTTACGTTGAACGTGCTAGCTTAGCTAATGGATTCGAATATGGCCACTCACGAATGGGTGGTTCAATTGGTGGTGCCTTAGCATCATTTGTTGCTGGATTGGTGTTTGTTAAGAACCCATTCATGGTATTTTGGATTTGTTCTTTAGCTGGTATTATTTTGACTGGTTTAGTATTATTTGGCGACAAGATTAATTTTGATAATGCTAAAGCTGCTGAAGGTACAAGCTCAGCCCCACTTAACCGTAAGACTATTTTATCAATTTTCAAGATTCGTAATTTCTGGCTTCTAAGTATCTTCTTTATGGGTACTTCAGCTATTTATGATGTTTTCGATCAACAGTTTCCTGTGTTCTATCAAACATTCTTTAGCAGTGCCAATGCTGGTACTGTGGCATACAGTCGTCTGTTGACTACTCAAATTGCATTGGAAGCTATTTTGATGATTCCAATGCCATGGATTATTAACAAGATTGGTGCTAAGAACGGTTTGATTGCTTATGGGGTATTAACATTCTTACGAATTACTTTAAGTGCTATTGCTCCAAATTTCTGGTTCTTAACATTTGTTCGTTTAATTGCATCATTCGAAATGCCTTTATTCTTAGTTTCAACTATGAAGTATATTGCTGGTGCATTTGACTTGAAGCTTTATGCAACAATTTACGCGTTAGCCTTTAATTTTGCTAAGCAAATTTCGTTATTTATCTTCTCGACAGTTGCCGGTGACCTGTACGATTCCATTGGTTTCCAACACACATACTTTGTTCTTGCAGCATTAGTTGCTGTCGTTACCATCATTGCCTTAGTTGGTATGACAAAAGAAGATCCAGTTCAAGCTGGAGAGGTGAAGGCGCCAGAATCCTAAGCGTTTGATCTCATTAATGTTCAAATAAAAAGTCGTCAGATCTGCAAAGATCTGGCGGCTTTTTATTAACTATTTGTTCTAATACGGATATTGTTCGCCGAATTCATACACCAATTCAGGTTCCTTACTAACTCGGTGGTTTTTATTAGCAGAATCTACAATAGCCATTTCCGATTTGGATAGTTCAAAGTCATAGATAGCAGCATTCTCGGCAATTCGGGTTGCGTGAGTTGATTTAGGAATGAAGGATACCCCGTTTTGCAAGTGCCATCTTAAAATGACTTGAGCAACTGAACGTTTTTTTGTTTGGGCAAGTTCAACTAGCACGGGATCATTTAAGATCTTACCACGTCCCAATGGGCTCCAAGCTTGAGTAACGATGTTGTGTTCTTGATGGAATTTTAATAATGGCTTCTGACTCATGTAAGGGCTGACTTCAATTTGGTTAACAACTGGCAATTCGTGTGCTTGGGTGGCTAGGTATTGTAGGTGGACCATACCATAGTTGCTGACTCCGATTGACTTAGTCAAGCCTTCTTTTTTCAAATCTTCAAACGCTCGCCAAGTATCAAAAAATTCAGTATTAATTGGCCAATGAATTAATAATAGATCGACGTAATCTGTTTGAAGCTTAGTCAGCGATGCTTTTAGTGAGACAATAGTATTATTATACCCCTGATTAGCCTCCGAAATTTTGGTAGTGATAAATGTTTTTGCTCGTGGCACTTGCAAATTATGCAAAGCTTCACCCAGAAATTGTTCATTTTCATACATCTGAGCTGTATCAAATAGTCGATATCCAGACTCCCAGGCAGCCTTAATGGAATCTGAGAATTCTTGGTGATTGGTGATTTTATAAACACCAAATCCTTGCTGAGGCATTTTGTTGCCATCAGCTAATGTTAATAAGTTATCTGAAATATTCATGAATCGATAGCCTCCTAAATTAGTCTAATTTATTGAAATATTGAATTTGCAGTTTTTGTGGTTCAGTTAAAGTAATTTTAGTGACACTACCATTTTGAGTTGGAATTCCCAAATCGAGCTCAGGAGCGTACCGCGAAATGATTGAGCGAATGGTATTACCGTGCGAAACAACTAAGATATTATCTCCGTTACTAGAGTTTTGCAGGAGTTTTTGAAAACCACGGTCGAGTCGTTTCCAAAACATAGCATTATTTTCCGCATCGTGATAGAGATCGGCTTGGTAAATTAAATCACGAGCTTTTTCAAGGCCAAATTTGCCCATAATACCAGCTTCTGAAGTGGTTTGCACCTGTTCGCCAACGAACTGCCACATTTGGCTTAAATCGTTACCTTCAAAGTAGCCATGACATTGTTCGCGCAGCTCCGGAAATTGATATGAAATTATATGCATATTATGCGGATTTTGTTTTAAGATCAATCGGTTAGTTTCAATTGCACGACCAGAATCACTACTAAAGGCAGCTGAAAAATCAATGTCAGCTAAACGTTTACCGGCACTAATGGCATCAGCAATTCCCTTATCGGTTAATGGAGAGTCAATCCATCCTTGAACCTTGTTATAACGATTTAACATTGTTTGACCGTGACGTACAAAATATGCAGTGATAGTTTTCATGGTAGACCTCCTTAAAATTCTACTTAATAACTTCAATTATAACGACATTTTCATATAAACACTATGAATTTAAAAAATAATTACTGTGACCTGTTAATAGTATTGGGAAATGATATTATACGGATAAATAAACGGTAATGAATTATTTATCTGATGAATTAAATATGAAAAAGACCTAACAACATGCTATAGTATAAGTTAAAGCGTTTTATCGAGGAGCAATAAAATTGTGGAAACTAAATATGAAACTGTAAAACAGGGAATAAAAAACGATATTATTTCCGGTAAGTATCAAGTATCTGATAAGTTGCCAACTGAATCTGAGTTAATGAATCAGTTTAGTGTTAGTAGATATACGGTGCGACGGGCGATCGGTGATTTGCAAAATGAACACTATATCTATCGCATTCAAGGTGGCGGGATGTATGTCGATGATTGGCAAAAAGAACGAGTCGTACAGGTTAATAATAAAATGGTTGGTGTGATTACAACGCACATTGCTGACTATATCTTCCCCAATATCATCAGTGGAATCGACCGGGTGGTATCCAATAACGGTTATTCGATAATCATTAGTAATACGCACAATAATCATGATAAGGAACGTCAGAGCTTAATTCGGATGTTAGATATTAATGTAGATGCATTGATTGTTGAACCAACTCAAAGTGCATTGCCTAACCCCAACTTAGATATTTATCGACGAATTAAAGAGAGCGGGATACCAACGCTATTTATTAATGCCCATTATCAAGATTTGGATTTCCCTTATATTGGTACTGCAGATATGGCTGCAGAGCAGCAATTGACAGAATATTTACTGAAGCAAGGACACGAACGTATTCTTGGTGCATTTCAAATCGATGACGTTCAAGGCGTGCATCGGATGAATGGCTTTGTTCAAGCCTATTCTAAACATCCAGAGATTTCATATTTGAGCGAAATTGTGATGTACCAATCTAGTGATGAAATGTCGAAGATTTTCGAAAAAATCTCGACGATCTTATCACGAGATGACCGACCAACAGCTCTTGTTTGCTATAATGACCAACTGGCAATTCAACTGATTGATATTATTCGTTCATTAGATTTAAAGGTGCCTAAAGATGTTGCTGTGGTTGGATTTGATGATTATCAATTGAGTAAGTTCATTGAACCAAGTCTAACGACAATGAATCACGAAAAAGAGAAAATGGGCATTGATGCCGGTAATATGATTATTAAGATGATTCAAAATGAGGATGTTAAATCCATGGTATATCAACCGGAGATGATTATCAGAAAGTCTTCAGGTAAATTGTTGGAGAAGTGACTGATTTTATCGATTAAAAGCACGACAGAGAACGAGCAGGTTATTGTTTGTATAATCTACTCATGCGCTGTTGTGTTTTTTATACAAATAAATAAATTCTTCTTGATTTATACGGACAAATATTTTACACTGTACTTGTGAGCGCTTTAAAGATATGGAACACTTGGTTTGTGAACATTACTAAGTGTGGTTTGTGAACAAATTTGATTAAAGGAGACTGCGATATGTTACAGGTACCAGATTATGAATTTTGGTTTGCTGTTGGTAGTCAGCATTTGTATGGTGAAGAACAGTTAAAGTCAGTTGAAAAAGATGCCCGTGAAATTGTTGAAAAGTTAAATGAAAGCGGTAAATTACCATATAAAGTTGTTTTCAAGATTGTGGCAACAACCGCAGACAGTATTACTAAGTTTATGAAGGAAGTTAATTACAACGATAATGTTGCCGGTGTGATTACTTGGATGCATACGTTCTCACCAGCCAAAAACTGGATTCAAGGAACTAAGTTGCTCCAAAAGCCATTACTTCATTTAGCAACTCAATTTTTGAATAAGATCCCATATGACACAATTGATTTTGATTATATGAACCTTAACCAAAGTGCCCATGGTGATCGTGAGTATGGTTACATCAATGCTCGTCTAGGCGTAAACAACAAGATTGTTTATGGCTGGTGGGGTGATGAAGAAACTCAAGATGAAATTGGCAAATGGGAAGATGTCGCAGTTGCTTACAACGAAAGCCAGAAGCTTCGGGTTGTTCGTTTCGGTGATAACATGCGTAATGTTGCCGTTACTGAAGGTGACAAGGTTTCAGCCCAAATTAAATTTGGTTGGACTGTTGACTACTATGGTGTTGGCGATTTAGTTGAAGAAATTAAACATGTTTCTGAAGATGATGTGAATGCCAAGTACGAGGATCTGCAAAAAGATTATACATTCGTAGTTGGTGATAATACCCCAGAAAAATTTGAAGCATCAGTTAAGGAACAATTACGTCAATACTTTGGTTTGAAGGCATTCATGGAACGTAACAACTACAGTGCTTTTGTTACTAACTTCGAAGACCTTTGGGGCTTGAAGCAATTGCCTGGATTGGCTGCTCAATTATTGATGGCTGAAGGTTATGGTTTCGGTGCTGAAGGTGATTGGAAGACAGCTGCTTTGACACGCTTGCTTAAGATTATGTCCCACAACAAGCAAACTGCCTTTATGGAAGATTACACATTAGAGTTACGTAAGGGTAAGGAAGCAATTCTTGGTTCTCACATGCTCGAAGTTGACCCAACAATTGCTAGCGACAAGCCACGTGTTGAAGTGCACCCACTTGATATTGGTGGTAAGGATGATCCTGCACGTTTAGTATTTAGTGGTTCTGCTGGTGATGCAATTGACGTCACTATCTCAGACATGGGTACTGATTTCAAGATGATTTCTTATGGTGTTGACGCAAATACTCCAACTGAAGATACACCACACTTACCTGTCGCAAAGCAACTTTGGACACCAAAAGTTGGCTTGAAGAAGGGAGCCACAGCATGGATTCGCGAAGGTGGCGGCCATCATACAGTATTCTCATTAGCATTGACAGAACAACAGTTGGCTGATTTTGCGCAATTAGTTGATCTTGATTTTGTTGGTATCGATGACTAAAAAGTGTGAGTAAAGGCGTTGTGATGCTGTAGACTAATGTTAAAATACCGATTAAGAAATTTGGTCTGTGAATTACTTGATTGGTATTTTAACATTAGTCCTAAGCGTCTGCCTGCGTGAACACGTCTAGGAACAAAGTGTGAGTAAAGGTGCTAAATACCTATACAAACATGATTTGATGAAAAAGATTAATAAATTAAAAAAGTCGATTGGTAACGATCGACTTTTTGCTTTATGATAGAGCTGGGTTAAATGTTTGAAAAGAATAGTTGTTCTTTTTGAACATATTATTTAAAAGGGAAGCGATCATATTATGTATCTTGCAGCGCAAAAGCGTTATGATGACATGCAATATCGTTATGTCGGGTCCTCAGGGTTAAAGGTATCATCCATTGCATTAGGATTCTGGCATAACTTTGGGGACGTTGATGCACTCAGCAATCAACGTGATATTGTGCATACTGCATTTGACAATGGTATTACGTATTTTGATTTAGCTAATAATTACGGTCCACCGGCAGGATCAGCCGAGACGAACTTTGGTCGAATTCTGCATGAAGATTTCACAGCTTATCGGGATGAAATGGTAATCGCATCGAAGGCAGGATATTACATGTGGCCAGGGCCATACGGAGAATGGGGCTCTAAGAAAAACATTATTGCCAGTTGTAATCAGAGTCTAAAACGCCTTGGTCTTGATTATGTTGATATTTTTTATCATCATCGTCCAGATCCAAATACCCCATTAGAAGAGACCGCGCAAGCCTTGGATTTATTAGTGCGACAGGGTAAGGCACTGTATATTGGAATTTCCAATTATTCAGCTGAACAGACTGCGGCTATCGCTAAAATATTCAAACAGCTTGGAACGCCATTTGTTATTCATCAGGCTCGCTATAATATGCTTGATCGTTGGGTTGAAGATGGTTTGTTAGATACGCTTAAAGATTTGGGTAAAGGGATGGTTGCATTTAGTCCCTTAGCACAGGGCAGATTGACCGATCGCTACCTCCACGGAATTCCTAAAGATTCACGTGCTAGTCGAAGTAGTAGCCCGTTTCTGGATAAGGATAAGGTTGAACCGACAATAAAAATTGCAACACGATTGAATGAATTAGCACAAAGTAGAAATCAATCATTGGCTGAGATGGCATTAGCATGGGATCTTAAAAATGAGGTTGTTGCCAGTGTGATTGTTGGGGCCTCCCGATCTAGTCAACTAGAAGATAATTTAAAATCATTAGTCAAAATGGATTTTTCAACAGATGAATTAGCAGAAATTGATAAAATACTTAATCATGAATAAATAAAAGGCCGAAAAAACAGTTAAACTGGTTTTTCGGTCTTTTTTTATGGTTGTGTCGCAATATCAAAAGATCTGTTTAAAATAATGTCTTCACTGGCTTTTTTGGCAGTAATACGATATTTATTTGGCACTTGATGCTCGTACTTAAAGAATATTTTCGTGAAATAGTTATCACTAAAACCAACCATATTAGCTATTTTACCAATTGAGTAATTGGTGTTTTTTAGTAAATAGATTGAATGTTCAATACGAATTTTTTGAAGTACTTGCATGGGTGTTTGATGGAGTGTGTCAGAAAACATTTTTATGATCTGTCCTTTACTATAATGAAACTTTTCCATAAGATCATCTAAAGTAATTTGTTGGTCGTAATTTTGTTCTAAAAAATCGAGCATTGGAAAACTATCGTCTTGTAATATCTCACTGAATATTGACGTGTTCATTGAATTTCCGGAAACGGTAGTTGTTTTGCGTGAAGAATGTAATAGCTGTAGGAGCAATAATTTAACCTGTGTATCTAAATCAAGTAGTAACTCTGAATTTTCAGATGTCTGATAATTAACTGCCTGTTCAACTAATTGACTGAAGCTATTTCTTAAAAATGCGTCATTTACTGGAAAAACAGGTTTCAAAAATAAGTTTGACAAGAAGTGCCGTAATTCATTATCTAAATTAAATTTTATATCGATTAGTTTGGCGTTTTTATTGAAGGAATATTCATGATAAACATTGCTGTCCATTAGCGCAATATTATTGGGCTTAAGAATATACTTTTGTTGATTGATCGAAATATTTTCTTCACCCGTAATTAAGTACTGTAATTGATAAAAATCATGTCTGTGTTGTTTAACTTTGAAATCCTTTGAATAACCCTTTCCGCTCATCCAAAGCGTTACTAATTGGTTATCTCGTAATATCAATCCGCGCACCTCCCACTTCAGGGTAAATATATATTAATTATGATCGCATGTAAAATAATTAGCGGTTAGAATTCATTTTTTCATCGATTGAAAGCGCTTTAATGATGTTATTCTATGTGGGAGTTGAAAGTCAAAGATTGCGCAATCGATTACTGGAAACCGGATTGTCTTAGAACAACTATGTTTAATAGGTTGATAACAATCTATTGATAGACTACAGGGGTGAGCGGAAATATGAAAACAAGCGATGTCATTTTAAGCGCGAGAAAAAAAGTGCGATGGCGCATACTTCCTTACTTGTTTATTATTTATTTTGTTGCGTTTTTGGATCGTAGTAGTATAACTTATGCTTCCCTCGGAGGAATGGATAAGAGTTTAGGACTGACTGCAACAACTTATGGGTTTATTGCAGGAATATTTTTTATCGGTTATTTCATTTTTGGAATCCCAGGCAACATGATTTTGGAAAAAGTGGGTGCCCGTCGATGGATTGGATTAATTCTAATTCTATGGGGATTGGTGACATTAGTTACTGCCTTTGTTCAATCTTCGTTTGAGCTCGCAATATTAAGATTCCTATTGGGTGTTTTTGAGGCAGCGTTATTTCCCGGAATTACGTTAATTGTAACTTATTGGGTTAGGTCTGCTGATCGTGCTGCAGCAGTGGCGCTGTTTATGATTGCACCACCTTTAGCCAATTCGTTTGGCGCACCACTTGCTACTTGGGTAATCACACAAGTCCATATGTTTTTGAACTTAGATGGCTGGCGCTGGTTATTCATCGTGGTCGGTATTCCTGCTGTCTTACTTGGCTTCTTTACCTTTTGGTATTTGGCAGACAAACCAGATAAAGCAAAATGGCTTGATGGCGATGAGAAGAAGGCTTTAATGGACGAGCTGTATTTAGATCAAAAGTTGACTTCACAAGATAACATTGTTGGCGCACCAATGAAGGAAGCTGTCAAAAATGGAAGGGTTTGGAAAATGACCTTCATCAATGTCTTCTATGTTGTTGGGCTGTATGGCTTAACGTTTTGGCTGCCTCAAATGATCAAAGCATTGTCATCTAACTTTTCTACGATGACCACTGGTTGGTTAACAGCTGTGCCATACCTGTTAGGAGCGATTGCACTGGTGTTGAATTCACACCATTCAGATGCGACTCATGAACGAATTTGGCATACTGCCTGCGGTGCATTTGTTGGTGGTATTGGATTTATGGGTGCGGCATTATCGCATAATCCGTGGATTTCAATGGTTTTTCTATGTTTTGCAGCGATCGGGATCTATGCATGGTCGGGCCCTTACTGGGCAATTACTACAATGATGGATCCTAGAATTGCTGCTATTGGTTTGGGAATTGTTAATGCGCTAGGTAACTTAGGTGGTTTCGTGGGACCTTATGTTGTGGGTTGGCTGAAAGATTTTACTGGTTCACAGGTTGCTGCGATGTTTTTCTTATCCGGTTCACTGATTTTGGCAGGTCTGATTGTCTTAACATTAAGGCATAGTGACGATCCGGTCATTAAGGTTGAACAAGAAGAAATTTGAGCAAAGTCAATATAGAATGGAGAAATCGATATGGTTCGAAAAATGGAAGTACCAGAAATGGAATGGGTCGACGAGCAAGCAGAAAACACACAACAAGTAGCAGTGATGGAAACGGTTGGTAAAATTGATATTAAATTTGCTAAAATTCCGCATGCTAAACAAGGCGAAATTCGAGTTGATGTTAAGTGGGTTGGAATTTGTGGTAGTGACCTAGAAGTTTATCGTGGTGCCAGAACACCAGAATTCTTAACTTATCCGATGCGATTAGGCCATGAAGTAGCTGGTATTATTGATGAAGTAGGTCCAGATGTAGTTGGGCTGAAGGTCGGTGATCACGTCGCCCTGCGATATGTTTGGGGCGCTTTTGCCGAATATATTACCTGTGATCCATTCTCAGCAGTTGTGTTACCGCCAGAATTTCCATTAATGCATGGTTCGTTAATCGAAATTACGCCAACGATTCAAACTGGATTGGAAAATGCTGAGATAAGCCAAGCTAAAAACGTGCTGATTATGGGCCAAGGGGTCAGCGGTTTGCAGTTGACTCAATTTGCACATCTTTATAGTCCTAAGAATCTAGTGGTAACAGATTTGTTTGATGAAAAACTGGCAATTTCAAAGGAATTTGGGGCTACTAAAACTTATAAAATTCCGTCTCCTGATACACCAACAATGGATGTGGTTGGTAAAGATTTTCCAGATGGATTTGATGTTGTCATTCCAGCGTTGTTGGAAGGGGATTCGGTAATTGATGCCCTTGATGCCTGTGCTCAAAACGCTAAATTGATTATGTATGGCGGGATTGGAAAAACAAGTAAAACAATGGACTTTTTCAAAATGCATCGTCGGCGTGTTGATATTTTAACTACGGAACCAAAACGCGATGTTGATAATCATAAGTTACTTCGTCAAGGACGAGACATGGTAGTTAATGGTTTGATTAACACAGAAAAATCAGTAACTAACGTTTTCCCACTGGCTAAAATTGCGGATGCATTTGATTTACGAAACCAAACAAGAGCAGATGTCATCCACGTGATGATTGACTGTGACGCCTCCCATAATGATGGTCGTTACGCCAATGGAACAATTCCAGCGTCGGTAAACGAGCCAACAGAGGTGATCTAATAATGGAATCAAGATTTAGAACAGGTTGTTTTTATTGTGAGCACAATGCAACGCAACATGAGCGAATGCTGCCGATTGTGACATTTGGAACTTCAACTGTGTTTTTTAATCGAGATCAGACGCATCCAGGTCGATTGATTGTGGCTCTTAATTGGCATGTTGATGAACTATTTGAACTGTCAAAGCAGGATCGGAGTCAGTTTGTGGATGAGGTGGCCATTACAGCACAAGTGATTAAAGACCATTTTCATGCTAGCAAAATCAATTACGGGATATACGGTGATACAGTGTCACATTTTCACTTTCATTTAGTCCCTAAAGTGCCGGGTGATGAAGATTGGGATGATGCGTTTGTTAATAATCCTGAACACCCGTTGTATTTAAGTGACGAAAAAAATGAAAAATTAATTGAAGCACTGCGTAGTGAGTTGGAGGAAGCATATGAAACGATCAGAAATTAATCAAATTATTGATAAAACAATTGAATTTGCTGACGATAGAGGATTGTTTTTACCACCATTTGCTTATTGGAATCAAGCTGATTGGCAAAAAATAGACTCATCGTATGATGAAATTTTAGATAATATGCTAGGTTGGGATGTTACCGATTTTAACGAAGATAATTATTATCAACGCGGTCTAGCAACCTTCACATTTCGTAATGGTAATTTTAATGATAAGGAAAAGTACCCCAAGCCTTACTGTGAAAAATTACTAACAGTAGAAGATGGTCAAGAGTTACCATTTCATTTTCACTGGTACAAAGAAGAAGATATCATTAACCGTGGTGGTGGAGTGTTAGAATTGACATTATACAAGGCAACTGCGGATGAGGAACTTGATACGAAGTCACCCGTCACGGTTGTTATGGATGGACACCGAGTTAGTGTTGCAGCAGGTGCAACGGTTGAATTACAACCGGGGCAAAGCATTACGTTAACCCAACGTATCTATCATAGATGGCGTGGTAAAAAAGGGACTGGTAAGATTATGTTATTTGAAGTGTCATCAACTAATGATGATAATACTGATAATCGTTTTTTTGAAAATTTACCGCGAATTCCGTTAATAGAAGAAGACGTGGTCCCAGAACATCTGATTTTTGCCGATTATGAAAAGTTGAGAAAGTAAGTTAATGATGGATCTGTGGAAAAGGTTGGTAATTTCTGCAGATCTTTTTGGTTCACTAGCTGGGCCAGATATTAAGAGGTGTTTCATAATGGATAATAAAATAGCTTTACAAAATTTTGATTTAGATTGGTTCAGTTTGAAAAATAAGGTTGCCCTAATTACTGGTGGTGCAAGTGGAATTGGTAAAAGTTATTCAATCGCAATGGCTAAAGCAGGTGCAGATGTTTTTAGTGTTAGTGCAAGCCAGAATGGTTGGGAAGAGACTAGACGAGCTATCGAACAGACTGGCCAAAAAATTGAGTTCTTGCAACTGGATATTACAAATCCAAGTGCTGCCGAAAAAATAGTAACAGAAGTTATTAAGCGATTTGGTCGAATAGATATTTTGGTTAATAATGCTGGAATGCAACACCGTGATAAACTGATAGATTTCCCTTCTGAAGACTGGCAAAAACTGTTTTCGCTTAATGTTGATGCTCTGTTTTATTTGTCCCAAGCGGTTGGACGCGTGATGGTACAGCAACAGTCAGGTAAAATAATTAATATTGCTTCGTTAGCGGCTTTTGTAGCCGCTAAAGGAATTGTTGCTTATACAGCAACTAAGCATGCAGTGGCCGGGATCACTAAATCGCTGGCAACTGAGTTAGGTGAGGAACATATTCAGATCAATGCAATTGCTCCTGGATATATCAAAACGCCACTTTCTCAAGCCGTCCAAGACGATCCGGTTAGGATGAAAGAGATAATGGACCATTTACCTGACAAACGGTTTGCGGACCCCGTTGAACTTTCGGGAACCTTAATATATCTAGCCAGTCATGCTTCGGATTATGTTAATGGACAGATTTTGGTAGTTGATGGAGGATATTTGGTTCGTTGAACTGATCGTTATTGATGTAACATTAGTTAAATATCTTGCATCACAAAAAGAGCTTCTCATTTATTGAGGAGCTCTTTTTTTAGGTAGTAACTAATTAATTAGAATCTATTCACCATTAAACTTAGTATGACGCTTTTCTAGGAAGGCTTGCATGCCTTCTTTTTGATCCTTGGTAGCAAATGTTTGTGCCCACATTTGAGTTTCAAACGAAATGGCAGTGTTCAAGTCGAGATCGGCACCTTTATCAATGACATATTTGGCCATTCGAACGGCAACTGGACCGTTTTTCATGATTGCCTTGGCAATTTCAGTGGCTTTATCCATTAATTGATCTGGTTCTACAACCTCTTCGACTGCACCAATTGATTGAGCTTCCTGTGCAGTGATTTGTGTACCAGTAGCAATAATTTCTTTAGCTTTGCCACGACCAACAAGACGAGTTAAACGTTGTGTTCCGCCAAATCCTGGGACGATCCCTAAGCCAACTTCTGGTTGGCCAAACTTAGCCTTGGAAGAGGCGACACGAATATCACAAGAGTTGGCTAACTCAAATCCACCACCAAGACAATAGCCGTTCACAGCGGCAATCGTGATTTGTGATAATGATTCAATTGTCTTAAATGAATTATGCGCTAATTCAGATAAAGCAGCAGCTTCCAGTGAATTCATTGAAACCATTTGCGAAATATCGGCGCCAGCAACAAAGGCCTTTTCACCAGAACCGGTGATGATAAGAACTTTAACATCGGAATTATTTTTTATTTCTGCCAATGCTTCGCCAATTTCTGTTAACGTTTCTGAGTTCAAAGCGTTGAGCGATTTTGGTCGATTAATTGTTAATGTGCCGATTCCATCAGTAACTTCAAATAATAGATTGTTATAATTTTTCATGATTAATATCCTCCAGATGGATATTGATCAATAAACATTTTCACTTACTATGATAAATTATTCACAATGATAAAAGCAAGAGTAATTTTTATCTTTTTTAATTTTTAACTTGCGAACAAAATTAAAAAAGGCGATACAATGCTGGATTAAATGCGTTTATAACAAATAGTTATGGATTATATGAATTTAATTGTAGATTTACGAGTTTCAAAGTCCATGATAAATTGCATTTGCAAACGTTTACACAAATTAAAGGAGGGTTTTGCAATGGCAAGTGGTTTAGATACAAGGTTGATGGCAGAGTTTTTTGGCACAATGATTCTAATTGTTTTTGGGAATGGGGCTGTAGCTAATATGGCACTGGATGGAACAACTGGGCGTCATGACGGTGGGTGGTTGTTTGTGGCATTAGGATATGGATTTGGGGTTATGATTCCAGCTTTTATGTTTGGATCGATTTCAGGGAATCATTTAAATCCAGCAATTACAATTGCTTTTGCCACGATTGGATTATTTCCTTGGGGTGAAGTTGTTCCATATATTGTGGCACAATTCGCAGGAGCTATTGTTGGGCAATTAATTGTGGTCGCATGTTATTGGCCATTTTATCAAAAAACGCAAGATGAGACTGCGGTATTGATGACGTTCTCGACCGGTGATGGAGCTAAAAGCTCATTTAATGGTTTCGTGAATGAATGCCTAGGAACTTTTTTCTTAGTATTTGGTGCTCTTGGGGCCTATCATGGAATGTTTATTGCTTCGAATGTTGATATTGCAAATGTTGCAGTTGGGCTCTTGATTATGACGCTAGTCATTTCGATGGGGGGAGCAACTGGACCAGCCCTTAATCCGGCCAGAGACTTAGGGCCACGAATGATTCATGCGCTGTTACCGGTTCCAAATAAAGGTAGATCCGAATGGACATACAGTTGGGTCCCTGTAGTAGCACCAGTTGTCGGTGGTGTTATCGGTGCAATTTTATTTGCGGCATTCTTCTCAATAAAATAAAGTTTGTGAATTTAAACGCATTTGTAAACACTAAAGTTGATGAAATCAATAACATAACATATTGTTATTGAAGATATGAAAAATCTATATTTGTTTTCTTTATTGGAAGGGCTTACATTAATGACAGAGATAATTATCTAACAAACAAGCTTGTTTAGGCACAAAGTTGATTGTCATTTGTGAATATTTTAATTAAGGTGGAGTTCATAATGAAAAAATATCAATCAATTACAGAATCACAGATTAAAGTCGGAATGGCTGATGAATTTGTTAAGGAAGTGACGCAGGAAAACATTGAACAGTTTGCCCATATTACGGGTGACGAAAACCCACTCCACATGGATGATGAGTTTGCAAAAACAACTCAATTTGGTGGCAGAATTGCTCACGGAATGTATTCTGCAGCATTAATTTCAGCAGTGATTGGCATGAAAATGCCAGGAGCGGGGGCCACTTATCTAGGTCAAACTTTAACTTTTAAGGCGCCAGTGCATTTTGGGGATGTCCTGGTTGCCAAAGCTGAAGTTAGCGAGATTAAGCAAAAGACTAAATTTAAAATTGTGACATTAAAGACTACCGTGACAAACCAGGATGGAACAGTAGTTACTGATGGAGAAGCAACTGTAATTCCAGCTAAAGACTAAACATAAAAAAATAAATAAATGAGATATTGGCAATAAACATTTTCGCACTACTTGTTACTAACTGGGATTATTTTAATAAAATGAAAAGGAAGTTTTTACGATGGCAGGAAAAATGGTTAAGATTAGTGAAAAACTAAAGGGTAATGTTGCACGTTCAGTAAATCCATACGGATGTAGACAAGAAGTTTTGAACCAAATTGATTATGTAAAGAAACAGGGCCATTATAATGGTGCCAAGAAAGCGTTAGTGATTGGTGGTTCATCAAGTTATGGCTTAGCCAGTCGAATTACGCAAGCCTTTGGTTCAGGTGCTGACACAATTTGTGTTGCTTATGAACGGCCAGTTAAAGATGAAACAATGCTCGGAACTGCCGGCTGGTGGAATAATATTTACTTTAAACAAGAAGCAGAAAAAGCAGGCTTGATTGCTAAGAATTTTAACGGTGATGCCTTTACTAAGGAAATTAAGCAACAAGTTTTGGACTATATCAAAAACGAATTCGGCGGACAGATCGACTTGTTAGTATACTCAGTTGCAGCACCAAAACGAGTTAATCCAGAAAATCCAGATGAAGTATGGCGCTCACAAATTAAGCCAATCGGAAAGTCTGTCACTGGTTACAACATTAATCTTGAAAAAAATGAGTTATTCGAACAAAGTATCGACAGCGCCACTCAAGAAGAAGTTGACGCAACCATTCATGTAATGGGCGGTGAAGATTGGGAGCTTTGGGTTAGCATGTTAAAAGAAGCCGGTGTGTTAGCAGACGGCTTTAAGACAATTCTGTATTCATATATTGGTGCCCCTGTAACATACGACTTCTATCATGAAGGCACTTTAGGAAAGGCCAAAGATGCAGCCGAAGAATCATCACACAAGATTCAAAAGACGATTGATGACATTAATGGGAAAGCTTGGATTAGTGTTTCCAAGGCTGTGACAACAAAAGCATCTGTTGTTATTCCAATTTTCCCATTGTATTGCATCGCACTGTATAAAGTAATGCAGGAAAAAGGAACACATGAAACACCAATTATGCATAAGGACCGACTATTTAGAGACATGGTCTATGGTAACAAACCTGAAATTGACGACCGTGGCCGACTACGTCCAGACGCTTGGGAACAAGATGAAGATACACAAAAAAAGACTGTTGCATTGATGCAACAAATTACACCAGAAAACTTCAATTCTGACTTAACCGGTTATGCAACATTCCGAAAAGAATTTTTACAAATTAATGGATTTGAAGTTGATGGTGTTGATAATGACACAGTTGATTATGATGAAATTACTAAACTAGAACCATAGGAGGGATAACTATGTCAGTTGAATTTATTGATAGTGAATCGGTAATCAGCAAAATCCCTGATGGTGCCACAATTGCCTTGGAAGGATTCTTAGGATCAGATGTACCAGAAGAAATTTTGGAGAAGCTGCATGCTGTTTATTTAAAAACTGGGCATCCAAAGAATTTAACTTTTTATCATGCATCAGGAATTGGCGACGGTAAGGAGCGCGGAACCAATAATCTGGCTGAACCAGGGATGGTAAAAAGGATTGTCGGCGGTCATTGGGCATTAGCGCCTAAGTTAGAACCACTGGTAGAAGAGAATAAAATTGAAGCATATTGTTTTCCACAAGGAGTTTTATCACAAATTTTCCGTGATTCGGCTGCACACAAACCACTGCATATCACGCGAGTGGGGCTAGGAACCTTTATTGATCCGGACCTTCAAGGTGGGAAACTGAATTCTGCTGCCAGTGAAGACTTAGTCTCAAAGATGCAAATTAAAGGAAAGGATTATTTAGCTTACGAGGTGCCAAAGCCTAACATTGCTTTGTTGCGAGGATCTTATGCAGACGAGGATGGCAATATTACTTTTGAGGATGAACCGTTAACCTTGGAATCCACTGCTATCGCAATGGCTGCCCATAATAATGGCGGTAAGGTAATTGTTTCAGTTAAACGAATTGTTGATCGTGGTTCTATGGCTCCAAAAGATATCCGCATTCCAGGTTTATTGGTTGATTACGTTTGCGAAACTGATGATGTATCGATGACACAACAAAGTACTTCAACAGTTTACAACCCAGATTTTGTTAAAGCTTCTGTTATCCGTGCCGAAGGAGCTATTGATGTTCCTTTAGATGTTAAGAAAGTAATTGCTCGTCGGGCAGCGATGTTCCTGCAACCGAAAGATCGAGTAGTTAACTACGGAATTGGGAAGTATCCAGAAACCGTTTCATTAGTACTGAAGGAAGAAAATGCAGCAGATAATATTATTACTACTGTTGAACCAGGTACATTTGGTGGAGTGCCGCTAGGAGGTGGCGACTTTGGTTGTGCCATTTCGCCGCAATCAACAATTGATCAACCATACATGTTTGACTTTTACGATGGTGGTGGAATCGATACAACATTCCTTGGATTAGCAGAGTTAGATCAAAAAGGAAATATTAATGTTTCTAAGTTTGGACCAAAAATCGCAGGTGTTGGTGGATTTGTAAATATTACTCAGAACACAAAGACAACTGTCTTCACCGGAACCTTTACCGCCGGTGGCTTTAGAGCCAATATTGAAGATGGAGAACTTCATATTACACAAGAAGGTAAAGCTGATAAGCTAGTTAAAGATGTCGAGCAGGTAACGTTTAGTGGGCATGTTGCCCAGGAAAATGGTCAACATGTTTACTATGTCACTGAACGGGCGGTGTTCGAACTAGTCGATGATGGGATTGAGCTAATTGAAATTGCTCCCGGAGTAGATTTACAAAAAGATGTGTTAGAACATATGGAATTTAGACCAAAAATTAGCGATGATTTGAAATACATGGATGCAAGAATCTTTGCCCCAGAAAAAATGGGTAGCATTATCAATAAAGCTAGTAAGTCAGTTGCTGTTACGAGCTAGCATTTGATTGCTTAAAATAATTATGGAACCATTGTTGGGTATAGTTGACTAAGTAACTTGATTGAACTGTATCCAGCGTACATAAACTAATATTCCAAGGAAAAAATGGTGTTACTTGGCGATGTTCAATTTTATCACCGGCAAAGTTGTGCCCAATTGGAGAAGCCATCAAGGTAACGACATTTAGTTCTTGACACATATTTAATATTAGATCCCAAGCACCAGATTGGAAGAAAAAATTAGGTGATAAACCTAGTTTCCGTAAGCGTTGCTTCCACTGATAAGTAACCATAAAACTATCATCAAGCGAAACAATCTTTTCTTTGGCAATTTGATTAAAGGGGATTGGTCCCTTAAAATCGTGGAAACGGTGTTCTTTGTTAAACCAAACAGAGACGGAATCCTTAACGATGACGTCTTCTTTAATGCTTGGATAGGTAACAGGGGAAACGATAACTGCAATGTCTAAATCTTGTAGCATTAGCATCTTTTGAAGATCATAGGCACCGGTTTCAACGATTTGTAAGTCAATTTTTGGATTTTCTTGAATGAATTTTGGAATGGCGTTGGTAAATAGTGTTGAAATAATCACTGGTGCGATACCAACTCGAACAGTTCCCTGCTTTTCAATGGCCGCCGAGTGAAACGAATTCATCATATCAGTGAATTCTTGGGTAACTTTTCGTCCGCGATCGATCAAGTCTTGTCCTGAGTGGGTTAATCCTGTGATCCGATTGCGACTGTGAGTAAAAATCTTAGTTTCCTCTGTTTTTTCAAGTTCATTGATGAACTTACTTAAGGCTGGTTGTGAAATATGAAGTAATGCGGCGCTTTTTGTTAAATTAAATCCATTATCAACAATGTTAATTAGGTACTCGATGTGCTTAATATCCATAATTATCCTCCCAGGGGTGAAGCAAAGATGAAAAAATTAACTAATTACTTTTATCACGATATGCTTACTTCCATTATACACAAATCAAACGCTTCCAATCCGATTATTATTGGGATTTGCGGAAATATTTCTGTTGGTAAATCAACATTTGCTAAAAATACCGTCAGAAATTTAAAAGCCAACTTTCCTGAAAAGAAGATTAAAACAATTTGTACTGATAGCTTTTTACAAAGCAATCAATATTTAAAACAACATGGTCTTTTTGAGCAAAAGGGTTTTCCGGTTAGTTATGACCAAGTAAAAATTGAGCGCTTTAAATCAGCAATTTTAAACCAAAAAGCAGTTGAGTTGACAGCTTATGATCATCGAATAGCTGATATAAACCCAGCTAAAGTAGTTACTGTTAATCGCCCAGACATCATAGTATTAGAAGGATTAATTGTATTACAGGAGCCATTGAAGAGTCTGTTGACTAAGAGTATTTTTTTGGACGCAAACCCACAGATTGTGCAAGAATGGTATATTAAACGTTGTTTTGATCTTAAGTTAGATCAGAAAATGAAGTTACAACCAGAGGACTTTTACTCGTACGCACTTCAAACATGGGAAAATGTTGATGTACGAAATTATCTAATCAATGTGGAACCAGTACGCTCACAAGCTGATTTAGTATTGCAGTTGGATAGTGAGCATGAGGTGCAACAAATTCAAATTCAATCAAGTTATCAAATTAAACGGGAGGAAAGACATGAAATTTTTGACGAGTGATGGTATTCAGTTAGAATATACGGATCAAGGAGCTGGAATGCCAGTTTTGATTACTACGGGTTATGCCGGCTTTAAAGAGATTTGGCATCAGCAGGTGAAAACGTTAGTTGCTAATGGCTATCGTGTTATTAATTTAGATCGGCGTAATCATGGCCGTTCGCAGGCAACTGCAAAAGGATTACGCATGAGTAGACAGGGAAAAGATATCGCTGAATTGTTAGATTACCTGCATGTTGAGCATGTTAATTTAATGGGTAATTCTATGGGTGCGTCTGTTTTCTGGGCTTACTGTTCACTTTATGGGGATGAAAAAATCAACAAAATCATTTCAGTCGACCAGTCACCAAAAATGATTTCGGATGATTCCTGGTCCTATGGATTGCTAGACTTGAATTGGGATAATTTTCCTAAAGCAGCTGAAGAAATGTATGCTGTCAAAACAACAGTACAACGAATTGATGATGAGACTTATGGAGTTTTGAAAGAAGCACAAAAGGGTTATTCGTTTGATTATGCGTTAAATACGCCACTTTTATATGATCATGCTTTTCAAGATTGGCGTGACATTTTGAGACAATTATCGGTTCCCGAGCTATTTATTGCAGGTGGTCAAAGCCCTTTTTGGTCAAGCGATCATGCTAAAGCTGCTGCAAAACTGGTCGAACATGGTGAGTATGCGGTGGTTGAACATTCGGGCCACATTGTAATGGCAGAACAGACGGATCGATTTAATCAATTAATGTTGAAATTTTTTGCGAAATAATTAAAAATATTTGATAGATTAGAGCGAAAAATATTACGTTTAGATTTGGAGCATACAGTGTTGTGCAGAGAACAAAACTGCTAATCTGGATCGCTAAGAGAAGCTAGCTTACTACGTTTTATAATAATTTGTAAATAACAAAGAAGCTGAACAAAAACATAGATTTTGTTCAGCTTCTTTGTTATTTAGTTTCGTTTAGAAAATCAAATCGGTTAATTATTTAGCAATGATTTTCCAACCAGGTTTTAAATCAAAATCGTAATGTTGCCCCGCAAAGTGGTTGTTCGGAACACCGGCACCAAATAATAGGCGCATTTCTTCATTGCGGTAGATACGGTAAGAACGGGTTACTTTTAATTGATTGTGGCGTGCATTTTTATTGATGGTCACAGTACTGGTGTTAGGGTTGGTCTTTGCCAATTTGGTTTGCAGCGGATTAGTTTGATAATAGTAAACTCGTTCGTTTTTGGTTCCAAGCTGGCGATATAGCAAGACGTGCTGACCCTTAACGCTGGATGTCAAAGGATAGGTAGTAGTTGAGCTAACCTTTTTCATTCCCAGATAGGTATTGTAGTTCAAGGTTAACATCACAATGCTACCAATACTGAGAATTAGACCAGCGGTAACCCAAAGTGTTTTTTTCATTCCTGGGCGGATAAAAATCATACTGATTGCAAAGATTAATGCACCAGCAAATAAGAAAATTACAATCATGTTAGTATGCCTCCCGTGTGTCTTTTTTTAGGAAGAATGTCAGAATAAACCCAATCACAGAGAAGATAGTAGCAATGAAAAAGGCATATCTAAATCCCAAAACGTTAGCATCCAGTGCTAATTTTTTAAAGAGAACTGGTGTAGCTTTGGCTACTGTTCCGGCGGGCGTGTGGTTCAATGTGACGTTGGCCATTACAGAAACCAACACTGCGGTTCCCATCGATGCAAATACCTGTCTAGCCGTGTTATTGACGACGGTTCCATCACCGATTAAGTTCAGTGGCAAAGCATTCATCCCAGTTGTGGTAACGGGCATCATCACCATTGAAATACCGAACATACGAACTGTATATAAGCTAACCAAATATAAGATTGGTGTTTGCGATGTGATGGGAATAAAGGAGGCTGTGGTAATTGTTAGAATTAACATTCCTGCCATAGACATATTTCTAGCACCCAGACGATCAAAAATCCGACCAGTAATAGGATTCATAATTCCAATTGTAATTGCGCCAGGTAATAAGGTTAGACCTGATGCAAGCGGTGATTCACCACGAATAGTTTGCAGATATAGTGGTAAAACTAGTGTGAAGCCATTCATTGACATGAAAGAAACTGATACAAGAATGGCAGATAAAGTAAAGTCAGAATGTTCAAATACTTTAAATTGTAATAATGGATTCTTGATTTTAAGTGAACGCCAGATAAACATTCCAACAATGAAAATACCAATGATTAGGGTTCCATAAACTATGGGATCCCCCCAGCTATATTGTCCCACTGAAGAAAAGGCAAACAGCATTGAACCAAATCCTAACATGGACATGATAACAGAAAACCAATCGACCGGTGCTTTTCTAGTTGGTAATACTTTTCGCAGAGTGAAAAAACCCATAATCATCACGATTAAAGAAATTGGCATGATTGATAGAAACAGCATGCGCCATGAGTAGTGAATTAAAATCCATCCAGCAAAAGTAGGACCGATGGCAGGAGCCAAACCAACGACAATCCCGGCACTTCCCATTGCTGCGCCACGTTGCGATGGTGGAAAGATCGAAGTCATGATTGTCTGATAGACTGGTGATGTGATTCCCACGCCAGCTGCTTCGACTAATCGGCCTACTAGAATAATCCAAAAGCTATTGGCAAAATAGCAAATCACGGTACCGATAAAGAAAATAACAATTGCAGCTAAATATAATTTACGTGAATCAAATCGTTGTAGGAAAAACCCCGTAATGGGAATTACAATCCCCATCATCAACATAAAGCCAGTGGTTAGCCACTGAACGGTAGTGGCTGAAATGTTAAATGACTTCATTAAAGTTGGAAAAGCCGTTGTTAACATGGTTGAAGTCAAAAAAGTACTAAAAGTCCCAATTAATAGGGTAAAAACGAGAGCAAGTCGATTATATGGTTTGCCATTTTGGTCAACAGGTTGACCGGTTGTATCAATGTTGTTCATGGAAATATTCACCTCATGTAATAAGAGTGCAAACAACCATAGCACCATTCCATCGTTGGAATTATCCATGGTTATAAACACGTTGCGACAAAATAAAAAGTACGCCAACACGAATGCTAAAGCATAAGTAGCGATTAATAAATCAACACGTGATTTATTGATTGCTATTTATGCTTTAGCTGCGTGTTAAAACATACTTAAACAAGTAAGAACCCACATGCAGTCAGTTCCAGCAAAAAAGAATCCGGTAAAAGTGCCCGAATTCTCGCAAACAAAAAATTATTAATTAACAATCAGTTGCCGTTTATAGATTCTTATCCATTGTAAAGGTCAATTCAGATAATTGCAAACCATGCATGATTAATTGTTCAATCAGCAATTTAGTCCTAACTGCCATTTCTTTAGTTATCGCTTTGTTTTGGTTGGTTAAAAATTCAGTTAACTGGGTACCGTGTAAATTTTGTGATTGGTTAATCGTTGCATTAACAAAATGATAATGATATTCACGACTGGCTTTGAGGTAATCTAAATCAGCTTGAATAAATTTGGCATGATGAGATTCGACTAACATTGACAATGTTCGATACATCCAATACGCGCTCTTCAAATCAATGTTAAGTTCCAGTGGTGTTTCATGGTAACTGGTGTCTGTTTCATTAGCATTGCCGAAAAATGGTACGTAAGGGGTGAAAGCAGGAATTCCAAAACACAACCACATGATGGCACTAGCTTCAACGGGTGCATCATTGCGAACTTGCAGAATATGTGAATTCTGCGTCCGACTGAGGGAAATTGGCCGATAACGCCTTTTGTCGGCCTCGGATCCATGCCCCAGCGGATCAAATTGAGTGCCATTGTAATGACTACTTAAAATAGACTCAACATCTTCAAGGCTAATTTTATGATTGGCGCGGCGAATGAAAGGTAGGTCTAAATCTTCGGGAGATTGGTCTATTTCAGGATTCAATGTTTTTTGAGCATACCATTGACGTGGAGTGTTGTAATGTTGGTCAAATTCTGTAGCGGTTCCAAAAATATGCCGAAAATTCCAGCCAGTTTTGTCGGGATTGAGATGGTTATCAGCTACAAATGCTTGAATGCCGTCAGACCACAAAAAGTTGTCCGGATCATCAAAATCGACTGTTTGGATCGCAACACGATTGCCAGTGGCAGCATAGGCATTGTCAGGAATCCGTTGAGCTACCCAGTGATGGCCAGTGACGATTTCCATGTACCAAATATCAGATGCATCACTGAAAATAACGCCATTACCCTCAGGTGAACCATATTTAGCTATTAATTGGCCGAGATAAGTAACACCTTCTTTGGCAGAATTAATAAATGGCAAAACCATGGCCACAATTGAATCTTCTGCTAAGCCGTTTTTTATCAGTGGATCTGCAGCTAACACACGTTCGTTAGCGTAGACGCTTTCGGTTGCGCTCATGCCAATATTTTTTTCGTTAAAACCATTTTCATCGTAAACACCCTCATGTTCAACATCCACATTTGGAGTTCCTTGATAGCGATAGCCGTTTTCTGGTAATGGAGCGCTAAATCCATTTTGATTGGAGGTAAGAGTTTCATGACGTCCAGTAACGCTTGGATAAACGACGAATCGTTGTGGAGTTAATGGCAAAAAGGTGTCATCGTTTCGAGCAGCCATGGTTGAACCATCAATGGTTGCGTCTTTACCGACCAGAACAGTGGTACATGCTTTTAAATTTTTCATTGATTATGTTCCTTTCAATTGAGTACTGTTATTTAGTTTAACGCGCCAGATTGATTAGTCAATCTAGATTAATTATTAATTTCAATAAAATGACTAGCCAGTCATTGACTAATGAGTCAAAGAGATTTATACTCGTGGCGCAAACGAAAATAAAATGATTTGTACGCACTAAAAAGATGATTTACGACTTCAGGGAGGAAGCGGTAAGCATGGTAGAAACAGTGGTTAAAATCAATCAACTTCAAAAAAAATTTGGTAAAGTTGAGGCGCTCAAAAACATTACATTCAATGTTTATAAAGGGGAAGTTTTTGGATTTATTGGTCCTAACGGTGCTGGGAAATCGACGACTATTAGGACTTTGTTGGGTATTTTACGAGCTAGTGGTGGATCAGCTACTATTTTTGGTCAAGATGTTTGGCATGACGCAGTAGCAATTCATTCACGGTTAGCCTACGTTCCGGGGGATGTATATTTATGGCCCAATTTAACCGGTGGTGAAGTGATTGATTTATTTTTAAAATTGAATCATCAAGAGCACTCCGATAAAACAGATGAACTAATCGAGCAATTTGAATTGGATCCAACCAAAAAATCACGAACTTATTCAAAAGGAAACCGACAAAAGGTAGCACTAATTGCGGCGTTTTCAACTGATGCCGATCTGTACATTTTCGATGAACCAACTTCGGGGTTGGATCCTCTGAATGAAGAAATTTTTCAAAAGCGAGTTTTGGAGCTCAAACAAGCAGGCAAAAGTATTCTATTATCGAGCCATATTTTATCTGAAGTAGAACGAATGTGTGACCGGATCGGGATTATCCGACAAGGGGAAATTATTGAAACTGGTTCATTAGAGGAAATGCGACATCTAACTCGCACGGTAATTCAAGTACAAACTAAGGACTCATTGAGTGATATTGCCCAATTGGAAGGAGTTCATGATGTTAAAACAGATACTGCTAAACAAAATAAAGTTTCATTTGCGGTTGATTCAGATCAAATTGGTATCGTTATGGAGGTATTAGCTACTAAAGTAATTTTGAGTTTGCAAAGTACACCACCCACGCTTGAGGACTTGTTTTTACGTTACTATAACAATGATAGTCAAGAGGTGAATGACAATGCACAATAGTGATTTTAGCCAAGCTGGTTTTTTAACCCGGTTTTACTTGCGCCGCGACTGGTTAAAAATTGTGTTCTGGTTGATTGGTTTAGTGGGTCTAATGGGTGCAGCTGCTGGTAAATTTGATGGTTTATATGGAACTAAGTCAGCGATGAATTCAATTGTTACAACGCTAAAGACACCAGCCATGGTAGCAATGTTTGGCCCATTTACGGCCAATCCACCATATAATTCTGCATTGATTTTTGCGACTGAAATGATGGTCTTTATGGGATTATTTATGGCCATGATGAATATTTACTTTGCTGTAAAAAGTACGAGGGCAGAAGAAGATAGTGGTATTTTAGAGTTAGTTCGAGCCCATTGTGTTGGTAAATATGCCCCGTTACTAGCAGCTACGATTGAGCTTTTAATCATCAACTTAATCACTGGTGTATTAGAGACACTTAGCCTGATAGCCGCTAATATGACAGGAGCTGATAATACTGGTAGTTTGATATTTGGCTTAGGTTTAGCTGCAGTGGGATTCATGTTTGGCGGCTTTACGTTATTAATGGCTCAGTTAAGTGATAATTCTCGTGGCGCTACCATGTTAAGCTATTTGATTTTGGCGTTGTTATTTTTAGTTCGGATGATGACTGATGTTTCTAATCCAGATTATACCTGGTGGTCACCGTTTGGCTGGATTGAAAAATTATCAGTTTACGATGAAAATATTTGGTGGCCAGTATTTGCAATGCTGGGAGTAGCAATATTGACAGTCGGGGTGGCATTTTATGCTTATGCCCGTCGCGATGTGACAGCTGGGCTTTTGGCAACCAGACCTGGACGTACCCGAGCGTCAGCTTTATTAGCGGGACCGTTTACCTTGATTTTTCGCTTAGAACGGACCAGTTTTATTGTTTGGATGATTGGGATGTTTGTCCTAGGGGCGAGTTACGGTTCCATTTTTAGTACGGTGGGAGATATCATGAAAACTAATCCAATGATGGCTAAGCTGATGGGTGGCAGCGCAGTTGATGCTGCTAATCAAACTGTTATTTTGAACTTTGCGGCGCTGTTATCAATTGTATTTGTGGTGTTAAGCACGGTACCAGCAATGCAGACGGTTTTAAAACTTAACACAGATGAACGCAAAGGTTGGCTGGAACAAATTCATGCTAAATCAATATCACGACTACACTTATATTGCAGTTATGTAGCAGTGGCTTTGATTACAGGCACTCTAGGATTACTCTTAGGAATCCTAGGTATGTACACCGCTGGTCAGTCCGTAATGGATGCACCAATCCCACTGGACCGGTTTTTGAGGGCTTTCTATGGCTTTTTACCTGCGCAATTAGTAACGATTGGTATCAGTGCCTTATTAATGGGAGTGGTACCAAGAATTCAAGCAATTAGCTGGATAGTACCGATTTACGGTTTTATTTCACTATATCTGGGCGGATTGCTAGATTTACCAAAATGGGCAACCCATTTAACTCCTTATGGCTGGGTTAACAAAGTGCCGTTGCGGGCGGTTCAGTGGAATTTAACTTGGGAATTAGTGTTGATTGCAGTAGTATTATTTGTACTTGGATTTATCTTTTATAAACGAAGAGATATGGTTGAAAATTAAGAGAAGAGTGATTTAGTGGTTGAAGATATGACTGCAATTCCAAAAGATCCGGAAAAAGTGGATCGAATTTTAAAAAGTGCGATGCACAATTTCGCAATTCATGGTTATCGGGCGACTAAGACGGATGTAATTGCACAAGAAGCAGATGTTTCTAAGGGAATTATTTTTCGTTACTATGGCAGCAAGGCCGAGTTATTTGTGACAGCGTTGCAACAAGCAACAAATAAATTACAATCAGTAGCAGACTACAGTGTATGGCGTGGGGCCCATGATTTAGTAGACATGATTGTGAGAGCAACTAAATATAAAATTGAGTTGGAGTTAGAATATCCTGACGAATTTGGTATCCTAATAAATGGGTATGTCAGTGCTGAGAAGGCACCGAGTAATGCCCAGCAAGCAATTAAAAAAATTTACGCAAATGCTACCAATAACAGTATTGAACAATTAGTTTCACCTGTATTAGATCAGTTGTCATTACGTGAGGATGTTGAGCGCCAAACTATTTTTGTAATGATGAACGCTGTAATGGAGCAAATTCAAAAGGAAACAAAGGTGTTTATGAAAAATCATCCGCATGCAAAGTTAAATGAATTTACAGAGATTATTGATAACGCTAAAAAGTATGTCAGTGTGCTGGAGAATGGGATACTAAAGTAAAGCGTGAAAAAATGTGTTACGTGAAAACTTTTATGATCATTCCTGCATTTCGCCAATAAACCGAATCTATTGTCTGGTTTCAGTTCATCTGCTATTCTAACAATAAATAACAACGTGAAAGGTCAGCTGATGATAAAACAAGTTTATTTTTTATGTACCGGTAATTCATGTCGGAGCCAGATGGCTGAAGGATTCGCCCATAAAATACTTGGATCGAATTGGAAAATTGCTAGTGCAGGCATTGAGTCGCATGGCTTAAATCCACTGGCAGTTAAAGTAATGGCGGAAAAAGGAATTGATATTTCTCACAACCAATCTAAGCTAATCGACCCAACTTATTTAGCAAGCAGTGATTTGGTTATAACGTTATGTGGGGATGCTCGCGATCGCTGCCCATTGACACCGGCAAGTGTTAAAAAGCTTCACTGGCCTCTGCCAGATCCAGCGCAAGCAACTGGAAATTCAGAAGAAATATTGATGGTATTTCGGCAAGTACGTGATGAGATTGAGGCAAAAATTAAAACCTTAGTTTAAAATATTAAAAAAATTTCAATTATAATTTATTGTTTCGGTTAGATAAAGAGGTCAAACCCACATAAAACTTTATGTAAAAAATCTCTGGTGTCCCTTAATTTTTGAAGGTCACTAGAGATTTTTTGTGTAAATTACTGGTTGCTTACACTTTAGTTTAAATCAATCAGCTCCATCACGGTTCTAAGATGTTCAGCAGATATTTGACCAGGAGCCGAGCTTTCAACCACCGCAGCAAAGGTAGCTATACTCCCAAATAAACTACCTGAGACGCGAGTTATTTTACCCAGATCACCCATTGATATGGCAATAATTGGCATTTTAATTTGGTGATCAGCAGCGGTGGTAGCAGTCATTAAATGTAGCACGTCTTCGTGACTGTTAGGGGTAACAGCTAGTTTGACAATATCTGGTTCTAATTTTGCCATTCGGGAATATAAGAAAATTAAATCGTCTCTTAATGGAGTTCCTTTGAAATCATGGTGACTTAAAATCAATTTAGTTTTACTGTTATTGGTTAGATGTTTTAGATGAGTAATAATGTGGTCTGATTGAGCAAATTCTACATCAATAGCATCAGGTACATCAGCTTCGATTAATTGTTCGTACGCGTCAAGGTAGTTTTTTTCAACAAATTCTAATTGGCCGCCTTCCGCACTAGTACGGTTAGTGACAATTAAAGGAATGTTACCAATTAATGCTTGCAGGGACTGTCCGGTCGTTACTAGTTGGCTAAAATCAGTCATCTCACCTAGGTAGTCAATGCGCCATTCGATGATTTCTGCAGGTGAGTCGACGATTGTTTGGGCCTGCATCAGTACGTCACGAAAATTATCGGCAACAATTGGAGCAATAATACGTTGAGGGGCGTTGGTGCCCAATATTAACTGTTTTAGTTTAATTGACTTATCAAGTTTTTGATTCATGAGTAACCTCACTTAATTGTTTTCCTGAGCATACCACGTTTCAATTAGTCCGAGCAAGGTTACTAGGCTGGTTACCAACCGTTTTTTGAAAATTACAAAACTATTTTCAAAGAACGGTTGACAGTCATCTAAATAATTGCTAAGATGTCCTTAATCAAATTCACAGGAGATTTTAATATGCAGCAGTTCAATAATTCAAATTTGAATAGTTATTATTACTATTGGTTTATGAAGTGATGTTTGGGTCAATCCTAGACGCAAACATCACGTTTGCATCTAGTGACCAATAGTTTTTAAGCATATTAAAAAACAATTGCCACATAGATGTTTGGAAGATTTTAAACATTGTGTGGTTTTTTTATTTTCATGGGCCAATGGAATCTTTTAATCCAATGGTGAATTGAAGCCTCACAGTGTTTAAACTGTGAGGCTTTTATTTTTATCAAAGGAGGGATTACCGTGAATGAAATCAATGGAAAAACAAGGCTGTTCGGGTTCTTTGCTCATCCGGCCCAGCATAGTTTGTCGCCATTAATGTACAACGTTAGTTTTGATGAGTTAGGTCTGAATGCCCGTTACCTCGCATTTGATATTCAGCCAAGTGAAATCAAACAGGCAGTGCAAGCAATTAGAACATTAAATTTGGCCGGCGCCAACTTATCAATGCCGTTCAAGCAAGCGGTGATTCCATTACTAGATGAGATTACCCCGCGGGCCCACCAATTACAATCTGTTAACGTTATTTTAAATCAAGCAGGACGGCTTATTGGTGATAGTGTTGATGGCCAGGGATTTTTTGAAAGCTTAACAGCTCAAAAAATTAAATTTAAAAAGCAGCGAATAGCAGTGTTAGGTGTTGGTGGAGCAGGGCGATCAATTATTCAAGCAGCAATTAATAATCAGATTAGCCAAATTGATGTCTTTAAAAGAAAAAATGAAACTTTCATACAACGAAAAGAACAATTGCATCAACTGGCAAAAGGATCAGATACAGAAGTCAATCTTATTGACTATGAGGATCAAGCTAAAATGAAACACTCATTAGCAAGGAGCCATTTGGTAATTAATACAACTAACCTCGGAATGGGAACGAAAGAATCACAAATGCCGGTGGCACCAGATGTTTTGAACGTTCTGGACGGCAATCAAGTGGTTTGTGATGTTATCTACTCACCACGAGAAACGAAATTTTTACGGTTTGCCCAACAAAGAGGATGCCAAACAATTAACGGACTGGGAATGTTGATTCATCAAGGCGCACTTAGTTTTAAATGGTGGACAAATGAAGCAATGCCCATTAATGAAGTAACTCAAGCAATTAACAATCAACTAACTCAAACAAAGAAAGCAGGAATTTAATATGATAATTATTCTAAAAGAAAAAACAGCCGCTCAAACCAAGAACCGATTACAACAGCATTTTGGTAATAAAACAGACCTCTTCATTCACAAAAATCGTGTTGCCATTAATGGTGTAAATGAAGCTGATCTGACTGTTGAAGAACAAGCAGGAGTACAAGAGATCATTATGGATCATCCGGCTGCTGTTCAAGGCAGCAGAGCATTGCACCCTGAAGATACTATTATTAAGCTCCCTCATACTATAATTGGTGGCCCGGCAGGTTTCACAATGATGGCTGGACCTTGCTCAGTTGAATCAGAAACACATGTTGCTAAAATGGCGAAGGTTGCTCATGATGGAGGTGCAACAATTTTACGGGGTGGAGCCTTCAAACCACGAACATCACCATACTCATTTCAAGGATTAGGTGTGGACGGACTTAAATTTTTGCGACAAGCAGCTGACCAGCAGGGGATGGACATGATCACTGAAGTTATGGATGAAGAGCATTTAGATGTGATCTGTCAATACGCCGATATGCTTCAAATTGGTGCCCGCAATATGCAAAACTTTTCTTTATTAAAAGCTGTCGGGAAGACTAATAAACCGGTATTATTAAAACGTGGGATGTCTGCTTCGATTGATGATTTAATGAATGCGGCAGAATACATCGCAGCTGGTGGGAACCACCAAATTGCCTTATCTGAACGAGGTATTCGTACTTTTGATAATAAATACACACGAAACACCTTTGATGTTAGTGCGGTTCCTGTTTTGAGAAAGCTAACGCATTACCCCATCATAGTTGATCCAAGTCATGCTGAGGGTCACTGGGATCTAGTAACACCAATGGCGCTTGCTGGTACTGCCAGTGGTGCCAACGGGTTAGTAGTTGAAATTCACGATAACCCAGCTAAAGCATTTTCAGACGGACCACAAGCATTAAAACCAGAAATTTTCAGAGAAATGACTAAAGAAGTATTTGCACTACATGAAGTTTTAAATTCATTTGTCAGTCAAAAAGGAGCCGTTGTAAATGGCTAAAGTAACAGTTGAATTACCTGATAAACATTATGAAGTTCAAATTGAATCCGGGTTATTAGAACAGATTGGCTCATTGGTGACCAATGTGTGGCAGCATCGTCAGATTGCTTTGATTAGTGATTCAAACGTTGCACCGTTGTATCAAGAAGACGTAAAGCATCGATTAACTAGTAGCGGCTTTAGTGTAAAAAACTACGTTGTTCCAGCTGGCGAAAGTTCTAAGGCATGGAATGTGGCTGCCGACTTAACTGCTAGAATGGCCGCCGACCATTTTACGCGTACGGATGGTGTAATTGCATTAGGTGGCGGGGTAGTCGGTGATTTAGCAGGCTTTGTAGCTTCAACGTACATGCGAGGAATTAGTTTTATCCAAATTCCAACGTCACTGCTTGCACAAGTTGATAGTTCTGTAGGTGGTAAAACTGCAATTGATTTGGGGGAAGCTAAGAATATTATTGGGACCTTTTATCAACCAGATGCAGTTTTTATTGATCCACAGACCTTAGCAACGTTATCTGATCGCTATGTGGCAGAAGGCTATGCTGAAATTGTTAAGACAGCCGCACTAGATTCACTGGAGTTTTGGCAGCTGATCGAACAGATTAATTCTGTTGCAGATATTCGTAAACATGCGACTGAATTAAGTCAACGTAGTATTGGGTTTAAGGCGCGAATTGTGATGGATGATGAAAAAGAAGCCGGGAATCGTCAATTGCTGAATTTTGGTCATACGATGGGGCATGCGATTGAACTATTGGCCCATGGTAGTCTTGCCCATGGTGAGGCCATTAGTGTGGGTATGGTGCATTTAACACGGATTTTTGAGAAATTAGGGTTAGCTCAGGATGGAATAACTCGTGAAATTAATGATCGGCTTACGGTTGTCGGATTACCAACAGACTCTGAGTTACTCAACACAGCTGCTTTTTATGACAAGATAAAAAATGACAAGAAGAATAAAAATGGTAAATTAAACTTGATTTACATTTCTGCAATCGGGAAGCCAAAAATATATCCGATTAATAGTGATCAGGTGCAGGAATTTTTTGAGGGTTGATTAATTATTTTAAAACGTGCTAATTAAGCCAGTCTTCTAGGGCTAAGCCAATTAAATGCCATTCGCTAAGACTGCGAACATCATTTAATTATCTTAGCCTACGAAGCCTAAGCGGCTTAATTAGCACTCTATACTAATAAAGGAGCAAATAAAATGCGTTATGTAACTGCGGGAGAATCACATGGGCCGGAATTAACCGCCATTATTGAAGGTGTACCAGCTGGACTTACGCTGTCAGTTGATGAAATCAATGCTGATTTAACACGACGTCAGCAAGGATATGGGCGAGGCAATCGGATGAAAATCGAAACTGATCAAGTTAAGATTTTATCTGGTGTTAGACATCAAATCACAATGGGGTCACCAATTACATTGAATGTTACTAATCGAGACCACGCCCACTGGAATGAGATCATGGATCCTATGGTTGAAGCGACTCCCGCCAACAGTGTTCGTCAAGTTGTTCGACCACGACCAGGTCACGCAGACTTAGTCGGGGGTATGAAGTATCGGCATACTGATTTACGAAATGTATTGGAACGGTCAAGTGCACGTGAAACAACAATGCGGGTGGCAGTGGGCAGTTTATGCAAACAAATTTTGTCGCAGCTTGGTGTTGAAGTATTGGGATTTGTACGAGAAATTGGCGGAATTGAATCTGATGCAAATAAATTAGAACAATTTACTGATTTAAAAGAATTAAAGCAAGTCACTGACGCGAGCGAAACTAGAACTTTTGATGAACAAGCTGATCAAAAAATGCGTGATTTAATTGATGAAACAAAACGTGCGGGCGACACTTTAGGTGGAGTAGTTGAAGTGATTGCGACAGGAATGCCAGCTGGGCTAGGAAGTTATGTGAGTGCTGATACGAAGCTAGATGCTAAGTTAGCAGCTGCAATTGTGGGTATTAACGCGTTTAAAGGCGTCGAATTTGGTGATGGTTTTACATTTGCACATCGTCCTGGAAGTGAGGGCATGGATGAGATTTTCTGGGAAGAACAACGCGGTTTCTTCAGAAAAACTAATCACTTGGGCGGTTTTGAAGGTGGAATGACTAATGGCATGCCAGTAATTGTGAAGGCTGTAATGAAGCCTATTCCGACTTTGTATAAGCCCTTGATGAGTGTGGATATCAAGACCAAAGAGGCCTACAAGGCCAACGTGGAACGATCTGATACCACTGCCGTAACTGCAGCAGCAGTGGTTGCTGAAGCAATGGTAGCAATTACGCTTACGAAAGCTATTTTAGATAAATTTGATACAGATTCAATGGAGCGTTTAAAAGAACAAGTTACAAACTATCGTGAGGAACTAGTAAAATATTAGGAGATGAAACTGATGACAACAATTGATTTACCACAAGCAGAAAATGGCCTTCATGGAATGTTAACCGTTCCAGGGGATAAAAGTATCTCCCACCGTAGTATTATGTTAGGGGCCATCAGTCATGGAACAACCGTGGTTGATCATTTTTTGTCTTCAGATGACTGTCTCCACACGATCGCGGCCTTCAAGGCCTTGGGTGTCGAGATTAATATCGATGAAGATCAAGTAACTATTGAAGGTAAGGGTGGATTTCAAAATTTCACTAAACCAAATCAGCCACTAGACATGGGAAACTCTGGTACATCAACTCGCTTATTGTTAGGCTTGTTGGCCAACCAACCATTTGATATTGAAATGTTTGGCGATGATTCTTTAAGCAAGCGACCCTTAAAGCGAGTAATTGATCCTTTGACAGCAATGGGAGCAAAAGTAACCGCCACAGCCGATAATTTTTTACCACTAACATTACACGCAAATGATGAACTTGTGGGCATTGATTACAAAATACCGGTTGCCAGTGCTCAAGTTAAAAGCGCACTAATTTGGGCGGGATTACAGGCAAACAATAATAGTCATCTGACAGAAAAATTGGTTACACGTGATCACACTGAGCAGATGATACGCCAATTTGGCGGACGAGTTAAACAAGCTGGTTTGGACATTGAAGTTGAACCACAGAGTGATTTTCAGTCGCAACATATTACTGTTCCAGGTGATATTTCATCTGCAGCGTTTTTCATTGTAGCAGCAATTTGTGTTCCCAATAGCCAGGTGACATTAAAACAGGTAGGATTGAATCCAACGAGAATTGGAATTTTAACTGCACTGGATAAGATGGGAGCTAAATACGAAATTACTAATCGTTCTAATACAGCTGAAGCAATTGGTGATTTGACGATAAGATCACAAAATATTCATGCACTTAACTTAGGAGCCGAGGATATTCCAGCATTGGTGGATGAATTACCACTGGTAGCATTAGCAGCAACTCAAGCTACAGGTACCACGATTATTAGTGGCGCCGAAGAATTACGGGTCAAAGAAACTGATCGAATTAAAACTGTAACTGCAGAATTAAAAAAATTTGGTGCCAAAATTGAAGAGCGGCCGGATGGGTTTGTTATCGAAGGTAAGACACAATTACATTCCCCCGATGTGGCTGTCGATTCACATGGGGATCACCGAATTGGAATGATGTTGGCAATTGCTAATTTAATTGCAGCAGGAGCAGGGAAACTTGAAAATGCTGAAGCAATCAACGTTTCTTACCCAGAATTTTGGCAGGATTTGGATCAATTACGGTAAATGAGGCGAGAAGATGAAAATAGTGGTTGTCGGTTTAGGAGAAATGGGTGCGTCATTAGCGCTCGCAATTAAGAATAGTCAACCAGATAGTGAGATCATCGGAGTTGATGCTGACGAACAAACATTGACACGTTCTCAGAAAATTGGATTGACATCCCAAGTTGCCAAACAGCTGGGGGATGTTGCAGAAATTGCGGATGTGATAGTTTTGGCAACACCAACCAAGATAATTATTGAGTTACTGCATCAACTTAGGCACTTACAGTTAAAGAAAAATGTTATTATCACCGACACTGGCAGTACTAAGGTGCAAGTGATGAATGCTGCTAAACCATTGATTGAGCATGGAATTTTGTTTGTGGGTGGACACGCAATGGCGGGGACGCAAAAAGCAGGAATTGAAGCAGTTAATGCGAATTTGTATGACCAGGTTCCATATTTTTTGATTACGGAAAATAAAATTGCACGACAACGAGTAAAAAAATTGCTTAGGCCATTGCATGTTAATTTTGTGGATATCACGGCCCAAAAACACGATCATATTATGGCACAACTAAGCGATCTGCCACATATCGCTGCTGCGGCACTGGTGAATAGCACTGAAGCAACCCTCAATGACGAACCACAATTACCAAGGTTTGCCGCTGGTGGCTTCAAGGATACTACGCGAATCGGTGCTGCTGACCCGCAAATGTGGACTGATGTTTTATTAACTAATCGAGATGCTACTTTGGCAGCACTAGAAGGGTACCAGCAGCAAATCCAACAGATCATTGATGGCTTAAAAAGGGATGATGCAAAACAAATTCACTCGTTTTTTGAATCGTCAAAACAAATTAGGTCCAAGTTTGAGGAGTGAAATGACATGTCAAAACTAATTTTAGTCGGGTTTATGGGTGCTGGTAAAACAACGGTTGGTCAAGAACTTGCTGGTCGGATAAAGACCATTCAATATGATTTAGATCAGTTGATTGAGCAACAGTTGGGTGAATCAATCGCCACTTATTTTGAGCGCAATGGTGAGACAGTGTTTCGGTCCTTTGAAACGCGGGTTTTACAAGATTACTTAGACACCCCCGGAATTTTATCGACTGGTGGTGGTATTGTAATGCAGGCGGCCAATCGAAGCATGCTAGGTGCTACCAAGGCGACTGTTGTCTACTTACGAACACAGCCACAGCAGTTATTGAAACGGCTAGCAAATGATATGCAACGGCCGTTACTGAAACAATTAAACCGTGAAACTTTTATTGATTTGTGGAATTATCGTGAGCCATTGTATCAAGAGGTTGCTAATATTGTCGTTGATACTGATAATTTGACTCCTAGTGAGATTGCCGATGAAATAGTTGCAAAAATCAGTGTAAGTGAGGATGAATGAAGTGATTGATGAATTAAGAGATCAAATTGACCAGTGTGATGATCAGATCATGAAAGCATTGGACCGACGATTAGAAATCGTGAAACAGGTGGCAAAATATAAAGAGGAACATCAGCTGCCAATCAGGCAACCAAAGCGAATGACGGAACTCACCGATCGATTAATCAAACAATACAGTAATGATAACTTATCGCCAGTGTTGATTAAAAAGTTGTATCAATTAATTATGGACTATGCAATTGAATTAGAACAAAAATAGTATCCACTTTGAAGCGGCGGATACTATTTTTTGTTGTAAACTAAATACAATAAGAACGGTAAAGGAGATTTAATAATGCAAAGAGAACAGACAGAACAATTACAACAGATTAAGCAATTTGTTCAGCTTGAAGAGGGCAAAGATAAGAGCGGTCATGGAATGGATCATTTGAGCCGAGTGACCAAAATGGTGGAGCAAATTTGTCAAACAGAACCAGCGGATTTATTTATTGCCCTGATTGCAGCATGGTTACATGATGTGATTGATGACAAGTTGACTGATGATCCAAATGGCCAACAAGATAAGGTAATTAAGTTTTTACAAGATATTGGATTAAGGCAGGCCCAAATTGATGCAGTAATGCTAATTATCAAGAATATGTCATTTGCAAAATCACTAGATGGCAAGGCAAAAACTTTATCAATTGAAGGACAGATCGTTCAAGACGCGGATCGATTAGATGCCATTGGTGCATTAGGGATTGCACGTGCTTTTTATTATAGTGGACACACTGGTGAAGATATTTATGATCCACAAAAAAAGCCCCGGTTGAACATGACTAAAGAACAATATCGTCATGAACCTGGGACTGCAATTAATCATTTTTACGAAAAACTATTATTACTGGCGCCACAACTAAATACTGTTACGGCGAAAAAAATTGGGGAAAAACGCCAACAAGTAATGCAAACATTTTTGGCTGAATTTAAGGCTGAATGGAACGGTACTACAGAAAGTGGCCAATAATTCGGAGAACTAAGTTAGTGATTATTGCGATTAGCAGTGCAAACAGCATTGCTGTAATAAATGGAATCATAAGCGACTGTATTACGTTAATCAGCGCAGTAGACCAGCTAAGCAAACTAAATAGTGCTGCAACTAAAACGATAAAAATGGTCAAACTAATTAATCCTAAAGCTGAGTTCTTTAAATCTGCTTGACTAAGATCAAAGCCACCAAGACAAATATTGATGACTAATAATACCCAAATTAAAAATCCCCAGAAGCCATAGGTGGGTGTAATTAACATTGGTGAAGTTAGTTCATGATTGGTTAACAAATTTTGCCAAGATGATAGACTGCTAGGTAACAACCACTTTGTAATAAAGTAAATGGCAATAGTGTTACCAATGATTGGTGCAATCCCAATGAGGACATTACCAAATTGTTGATAAAAATTATGCTTGTTCCAGGTATGGTTAACGTAACCTAGGGAGTTATCAGTTGGATCATATTGCTTGGGATTTCTGAGAAGCCGAAACGAAGTAATGTGGTGGCCAAAAATCAGTGCCATTAATAGGTGACTCGTTTCATGGATAATAACCCCAAACCAGCCACCAATAATCTGGGCACGAAAACCAAAGTAGTTGACCACTTGGCTTTTACTGTTTCGGTTAATGATAACTAATCCGGTTCCCAACAGGCCAGGGATGATAATTAAATATAAAATTGTTTGACCAAGTGTAGTTGCAATCGTTTGTAACATACTAATCCTCCAAGCAATACTAGTTGGTGCTTTTAGTAGCAGTTGCTGCTTTAATTTTGCCGTAAATCTACAAAATCGGCGTGAACTAAGTTAGCAAGATCTGTGGCATTAATTTTAATTGATCGTCCGATTTTACCAGATGAAACGTAAATTGTCGCTGGTTCTTGGGCCGATTGATCAATATATATCGGATATTTAAACTTTTCGTAAATTCCCACCGGCGTGTTAGCACCATGTTCATACCCAGTAGTCTTTAGAAGATCTTTTAATGGCACCATATTAACTTTTTTATTGCCAGAAACTTTTGCTAATTTTTTTTCGTCTAAATGGTAGTCAATGGGTAAAACGCCGACAACTGGGCCAGTAGCGTTACCCTCTAAAACTAATGTTTTATAGATTAAATGCTCGTCAATATCACTGTGATCAACACTCAGCTGAGCTACATCACCATCTTGATGAGTTGGGAATGCTGCCTGCTCGTAAGTGATTTTATTTTTATCTAGGATTTGTTCAACTAGTGTTTTTTTAATTTTTTTCTTTTTACTCATTTTGTATGGATTCCTCCGGATATTTTTATAAGAACTAAGTGCTGTGTTTCGAACTTTTTTGATCGTGGTTCGCACCAATTTTTTAAAAGTATACAACCAATTATAAAAATCTGTTATACTCATGTCAGGATAAGCAAGCAATTGTCGTAAAATTAGGAGTTTAGTGTGATGGCAGACTTAGTATATCGCAAGGTCATGCATGATCTCAAAACGCGAATATTTAAAAATGAATTTAATAACAAAAAATTACCTGATGAGCGAAGTCTAAGCGAGACATATGGCGTCAGTCGTAGTTCGATTAAGCGAGCATTGAATGTGTTAGCACAGCAGGGAATTATCTTCAAAAAGCGTGGATCGGGAACTTTTATTAATCCGCTGTATTTGAAGAATCAATCTTTATTCAATTATGAGGGGACTAACTTAGGGGTTACCGATAGTTTTCACTTGGAGGGAAAAACGCCAACAGTAAAACTATTAGACTATCAGGTGGTTCCTGCAAGTGTGGAACTACAACAAGACCTCTTTTTAAATGATAACGATTTTGTTTATCAAATCAAGCGATTACGTTTATTTGATAATAAACCGATCATTATTGAAACTGGATACATTCCGATTAAAGTGGTACCCGCATTGACACCAGATATAGTAAAAGGATCAATCTTCAATTATTTAGAAGATATTGAGGGCAAATCAGTTACCAAATCATTTATGTCGATTTTAGCCGAACCATCAAATGAAGAGGATCAGCAGTTACTAGGGTTAACTGAAAAGGAACCCGTCGGCATTATGGAAGGGATCTTCTTTTTAGATGATGGGACCCCATTTGAAGTTTCGAATATGAGACTACATTATAAATATTTGAAATACAATACGTTTGTTAGCTTGGGTGAAGAATAACAAATTACAGGCTCGTAAAAAAACTCATACCTAGTATAAAACACTAGGTATGAGTATTTTTTTATATTATTAACTGATTTGTAAAATCTTACTTGATTTTTACAACCAATACATCTGATTTAGCCGTTCGATTAACATAACTTGTCACTGAGCCAACCATGAATCGTTCGACAGCTGATAATCCGGTAGTTCCAATAACAATTAATTCATTGTTATGATCTGCAGGGAATTCCCTTGCAATAACCGGTTTTGGATTACCAAACCGAACATGGATGCTTACATCGGTTAATCCGGCGTCAGTTGCTTTTTTCTTTAAATCGTTTAGACGTGATTCAATTTCTTCAACAAGTCCATAGATGACGTCGCCACTAACTGCGCCACCATAGCTGTCACTAAACTGGTTCACTTCAACGACATTTAAAATATCGAGATGGGTATTATTTTGTAAAGCAACTTGAATTGCTTTATCAATTACTTGAGCGGTTGCTTTAGAACCGTCAACTGGAGCAAGAATATTTTGATACTGTTGTGTCATAACAAAAACCTTCTTTCCAATTCTTATCTGACTTAATTATACTATTGATTGAGCTTTGTGTAAGCCCTTCAATTTATTTTATTGTGATTTTGTAAACATTAATTAACTTAAACAGCCAAAAATGCCTAATTAACTAGTTTTTAATTGATAGACCAAGGAACTTTTTTCACTATCTTACTATCTGCAAGCTAGTTTGAAGTAATCTGTTCAATAGTTTATTGTAATCGGTTTCACTGGGTGCTAAAATTTGTTTGTAAGACAAGGCAGCAGCACCATGAGTTAGCTAATATATTGTAGTTGGAGGATAAAAAATATGCGTTATGTGGCAATGAAATCTCATAATATTGGGGAGAACTTGGCAACTGAACAATATTTAATGAACAACAAAAATTTTGGTGAACCATTACTATTATTCTATTATGAAGAACCTTGTATTATTGTTGGCCGTAATCAAAATACATTAGAAGAAATTAATCAAAAATATGTGCAGGATCATAATATTCGGGTGACCCGCCGATTATCTGGTGGCGGAGCTGTTTATCAAGATCTGGGCAATTTATGTTTTAGTTTTGTGGTAGATAGTGATAGTGAAGATTTTGGGGACTTCAAGTCATTTACACAGCCGATTGTGGATGCATTACACGAAATGGGAGCCACCACTGCCGAAGTAAGTGGGCGTAATGATATCTTAGTTGATGGTCGTAAGTTTTCTGGTAACGCGATGTATACTCGCAATGGAAAAACTTTTTCACACGGGACGTTAATGCTGGATGTTGATTTAGATGTTGTGACTCATGCCCTCAATGTTCCAGAAGACAAAATTAAGTCAAAGGGAATTAAATCGGTGCGTTCGCGGGTCACTAATTTGAAACCATTTTTATCACCTGAATATCAAGACTTATCAGTGCCGGAATTTCGAGATATCTTGTTAAAAAAATTGTTCCATGTCGATGACCTAGCTCAAATAAAAGAACAAGAATATGTAGTTACTGATGAAGAACAGGCCAAAATCGATCAAATTTATGAAGAATACTATAATAACTGGGATTGGGTTTATGGTAAATCACCAGAATTTTCAGTGCAAAAGCGCCAGCATTTTGATATGGGGACTGTTGATGCTCGTATCCAAGTTGAAGATGGTAAAATCAAAAACATCAAATTCTTTGGTGATTTCTTTGGCCCACAGGATATTAGTCAGCTAGCTGAGCAGTTGAAGGGCATTACTTACAATCGAGAAACTTTGACGAAAGTCTTAACAAACGCAGATACTACGCAATACATTGTTGGAGTCAGTGTTGCACAGTTGGTTGATTTATTAGCATAAAATTTAATTGATATTAAATTTTAGGTCTATCTCACACTGGGATGGACTTTTTTCTTAGGCAATTTTAATTGAAGTAGCTCTTGGGGTTCATTAATAGTAGAATAAAACTATATTCAATTAAACGGGGGATCCAACGTGAAAGCAGCTAGACAAGTAATCTCATATTCAACAATTTCACTATTACTTTACTGTATCGTTAGTTTGATGATGTATCATCTTAGCGGAACTTCCTTAGCAAGTAGCGAAGTGATTAATCATATCGGCATAGCGATTGTACTATATTTACTAGTAATTATATTTAGTGCGCTTAACTTTCGTTTCTCTGTGTACTTAACCATCTTTGTGCTACTGATCTATACAATTGCATTATTTGGGGCATTTTTTGAAATTAACTTTCATGCCAAAGTTGGTTCTGTTTTTAGATTAAGTATTGATGTTTTAAGTGTCATTGGGATTGTAATGAATGTTATGGCGGGAATTGCAGCAATTAGACAACGAGGACAATATATTAGTCCGAGATTAAGAAGGAAGTAATTTAATGAAAATCAACGTTCAAACATTTGTGGATCAAATTCTTGCTGATAAATTTCAAACAAAAAAAGAAACAGTAACTGTTAAGCAAGTTGAGGAAACTAAAGCAATTGAAGCTGGATTAAAGTATCTTAGCGATAATGCCAACAAAAATGAATTATCTCAATTTGAATGGATTGTTAAGGTACCTGCCGGTGAAAATGTTTCGGTTCGGTTAGAGACCAGTGTTATTAATTTGCCATTGATGAACTCAAAAACAATTACTAAAATATTGGACGTTAACGAGGAACGTGAAGTAAATGTGTATTTAGTTTGTGAGGCCGCCGATTTGAATCGCTCAGGTCTGAGAATTGACCAGTGTGCTTCGCTAACTTCATTAGCGGATGATCCAGATAGTGCTGGAAAAATGGCCAAAGAATGGATTACTACCCAATTAACCACCATTGAGAGCAATCGAGCTGCCGCTAAGGAAGAAAAAAAGTAATTTGAATTATGGCACGGAAGATGATACAATGACTGCATGCGATGAGTCGAGAAAGTCAGACAATCTTTTGGTTGTTTCGCGCAAGCGACTAGTGACATTTCGGGTGGGGCGCATATTCCTACCGGATTATGTAGGGCGTCCGATTATTAGCGTTGTGGAGCGCTGTTAATCTGAGGTAGCACTGCTACCAATACACATCAAAAATAGAACTGCGATCCTGTTATGGGATGCAGTTCTATTTTTTATTTCAATTGGTTGATACATTGAGCAATGGTAAAGCCGTTTATGCGCACTCAAATAGTTTTTCATTAATTAAATCAAAACTCTTAAACTGAGTATTAATTTGGTCAATGGTACTATTTGGGATGATTTCAACGTTATTCCAAAAGGCAGAGGAGTTGGTTGCTCCATTTTGTTCGCCAATAACTAGTAATTTGATATTCCGAGCACTATTTCTGATTTTTTGTAGCAGTTCCCAATCGGTTGTTTGTTTATCTGGCGCCCATGACATAATTACGTATTTGATCTGTGATTCATATTTGTCAAAAGCGGATAATGCATCCAGCGACTCAATTGTGGTTACCGGATGTTTGCCGGTTTCGTTTTCTGTTGTCCATGCTTGACTATCGGTGGTAATAACGATTTGCTGTGAATTTAAGTTTTTTAATCCCTTTGAAATATATCCATTACCGGCCATTACCTCTAGTACTGGTTGGCCATCAGTTAACTGTGATAGTTGCTTAACGAATAATGAATTTGTGTACGACCACATCCCGTATGTTGTCTCTAAATAATCACGATAGTTACGTAATAAACGGTCTAATTTAGGCAATGCATCAACATAAAGTGACCATTGTTGGTCACCGGCAGGATCGTCTGGTGCATATTTGGACTGAATTGCATTAAAAATAGTGTCTTGAATATTATCGGGCAGTAATAACTTTGGAAGAGGTTGTGGTAGCAGCCCATTTTGTAATAAACGATTACTCTCCAAAACATTATTAATTAAATATTTAATTGCTGGAAAGAAATCAAATAAATCGCGATAATGAGTCAGTTCACTGATATAATTATTAGTTTTAACTTGCTTATGTTGTTTGATGACTTTTTTCAGTCGTTTACGTTGTTTAGGATTCATAGGGTCTTTCCTTCATTAGGTTGTGGTTTTTGTAGACTTATTTGCATGACTGGATGTCTAACCTAGACATTTTCAGGTCCTGCTCATAATTTTTTATAAATCCAAGTCCAATTCTTCTTGCGTTGCATAGAATTTTTCTGTTTCACGACGTTTTTGGCGACCATGGAGGTAACCGTCAATTAACTGAAATATCTCATAACGGTCCTGGCTGGTTAAGGTAGTGTGATTGAACGATAATTCCTTTCCTGAAAGGAATAGTTTTCCTAGATCGTAATCGTTTTGATCAGATTTACCAGTTAAATAATCCAAACTAACATCAAAATACTCGGATAACTTACGAGCTTCAATATATGAAGGGGTACGGATACCGCGTTCCCAGTTACCAATTTGAGACGGAGTATTAGCTTTTTCACCACTGGTCAAATGTTGGTTTAGGGCAGTTGCTAATTCTTTTAAGGTGATATTTTGCCCGCGACGCAATGCTCTTAATCGTTCTGGAAACATTTACTCACTTCCTTGCACGTTTACTTGATCATGTAAATTTACTTACCTATAATGTAGCACATTTTTGCCTAACCATCGTGCAATAAATTGATAAACTTGTTCTCGATGAGTCTCATTTAGGATTTCGTGGCGCATTCCATCAAAAAGTTTTAAAGTTGTTTTGGAAAAACCAGCGTTTGTTAATAAGTTAAAATGGTAGCTGGGGCCACGGCCAAACTTACCAACTGGATCATGGGTACCACTAGTTATCAAGATTGGTAGGTCAGAACGAATACCATTAATCCATGCTGAACTAGTAGCCCGCTTCATTAGTGAAAATAAAGTATAGAATCCATTGTTGGTAAACGTAAACCCGGACCACGGATCTTGATCATACTGACTAATAATTTCTGATGAATGGGTCAACCAGGAAAATTTAACGTGGCGGTTAAAGGGCTTTGAGAAACTCCCAAATGCCATTGCGTCTAGAAAGCGACCAATACGATGAGGAGCAATTTGATTTAGTGAACTGATTATTGGCCAAGCTGGAACTAATTCACGATGAACGGCACTAGTCCCAATTAAAATTGCACCGTCAATTTCGTGATCTAAAATAGGTAAAAGACATTGAGCCATCATCGAACCCATGCTGTGTCCGAGTAAGACATATGGTAAACTAGGGTAGTCTTTTTTTAATTTGTGACACAGGTTGATTTCATCTTGCAATAAGAAATGAACGGCATTGCCGTGACTAAAATAACCCAAGTTATTATTGGTAGCTGAGTGTCCATGGCCAAGATGGTCATCACCGGCCACAATGAATCCTTGTTTGGCTAAAAACGAGGCAAATTCTTGATACCGGTTAATGTGTTCTGCCATTCCGTGAATTATTTGAATTACCCCAATGGGATTGCCGGTTGGTAGCCACATTTTAGCGTATAAGTTAGTTTGGTGATCGGAAGACATAAAATGAAATTCAGTGGGTACGAGAAGACCTTCTTTAAAGAAAAATTTTAGTTAAATTAGTACATAGATATCTAGAAATGGAGATTTGTAAATGAAAGTTAAACGTTGGTTAATTGTAATTATTACTGTCATTGTTATTTTAACCGGAGGCCTACTAGCAGGTGGTTTATATTTTTATCAGGTTGCAGTAGTACCTAGTCATAAAAGTTTTATCAGTAATCAAACGGTAATCAAAAAGTCAGATCCATTATATCATCAAAAAAAATGGTTTCAGCAAGTTAATAAACAACACTGGACTATGCAATCAGCAACTGGAAATTTAAAGTTGGTTGCTGACTATGTTCCAGCACAAACAAAAACAAATAAAACTGTTTTGATTGCCCACGGGTTTATGGGTAACAAAGAAAGTATGGGAGCCTACGCTTATTTGTTTCATCAACTAGGATATAACGTACTATTACCAGATGCTCGCGGCCAAGGAAACAGCCAGGGAAATTATATTGGTTATGGTTGGCCAGATCGCTTGGACGATAAAAAATGGATCAACAAAATTATTGCTGCTAATGGCCAACAGTCTGAAATTGTTATGTTCGGTGTTAGTATGGGTGGTGCTACGACGATGATGACCAGTGGGGAAAAGCTGCCGACACAGGTAAAAGCTTTCGTTGAAGATTGTGGGTATACAGGGGTTAAACAAGAAATTAGCTATCAAGCAAGGCAGATGTATAATTTACCTAGCTTTCCATTAGTTGACGTGGTTAGCTTGATTACCCGCGTGCGTGCTGGCTATTTCTTTGGTTCAGCCAGTTCCCTCAATCAATTATCACATAATCATCGACCAATGTTATTTATTCACGGAGCTAAAGATACATTTGTGCCAACTGAAATGGTTTATCAAAATTATCGTGCTACTAAGGGACCAAAACAATTATGGGTTGTTAAAAACGCGCAACATGCAAAATCTTACGCTACTGCACCAAAGGAGTACCGTAAACATATTGCCAATTTTTTGGCACAATACATGCATTAAGTCATTGATTGCATATAGACTAGTTCATCGGTTGATATTTTTTCGTTAAGGTGATTGGCGAGTTCTTGGGAAATGTTTTGACTAGCCAGTTCTTGTTGAACGTAGGTGTGTTCCGATTGAAATGCCTGAATAAATAAATTTTGTAATAAATCACTTTCTAATGTTTGTCGATCATTAATAAACCTAGTACGGGCCGTATAAGTACGACGTAACATGGCAACTTCAGTTCGATTATCAGCATTTTCAATAGAATCTAGGTAGGTAATTACAGCATTGCTAACATTGCCTAAGACCTCAATTGTGGCTGCTTGTTTAGTTTTAAAGGCGGCTTTTTTTTGTATTATTTCTGCAGTAGATAACTTTGGCTTGTGGCGGCGAATTAGTCTTTTGTTTAGGCTTCGTTTTAACCGGTGCCACAGGAGCTTAGTGAAACTCCGATTACTAGAACGAAAGGCCGTTCGTTCTAAAAAGCGTTCGTAGTAGGCTTGGGTCTGATTAGATATCTGGCCTTGATCATTTAACTGTTCAATGGTTGTTTGCTCAATTTGGCGGGCCTGGTTAGCCAAGGCGAAAAATTGTTTGCGATCAACTGTTTGCTTGATATTAGCCTGACTAGCTAACGTTTCCGTGGCTTGTCGTAATTCTTCAGTGGTTTGGTTATTTTGTTTTAGTTCAGCTACTGCAAATGAAACCAAGCGGTTAACATGGTGGTCAAACTCTGCAGCTGTGTAGCTTTTTTGTTTGACAGGCAATGTCAATGGGAAAACAATAGCTGGCACTAGCAGACTAATTAGAATAACGATAGCTGCAATTAAAATAATTTGATCACGATAGACAAATAAGTGATGGTTAATCATAGTTGGAATTGAGAAAGCCATGGCTAAGGTGATCGTACCATGAACACCGCCTAAAGCAACTTGCCAAGCGGATTGATGTTCATTGGCAGTATGTCGTTTTAGTTTTACAAGCCCAAAGCGAACCCAAAGGTATCGAATTAAAAATAGTGTCAGGTACAAACCAACTGCAATCAAAACTAAAAGACTAATATTAGTTATATTATTTGATGTGATAACTGTTGGCAGCGTGGCACCTAATAAGACAAACACAAAGCCGTTTAGAATATCCTCAATAATCGTCCATGTGGTGGATGTGACAATCTGCAATTTAGTTGAAGTAAGCTGGAGACGGTCGTGCAATATACTGTGAACCAGACCGGTGGCAACAACCGCTAAAATACCAGAAAGTCCTAGCCGTTCAGCTGACCAATAGATTACGAGTGGGGTCATGATATTGATTGGAATAACGATTGCACTGATATCCGCATGTGACTGGGTCAAATGCAAGCGCAACTGAACAATTAATGTACCGACGATTAAACCAAAGAAAATGCCCCCAAAGAAAACTTTAATAAAGTCTAAAATACCTAAGCCCAGTGAAAATGAGCCAGTGGTATATGCGCCAAGTGCTAAATTAAACAAAACAATACCAGAAGCGTCATTAAACAACGATTCGTGCGTAAGAGTCGTGTGAACTCGCTCGGGTAAGATAACATTTTTAGTGATCGAATTTACTGCAACTGCATCAGTGGGTGTAATGATTGCTGCTAACATTAAAGTAATAGGTAAAGCCATGGTAGGCCAGAGCATGTGAGCTGAAAAGCCAACCACTAAAACTGTGAAAATAGCTAAAAAAACAGACATTGATAAAATTGAAGATATATTTTTTGATAAACTCCTAGTTGACTGGTTTTGGCCGTCGTTAAACATTAACGGGGCGATAATTGCTAACATGAATAACTCTGGTTCGAGCGCGAAGTGGTTAAACTGGGGGTCAAGTGATAGTAATAGACCAGCTATAATTTGGTAAACTGCTAATGGCACTTTTGGCCAGATCAAGCTCAAAATATTTGCCACTACAACTGCAACGGTCAGAAGCATAATTGAAAGAATAGATTCCATTTGTGGGCCTCGATTTTTTATTAATTTGGCATCTATTGTACCAAATGATGACTAATTATGGTTTAAATATAAGCAAATACTAACTATTAAATTAAAACTTGGTAAGAAAAATATTAATGATTCAATTGACTTTACGTTCTGCAGTATGTAAACTGATACAAATCATTGATTGCAAAATGAGGAAGCGATTAAAATGTTTAGTGAGATTGGACAATTAATTTTTGATAATGAAGCTGTAGCTAAGACACAAGATTTTACTATGGGATTAGAAATTGAGATGCAACGTGTCGATGAGAATGGTGAGTTAAGTAAGGAACCATATCCAGCCGGTGTGGGAGATGAGCAAATCAACCCTTGGGTTACAAATGACTTTCTGGAGACGATGTCTGAAGTTGTTACACCACCTGCTGCGCATGCACTGGATGCAATGCACTATTTGTTTGGTATTAATAATGCATTACGGACAGCATTAGCCCCTGGTAAATTACTATGGCCACTTTCGATGCCACCTAGATTGCCACAGGATAAGCAATCATTGCTGTTAGCTAAAATGGGTCCTAAAAAAGAAGCCTATTTAAAAGAGTGGCTGAAACGGCATGGCTTTTCAGAAGGAACACCTTGTGGTGCACATATTAATTTAAGTATTGACCCACGTGTATTCGAACTCGTGTATCCACACTTAAAGGACCGATTTGAAAGTAGAACCGAACTTGAAAATTACATGTATACTAAAATTGCACAAGGCTTTATGCGTTATCGCTGGTTAATTACATATTTATTTGGTGCTAGTCCAATTGCTGAAGCTAACTATTTTGAAAATAATGAAGGGCCTGCAGGGCCAATTAGAAGTGTACGGCAAAGTTCATATTGCTTTGGTACCAAGTTTGTCGGTGATTACAGTAATGTAAGTCGTTATGTTCAGCGAATTGAGCAAGGTGCTAAAGATGGGACGTTAATTTCAGATTATGAATTTCATGGAGCTGTCCGATTTAAAGGTGCTGGTAAGTTGTCAGAGTTGCCCCAGTCTGGAGTGAAGTACTTGGAGTTAAGGATGCTAGATTTGGATCCTAGTAGCTCAGTTGGCGTTCGAACCAATACCCTCCGGTTTATCCGATTAATGGCTAGTTATTTTATTATGACGCCTGCTCTGCACGAAGCAGAAGTGAATAAGGTGTTAATGCGGGCTGACCAAATGAACGAAGAGGTAGCAACTGAATCGCCAGATGCAATTTGCAAGTATCAAACGAATGCGCGTGCTATGTTAGATCGCCTAGAACGCTATGCTAATCAAATTCAGTTAGGACCAGAATACCAAGAAGAATTAGAGGATTTAGAGGATCGAGTAGAAAATCCAAAGACAACTCCTAGTGCCCGACTGACTGTGCATATCAAAAATGGTTCATTAAGTGAATATGCACTAGAACGTGCTAAACGATATCAAAATTCAGCATTGCAAACAATTCGGCCGTTTCGTGGTTTTGAATCTCAAAAGAAGTTGTCGGCAGATGATTTAAAACAACAATTATTTACGGGAAATTGGGACCCGGATACGGATAAATAAAGAGCGTAAACAACCGTGGTTAGAAATTGGAATGCAACAATAAAACAGGGGGATGATTCGAATTATGAATCATCCCCCCTGTTTTATTGTTTTTTGCAGGTTGAGTGTGTTTCAGATAAAGAGTCCGAGCACACTTGTTATATACGATAACCATCTGCAATTTCTTGCAGATTTTAAGATATGAAATCTCGTGGGTACCTATGCAATATAAATTAAAATAGTAAGGATTAGTCAATAAAGACCTGAATGGCTTTAACAATATTATACAAAAATAACCCAACTGAAATCAGACCAACGATGGCCAGCATACCAATGAATAACCAACTAGTTGACTGAATGTTATTAGTAATAAACCCGTACACCGCACCTATGACAATTAGGATGATTGCCAAAATGGCTGGGATTAATTGAGTCCAAAAAGCCCTACTAGCATGGTGGCGGATATCAGCTTGATTGCCACCAACAATCCAGACAATTAGTGGAAAAATAACAGGCAAAAATAGGATACTCAAGTAACTTAAACCGTTAATAATTTTGTTGCGTGCATTGTAATCCATTTTACTCACCCCTTATTGTAATTGTACCAATAAGGGGTATCGGAATAAAATATTTTGCTATGGTAAGAGCCAAATTGGTAGTTGAATTGCTAATATAATAACTATTAACATACTGTAGTCGATGATTGTAATTTTAATTTGACGATAAAACGTTCGGGGTTGATCTTCAACAAAACCATGAGAGATCATAGCTTGAGCAAGGTTTTCTGACCAGTTTAGGGCAACTAAAATAGCTTTAAAATACAATTGTGGTGACCACCAAGATAAGACAATGCCACGCATTAAACCAGCGGTGCGGATTGTAACAATTGCTGATTTAATCTTTGGTAGCATATTGAAAGCAGCCAGAGTTCCATAAGCAAATTTCGATGGTAAATGCCAATTTTGTTCAAGACTGAGAGCCAAATCTAGTGGTGTACTCGTTAGTGTAAAGCTTGCTCCCGCGGTGACATAAACGTACATTCGTGTGAACAGCACCCATGCAAAATGTAGGTCATGATCGGGGCTAAAGTAATAAATTGTCACAAACAGACCTAATGCCGGTAAAAATGGAACAACTCCTAAAAGTAATAATGATCTGAATGAAGTTTTGTGAATCATTAAATAGAATAGACTACCTGTGATCAAAATTAAATTAGCACTGAGACTTTGAGTGAAAGATACTTCTAATGAGATTAGCAAAACTAACAATAATTTTAGACTGGCATTCATCACAGCACCTCCTGATAACTAAGTTGCTGTTGCGCAAATAAAACATGATAATCGATCCACTTAGCTAAATCAGTAAGTTGATGACTGATCATAATCACGGTTTGCTGTTGTGCAAGACTAGCTTTTTTTATCAAAACAAGCACAGCGGCAAGCGAATCAATATCGAGTCCTCTAAGCGGCTCGTCTAATAACAAAATTTGTTGACCACTGATCAGCATAAGCAGGATCTGCAACTTCTTTTTTTGACCTTCACTTAGTGAATAGACAACCTGATCTAAGCGATCTGATAAGTTCAATCTGCTCAATGAGTCTTTGATTAGTTGATCAGTAAAGTAAGTAGTTAAGCGGTGCTTTTTGCTAAGCTCAATTTCTTCAGCAACTGTAATTGCCATAAATTGGTTTTCAGCTTCCTGAAATACTAAGCCAACCTGACGAGTAAGTTTTTTTTGTTTCATTGATTTGACATCATGACCACTGACTAAAATTTTCCCCTGATAAGGTGTCAATTTAATGATGGCGTTAAACAGGGTAGACTTACCGATTCCATTCTCACCTGTAATCAGTGTGATTTTATTTTTAAAGAAAGTGAATTTTGATTGCTCCAACAAAGTTTTATTTTGTTGAGTCAAATGAAAATGATCTAGTGTAATTACTGGCTGGTCATATTCAGAGGGAAGTTTGATTCTTGTGGTCATCGTTATTGGTTTAAATTGAGAAAATAATTTTTTTTTGGCATCTTGTGTCAAAGCAACAATATTACTATCGCCAGGATTAATTTGGAAAACTTGATCGGCGATTTCTTGGTATCCATGTAGATCATGCTCAGCCAAGATTATTGTTTTATGGTGTTTGTCACGTAATTCAGTCAGTTTAGCTAGTAGATGGTTGCGGGCACCGGGATCGATACTTGCAAAGGGTTCGTCCAATAAGATTACCGAGCTATCCATGGCTACAATCACCGCCAAAGCTACTTTTTGTTTTTCACCGCCTGAGAGAGTATTAAAATTTTGATCAGCAAGTTCAGTGCAGTCAACAAAGTTCAAAGATTCAGTAATACGAGCATTCATTTCACTGGGTTTAACTTGTAAATTTTCCAATACAAAAATAAGTTCGTTTCTAGGTGTATCCATGGTAAACTGCTGATTTGGGTTTTGAAATAGCATCGCTATTTGATGCTGATTTGTTGATAAATTGATACCATCAATAGTGATATTGCCGCTAATTAAATTACCGCCAAATTGAGGATATAACCCTGCAATTATTTTTAGCAAGGTTGATTTCCCGCTACCAGATGGGCCTACCAATACATTAAATTGATTTAGAGGTAATGCGATATTTACATTTTCAAAGATTGGCGCATCTGGTTGATATTTAAATGTAAGGTTATTAACGGTTAGTGAATGCATAACGTCTCCTTAGCGGTGTAATACGTGACTTCGTTCCAATAAACTGGTAATTAATTTAACAAGAATACCACCAAAGAAAAAGATAGAAATAAATCTGACGACTAATAATAAAAATAACATCTTTGGCGAAAATGCAGCATAACCATTACGAAACATATCCCAAGCAAACGTTCCGACCGTAGAGGTTAAGGTGGTCAGGAGTAAAGTAATCCAATTGTAGAAGCGATAACCAGTTAACGTGAAGCCTAATTCGATTGCAACTCCTTGAATGGCACCAGAAATCATGGTTGAAGCGCCCCACTGGCCACCAAAAAACATTTCACCTACAGCAGCTAGAAATTCACCTAGAAAGCCAGCACCGGGTATTCTTAACATAAAGCCAGCTAACGGGCCAGCCATAATCCAAAGCCCCATTGAAATGTCATTAGCCAGTGGCGCCAAGCCAACTGGTGTTAGTGCTACTGTTAATCCATCATAAATAAAATTGGTGCCAAGAAAAATAACGCCAAATAAAATCCCAATTAGTGCTAGTAAAATAATGTCGCGAACGTGCCAACGTGCTCGTTGATTCATATCATCAACCTCCCAATTTTTTATCAAATTACAAATTGGAGTAAAAAACGTCTCTCCAAATGAAAGGAGAGACGTTAACTAATCGTTAATCGAATTGATTGACTAATTATCTCCCTTCGCTGGTCCTAACCAGAGCAGGTTCAATGGGTATATCTCAGCCAAATGGCACCCCAGATGTAAGATGATTCATAGTTAATATAATTTATTTAGTACTAAAAAGCAATTATTATTTTTTAAATAGTGTGGTTAGATAGTTCATGAAAGTGCTGAGATAACGATCTTTATCGACATCAACGGCAACTTTCACGTTCGTCGTTGGATCGTTTAATCGGGCGTTATCACCAATTGTTCTACCGTAATTATTGTCGTCAGAGGTAACCTTCATATTAAGATCAATTGTTTTAACAAACGAGGAATCTAGAGCAACGCCGACGGCAAGTGGATCGTGCAAGGCACAACCTGTTTTATCAATTCCTAAATTGTAGTAAGCGTCAATATAAAAGTCGGTAATGTCAGCGTATGCCTTACCAGCATCGGTTCCTAAGTTGCGCCATACTTGTGTTTCGGCCTTAGTTAATAATGTTCGTAACGTCACGTCTAAACCAACCATGGTGATTTTTAAAGCACTGCGTAAAACGCGATCGGCAGCTTGTGGATCCTGATTAATATTGGCTTCGGCATAGGGGGTAACATTACCTTCAACGGTCAATGCACCACCCATAAATGTAACATTGCCAATTAGATGAGCAATTTCAGGATCTTTAGCCAGTGCGGCATCAAGATTAGTCATTGGACCAGTTGGCACAAAAATTAAGTTTTCGGCGTATTCGTGAGCTGCTTTGATGATAAAATCAACCCCAGGTTCTGTTTCAATAGGCCGTTTAGCGGTTGGCAATTCAACTTCACCAATGCCGTTATTACCATGAATATCCTTACTTACTTGCATTACATCAAAATGATCTGTGGTACTGGAATGACTGAGCCCCAGATAAACGGGAACATCGGTTGCACCTAGCAGTTCTAGTAATTTCAAGCTGTTAGCTCCAGCCTGTTCAATGAGACAGTTACCATATGAACTGACAATTCCGATTAGGTCTACGTCGGGAGCTGCCAGTGCATAAGCAATTGCCAACGCGTCATCAACGCCAGTATCTAAATCAAGAATCATTTTCTTCGTTGCCATCAAATTACCTCCAATATATTTTATGAAAGCCTTATCACATTTCAATCATAGCGAACTAATTACTAAAAGACAATTGATATCCGGGATTTAGTTAATATTTTTAGAGTTTCGGCATAATGAAATGATAATTTTAGCTAATTAGTGTAAGATTAATTAAATTAATGAGGAAGGTTGTTTGGAATGGAAGAGCAAGTATATGATGTTACAATCGTTGGTGGCGGGCCAGCAGGAATGTTTGCTGCCTTTTATGCCGGGTTGCGTGAATTAAATGCACAATTGATCGAAAGTTTACCCCAACTTGGCGGACAGGTGGATGCATTGTATCCCGAAAAGACGATTTTAGATATTGCTGGATTGCCCAATATTCAGGCCAATCAAATGATTTCTCAGTTACAACAGCAAATGCAAGAGACACCAATTGATACTTTCCTTGGCGAAACAGTTACTGATGTCGTCAAAGATGAGCAGGGGTTTAAGATTGTCACTGATCGACGAACCTCATATTCAAAAACGGTAATTATTGCACTGGGAAATGGAGCTTTTACACCGCGGAAATTAGCGATTGATAATGTGGAGCAGCTTGAAAATAAGCAGCTGTTTTATTATGTAACTCACAAAGAAGACTTTCGTGATCGGCGGGTGTTGATTGCAGGTGGTGGTGATTCAGCTGTGGATATGGCCTTGATGCTAGAACCAATTGCAAAACAAGTTCACTTGATGCACCGACGGGAAACATTTCGTGGCTTAGAACATGAAGTTAGTTTACTAAAACAATCTAGTGTAACTTTACAAGTACCATATTTGTTAAAACAAATCGAAAAGACATCTGCAGGCGCACTCGATTTGACCATGAAGAAAATGAAATCAGACGAAGAGAAGCATCTTGAGGTTGATGATGTCATTGTTAATTATGGATTTACTTCGGATAATAAGGCTCTTACTAGCTGGTCGCTTGATTTTGATGAGCAGCGTCATGACATTGTAGTTAATTCGGACATGCAAACAAGTGTTGCCGGAGTGTATGCCATCGGGGATGGAGTCATTTATCCTGGCAAGGTAAAATTGATTGCTACCGCGTTTGGCGAGGCTCCTACAGCAATTAGTTCAGTTGTTAATCAGATTTATCCAGGTAAGCGGGCACCGATTCATAGCACTTCAATTAAATTAAGTGAGAATCAGTAGCGTCGTATAAGGCTTGTTGAATATGTTGGAATATACTTTGCTATATCGTCAAGTTATGGCAGCTTAAAACTTGAGAGTCATTTATTATACGTTTATTTGAAACGTGTAAACTAACTGCAGAGGTCTGTATAAATTTAAAAAACCCGAAGATCCTTCGTTTTTGAAGAATCTTCGGGTTTTTTAGGGTCTACACTATCTGGTGTTGGTAAATAACCAATATCAGATTTTTTTGCATATTAAAAGGACATGACATCCTTATG
>NZ_BJDM01000008.1 GCF_005405145.1 Paucilactobacillus kaifaensis | reverse complement strand
CATAAGGATGTCATGTCCTTTTAATATGCAAAAAAATCTGATATTGGTTATTTACCAACACCAGATAGTGTAGACCCATTTAAGTTTATGATGATTGAAGCCATCCACTTTTACAATTAAAAGCGGATGGCTTCTTTAATTTATTATTACGTTATTATCCTTGCAAACCTCTTGAAAGTGTTGTAGTTTAGTAACAATCTTAGCTACATAATTAGTCACTTGGAAGGAGTGCATAACTGTGGAAGTAACACGTCGTGGAGAAGTAGAGACACTGGTTGGTAATCCACCAGAAGTTGGGGTCGAGTTACCGCATTTTAAAATTTTTAATGCTCAAAATGAACGAATCAAGACGCGGGATTTAATTGGTCAAAATACGTTAATCAGTGTTGTCCCAGACATTAATACAAAAACGTGTAGCTTACAAACAAAGAAATTTAACAAAACGATGGATCAGTATCCAGAGGTCCGGTTTATTACGGTATCGACTAACACTGTCAAGCAACAATCAGTGTGGTGTGCCGCTGAAGATGTTAGTAACATCGAAATGATGTCTGATAGTGAAGAATCGTTTGGTTATGAAATGAAATTGCTAATTCCCAATACAGGTTTATTAGCCCGCTCAATTTTTATTATTGATGCCACAGGCACAATTGTTTATCGACAAATTGTGCCAGAACAGGTAGACGAGCCAAACTATTTGGCCGCTCTCAATGCGCTTAAAAAATTACTTTAAAGGCTTGACGGAACTAAAATAAATGGCTATGATGAGAAAATAATCAGCGAAGAACAAGAAAGTAATGTCAATGGGATGTTTAGAAAGAAAGTACTTGACTGAAATACTTTTCGTCACTTGATATGAAGGTAGCTTGGGAGCTGGTATTTTGAAATTAAAGTAGAAATATCCGGACTGTCATTTCGTTAACAATGACTTTAAGTGGGGTTTAACAGCCCAAGTTAGGTGGTACCGCGATTAACTCGTCCTATTTTTGATAGGATGGGTTTTTTTTATTTGTTGATTAGATACATATTTGAAGGGAGTTTTACCATGGCAAATGAAGCAGAAATGTCAACTAAGTACGACCCGCAAGCAGTTGAAGCGGGACGCTATGATAAATGGCGTGAACAGGGCTTATTTAAACCCAGTGGGGATAAAAAAGCTAAACCATATTCAATTGTGATTCCACCGCCGAATGTAACTGGTAAATTACATTTAGGGCATGCATGGGATACAACGCTGCAGGATATGATTATTCGACAGAAACGAATGCAAGGCTTTGATACGCTATGGTTGCCTGGCATGGATCATGCTGGTATTGCAACCCAAGCAAAGGTTGAGGCTCGGTTACGTGAGCAAGGTATTTCACGCTATGATTTAGGTCGTGAAAAATTTGTGAAGCAAGTTTGGGATTGGAAAGATGAATACGCTGATATTATTCATCAACAGTGGGCTAAATTAGGATTATCATTGGATTATGATCGTGAACGATTTACCCTTGATGAGGGGCTAAATCAGGCCGTACGGAAGGTGTTTGTTGAACTATACAATAAAGGTCTGATCTATCGTGGTGAATACATTATCAATTGGGATCCACAGGCCCGAACTGCGTTGTCGGATATCGAGGTTATTCATGAAGATGACAAGGGTGCTTTTTATCATGTTAAGTATCCCTTTACGGATGGAACTACATTTAACGGCAAGTATTATATTGAGATTGCGACAACTAGACCTGAGACTATGTTTGGAGATGTGGCAATTGCTGTTCATCCGAGCGACGAACGATACCAATCGTTAATTGGTAAAAAGGTGCGGGTACCGCTTGTTGATCGTGAAGTCGAAATTATTGCTGATCAATATGTTACTCCAGACTTTGGGACTGGAATGGTTAAGATCACTCCAGCACATGATCCTAATGACTTCTTAGTTGGTAACCGACACGATTTACCCCGCATCAACACCATGAATGAAGATGCGTCCATGAATGAGAATGCCGGTAAATATCAAGGAATGGATCGTTTCGAAGCTCGTGAAGCAATTGTTAAGGATTTGGATGCACAAGGATTCTTATTAAGTACTGATCCGATTGTGCACTCAGTTGGACATTCAGAACGAACGGGAGTTCAGGTTGAGGCACGGCTATCAACTCAGTGGTTCGTTAAAATGGAACCATTGGCTAAAGCGGCCTTAGACAAGCAGTCTACTGATGATCGAGTTGATTTTGTACCACCACGCTTTGAAAATACGTTTACTCAGTGGATGACAAACATCCATGACTGGGTCATTTCACGGCAACTGTGGTGGGGACATCAAATTCCGGCCTGGTACCAAAAACAAACTGGCGAGATCTATGTCGGTATGGAGGCGCCAGAAGACAGTGAAAATTGGGAACAAGATTCTGATGTGTTGGACACGTGGTTCTCAAGTGCATTGTGGCCATTTTCAACTATGGGTTGGCCTGATACTAGTGCAGCCGATTTTGAACGCTATTTTCCTACTGACACTCTCGTAACTGGCTATGACATTATCTTTTTCTGGGTTGCTCGAATGATGTTCCAAAGTACTGAGTTCACTGGTCGTCGACCATTTAAGCATGTTCTAATTCATGGTCTGATTCGTGATGAACAGGGCCGTAAAATGAGCAAGTCTTTGGGCAATGGAATTGACCCTATGGATGTGATAGAAAAATATGGTGCTGATGCTTTGCGTTGGTTCCTAGCTACGGGATCAACGCCTGGGCAGGATGTTAGATTTAGTTATGCTAAGATGGATTCTGCTTGGAACTTTATTAATAAAATCTGGAATGCTAGCCGATACGTTATCATGAATTTAGGTGAGATGGAAGAACCTAAACTCCCTGATAAGAGTGCTTGGGATTTAGCTGATCGGTATATTTTGAACCAATTAAATCAAACCACGGAACAAGTGACGCGTTTATTTGATAAGTTTGAATTTGGTGAAGCTGGTCGGGCTTTATATAACTTTATTTGGAACGATTTTTGCGACTGGTACATTGAAATGTCGAAGGAAAAATTAAATAATGGTAGTGCGGTTGAACAGGAAAATACGCGAAACATCCTGGCTTATGTACTTGATCAAACATTACGATTAATGCATCCAATTATGCCGTTTGTGACTGAAAAATTATGGTTATCAATGCCGCATCATGGTAATTCATTGGTTAATGCTAGCTATCCGGTAGTACATGCTGAGTTTAATGATCAAACTGCCGCTGATCAGATGAGCCACTTGATTGAATTAATCAAAGCGGTCCGTAACATCCGTAGTGAAGCTAATGCTCCAATGTCAACACCAGTTGATTTATTAATTAAAGTTGATGAACAACAGTTAGGTGATATGTTGCAGGATAACCAAGAATATATTGATCGTTTTTGTCATCCACAACAACTGACAATTGGCACAAAGGTAACTGCGCCTAAATTAGCGATGAGCGCTATTATTACGGGGGCAGAAGTCTATATTCCAATGGCAGAGTTAGTTGATTTAGATGAGGAACAAGCGCGGTTAAACACTGAAATTAAAAAGTTGCAACAAGAAGTTGATCGTTCCACTAAAAAGTTAGGGAACCAAAAGTTTGTTGCCAATGCACCAGATGAAGTAGTTGCTCAAGAGCGAGAAAAACAAACTGTCTGGCAACAAAAATTAGCAGCAGCCCAAGATAGATTGAATAAAATTAAAGGTTAAACAACACTAAACTTGTGGAGTTTGTGATGTTAAAAGACTATCCACATAGCCTCGTTTGGGGCTATGTGGATAGTCTTTTATGTTTATATAGCAAGTTCTGTTGAATTTATCGAAAGATCCATCTTTTATTAGCGAGTATGATATGATGGATTGGATTTTAACCAAGGATTGAATACTAAAGTAAAGGGATAATGAATCTTGAAAAAAATAGCAACTTATGATGATGCACTCAATTTTATTCATGGTCGGACACAGTTTAAAAAAATACCAACCTTGAAACGAATGCAATTGTTGATGCAACAATTAGGTGACCCGCAAGAAAATTTGCAGATGATTCACGTTGCTGGAACAAATGGAAAAGGTTCAACAACGGCATTTCTGAGATCATTATTTATGGCACAAGGACAAGAGGTTGGGACATTTACCTCGCCATTTTTAACTCGGTTTAATGAACGAATTAGCCTTGATGGAGTGCCAATTGATGATGATCAGCTCGTAAAGTTGGTCCAAAAAATTATTCCTGTTATTGATCATTTAGATCGTACACTTCCAGAAGGTGGTCCGACTGAATTTGAAATTGTAACTGCATTAATGTTTATGTACTTTAACCAGATCAAGCCAGATATTGTCATCGTTGAGGTAGGAATTGGCGGTCAGTTTGATTCTACAAATATTATTACACCGATAGCTTCAATTATTACAACAATTGGTTATGACCACATGCGTCTATTAGGAGACACACTTCCAGAAATTGCTAGTCAAAAAGGTGGTATTATCAAGCCCAGTATACCGGTCATTACTGGTAAGATTCCTGATGATGCCCGCAATACAATTTTACAAATTGCAGCCGATCAAGCTGCTCCAATTTACCAGTATGGCACTGACTATAAAGTAACTAAAGAAACTGCGCCAAAATGGGGTGAGCAGTTTAGTTATAGTGGTTTAAACTTATTAAAAACAACCTTCAATATCAGTTTGTTGGGTGATTATCAAATTGATAACGCAGCAACTGCACTAACTGCTTTTTTGTTATATTGTGACAAAAAAGGTATTAAACCAGCAATTCAAGATATTAAAACAGGACTAAAACGGGCAAGTTGGTCTGGCAGAATGGAGCGGGTTAATGAACAACCATTAATCATTTTAGATGGGGCTCATAATTTACCAGCCATTCAGGCAGTTATTCAGACAATTGAAACTACCTTTAAACAACAGGAAGTATATGTTTTAATTGCAATACTGGCTGATAAGCAAGTACATCAAATGATTGCGGCATTGGCAGCAGTAAAAAATGTTCATTTGGTAATAACAACATTTACCGGTCCAACTCAAAAAAGACCCGGAGCAGTTAGCGAGCAGTTATTAAAAAATCAACATTCAGTTAATTCAATTCAGACTGCAGCTAATTGGCAAGCAGGGTTAGTTAAGATTACTCAGGAAATGTCGCAAGATGATATTTTATTAATTACGGGGTCACTATATTTTATTTCTGAAGTTCGTCCATTTTTTAAAGATTAAATTGTTTTCATCCGTACTTTCTATTATAAAGGGGTGAAAGAATGAATTATCATAGCGGTTTAACTGGGTTGAATGATCATGAATTATTAAGTAAATTTTTTAGTTATCAATTTAAGAGTAATAAGAAACACCGTTTAGAACTTGAAGCGTTATTTTGGGGTGCTTTTCCAACCTTAGCAGATTATAAAAATGCTCATGAGTGGCAAAAAAGTAAATTTATGGAAGATATTGACCAATCCTTTGTGCAGTTAATGGTGGGCATTGAAATTGGACAACGAATTGCCAAAACATCGCGACCGTTAATGGGAAAGGTTTTTTCAAGCCGTCAGGTTGGGGAAAATCTGATTTCAGAATTTAGAAATGATCAACAAGAAAATCTGTGCTTGATTTGTTTAGATGTTAAGCATCGTATTTTAAGTCAACAAGTAGTATTTAAAGGAACATTAACAACGTGTCCCGTTCATCCGCGAGAAATTTTTGCTTTGGCGTTGGAACAACATGCTGAATCAATTTTAGTTGCGCACAACCATCCAAGTGGAGTCGTGGAACCGTCTAAAAATGACATTGCATTTACTAAACGTTTGAATCAGTGTGGTCAACTGCTTGGAATTAACTTGTTGGATAGTTTTATCATTGGACAACGAGATTATCTTAGTTTACGAGAAGCAAATTTAATTGATGCTGTCAGTTGATTTTCTAAGTTATTCTTAAATTATGGCTCAATTGTTTTGTGATGCGCTAAATTGGTTTATCTTTGATAAAGTAATGTGAACGAAGTAAAGTACTATGGTATAATACTAATATTATTGTAATAAACTAGATAAATAGATTTGTATGATGAAGGGAAGAAACAGCGTGCTTGGAATCGGAACTAAAAATATTGGAATTGACTTAGGAACCGCCAATACAATTGTATATGTTGATGGTAAAGGAATTGTACTGCGTGAACCATCGGTGGTTGCCAAAAACACTAAAACTGGGGAAATTGTTTCTGTTGGTGACGCTGCACGCGAAATGATCGGTAGAACACCAGCTAGTATTGTCGCAATTCGACCAATGAAAGATGGCGTAATTGCTGATTATGATACAACTGTAGCAATGATGAAACATTACATTGAAAAGGCACTTGGTAAGAGCAGTGGCAAGCCATATGTAATGGTCTGTGTTCCTAGTGGTGTCACAGAAGTTGAAAAACGGGCAGTTATTGATGCAACCAGAGTTGCTGGTGCTCGTGATGCCTATGTTATTGAAGAACCATTTGCAGCTGCAATTGGCGCCGGTCTGCCTGTTATGGATCCAACTGGTAGTATGGTTGTTGATATTGGTGGTGGTACAACAGATGTTGCTACTATTTCATTGGGCGGTATCGTTTCAAGTCGTTCTATTCGCATGGCTGGCGATAAAATGGACGAAGCAATCGTTTATTATGTTCGTCAAAACCTCAATTTATTAATTGGTGAAAGAACTGCTGAAAAGCTCAAGTGGGATATTGGTTCAGCTTCCATTGAAGCTTCAGCCGAAATGGGTACAACTGAAATCCGTGGTCGTGATTTAGTTTCTGGCCTACCAAAGACAACTGAAGTTTCAGCCACCGATGTCGCAACTGCGTTACAAGATGTTGTTGCTGATATTATTACTGCAATCAAGGAGACACTAGAAGAAACATCACCAGAAATTGCAGCGGATGTAATTGATCATGGAATTGTTTTGACTGGTGGTGGTGCTTTACTAAAACATTTACCAGAAGTGATTGCTGAAGAAACAAAAGTGCCGGTCTTTATTGCTTCAGAACCGTTGGATTGTGTCGCAGTAGGAACTGGTGAATCACTTAAAAGTATCGACGTCATGAAGAAAAAATAATAAAGATATGTCAATTGCTGTGAATTACCAGCATTGAGATAGCGAACTGACTCAATTTATTGAGTTTATTTGGACGGGGTTGGTCACAAAACTAATGTTTTGTCCAACCCCGTTGATTTAGCCTGAAAGTGCATTGGAGGATTAAAATGCAAAAGTTTTTTTCAAACCGTCGTTTGGTAATTATCGTGGTGTCATTAGTAGTTTGTTTTGGTTTAATGGCCGGTTCGGTTGCTGTTCGTAATAAGCGAGCAACACCACCGATAATCCAACAATTCGGGAATGACGTAGTTGGCTTTGCTGGAGCTGTGATAGCATATCCGGTAAATGCAGTTCAAGGTGGCTTTGATTCAATTTCGGAGTTAATGAATGCTTATCAGGAAAACCAATTATTAAAAAAACAAGTTAGTGATCTGGCTCAGGTAAAAGTACGTGACCAAACATTAGCAAAAGAAAACCAACAATTAAAAAAAGAATTGAAATTGAATAACTCGTTGACTGATTATACGACTGTCACTGCATCTGTATTAACTAGAACCCCATCTTCATGGCAGAATCAATTGGTTATTAACAAGGGGCAGGCTGCGGGTATTTCTAAAAACATGCCAGTAATGTCTGGTGCTGGATTAATTGGGCGTGTGTCTGAAGTTAATAAAACCAATAGTAAGGTTGAATTATTAAGTGATAGTAATGAGGCATCCAACCGCTTTGCAATCCAAATTTCTAACAAACAAGGCAAGACGGTTAATGGAATTATTACTGGGTATCAAAAAGCTACTGGTCAATTAATTATGGGTCAGGTCACTTCAAAGGTGAAAATCACTAAAGGTTCTAAAGTAATTACTAGTGGCATGGGCGGTGTCACACCCAAAGGATTATACGTTGGTAAGGTAGCACGGGTTACTAAAGATGATTATGGACTAGCTAAGAAGATCTACATTAAGCCAGCCACTAATTTCAATAACATTAATATTGTTACCGTGGCAGAACTAGATTCGTAGGAGTAGTTAATTATGTATAGATTATCGCGACTGCGCTATATTTTTCCAATTGGATTATTTGTTGCCTTCTTTTTAGACGGTTCAGTCAGTAAGGTTTTTAGTGGGTGGCTTTTTAGTTATCCGTACTCAATGGTTAGCCATTTGGTAATTCTGTGGTTGGTATTGGCTTATTTCTTTGAAGAAGACACGAAAATACCATTAGTTCCATTTGCAGCTGTAACTGGACTAATTTTTGACTTATATTATTCTGGGATTATCGGCTTGTTTATGTTTTTATTTCCGCTGATTATTGCTTTAACAAAAGCGTTAGCAAAATACTTCACCCCAACATTTTTGACCGTAATCATGATATTTTTCATTGATATCACTTGTTTGGAGCTGATTAATTATTTTGCTTACACAATTATTGGTGTGGTTAACAGTAGTTTCGGAGACTTTTTGATTTATGTCTTGGCACCTACATTAGCTTTAAATTTGGTTTATCTGGTAGTATTATACTTACCTATTCGCAGTATTTTTGTGCGTGCAATGCAACAAAAAAACTCATAGTATTTTAATAATTAGTTATTGACAAGCCTTTTTGAATGTATTAGGATGTTATCAACATCAAAAAACAGTGAACAGACTAGTAGAACAATGATTGATTAAGAAAGCTCTCGTTGATGGGAAGAGAGTTCGGTGATTGTTTGAATCACATCTGTGAGTTGATTTTCTGAATTCCAGTAGGAAAATCCGGGGTGCCCGTTACAGCCTTAAGTTTAGTGAATTAAACTTGTTGAGATTGGGTCTGTGAGGACTCAGTGCACATGAGGTGGAACCGCGGAAACGCCCTCAAAGTCAATTTGACTTTGAGGGCGTTTTATATTTCCAAGTGCACTATATATAACAACTAGTTAATTGATTAAACTTATTGAGGTGGCTATCGTGAGGTAGTTACGAAGCAGAGGTGGTACCACGACTAGACGTCCTCTTAGATTATTAATTTAATCTAAGAGGACTTTTTATTTACTGTTTAAAAATATGGGAGGTTAGCACATGTCAATTAGTTATATATCAGAAATATTACCGTCATTGTTTCAAGGTGCAGGGCTTACATTGCAATTATTCTTTTGGACTTTAATTGGTTCACTACCACTTGGATTAATAGTTAGTTTAGGATTAACATCTAAGATAAGACCCATTAGGTGGATTCTAGATCTGTATGTTTGGCTCATGCGAGGGACCCCCTTACTATTGCAATTAATTTTTGTTTTTTATGGTTTACCGCTAATTGGAGTGGTGTTCCAAAGATATGATGCAGCTGTATTTGCTTTCATTTTAAATTACGGAGCCTATTTTGCTGAAATCTTTCGTGGTGGTCTCCAATCAATTGATAATGGCCAATATGAAAGTGCCAGTGTACTACGGCTGAGTTACTGGCAAACAGTTCGCAAGATTGTGATCCCACAAGTAGTTAAAATCGTGTTGCCATCGGTTGGAAATGAAGTTATTAATTTGGTTAAAGATTCATCATTGGTTTATGTAATTGGGTTGGGAGATCTCTTACGTGCCGGAAATGTGGCAACGTCAAGAGATGTTTCATTAGTCCCACTGCTTCTAGTTGGCGTGATTTATCTATTGTTGGTCGGAATTTGCACTTATATTTTGCACAAAGTTGAACAGCGATATTCATACTATAAATAAAATGGAGGCAGTCATATGTTAGAAATAAAGAATTTGAAAAAGAGTTTTGGTTCCCGCGTAATTTTGGACAATGTCAATGTGACCGTTAAAGATCGAGAAGTTTTGAGTATTGTTGGGCCATCTGGTGCAGGAAAAACAACTTTGTTACGTTGCATTACTGGACTAGAAAAGGCGGATTCAGGGGAATTTCTAATTGATGGTAATCCGTTCGATCCGCAGGCAACTGACACTTCGGAAAGTGTTATCGGAGTGGTCTTTCAAGACTTTAATTTATTTCCCCACCTATCCGTTTTTGATAATATTATTTTGGCACCGACGATGGTTCTCAAGCAAAGCAAGAAAGAGGCATTAGAAGACGCCAAGAAGTTGTTAGAACAACTAGGATTGGTGGGAAAGGGTGATTTATATCCTTATCAGTTATCAGGTGGTCAAAAGCAACGGGTAGCAATTGCCAGAGCGCTTGCAATGAAGCCTAAAATTCTATGTTACGACGAACCTACTTCGGCATTGGATCCTAATTTACGTAAGGAAGTTGAAAAGCTAATTTTGGGCCTGAAACAAGATGGTATGACGCAGTTAGTGGTAACCCATGATATGGATTTTGCTCAAAATATTGCTGACGATATTTTAGAAGTTAGTTCATTGGATAAGCTTAATCAAGGAACGGACTAGCATAATTAGGAGGAGAAGAGAAGATGAAAAGAGTTAAAATTTGGTTTCTCTTAATGGTTTTACTAGTGCCTATGTTGGTTTTATCCGGTTGTCAAAGTGTAACCAAAAAATCTGATTCAGCTGATACTTGGGCACGCATCCAGCGCCGTGGTAAGGTAATTATTGGGTTAGATGATAGTTTTGTTCCAATGGGATTTAGGCAAAAAAATGGGAAATTAGTTGGTTATGATGTGGATTTGGCACGGGCCGTATTCAAGCAATATGGTATCAAGGTTGATTTCCAAACGATTGACTGGTCGATGAAGGAAACAGAGTTGCGTAATGGCACGATTGATCTAATTTGGAATGGCTATACAGTTACGCCAGCCCGATCTAAAAAAATTGCCTTTAGTCTAGCATATCAGCAAAATCAGCAAATCTTGGTGACAAAAAAAGAGAGTAATATTAATAATTTTAAAGATATGCAGGGCAAAACATTAGGAGTTCAAAATGGATCTACTGGTAGTAGTGTGCTGGATGAAAAACCAACGTTATTAAAGAATCGACTTAAAGATAAAAAAGCCGTTTTATATGATACATTTCCAGAAGCTTTTATTGATTTAAATGCAAACCGAATTCAAGGAATTTTGATGGATAAAGTCTATGCAGAATATTATATCAAGCATCAGCCTGATGGTAATGATTATTCAACCTATATGAGTAAAGACATTACAGCTGAAAACTTTGCTGTTGGAATGCGTAAAGGTGATACTACATTACGTAAGAAAGTCAATTCAGGACTAAGACAGTTGCAACAAAATGGACAGTTAAAAAAGATTAATGAAAAATGGTTTGGTGAGCCAAGTAATTTCTTAGGCCAACCATAAAGTCGTGACAAATTAATAAACTCTTGGTATCCTTGAATTATCGAATACTCGGGGGTGGAACAAAATGGTTAGTCTATGGTTTTTGATTGATGTAGTCATTACGTTAAATACCATTGCAACCATTATTATTGTATTCCGCGAAAAACGTGATATTTCAGCCACATGGGCCTGGCTATTGGTGTTGTTACTTTTACCGATTGCTGGGTTTTTGTTGTATCTTATAGCAGGGCGAAAACTATCGCATCGTAAAATTTTTAATTTGAAGGCTCAAGAACGATTGGGGATTGATCAAATTGTGGCTAATCAAAAACTTCAATTTGATGATAATGAACTGTTACCTGCCAATCAAGTGACTAATTCTGCCCGTGAGCTAGTGCGATTGTTTCTGGAGACAGATAATGCTATTTTAACTAAAAAAAATGCAGTGCGGATTTTTACAGACGGTGATAAGCTGTTTGACAGCATGTTTGAAGATATTCGCCGTGCACAGCATCATATTAATATCGAATTTTTCACGTGGTACAATGATCAAATTGGCAATGAACTAGTGCATTTGTTGGAGCGTAAAGCTGCTGCGGGTGTCCAAGTCCGGATTATTTATGACTTGCTGGGATCACATGGTTCTAAGCAAAAGTTGTTTCAGCATCTAATTGAGCTTGGTGGCCATGCAGAACCATTTTTAACACCGAAATATTTTCCGATTACGTTGCGTTTGAACTTTCGTAATCATCGTAAAATCACAGTGATTGATGGAAACATTGGCTATATTGGCGGATTTAATGTTGGTGACCAATACTTAGGACGAAAAATGCGATTTGGTTATTGGCGAGATACACATTTGCGAGTCACAGGTGACGCAGTGCTTTCCATGCAAAGCCGATTCTTCTTGGACTGGAATGCTACTAGTAAAAAAGGGCAGGTTGCCTTTGATAATAAGTATTTCCCACGAACTAAGTCTGCAGGCCAGACCAGTATGCAAATTGTCTCTAGCGGGCCTGATGATGATCGTGAAAAAATAAAACAAGGGTATGTCAAAATGATTGCCATTGCCACTAAGTCAGTTTATATTGAAACTCCTTATTTTGTTCCCGATGGCAGTGTTTTAGAGGCACTTACTATTGCGGCAACGGCAGGAGTTGACGTGCGAATTATTATTCCTGATCGACCTGATCATCCATTTGTTTATCGCGCAACTGAATATTACTGTCGTGAGCTAATTCAGGCTGGTGGTAAAGTTTACTCTTACGGTAAAGGTTTTATGCATTCAAAAATGGTTGTGATTGATGGGAAAATAGTATCCATTGGCTCAGCTAACATGGACATTCGGTCTTTTAGATTAAACTTTGAAGCAAACGCCTTTTTATATGATCGTGAGTTTGCACGGGCAACGGAATTAATTTTTCTTCATGATCAAGAAAGATCGGAGTTTTTAACACTAGATTATTTCACACAACAATCTCGATTTATTAAAATAAAGCAGGCACTGTCACGATTGTTAGCACCAATATTATAAAAAAGTCTAAGGCTAGACGCGTAAAATTACGTCAAAGACCTTAGACTTTTTTATTAATCTTGTTTAAAAAATTCGTTATATAAAGCACTAACAGAACGGTTAGCTTCTTCTTGTGCCACTCCAAACATAATTGAGATTTCAGAAGCTCCTTGATTGACCATTTGCAATCTAATATTAGCCTTGGCAAAGGCAGCAGCAGCTCGAGCCATTAGACCAACGGTATCATGCATTCCTTCTCCAACTACCATTACAATGGCGTAGTCATGAATCATATGCATTTCATCTGGGTGAATCGTGGCTTGCAATTCTGCCATCATTGCCTTTTCAATATCAGGATTTAAATTGTCCTCTGACATGATAATGGTTATATCATCAATACCGGACGGCATATGTTCATAACCAACGTTATATTTGTACAAAACGTCGAGAACTTTGCGAGTAAAACCAACTTCCTTATTTAGTAAATACTTACTAATATAGAGCCCACAGAAATTCTTTGATGCTGCAATACCACGAACTGGATATTTTTTATTAGGTGCAATTCGTGCGGAAATAATCGTGCCCGGTGCTTCTGGATGATTAGTATTGCGAACATTAACATCAATATTACCCTGAATTGCCGGGATTAAGGCTTCGTCATGAAAAACAGAAAATCCAGCATAGGATAGTTCGCGCATTTCACGGAAAGTCATGTGACCAATAGCATGTGGATGGGCCACAATGTTAGGATTAACAGAATAAATTGCATCTACATCAGTAAAGTTTTCATATAAATCTGCATTTAATCCACGAGCCATCACGGCACCGGTAATGTCAGAACCGCCGCGTGAAAAGGTACAAATCTCACCTTTTTCGTTGTAACCAAAGAAACCAGGCATCACGAGTACATTTGCTTTGTTTTGCCATTTACGTAAATTAGGATAACTAGCGGGTAGAATCTGAGCGTCATCTGGAACGTCGGTTACTACTAAGCCAGCATCATTTGGGTCAAGGTACTGGGCAGCAATTCCGACTAGATTGAATACTCGTGAGATTAATTGTGCGTTGAGTTTTTCGCCGTGTGCTTTAAAAGCGGCCATTAAGTATGTATTATCAGGATAGGTTGCTAATGGTAGATTCAAAATGGCACGTCGAATGGGAGCAAAATCTTCTGGTGTGAAGTTAAAACCTAGAGCAATTTCTTGATAACGCTCAATAATTTGTTGTGCAATATCCTGATAGTCACGTCCTGCAATGACCGTTTCCGCATAACGAATTAGCAAGTCGGTTACTTTTGTGTCGGTGGGATTTCTTTTACCCGGTGCCGAAACAACCACACAGCGACGTGTGGGATCTTCTGAGACAATGTGGATTACTTTTTTTAATTGTTCACTACTGGCAAGCGAGCTGCCGCCAAATTTTATGACCTTCACAATAATTCGCTCCTTTTTATTAGTTAATATGATAGCAAACCACCCACATACTTACAATTGACTTCAAGATATTTTTTAATGAAATTTTCATTCAAGCAGGTGGCAGTTTGTAATTTATGACATTTTCACGTATTATTGTTAAACATGCGGTAATAATTGTTCAGGTCATTGGTCAATGACAGTAAAACAGGGGGAACAAGTTTGGATTTTAAGTTAACTGATGGTGTTGATCTGCATGTTATTTCAACACCCCAATTTAAAACTAATCAAATATTAATTAATTTTAGCACACAGCAAAGTAAAAAAAATATTACGGCTCGCAGTTTATTGGCAGATTTGTTAGAAACTAGTACTCATAAGTATCCAACACAAACGGCGCTTGCTCGACAAATGTCGAGTTTATTTGGTGCATATGTGGGTACTAATGTAACTCGGATGGGCAATTTGCACACACTGCGAGTTCGTGCGAGCTTTGTGAATGACCAATATGCAGTGGCTGGATTGACTGATCAAATCATTGATTTGCTACATGAAATGATTTTTCATCCATTAATTGATAATGATTCGTTTGATGAACCCACGTTCACCTTGCAACGTAACAACTTGCAAAGCTCAATTAAGGCGTTGGCGGATGATAAACAATTTTATGCAGGAATGCAATTGCGCGACTTATATTTTAAAGATGGGTCACTATTAAAAATTCCTAGTTTTGGGCAGTTATCTGATTTACCCAAATTGAGTGCTGAATCTTTAGTAACAACTTACCGTGATATGGTGGTTAATGACCGAATTAATATTGTTGTTTTAGGTAACGTTGATGAACAGCATATTGCTGAAGAATTCTCGCAGTTCGAGTTTCAACCCCGATCAGCTAGTTTTGGGCCCCTATTTTATCAACAAACACCAATAATAGAACCTAAAAGAAAACAACAAACTCAAAAATTAAATCAAGCTAAATTGAATTTAGCCTATCAGTTGCCAATTTATTATCAAGAAAAAGATTATTATGCTAGTCTGGTAATGAACGGAATTTTAGGCGGTTCACCGTTGTCTAAATTATTTGTGAATGTACGTGAAAAAGCTAGCTTGGCTTATTATGCTAGTAGTCAACATAACGCGTTTAATGGTCTATTTTCGATTCAGACCGGAATTCAAAGTGAAAATCGAAAACAAGTTGAGCGCTTAATTCAAGACCAAGTGACAGCCGTCATGCAAGGAGAATTTGATTCAGAGTTACTTCAAGAGGTCAAGGATGGCATTGTTAACCAATATGAAACTGGATTGGATATTAGTAGTAATATTGTTGAACAGGTTTTGCTCGATAAAATTACGCAATCACGCACGGATACGCAAATTTTGGTCCAAGAAATTAAAGCAGTAACAGCATCAGATGTAGTACATGTAGCTAATCAACTTAGATTGCAGGCTGTTTACTATCTGAATGGAGATTTGAATTAATGAATGAGCAGTATTATCAAAAATTGAACGAAACTATTTATTCCAGCCAGTTAGAAAATGGATTACTAGTCCAGGTTTTACCAAAGACTGGATTTCATAAGACATATGCTATTTTGACGGTTGATTTTGGTTCGATTGATCGTTCATTTATTCCGGCTGGAAAGGAAGATATTTATACAGTTCCAAATGGGGTAGCTCACTTTTTAGAACATAAAATGTTTGAAAAAGAGGATCATGATGCCTTTGATTTGTTTGGACAGTTAGGAGCTGACTCGAACGCGTTTACAAGTTTTACACAGACGAGCTATTTATTTTCAGCAACTGATCATATCCATGAAAACCTAGATGTTCTGCTTAATTTTGTTCAAGATCCATATTTTTCTGCCCAAACGGTGCAAAAGGAAAAGGGGATTATTGGTCAAGAAATAAAAATGTATGATGATGATCCTAATTGGCGATTATACTTTGGCTTATTAGGTAATCTGTATCCACAAGATCCTATGCATATTGACATTGCAGGGAGTGTTGAGTCCATTGAAAAAATCACTGCGGAAGACTTGTACACGACATATCGTACTTTTTACCAACCAAGTAATATGAATTTATTTGTTGTTGGTAATGTTGATGCACAAGATACATTGAAATGGATTGAGCAAAATCAAGCAGCAAAAAAGTTTGAACCTGCGACAGATCCCAAGAGCGAACTTGTCTTAAATGATGAAACTGGCAAGGATGTAATTCCGTTTAGAACTTTGGAAATGGACGTTAGTCGACCTAAAGTAATGGTTGGTGTTCGTGGATTAGATCCAGTTGAAACTGGTAGAACGGGCCTTAAGTATCGGTTAGCGGTTGAATTGTTGCTAGATATTTTATTTGATGATACTTCAGACAACTATTTACGGTTATATAATAACGAAACGATTGATGACTCGTTTAGCTACAACTTTGAAATGCAACGTGGTTTTCATTTTGCCTATTTTAGCAGCGATACTAATCAACCTGAGCGTTTTTCAGATGAAATTATCGCAATTTTAGAGGGAGCTAAACAACAAATTGAAGCTGCCACAAGCCAATTTGATAACATTAAACGAGCAATGTTAGGTCGTATGATTAGCTTACTGGATTCACCGGAGGCAATTGCCAATCATTATTCAGGCAAACTATTTGGTGGTGCCAACCTATTAGATGAAATTACAACGTTAGCAACAATTAAAATTGATGACTTGTATCAAATTGAAAAAGATTTTATTCAATCGCAAGGAATTTCGGTTTACCAGGTAGTTCCTAAGCGAAACTAATTTCAATCTTTTTTAAGATAATCTGATAATAAAGTATGCTATACTGTGCAAGGTTAAATCAAGGAATTTCAAAGCATTGGAGAACAGATTAATGAGTGAAAATGCAAGTATTGAAGTAGGAAAAAAGTTACATGATGCACGTGTTGCAAAGGGAATGACACTTGATGATTTACAGCAGGCTACTAAAATTCAAAAGCGTTATTTGATTGCAATTGAAGATGAGAAGTTTGATGAATTACCAGGTGATTTTTATGTCCGTGCGTTTGTAAAACAATATGCTGACACGGTTGGGCTGGATGGCAATGATTTATTGCTGGAATTTAATGATCAGTTACCCGAAACAAAAACAGGTGAGTATTCTAAGCACATTGAGCAAGCCGTTGAGACTAGGACAGGCCAGCATAAAGCAGTAGATCAGATTGATCGAATTAGACAGTACCTACCAACCGTAATTGTGGTAGTGGTAATTATTGTTGTATTAGGTGCGATTTGGTTGACTGCCATTCACAGTGACCACCGTAGTTCACAGAGCAATATTGACAGCAGTTCTGTGTCGGTTTCTGGTGAATCGAGTAAGAAAAAGTCATCTGACACAAGCAAGAAAAATAGCAGTAGTAGTTCGTCTACCACATCTGCTAAAATTAAACTAAGTTCTGTTACTAGAACTTCAAGTGCCGCTACTTTCAAAGTAGAAAATGCTAAGTCGCAAAAGTATACGCTGGCAATTGCTCCTAGTGAACGTGCCTGGGTTGCAGTAACCGGTGATGGTACGTCGTTGTTTAGTCAAACAATGACAGCAAATAGTAAGCAGAGTGTAAAAATAGGTAAGTCTGTTGCCCGGGTTGTGTTAACACTTGGAAATGCTGGGAGTACTACTATTAAGCTTAATGGTAAGACAGTTGATGTCACTGATAATAATAAGTATCCCAATGTTCGTACCGTTACTATTGTTCTAAGTGGTTCTACTGCAACAACGTCAGATTCATCCTCGGCAGCTAGCTCGACGAGCATCTCTGCTTCAAGTACAAGTAATTAACAACATGCAACAAGAATAATAAGGGGGATAATATTGTGAATTTACCAAATAAATTGACGGTGATGCGATTAATTGCAATTCCGTTTTTCTTACTATTGTTAGTTTTACCGCTTAATTGGGGAAATGTGTCATTTGCTGGTGCAACTGTTCCAGTTGAACAGCTAATAGCAGCAATTGTTTTTATTGCTGCTTGTATTACTGATAATTTAGATGGTATTATCGCCCGAAAGTATCATCTAATTACCAATTTTGGTAAATTTACTGATCCATTGGCGGATAAATTATTAGTAATGACAGCCTTTATTGTTTTGAGTGCCAATCAAATTGTCCCTGCATGGGTAACAGTTGTGATTATTTGGCGGGAATTGGCGGTTACTGGACTACGCTTGTTGATTGTTGAAAGTAATGGAGAAGTTCTAGCAGCTAAAATGCCTGGAAAAATAAAGACCGTGAGTCAATTCATTGCGATTTCATTTTTATTACTTAATAACATGTTTTTTGCCTTAATTCATGTTCCATTTGGTCAGATAATGTTGTATGTATGTTTATTCTTCACTGTGTATTCAGGGATTGATTATTTTGTTAAAGGTCGCTCTGTATTTTCAGATGGTCTGAAATAAGTCAGCCAATAATAATATTAATTTTAAGTTCAGTCGAAAACATTTGTTTTGACTGGACTTTATTTAGTTAAAATTAGTTATACTTTACGTATATTAATAATTAGAAGGAGGATAAAAATGAAGAGTGAGGTCATTACAGTAGGGACAGAGTTGTTATTAGGCAGGATCGAGAATACGAATGCACGTTTCATTGCTGATCAGCTCACTCAGTTGGGAATTGAGTCATATTTTCAAACTGTAGTTGGCGACAACGAAACAAGAATTATCACTGCGTTAAAACAGGCAGCTACTCGCTGCAATCTGATTATTATTTGCGGTGGGTTGGGTCCAACAAATGATGATAAAACGTTGAGTGCAGTTGCTAAATATTTAGGTGTTGAACTAAAAGTTGATCAACGGCAGTTTAGTCAAATTGAGAATTATTTTACTAGACAACATCGTCCCATGGCACCAGAAAACATTAAACAAGCACAATATTTAACTGGGGCTCAAAAATTGAAAAATGATGTTGGATTGGCATTAGGAGACTTCTTTTACAACAATACTGACACGGCTGTGGCAGTTCTTCCCGGTCCGCCAGCTGAAATGAAAACTATGTTTTTAAATCATCTAATTCCAGTTTTAAGACAAGTTTATCCGATAAAGCAGCAATTAACGTCAAGAGTCTTAAGATTTTATGGTATTTCTGAGTCGGTCTTAATGCATCAACTGGATGATTCAGTCACAAAAAGTGATAATCCCTCCATTGCGTCCTATGCTAAAAATCATGAGATTTTGATTCGATTAACTGCGCCGGGAGACAATGAAGAACAGATTAATTGTCTACTAGATGAAACTCAACGAAAAATTTTAATACGAGTAGGTGAGTTTTATTATGGAAATGGGACTGAAAACAGCTTGGCAAAAGAAGTCGTGACTAACCTAAGACAACGGGGACTAACCATCACAGCGGCAGAAAGTTTAACTGGTGGGTTATTTCAGAGCTCCATCTGCGGGATTGCGGGTGCATCAAATATTTTCAATGGTGGCTTTGTTACCTATGCTAATGATGCCAAAAAAGACCTACTTCAAATTGACCCACAAATTATTGATCAGTATGGTGTTGTAAGCAGACAAACTGCAATTGCAATGGCAATGGGATCACGGCGAATCATGAATGCTGATATTGGCATTTCATTTACAGGGGTAGCGGGACCAGATTCACTTGAAGGAAATTTGGCTGGCACTGTTTGGATTGGATTAGATGTTAAAGGGGAAACGACTGTGGCAAAATTAGTTCAGTTGCCACAATCCGACTCAAGACAAGCTATTCGCGAAAAAAGTGTTTTAACTGGCTTACAAATGATTTTATCAAGGCTAAAATAAAAAAATGCGAACTATTGTTCGATTTTACTTGATTTTTTAGCGTTAACTGATATGATTGTTAAGAATGATGTTCGAATTTTAAGGAGGAACTAACTTGGCTGACGAACGAAAAGCAGCACTTGATGCTGCATTAAGACGAATTGAAAAGAATTTCGGTAAGGGTTCAATTATGCGCATGGGGGACCAAGCTGATACTAAAATCGCTACTGTTTCAAGTGGTTCACTAGCTCTAGATGAAGCATTAGGGGTTGGTGGATATCCACGTGGTAGAATTGTTGAAATGTACGGTCCCGAAAGTTCTGGTAAGACAACTGTTGCTTTACATGCAGTTGCTGAAGTACAACATCAAGGTGGTACTGCTGCATATATTGATGCTGAAAATGCCTTGGATCCTAAGTATGCTGAAGCTTTGGGGGTCAATGTTGAAGACTTGCTATTATCGCAACCGGATACTGGAGAAGAAGGGTTAGAGATTGCAGATGCTCTAATTTCTAGTGGTGCAATAGACATTGTGGTAGTTGATTCTGTAGCTGCATTAGTTCCACGAGCCGAAATTGAAGGTGAAATGGGCGATGCCCATGTGGGGTTACAAGCACGATTGATGTCACAAGCCTTAAGAAAATTATCTGGCTCAATCAATAAAACCAAGACAATTGCGATTTTTATTAATCAGATTCGTGAAAAAGTTGGTGTGATGTTTGGTAATCCAGAAATCACTCCCGGTGGTCGTGCATTGAAGTTTTATTCAACCATTCGTCTAGAAATCAGACGAGCAGAACAAATAAAAAATGGAACTGAAGTTTTAGGAAATCGAACTAAAATTAAAGTTGTTAAAAATAAGGTTGCGCCTCCATTTCGCCGTGCTGAAGTGGATATCATGTATGGTCACGGAATTTCCAAGACCGGTGAATTAGTTGATATGGCTGTCGAAAAGGACCTTGTTGATAAAAGCGGTTCATGGTACTCATATGGTGACGAGCGGGTTGGACAAGGTCGAGAGAATGCTAAGCAATATTTTGCTGATCATCCAGATGCAATGGAAGAATTAATGCAAAAAGTTCGGATTGCTTATGGTATGGACGGTGGCAGCACTGCCGAAGCCAGTGAAAATGATCCAACAGAGCTTGATTTGGACGATAAAACGACGCCAAAAGAGTAAATTTTAGTAGCAAAACTATCAAACTATGACGATATTGGTCGTCATAGTTTTTTATTATAAAAATATTTTATGGTGCTAATTGACGTTATGATAGTAATCATGCGGTTTATAAAGTGACAACTAGTTGACATGTGAGCACTGCAATATTAAAATTAATCCAGTGTAAATAATCAATTAACACATTAAATTTTTAAAGATTATTTGAACAGCAACAATTTAATAGTTGATACGGAGGTGAAAAAATGAATGCATTAAGCATAATTCTCGCCGTGATCGCTATTGTTGTCGGTGTTATTGTGGGTTATTTTGTCCGTAAAACTAGTTTTGAACGACAATTAGATCAAGCACATAATACTGCCGAAGGGATTATTAACACTGCGAATAAAGAGGCTGAGACTGCCAAAAAAGAAGCAATTTTAGAGGCAAAAGAAGAAAGTCATCAGTATCGGGAAAACGTTGAAGAAGAACTAAAGAGTCGTCGTGCTGAAGTTCAAAAGCAAGAGGATCGTTTACTACAACGTGAAACAACTCTGGATCGTAAAGATAATTCTATTGAAAAACGCGAAAATGTTTTGGGCGAGCGAGAGCACAAGCTTGATGAACAAACAGAACAAATTCAAAAAGATCAACAACAAGTAACACAATTGATTGAACAACGTGAGACTGAATTGCAACGAGTGGCAGAGATGTCACGTGATGATGCCAAAGAATTGATTTTGAATGAGACCAAGGCGCAACTGGGTCACGAACGTGAAGTATTGATTCGTGATAGTGAACAAGAAGCAGCTGCTACAGCGGATAAAAAAGCAAAGGACTTAATCGTTTCTGCTATTCAGCGTAGTGCTGCAGATATGGTGTCGGAAACGACCGTGTCAGTGGTAACGTTACCTAATGATGATATGAAGGGACGGATTATTGGTCGTGAAGGCCGCAATATCCGCACGTTAGAAACTCTGACAGGAATTGATTTAATTATTGATGATACACCAGAAGCGGTTGTGTTGAGTGGCTTTGACCCAATTAGACGAGAGATTGCTCGTCTGGCGTTAGAAAAATTAATTCAAGATGGCCGGATTCATCCAGCACGAATTGAAGAGGCTGTTACTAAGGCTCAAAAGGACATGGACCAACAAATTCGTGAAATTGGTGAACAAACCGTCTTCGACTTGGGAATTCATTCAATTCATCCAGACTTAATTAAAATAATTGGGCGGATGAAGTACCGTACTAGCTACGGTCAAAACGTTTTGAATCATTCAATTGAAGTTGCTAAGTTAGCAGGCATTCTTGCTGCTGAACTTGGTGAAGATGTTACATTAGCTAAGCGCGCAGGATTATTACACGATATTGGTAAGGCAGTTGATCATGAAGTTGAAGGTTCCCACGTTGAATTGGGTGTTGAACTAACAACAAAGTATAAGGAAAACCCAGTTGTAATTAATGCAATTGCGTCGCATCATGGTGATGTGGCGCCTGAGTATGTTATTTCTGTATTGGTTGCGACGGCTGACGCGATTTCTGGAGCCCGACCGGGAGCACGAAGCGAATCGCTGGAAAATTATATTCAACGATTAAAGCAACTGGAGTCAATTGCTAATAAACATAAAGGCGTTGACCATAGTTTTGCAATTCAAGCTGGCCGAGAGGTCCGTGTAATTGTAAAGCCAAAAATGATTTCAGATTTACAGGCGGCAACTTTATCACATGATATAAAAAATGAGATTGAAGATGAACTTGAATATCCTGGTCACATTAAGGTGACCGTGATTCGAGAAGTTCGTTCAGTTGATTATGCCAAATAAGGATTGGGACCAAGCGATTGTGCTTTGGAACCGATCCTTGTTTGTTTCCATTTAATTGAATTACAATCGGGCGGTTTGCAATGTTACTTCTGCCAAAAACGTGTTAAAATTATTGCTATGAATGTACATTGATAACGGGGTGAAATTGCGTGTCACAAAAAACAAAAGAAACGCCAATGATGCAACAATATCAAGTAATTAAGGATCAATATCAGGATGCTTTTTTGTTTTATCGTTTAGGTGATTTTTATGAATTATTCAACGATGACGCAATTAAGGGAGCCCAGTTACTGGAACTTACATTAACAACACGTAATAAAAGTGCTGCAAATCCAATTCCAATGTGTGGGGTTCCCCATCATGCGGTTGAAAATTATATTGATATTTTGATCGATAAGGGTTATAAAGTCGCTATTTGTGAACAAATGGAAGACCCTAAGCAGGCTCAAGGAATGGTGAAACGAGCTGTTACACGATTAGTAACTCCTGGGACACAAATGGATTTATCCGGAGACCAGGCTCGCGATAATAATTATTTAACGGCAGTGATTGCAAATAAGGGAAAAGAGTTTGGGTTTGCGTATGTTGATTTATCCACTGGCGAGTTAAAAACCAGTTTTCTAAAAACGGCAACAACACTCATGAATGAAATGATTAATTTACGAACTAAAGAAGTGGTAGTTGATCAGTCGGTACCTGATGATATTTTGGATCAATTTAAGCAGCGTTCAATATTAATTTCGCATCAGGATAAAGTGGTTGCTTCAGCAGAACAAAGTTATTTAACCCAGGATTTGGATGAGTCGTTACAAAAAGAATCAGTTTCAATTCTAATCTCATATTTAACGACGACACAAAAAAGGTCATTAGCTCATTTACAACGAGCAGTTGCTTACGAACCGTCGTATTTTCTAAAAATGGATCATTATTCTAAGTACAATTTGGAATTGAATACTAATATTCGCAGTGGTAAGCGCCAAGGGACACTTGTTTGGCTACTTGATGAGACCAAAACGGCAATGGGAAGCCGTTTACTAAAACAATGGTTGGATCGGCCGTTACTAGATCAAGCTGCAATCATCGAACGGCAAGACAAAGTGCAGGAGCTTTTAACGCACTATTTTGAACGAAGTAACTTGCAAGATGAATTGACTAAAGTTTATGATTTGGAACGATTAGCAGGGCGCGTTGCGTACGGAAATGTAAATGGTCGTGATTTGATTCAACTAAGGACATCGTTGGAACAAATTCCCAAAATTAAATATATTTTGGAATCATTGGCTGCCCCGGCTTTTGAGGAGCTACAAAAAAAGTTGGATCCAATTGAGGATATTGCGGGCCTGATTGAACGAGCCATTAATGATGAGCCACCGATGTCGGTGACAGATGGCAATGTTATTAAAGATGGCTATAATCAGCAACTAGATGAATATCGTGACGCAATGAAAAACGGTAAGCAATGGATTGCGCAAATGGAAGCTAAGGAACGTGAAGTTACGGGGATCAATAATTTAAAAATTGGTTTTAATCACGTATTCGGTTATTACATTGAGGTCACTAAGGTTAATTTATCTAAATTGCCACAGGATCGTTATGAACGAAAACAAACGTTGACGAATGCTGAACGTTTTTCGACGCCGGAGTTGAAGGAAAAAGAAGCACTAATTTTGGAAGCACAGGAAAAATCGACGGCATTGGAATATGACTTGTTTACAAAGGTTCGGGAAGTAGTTAAGGCGGCAATTGAACGCCTACAACAGTTGGCTAAGGCAGTAGCTCAATTAGATGTATTGCAAAGCTTTGCGGTCGTGAGTGAAACATATCATTTTGTTCGGCCCAAATTCACTTCGAGCCATGAATTGCATATTATTGATGGCCGTCATCCAGTAGTTGAGAAATTCATGGGTCACCAGACATATGTGCCAAACGACGTTACAATGGATGATGAAACCACGATCTTATTAATTACCGGTCCTAATATGTCCGGTAAAAGTACGTATATGCGTCAATTGGCATTAACAGTTGTTATGGCACAAATGGGGTGCTTTGTACCTGCTAAAGAGGCCCAAATGCCAATCTTTGATCAGATATTTACCCGAATCGGTGCGGCAGATGATTTAATTTCTGGTCAAAGTACATTTATGGTTGAAATGCAGGAAGCTAACAATGCTCTCAGCCATGCTAGCGCCAACAGTCTAATTTTATTTGACGAAATTGGTCGTGGAACGGCAACTTTTGATGGTATGGCACTAGCACAGGCTATTATTGAGTTTGTGCATAATAATATTCATGCCAAAACACTGTTTTCAACGCATTATCATGAATTAACAGAACTGTCCGATTCATTACCTCAATTGGTGAATGTCCATGTTGGCGCTGTTGAAAAAAATGGTGAATTAGTATTTTTGCACAAGGTTGAACCAGGGCCGGCGGATCAATCGTACGGAATTCATGTGGCTAAGCTGGCGGGGATGCCAGATTCATTATTACAGCGAGCTAATAAGATTTTAACGCAGTTAGAGAATAAAGATGTGCAGTTACCAGCTGGTAAGACGGTTGCACAAGCTATCGAACCAAAACAAACTGAAAATTCAGCAGATCAGCAATTAGCGTTGTTTGACACTGTTCAACTTGATCCAAAATATGAACAAATAATTACTCAACTTAAACAGCTAAATTTAATGACCATGACCCCGATGGATGTGATGAATCAGCTGTACGAATGGCAACGTAAAATTCAATCGGGAGGCGGCAAAGCATGAACAAAATCCATGAATTAAATGAGGTTTTAGCTGATCAAATTGCTGCTGGTGAAGTAATTGAACGGCCTGCTTCGATTGTAAAAGAATTAGTTGAAAATTCGTTAGATGCCCACAGTCACCAGATTGATATTATTGTATCGCAGTCTGGATTAGATAGTATTCGTATTATTGACGATGGTGATGGAATTGCGGCCGATGATGTTCCGATTGCATTCAAACGTCACGCTACCAGCAAGATTACTTCACGAGAAGATTTGTTTAAGGTCAAGTCGTTGGGGTTTCGCGGTGAGGCGCTGCCCAGTATTGCATCGGTTGCTGATGTTGTGATGATCACATCTACTGGAGCAGATTCAGGAACCAAGTTTCAAATTAAGGGTGGCCAACTACTAATTAATCAACCGGCTCAAACGCGCCGTGGTACGGATATTACGGTAACAGATTTATTTTTCAATACTCCAGCACGGTTGAAGTATCTCAAATCACCTCAGACTGAATTAACGCAAATTACTGATATTGTCGATCGATTAGCGCTAGCAAATCCTGACGTTGCAATTAGTTTTATGCATAATGATCATGAAATTTTGCGGACGCCAGGAAATGGGAACCTACAACAGGTAGTGGCTGCAATTTATGGTATCAGTAATGCACGTAAGATGGTTGATTTCAGTGGTCATGATGCTGATTTTTCGATTGAGGGGTACACCTCATTACCAGAAGTTACACGGTCTTCACGACAGTATATTTCAATTATGATCAACCATCGGTATATTCGTAATTTTCAGCTAACAAGAGCTTTGATTCAAGGCTATGGTTCTAAGTTAATGGTTGGTCGGTATCCTATTAGTGTTCTCAATATAACATTGGATCCCGTATTGGTGGATGTTAATGTGCACCCAGCAAAGCGTGAAGTCCGAATTAGTAAGGAAGAACAACTGGGACAGTTAATCGCTAGAACTATCTCAGAGCGGATTGCGACAGAAAATTTAATTCCAGATGCATTGGACCAATTTGATGAGCATCAAATTGACTATGGAAAATTAGAAAAAAGTTTAAATGAAGTTTCACAGTCGTATCCATTAGAACATGATGGTACTAACGTTTCCACGCAAGAGAGCAACACTAAAAATATTGTTGACAATGATCCAAGCGTGGCACCAATTGTGATTAAGACACAAAGTGAATTAGTAACGCCATTAATGCAAGATTTTGATCAAAAATATCGACAAGAAAATTCAGCGAGTCCTTTTGGTGAAGATGCTGTTAACGTCTTTGATCCAGTAGCTAAGCCTAGAAACATTGAACTAGAATTGGACCAACATGGATCTGATAATAAAGATCGGTTTCCAACGCTGCAATATTTGGGTCAATTCCATGGAACCTTCTTATTGGCACAAGCAGCCGATGGATTATATATTTTGGATCAACATGCGGCTCAGGAACGAATTAATTATGAGTATTATCGGCAAGCAATAGGTGAGGTTAGTAATGACACACAAAGTTTGCTAGTTCCGCTAGTGTTGGATTATCCTACTACAGATGTTATGAAAATAAATGAACATTTGGCTGTGCTTCAACAAGTTGGAATTGATCCAGAACCATTCGGACAAAATAGCTTTATTATCCGTGCCCATCCAACTTGGTTTAAAGAAGGACAAGAAGAAGACACTATTAAAGAAATGATTGATTGGACAATCAATGATGGACAACTGAGTGTAGCTCAATTTCGTGAGAAGACGGCCATCATGATGAGTTGTAAACGCGCAATTAAAGCTAATCATTATTTGAATGCAGAACAAGCCAAGGCATTGTTGAAAAAGTTGCCCGAATGTGAAAATCCGTTTAATTGTCCCCACGGTCGCCCTGTATTAGTTCATTTCTCGGATACAGATCTCCAAAAGATGTTTAAACGAATTCAAGATTCACATAGTTCGTTTGCCGAAGAATTTGATGATCATGAGTTCTAAGCTAGTAATCAAGTGACTATTTAGTGTGTGCCTAGTTGAAATTTATGGGCGCACTAAAATACATATGTGGTACAATCTAACAAGCAAATTGAAGAAAAGTAGGGATTAAATTGTTCGAATATTTTGAAGGTCATGTCACAATTGTGACACCCAATTTTGTTGTGTTGGATGTTGCTGGAGTTGGATATAAACTGTTAACGGCTAATCCATACAGGTATCAAGAAAATAACGACAAATTAGTCCGAATTTATGTGTATCAAGCTGTACGAGAAAACGAAATGGCGCTGTACGGGTTTATTGATCAAGCGGAAAAACAATTGTTTGAAAAGTTAATCAATGTTTCAGGGATTGGGCCTAAGAGTGCCTTAGCAATTTTGGCCAATGAAGATCATAGTGGTTTAATCAGTGCGATTGCCAATAATGATTCCAGCTACCTGACTAAGTTTCCAGGTGTTGGTAAAAAGACAGCTTCACAAATTATTCTGGATTTAAAGGATAAAATTACGTCGTTAGATCAAACTGATAATGTTATTGTTGCATCAACAACTAATAGCTCTGATCCAGTCGAGTTATTAGATGCACTTGCTGCATTAGAAGCATTAGGCTATCGTAGTAAGGAAGTCGAGCGTATTGCAAAGAAGTTGCGGGAATTACCGCAAACTTCAACGGATGAATATCTCAGTCATGGACTGACACTATTAACTAAGTAGACGAGAGGAGCGGATGAAGTTGGGTGATGATCAACATTTATTATCAGGTGAAACGACTGATCAGCAAGAAAGTGTTATTGAGACATCACTGCGTCCGCAGCACTTATCCGATTATATTGGGCAATCTAAAATAAAACATGAGTTAACGGTTTATATTACAGCTGCGACAGCACGAAATGAATCATTAGATCATGTCTTATTATATGGCCCACCAGGATTAGGTAAAACAACGCTAGCAATGGTGATTGCAAATGAAATGCAAGTCAACATTCGAACAACAAGTGGGCCTGCAATTGAAAAACCGGGTGATTTGGTGGCTTTGTTAAATGAACTTGAGCCGGGCGATGTTTTATTCATTGATGAAATTCATCGGTTACCTAAAATTGTTGAGGAAATGCTCTATTCTGCCATGGAAGACTTCTTTGTAGATATTGTGGTCGGACAAGGCCCGACTGCTCATCCGGTCCATTTTCCGCTGCCACCATTTACATTAATTGGGGCAACGACAAGGGCCGGACTATTATCGGCACCATTACGTGATCGGTTTGGAATCGTGGAACACATGGATTATTATCAGGTAGCAGAGCTGGAACAAATTATTTTTCGAACTGCCTCAATTTTTCAAACTAAAATTGAAACTGCTGGTGCTCATGAATTGGCTTTACGTTCACGTGGCACTCCTCGAATTGCCAATCGATTATTAAAGCGGGTTCGTGATTTTGCTCAAGTAGATGGGAAATCGGCTGTTGATCAAACGGTTGTTATTTCTGCATTGAATTTGTTACGGGTTGACAATATGGGACTTGATGAGACAGATATTAAACTATTGACGACCATGATTAATTTTTATCAAGGTGGACCAGTAGGATTAAACACATTGGCAGCCAATATCGGTGAAGAGGCAGATACGATTGCTGAAATGTATGAACCATATTTATTACAAATTGGTTATATCAATCGCACGCCACGTGGTCGCATTGTGACAGCGGCTGCCTATCAACATCTTGGAATTGATTTGCCACAAACTAAAGGAGAATAAAAAATGTCTGAATTAACAGTTGATGATTTTGACTACGATTTACCACATGAATTAATTGCCCAAACTCCAATCAAGGAACGCGATGAATCACGCTTATTAGTATTGGATCATAAAACGGGGGCAATGCAAGATAAACATTTTTATGATATTTTGGATCAACTGAATCCAGGGGATGCAGTTGTTATGAATAATTCACGTGTGTTACCAGCTAGAATCTATGGTATTAAACCAGATACTGGTGGTCATGTGGAGGTATTGTTATTAAACAATACTGAGGGTGATACATGGGAAACATTGGTTAAGCCGGCAAAAAAATTAAAAATTGGTTCTCAAATTTCTTTTGGAAATGGTGAATTAACGGCGACAATCAAGGAAGAATTAGATCATGGTGGTAGGATGATTGAATTTCACTATGATGGAATTTTCATGGAAGTGCTAGAAAAATTAGGTGAGATGCCGTTACCACCTTACATTAAAGAAAAACTTGATGATCCTGAACGATATCAAACGGTTTATGCAAAGGAAAATGGTTCTGCTGCAGCACCAACAGCGGGGTTACACTGGACAAAAGAGCTCTTACAAAAGGTCGAGGCTAAGGGTGTTAAACTCGTATACTTGACTTTACACGTAGGTTTAGGAACATTTAGACCGGTGGATGAAAAAAGAATTGAAGACCATAAGATGCATAGTGAGTTTTACCGCTTAGATGAAGCAGCTGCTAAAACACTAAATGAAGTTCGACAAAATGGTGGCCGTATTGTGGCCACAGGGACAACATCAATTAGAACGTTAGAGACAATTGGTAGCAAGTTTGATGGTGCAATAAAGGCAGATTCAGGTTGGACTGACATTTTCATCAAGCCAGGATATGAGTGGAAAGTTGTCGATGCATTTATTACTAATTTTCACTTACCTAAATCTACGTTAGTGATGTTAGTGGCTGCTTTTACAGGTCGCGATAAGATTTTAAATGCTTATCAGCATGCCATCCAAGAGAAATATCGTTTCTTTAGTTTTGGTGATGCAATGTTTATTAAATAACGGAGGAATTTATGGAACCAGCAATTAAATATCGGCTGATTAAAAAAGATAAGCATACAGGAGCGCGATTAGGCGAGCTAATTACGCCACACGGAACTTTTCCGACACCTATGTTTATGCCTGTGGGAACGCAAGCTACCGTCAAAAGTATCTCCCCTGACGAATTAGATGAGATGGGAGCAGGAGTTATTTTGGCCAACACGTATCATCTATGGTTACAGCCAGGAGAAAAATTGGTTGAAGAGGCTGGTGGGCTGCATAAATTCATGAATTGGGATAAGGGGATTTTAACTGATTCAGGTGGCTTTCAAGTGTTTTCATTAGCAAAACATCGTGATATTAAAGAAGAAGGTGTCACTTTTCGCGATCCAGTAAGTGGAAGCAAGATGTTTTTATCACCAGAAAAAGCAATTCAAATTGAGAATGCACTTGGTCCTGATATTATGATGAGCTTTGATGAATGTCCACCATACTTTGAAACATATGATTATATAAAAAAATCTGTTGAGCGAACTAGTCGTTGGGCTGAACGAGGATTAGAGGCACATCAGAACCCGGATTGGCAGGGCTTGTTTGGAATTGTTCAAGGTGCGGGGTTTAAAAAATTACGGCAGCAAAGTGCCCGTGATCTAGTAAGCTTGGATTTCCCGGGGTATTCAGTTGGCGGTTTATCGGTTGGAGAATCTAAAGAAGAAATGAACCGTGTATTAGAGTTTACAACCCCACTTTTACCTGAAAATAAGCCACGTTACTTGATGGGTGTTGGAACAGCTGATTCACTGATCGATGGTGTTATTCGAGGAATTGACATGTTTGATTGTGTTTTACCAACCCGAATAGCAAGAAATGGAACTTGTATGACTTCTCACGGACGATTAGTAATCAAAAATGCAGAGTATGCGCGTGACTTTGGCCCGTTAGACTCCGAATGTGACTGTTATGTATGTCGTAACTATAGCCGGGCTTATATTCGGCATTTAATTCATGTTAACGAGACATTTGGTATTCGATTGACAAGTTACCATAATTTATACTTTCTCAATCATCTAATGCAAGATTTGCGTCAAGCAATTGCAGATGACCAAGTATTAGAATTTCGCGAAATGGTATTTGAAAAGTATGGTTTTAATCAATTAAATGCACGAAATTTTTAAGATAGTTGGTAATTTATATGAATTTCTGATAGAGTATAACCTATAATGTTTTTGAAAGGGTGTTAATTAGATGCAAGGAATGTCTGGAATTTTAATTATTGTTGTTATGGTGGCATTGATGTACTTCATGATGATTCGACCACAGCAACGTCAACGGAACAAACATCAGGAAATGGTTAGTAAACTAAAAAAGGGTGACAAAGTAATTACAATTGGGCGCCTTCATGGTGTGATTGATGAAGTCAACAATGCTAATAAAACGGTTGTGTTAGATTGCGAAGGAATCTTTTTGACTTTTGATCTCGCTGCAATTGCTAGTGTTACACCTGCTACAACAGAGGAACAACCTGCTGTTGAGACTACGTCAACTTCTGATGCTGCAGCTACCAGTGAAGCAACTGTCGATGAAAGTCAGTCAGCAGATGCTGAACCTGAAAGTGCTGCTAGTGATTCAGAAAAGTAATTTCATTTAAAATTTAATGTATATTGAGGCTGTGACTTGTTTGTCGCGGCTTTTTTGATAGCTTTTTTAGAAATTGAATTTTGATGGTAATATTTGTGTATGTTGTTTGTTTAGTAGTAGGATGCGCAGAAACTGTTACTGGATAACTTTTTTGCTATAATTTACCTCAATTGGTGGTGATTAGATGGCTGAATTTATGGAACAACCATTGCAAGTCGATGATTCTCGTAAAATTATTCATATTGATATGGATGCTTTTTATGCGTCTATAGAGATGCGTGACCACCCGCAGTGGCGTAATCAGCCTTTGATAGTTGCCAAGGATCCACGAAAAACAGGTGGACACGGTGTTGTTACAACTGCTAATTACATTGCTAGAAAAGCAGGTGTTCATTCCGCTATGGCGGCTCAGAAAGCATTAGAACTTGCCCCAAAAGCTATTTTTAAAACGCCTGATTTTACAATTTATCGGCAGGTTTCTGCTCAAATTCATGCTATTTTTCACGAGTATACTGATAAAATTGAACCAATTGCTTTTGATGAAGCATACCTTGATGTAACCGAAAATAAATTGCAAATTGATAGTGCTGTCCAATTAGCACATCAACTGCAAGCTGAAATTTTTGAAAAAACGCATTTAACGTGTTCAACGGGAATTTCATATAATAAGTTTTTGGCAAAATTGGCATCAGACTATCGTAAACCAGTGGGTGTAACGATAATTAGACAAGCTGATGTTCACGATTTTCTAATGCAGTTGCCAATTGAAAAATTTAGAGGTGTTGGGAAGAAAACAGTGCCTAAAATGCATGATTTAGGAATTAAGTCAGGACAGGAGTTGTTTGCATTAAGTGAAGGAACGTTAATGCAGCATTTTGGAAAGTTAGGATATATTTTATTTAGGCGGGTACGAGGCATTGACGATCGACCAGTTGAATATCAACGTGATCGTAAGTCGATTGGCAAAGAGAGGACCTACACCCAGTTACTGGTATCTGATGCGGAAGCCAGTGTTCAACTAAAAAAAATTGCACAGATGGTATCTGATGCTTTAAGACAACAGCAGAAACATGGAAAAACCCTAGTTTTGAAGGTTCGCTATCAGGACTTTACAACAATTACTAAGCGAATTACGCAGGTTGAATATATTGAAAATTCAGAGGAAGCAATTTATTTTCTTGCTAATCAGATTATGGAAGAACTTCAGGCGTCGTCACAAAAGATTAGATTATTAGGTATTACAATGACTAACTTGGCTCCGTTAATGTTTGAAAATATTACTTTACCACTATTTAAACAGTAAGCTGCTTTGAAACTGGTACAGATAACCTGTATACTAAGGAACGATCAGTATATATAGCATTAAGTTGCTAGTACAAATTAGAGGAGAAATTAAGATAATGGATGTACAGAGCCAAATCTTTGCACAAATTAAAAAGTATTCAAAAATTATAATTCATCGTCATCAACGTCCTGATCCTGATGCGATCGGATCACAAGTTGGTTTAGCAGAGATATTGCGTGCTTCTTTTCCGTATAAGGAAATTTCGATCGTTGGTAAACAAATTGCTGGGTTTAACTGGATTGGTGCGATGGACGAGATTGACAACGATGCGTTCAACGATGCATTAGTGATTGTGGTGGATACTGCCAACGCTCCACGGATTGATGATCGACGGTTCGATCAAGGGGCTCAATTAGTTAAGATTGACCATCATCCTAATGATGAACCATTCGGTGATATTATGTGGGTGAGAGAGGCCGCTTCTAGTTCGTCGGAATTAATTTTCGATTTTTATGATCAATTTAGAACTGAGCTAACACTTCCACAAAAGGCATCCCATGCATTATTAGCTGGCATTATAGGGGATACAGGACGTTTCTTGTATCCTGCAACCACTCCACATACCATGAGAGTCGCAGCAAGTTTAATGGAAGCAGGTGCTGATGCAGCAGCAATTGGACAACATGAAAACGAGCTCTCATTACCGGTAGCGCGTTTATCTGCCTATGTCTATGAGAACTTGACCGTTTTGGAGCACGGAGCAGCTTATCTAATTTTGACTAACGATATTTTAGCTAAATTTAATTTAGGTGATTCAGGGACTGCTGGTATTGTGCCAATTCCTGGTCGACTCAAGACAGTGCGATCGTGGGCTATCTTTGTTCAGCAAGATGATGGTACTTATCGAGTTCGCATGCGTTCAAAGGATGCTCATATTAATGAAATCGCTAAATTACACGATGGTGGAGGACACCCATTAGCTAGTGGTGCGAAAGCAAAAGATGAGCAGGAAATTAAACAAATTATTGCTCAATTGGATCAGTTAACGATAGAAACACAAAAAGGAGAATAAGTATGGCGGATTCATTTGCAGCATTTAACCTGCAACCATTTATATTAGCCGCAGTTAAGGACCTCGGCTTTCAGACGCCAACACCAGTTCAATCAAAGATTATTCCAATCATTCAAGCAGGTAAAAGTGTGGTTGGCCAATCGCAAACTGGAAGTGGTAAGACACACGCTTTTTTACTGCCAATTTTCAATCAAATTGACGCAACTAAAGAACATGTCCAGATAGTCATTACGACCCCCAGCCGTGAATTAGCATATCAAATTTATGAGGCGGCTAAGCAATTAGCGTCTTTTTCGCCAGTTGAATTTAGGATTCATAATTATGTTGGTGGGACAGACAAGCAACGACAAATTGCGCAATTAAAAAATCACCAACCACACATTGTTGTTGGGACACCAGGAAGGATTGCTGATTTAATCAGCAGTGGAGCGTTAGATATTCATCAAGCACATCAATTTGTAGTAGATGAGGCTGATATGACACTTGATATGGGCTTTTTGGCACAGGTTGATAAAATAGCCGGTGCATTGCCAGAAGACCTTCAAATGATGGTCTTTTCTGCCACGATTCCTGATAAATTACGGCCGTTTCTCCGTAAGTATATGAATAATCCAGTGGTTGAAGAAATCCCTGTGACATCGGTAATCAGTCCAACCGTTGACAACTGGTTGTTGTCAACAAAAAGTAAGAGTAAAAATGAATTGATTTATCAGTTATTGACCATTGGGGAACCTTATTTGGTGCTAATTTTTGCTAACACTAAAGAACGGGTTGAAGAAATTAATCACTATCTGCAGACTAAAAATTTAAAAGTTGCTATGATTCACGGAGGCATTGCACCACGTGAACGTAAGCGAGTAATGCGGCAAGTCCATAATTTAGATTTTCAGTTTGTTGTGGCAACTGATTTAGCAGCTCGAGGAATCGACATTGAAGGGGTCTCAATGGTCATTAATGATGGGATTCCTAATGATTTGGAATATTTTGTTCATCGTGTTGGCCGAACAGGTCGTAATAATATGCCAGGAATTGCAGTGACGCTGTATGAACCAGGGGATGACCAAAAAGTCACTGAGTTAGAACAGATGGGTATTACATTTAAACCCAAAGAACTTAAAAATAATGAAATTGTGGATACTTATGACCGACGACGCAGAGAAAAACGACAACCGCGACACGATAAACTAGACAGTACCATGCAAGGGTACGTTAAAAAGACCAAGAAAAAGGTTAAACCAGGATACAAGAAAAAAATTAAGTCGGCAATTTCAGAACAGGAGCGACAAAAACGTAAGTTGGAGTTACGCCATGACATGCGCAAAGCGCGGCGAGATAAGAAAAAGAGTAACCGTTGATTTTATTAAATTGGTCAACTATAATATCCATGTTCGGGATATATTTAATAATGTTTATTTTTCAGAGACGTTTTGAATTGCTGTAAAAAACGATTAAATTTATTAAATGCTACCCAGTGATGACAAATGCGACTCAGCATTATCGAGTTTAAGTGGTTAACGAGATCCATCGTTGCAAGCAAAGTGGTACCGCGTCTAATTTCAGGCGTCTTGGCTGGCAATGGTGGATTTTATTATACAAAAAAGGAAAGTGTAGGATTGAATTTATGACAGCATTGAAACAATTATCTAGTAGTGAAGTACGACAAATGTTTTTGGAATTCTTTAAGGAACGTGGACACAAAATAGAACCTAGTGCACCACTTGTGCCAGTTGATGATCCAACGTTACTTTGGATTAACTCAGGTGTTGCGACAATGAAAAAGTACTTTGATGGTTCCGTTGTGCCAGAAAATCCACGACTAGCTAGTTCACAAAAAAGCATTCGCACAAATGATATTGAAAATGTCGGTAAGACTGCTCGTCACCATACTTTGTTTGAAATGCTTGGTAATTTTTCAGTGGGTGATTATTTTAAAAAAGAGGTAATTCCATGGGCGTGGGAGCTACTAACGTCTGATCAGTGGTTTGGTTTTGATGCGGATAAGCTATATATCACTGTTTATCCCAAAGACAAAGAAACTCGTGCAATTTGGGAACAAACCGGTGTAGCTGCCGATCACATCATTGAGGATGAAGATAATTTTTGGGACATTGGTCAGGGACCCTCGGGACCTGATTCTGAAGTTTTCTATGATCGCGGTCAGGAAATGAATAATGTTGCAAAAGATGATGCTGAAAATTATCCTGGTGGCGAAAACGAACGTTATCTTGAAATCTGGAATATTGTTTTTTCACAATTTAACCACACTCCAGAAGATACCTATGAACCACTACCACATAAAAACATCGATACTGGAATGGGATTAGAACGAGTTGTTTCTATTTTCCAACATGCCAAAACAAATTTTGAAACGGATCTTTTTTTGCCACTGATTGAACAAACGCAGACTTTGAGTGATAACAAACAATACGGCAAAAATGATTTGGATGATGTTTCCTTTAAAGTTATTGCTGATCATATTCGGGCGATTACATTTGCAATTGGCGACGGAGCATTACCGTCTAATGTTGGTCGCGGGTACGTAATTAGAAGGTTAATTCGGCGTGCAGTCGTGAATGGAAAGAAATTAGGTATTAATGAACCATTCCTGTTTAAGATGGTGACAACCGTCGGAAAAATTATGCAGTCCCATTATCCAGAGGTATTAAAAAATGCTGATTATATTGCCTCAGTAATTCAATCCGAAGAAGAACGATTTAATGCTACGTTAAATGATGGCTTGGATTTGTTAAATCAAGCGATGCGCGATACTAAAGAAACAGGTAAGACACAAATGTCAGGTAAGACAGCATTTAAGCTGTATGATACTTATGGATTTCCTGTTGAGTTAACACGTGAATATGCTGCTGATGAAGGCATTACGATTGATGAGGCCGGATTTAAAGATGAAATGAAACAACAACAAAATCGTGCTCGCAATGCTCGGGGCAATGGTAAATCAATGGGAGTTCAAAGTGATTTATGGACTGATTTTAAGGCTGAAAGTCAGTATGTTGGGTATGAAAAGCTAGTTGTATCGGATGCCAAAGTATTAGCAATCGCACAAAATGAGCAGATGGTGGATGAAACTAACAATGGTGAACCTGCCGAGGTTATTTTTGAACAAACACCATTTTATGCTGAAATGGGTGGGCAAGTTGCTGATACTGGTGTGATATTGGACAATCAGGGAGTGAAGATTGGCTCTGTGGTAGATGTTCAGCATGCCCCTAATGGACAAAATCTACATTCAATTAAGTTGACAGGAACTTTAAAGAAGGGTGCTCGCTATCAATTAGTAGTTGACCGTCAGCGTCATTTAAAAATTGAAAAGAATCATACAGCAACACATTTGTTAGATCAGGCATTGCGGAATATATTGGGTGGTCATACTCAACAAGCTGGTTCCTTAGTTGAACAACATTATTTGCGGTTCGATTTTAACCATTTCGGTTCAGTAACCAAAGATGATTTGGAGCGTGTTGAGCAAATGGTTAATGAACAAATATGGCGTGAAATTCCTGTGAAAACAGTTGAAACAGATTTACAATCGGCGCAAGATATGGGCGCAATCGCATTGTTCAGTGAAAAATATGGGGATCATGTGCGCGTGGTTAAAATTGGCGATTTTAATACTGAATTTTGTGGTGGTGATCACGTAACAAATACCAATGAAATTGGACTATTTAAAATTGTTTCTGAAGCTGGTGTTGGAGCTGGGGTTCGTCGAATTGAAGCAGTTACTGCTAGTGACGCTTACCAACTACTACATGATCGAGAGAATTTATTGGCTCAAACAGCGGCTATTTTGAAGGCGCCTCAAGTCAAAGAAGTACCACATAAGGTTGAAGGCCTTCAGGATGAGTTAAAGCAATTGCAAAGACAAAATGATAGTTTGCAAGCTAAAATTGCTGCACAGCAAGCACAAGACGTGTTTGCAAACGTTCGAGAAACTAAGCAAGGAACTTTGATTGCTGAACAGGTGCAAGTTGCCGGAATGGACCAAATTCGACAATTAGCTGATTCTTGGCGGGCTAAGAAATTATCTGATGTATTGGTGTTGGCCAATGCAGTTGATGGTAAAGTCAACATGTTGGTTGCGGTTGGCGATGATAAGATCAAAACAGGAATTAAGGCTGGTGACATCATTAAAGCAATTGCACCTGCTATCGGTGGCGGTGGTGGTGGCCGACCTAATTTAGCACAAGCAGGGGGGAAGAATCCTGCTGGCATTGAAAAAGCACTTCAATTAGCCGAACAATACTTGAATGACTAAATCGCAGAACTGATTACAACGGTGTTACGAATCGGTTACATCAATTCATGATGATTGTACTTTCCTTGATGGTTTAGTAAAATTGAGGAGATAAGAGTTGATGGAGGTGTACTAATTGGCAACAGATAAAACGATGTTTTTTGACTTTGGGGACAAAGATCAAAAAGATGTTAAAGATACGTTAAATACAGTTTACCAAGCACTCGAAGAAAAGGGCTATAATCCGATTAATCAAATTGTAGGTTATTTACTTTCGGGAGATCCGGCGTACATTCCACGACTAAATGATGCTCGCAATTTAATTCGTAAACATGAGCGTGATGAGATTATTGAAGAATTGGTTCGTTCATATTTGAAAACTAATGAGGAATCATAATGCGACTAATGGGATTAGATGTCGGATCTAGAACTGTTGGTGTTGCAATTAGTGACCCGCTGGGCTGGACTGCTCAAGGGTTGGAAATTGTTTCAATTAATGAAGAGCAAGAAGAATTTGGTATTGACCGGATTAAATCCTTAGTTAAGCAATACCAAATTGCTGGCTTTGTTGTGGGGTTGCCTAAAAATATGAACAATAGCTCTGGCCCCCGTGTTGAAGCCGCAAAAAATTATGGTCGTCTATTGGAAACCACATTTGGTTTACCAATTGAATATCAAGACGAACGATTAACTACTGTTGAAGCCTCACGAATGCTAATTGAAGAGGCAGACGCCTCTAGAAAAAAGCAAAAGCAGGTTATTGATAAGTTAGCGGCAAGCTTAATTTTGCAAAATTATTTAGATGGTCATGGCAAGTTAACCCAAGAATTGTGAGGAAATGTAATGAGTGAACAAGCACAAAATGAAAATGATGATTTAATTACATTGGTGGATGATGATGGCAATGAAGAACTTTATAAGGTTCTGTTTACATTTGACTCCAAGGACTATGGTAAATCTTACATTCTGTTATACCCTGCTAGTGCTGAAAATGACGATGAAGTTGATATTCAGGCATATGCGTACCAACCAGTCCAAGACGGTAGTGATGAAGTTTCTGAAGGTGAGCTAGAACAAATCGAAGACGATGCCGAATGGGACATGGTTGAAGAAGTTTTAAACACATTTTTAGATGACGATGGTAATTTTGATGTTTAAATAACTAGAATATTAGTGCTAACTAAAAGGATCCGAACAAAATGTTCAGATCCTTTTAGTTAGCACTTCTAATGATATCGTTGTGCCAATTTTTTTGCTTTAGCAGTATTAGCAAAGTGTAGTTTGGCAAATTGATCCAGCGAGTGGCCTTCGCGCAAAAGTTTTGCTGCAATTTGATCAACCGCATTACCCGCTCCAATCGGAAGTGTGATTTTTGCCTGTTCAGTCAATTGATCCATCGCAATTAATGATACGTAACGAGCGATAATGGAAGCTGCCGCTACTGCCAAATGAGCTTGCTCACCCTTAATTTTAAAGTAAACATTTTGTGAAATAATGTTGGGCTGCCCCTTCAGATAGCGATAGTAGGTTGCTGGAGCAACAAACTGATCAATTAAAATTCCATCTGGTTTAGTGGGACTAATTTTATTTAAAACTGTTTGGAGAGCTAGGTTATGACAAAGTGCTTTTAATTGGCCTTGATTGTAGTGCTGCATTAATTGATTATATTTTGTTGGCATTAAGTTGACAACATGATAGGGTAGAAATGTTATTAGTTGTTTTGCCATGCGGATAATTTCGGGATCAGTCACCTTTTTTGAATCTTGAATTCCAAGTTGGCGGACCTGCTCTAAATGCGAATTGTCAACATAAACTGCAGCTACAGTCAAGGGACCAAAGTAACTACCAGTACCTACTTCGTCCGAACCAATGACAGACCAGTTAGCAAAATCAGCAGGGAGACCCGCAGATTCAGTTGATTTATTGGTGGGCTCTTTGCTGATGGCACTTGGTTGCCATATTTTAGATTCGGCTGTAGTATTATTACCTTGAAACATAACTTTTCCTGATCGGTAAGCTGTGATTGTGATGCCATTTTTCTTGGCGCGAAAAATGGCACCATTAGGAGTAGTAACTGTAAATGGTGCATATGTCTTTTGCATCTGATTTAGTTGTGATTTCGAGCATTGTAGAACTTCTCGCATGGTAAAACATCCTTTTTGTTTAATAAAACTAGTGTAGCATATCACGGAAGTGGGAATAAAAAAATGTTCATGCTAAAATAACAATAATTGCGTTAAGCTAGGAGGCTCACATATGAGCAATAATAAAAGATATAAAATAAAAATTGATGGCGAGGAATACACTATTGCCGGTCCGGGTTCTCAAAAAGAAGTTCTGGCAGCACAGCAGCTTGTGAACGAACAAATTGATCATCTAAAAGAAGTGAATCCTGAATTGAGTGCGTTACAACGTGCTAATCTAGTTGCTTTCAATGCGGTGGCAGATCAAATTAGTAAACAACAAGAAATTAATCAAATTAACGGTTCAGAAAGTGGGCAATAAATGATTTTAACAATCGGCATTATTATTGTTCTAATTATTAGCTTTAGCATCGGTCACCATCGCGGATTGGTTCGAATGATTCTTGGACTAGTAGGATATTTAGTGGCATTGGTGGTTGCTAAAACAGGTGCATCGTTTTTAGGTATACAATTGGCAAGTCTATTTCCGATCCTCAAAACATCGACTCAAAATGCGGGTAGTGCACTAAATGATAGCAATGGTAATCAGTTCTTTTATAATGGAGTGGCATTTATTATCATTTTTATAGTGGTGTTATTTATTTGTCGCTGGTTAACACGTCGGTTTAGTTTGGTAACCAAATTGCCAGTTATTCATCAATTAAATGCGATTTTAGGAGGACTAATTAACTTCGTAATCGTCTATATGAGTATTTTTTTCTTGCTAACTATTTTTCAGGTGTGGCCAAGTGAATGGTGGCAAAATCAAATTAATACGTCAGGATTGGCCTCGTGGATTATTAATAATACGCCCGTGTTGTCTCAGCAAGTTGTATACTGGTTGGCTGGGCGTTAAAGTAAAGGAATTAAGACTACTATGAATGAAAAAATTTTAACAACTTTAGCCTTTGATCAAGTTAAGGATCAAATGAAAAGGTATTTGGTGACAGCAGCAGGAAAAAAAGAATTACAAATGTTGGAGCCACTAACAGAATTTGAACAGGTAAATCAATTGTTGACTGAAACAACGGATGGTGCAAACATCTTACGTTTGGTTGGACTAATTCCAGTGCCTCAACTTGATGACATTAGCACTCAGTTGAAACGCTTGAAAATTGACGCAACTTTGAGTGCTACCGAATTAGCCGCAATTGGGCGCGTTTTGCGTGCATCGGGAAGTGTCAAACTATTTTTCGATAAGTTGCGTCAGCAATCTGTTCCATTACAAACAATTATGAAATACATTGATGAGATTGTTACTATTCCAACAGTGACGAAGCGGTTGGTGATATCTATTGAAAATGATGGACATATTACTGATGAAGCCTCGTCTAAATTACATGGAATCCGGCAAAAAATTACCCAAACTGAAGCCCAAATACGCCAAAAGATGGAAGCATACACCCGGGGTAAGAATGCAAAGTATCTTAGTGATACTATTATTACTATGCGAAATGATCGTTATGTGATTCCTGTCCAGGCTAACTATCGAAGTCATTTTGGTGGGGTTGTTCATGACCAAAGTCAGACGGGACAAACGCTATTTATTGAACCACAGGATGTGATGGAGCTGAATAATCGGTTACGTCAAGCACAAATTGAGGAACGTCAAGAGGAAATCCACGTACTGGAGGATTTGTCTACTTTAATCACTCCATATCGAGCAGATATTGGGCACAATGAAACTATACTGGGTAAGCTGGATTTTATTAATGCAAAAGCACAATTTGCCCATGATAACCATGATACATTACCTATTTTAAATGAAGATAATCATGTTGATTTACGTCAGGCACGGCATCCGTTACTTGATATTAAAAAGGCAGTTGCTAACGATATTTCGATTGGATCCGACTACCAAGCAATTGTTATTACGGGTCCCAATACTGGTGGAAAAACGATTACTTTAAAGACATTAGGGTTAATTCAATTAATGGGACAGGCGGGACTTTATATTCCCGCTAATGAAGAAAGTACTATCGGTATTTTTTCTGATGTGTTTGCGGATATTGGGGACGAACAGTCCTTGGAGCAAAGTTTAAGTACTTTTTCAGCGCATATGGATAATACAATTTCTATTCTGCATCAAATTGATGCTCGTAGTTTGGTGTTGTTGGATGAAGTGGGTGCCGGAACCGATCCGAAAGAAGGAGCTGCTCTGGCAATGGCTATTCTTGATGCAATTGGTGCAAAGGGGAGTTTGGTCGTTGCAACAACTCACTATCCAGAGTTGAAAGTTTATGGTTATAACCGACCACAAACTACAAATGCTAGTATGGAATTCGACGCAACTACCTTGAAACCAACATACCGGTTATTGATGGGCATTCCAGGTCGATCAAATGCGTTGGAAATTGCTAGTCGGCTCGGACTTGACGAAGGAATTATTGCTGAAGCTAAGTCACTGACCAGCGAAGACAGCCAGGATTTGAACGACATGATTGGTGATTTGGTGGCCCAACGTAAGTTGGCACATGATCAAACAATCAAGTTGGAACAGGATTTGACTGCAGCACAAAAACTACATGATGAACTGACAACTAAACTAAAACAGTATGAAGAGCAAAAAGATAAGCTGATGCAACAGGCGCGTCAGGAAGCCAATCATACAGTTTCGGCTGCGCGGCAAAAAGCAGATAAAATTGTTGATCAACTGCGGATGCTACAGCGGCAGGGAGTTGAAGTTAAAGAAAATCAGCTAATTGATGCTAAAGGACAATTGAATGCACTACATGTTGAAGATCCTCGGTTGAAGCATAATAAAGTACTACAACGTGAGAAACGAAAGCATGATTTTGCAGTTGGAGATGCTGTGTTGGTTAAGTCGTATGGCCAATATGGTGAGTTAGTTCAAAAAAGAGGTCAATCAGACTGGGAAGTTCAATTAGGTATTTTGAAAATGCAGGTTAATGAACGAGACCTTGAGAAAGTAAGCCAAGACCAGAAATTAGCACAAGAAAGAACGGAAACAAAAAAGCGACCATTAATTCGAACAACGCAAACCAGGCAGGCAACTGCTCGACTAGACTTACGTGGGCACCGCTATGAGCAGGCAATGCAAGAGCTTGATCAGTTTATTGATCATGCAATTTTAAATAACCTCACGCCGGTTACCATTATTCATGGCAAGGGTACGGGTGCGTTGAGAAAAGGCACTCATGAATATTTGCAGAGCAATTCACGAGTCGCGTCATTTGAGTATGCTGCGCCAAACGCTGGTGGTGATGGGGCTACGATTGCTTATTTGCAATAGGTGACTTTTAGTAAGGCAAAATATTTTGTCTTTTTAAACTATTTTGATAGACTTGTTATTGTAAAGAGGAGGTAGAAACGATGGCAGTAGATGTAACAACAGATAAAACGTTTGAAGAAGATACAGGTAGTGGTGTAACATTGACAGATTTTTGGGCAACTTGGTGTGGTCCTTGTCGCATGCAGTCGCCAGTAGTTGAGCAGTTAGCTAAAGACATGGGTGATCAAGTTAAGTTTAATAAGATGGATGTTGATGAGAACCCAGCTACTGCACAAAAGTTTGGTATTATGAGTATTCCAACTTTATTAGTCAAAAAAGACGGACAAGTTGTGGATTCAATTGTGGGATACCATTCAAAGGAACAATTACAACAAATTTTGGGCCAATATTTATAAAATAAAAAAATGATAAGCAATTTACTTTTGCTTATCATTTTTTATTTTATTATTCTTCTGTTGTTTCTGGTGTGGGTGTTTCAATTTTTAAAAATTCAATGGCTTCTGTATCAAGGGAAGGATCTTTTAGATCAGATTGAACAGTTATTTGGACATTTCCTTTTTTTTGTTCAGTAATTTGTGCTTCGGTAATTGCGTTAGTCTGAAACTCAATTTGCTGGGCAATGAAACCGGCTTCCAGATTAAAATCAGGATGATTATTTTTCAAACGCTGTGCCACAATAGGTCCATCTAATAGCCAGACCTGTTGTTTAGCAGAACTTTTTTGTTTTGTTAGTTGGCCAAAGCCTAGTTGTTCAAAAATAAGTGTTAGCTGATCTGAATTTGAAACGGGAAATTGGTGGGCCAGATCTTTACCGGCCCAATATAAAATTCCACTAGTCTCATCTCCTAAAATGGACGGAATGAGAACATCGCGCAGTACTCCTTGATTTAAACCGGTGGCACTATGTAATAATTGATCATACATTAATTGAGACATAATTGGGCTCCTTTTTTGTAATCATAATTATTATACAGGTTTAAGATTTATCTGCCAGTTAAAAGTAATTAAAAATTAATGAATTAACTTGAAAAACAAGTGACTTAAGGCAATAATTAAGTTTCAGGTAAATTCGGAAGGATGATTAAATATGGATAACCGACCAATTGGGGTTATGGATTCTGGAATAGGCGGTTTGACAGCGGTCAAAGCCTTACAACAGCAATTACCAAATGAGTCAATAGAATTTGTGGGGGATCAAGCCAGGTTGCCTTATGGTGTCCGTTCAAGTGAAGAGATTCAGCTATTTAGTACACAAATTGCACAGTTTTTATTGCATCGAGATATTAAACTATTAATAATTGCTTGTAATACTGCAACTGCTGCTGCATTGCCATATTTACAGAATAGTTTACCAATTCCTGTAATTGGCGTAATTGAACCCGGTAGCGAAGCTGCATTGCGACTTCCAGCACACAAAGTTATTGGTGTGATCGGTACCAAAAAGACAATCGAAGATCAGGCCTATAGTGATACTATTCACCGGTTGGACTCATCGGTAAAAGTGATTGGTTTAGCTTGTCAGGAATTTGTTACGTTGGTGGAAGATGACTTGGCTGGTAGTCAGCAGGCCCAAGAAGAAGTAGCTGATAAATTAACGTTTTTCGATGGTCAAAATGTCGACGTTTTGATATTAGGCTGTACTCACTTTCCATTATTAGAAGATGAAATTAGCAATGTTATGGGAACAAGGGTGCCTTTGATTGATGCTGGCGCAGCTACTATTAGGAATGTTGAAGACTTACTTGTACGTAAAAACATGCTGGCTCAGCCAAATAAAGGCACAGCTCATTTTTATACAACTGGTAATCCAGAAAAGTTTAACGAGGTTGCTAGCAAGTGGTTAAATAACGAGCACTTAAAAATTGAAAAGATTGAGTTAGGTGATTAAACAGTGGCAGAAATTGTAATTGCAACTAACAATGCTAACAAAGCTCGCGAGTATCAGGCAATTTTAAAACCATTTAATCTTGAAATTAAAACGTTAGCTGATTTTTCACAGGATTTTGAAATTGATGAAAATGGAAATACATTTGCTGAAAATGCATTGATTAAAGCGCAAGCTGTGATTAATTCAACAAAATTACCAGTTATTGCTGATGACTCGGGCTTACTGGTAGATGCTTTAAATGGTGAACCTGGAGTGCACTCTGCGCGATATGCTGGTGATCATGACGACAAAGCAAATAATAATAAGTTACTGCAAAAATTGTTGGATGTTCCAATGAAAAAACGAACTGCTCATTTCAATACGACGTTGGTTGCCTTAAAGCCGTCAGGGCAAAAGCTAGTCGTAAGTGGTCAGTTAGATGGGCTTATTTTGCTTGAGCCAAAAGGAAACAATGGATTTGGTTATGATCCGTTATTTTATGTTCCTATGAAGAATCGTTCTTTGGCGGAAATGTCAGCAGTACAAAAAAATGAAATTAGTCATCGTGGTAAGGCAATGCGCAAGTTAATCGAGCAATTTCAAGAATGGTGGCGTGAAGCATGAAAATATTGGTTGTTAGTGATAATCATTTTGACCGGGATATTTTGGTAGCGCTTGATGCCAAATACTACGGTAATGTTGATTTGATGATTCACTGTGGTGATTCACAATTACCAGCAAGTGATAACTTATTTGAACATTTTGTTACTGTGCAGGGAAATAATGATTTCGATGATGCGCTACCGCAGCAAAAAATATTAAATCGAAATGATGACTGTATTTTGATAACACATGGCCATTTGCAAAATGTAAATACTACGATGACTAATTTGGAGCTTTTAGCACAAGAAAAGGAAGCTAATCTCGTTTTTTTTGGTCACACGCATAAATTAGGTGTTGTTATGAGCGAGGGAACATTATTTTTAAATCCTGGTAGCATTAGCTTACCCCGAGGAGAATTTACTTCAATTGGTGGAACGTATGCCATTGTAGATGTCACGCCAGAACAATTTAATGTGCAGTTTTACAACCGTCAATTTAAAGCGCTCAAAGAATTGTCATTTATTTTTCATCGACCTTGAGGATATGAAAAATGATTGAGGTTAACATTAAAGTTTAACAAATCTTAGTGACATGATTACAAAAATGGGTCTTTTTTAGATACAATTAAGCCAATGAAGGAGGAAACTATTTATGATTGATTCAGCGGTTAAACGAATGTTAACCGATCATCAAGAAAAGTTCTTAATCCCTGGCAGTGTGGTTGCCAATGTGATGAATACAAATAATTTGTACCATGCTTTTTTGGTATTAACTAAAGTGCGATATGCAAAGATTATTGTGCTTGATAAGGATGGCAAGTATCGTGGCTTATTATCCTTGCCGATGATTACAGAGCAAATGCTCGAAACTGAAAGCGTGGACGTTGAAAAATTAAAGCATATAAAAGTAGAACAGGTGATGCAAACTGATGCACCAACGATTGTAGATCCGTATGATGTTGAACAGAACTTGCATTTATTGACGGATCAACCATTTTTACCAGTCGTCGCTGAAAATGGAGATTTTACGGGGATTGTGACTCGACGTGAGATCTTTAAAGCAGTAAATCATCTTGCTCATGACATTGATGAGGAATATGATATTACAAGTAAACATTAAAAATAGATGAGTAGGGGAGATAGTATGGCAAAACTAGATGCACAAGCAATTATTGATTATATCGGCAATTCAGCGAAGAAAACACCTGTTAAGGTTTATGTTCGCGGGAATCTAAAGGACCTAATTTTTCCAGCAAATATTAGACCATTTGTGGAAGAAAATAGCGGGGTTATCTTTGGAGATTGGAAAGATGTAAAGCCGTTTTTGACCAATCACAAGGCTGAAATTGTTGATTTCGAAATTGAAAATGATCGCCGTAATTCTGGTGTGCCATTGTTAGACATGAAGGAAATCAACGCGCGTATTGAACCAGGTGCAGTGATTCGCGAGCAAGTATTAATTGGTGATAATGCTGTGATCATGATGGGCGCTCAGATTAATATTGGTGCTGAAATTGGTGCCAATACAATGATTGACATGGGTGCCGTTTTAGGTGGTAGAGCAATTGTTGGTCAAAACTGTCATATTGGTGCGGGCACTGTGCTTGCTGGTGTGGTAGAACCACCTTCGGCTACCCCCGTAATTGTGGAAGATGACGTTTTGATTGGTGCTAACTGTGTTGTTTTGGAAGGGGTTCATGTTGGAGCTGGAGCTGTCGTTGGGGCTGGAGCTGTGGTTACCAAGGATGTTGCGGCTAACACTGTAGTAGCCGGTGTTCCTGCAGTCAAAATTAAGGATATTGACGACAAGACTAAAAGTAAAACAGAGTTAATGGATGAATTACGTAAATTGTAGGATGGGTGGTTAAACAAATGATTTTGACAACTGAGGAATTATTAACCATTTATCGTCATCTACACCAATTTCCAGAGTTAGGGTTGGAAGAATTTAAAACTCACGATTATTTATTGTCAATAATCAAACAAATGCCGCAACAATATCTTAGTATTAAGGAAGTAGCAGCGTTACCGACTGCATTATTAGTTAAAGTTGCTGGTCAGTCACATGATAAAATGACAGGTTATCGAACTGATATTGATGCATTACCAGTGTCCGAGCAAACTGGGTTACCGTACAGCTCTAAAATTGAAGGAAAAATGCATGCATGTGGTCATGATATTCATATGACCGTGGCATTAGGTGTACTTAGCTACTTTGCTAATCACCAACCCAATAGTGATTTGGTCTTTATTTTTCAACCATCAGAGGAAAACCATAGTGGTGGAATGCAACTCTATCAAAGCGGTGCATTAGATGAATGGATGCCGGATGAGATTTATGCACTTCATGACAACCCACAATTACCTGCTGGTGCGATTGGTTGTTTAAATGGTACTTTATTTGCTGGGACTTGTGAAATTCATGTGGATTTCAACGGTAAAAGTGGTCATGCGGCTTACCCACATGATGCCAATGACATGGTGGTTGCAGCGAGTGCGTTTGTAATGCAAATTCAAACAATTGTGAGTCGCAGCGTCGATCCGATCGAAGGTGGCGTTGTTACACTAGGACATTTAAGTGCTGGTGAGACAGGCAATGTGATTGCGGGGCACGCGCATATTGATGGAACCATCCGTGCATTGACACAAGTCAATAATCAGCAGATGCAAAAGCGAGTCCGTGCAATCGCTCAGGGGGTCGCTTTAGCCTATGGTTGTGAAGTTTCGCTGCAATTGCATCAAGGTGGTTATCTGCCGGTTGAAAATAATGCTGCGATTACAGCTGACTTTATGGATTATATGCAGTCACAAAATGATGTTAATTTTGTTGAAACTAAACCAGCAATGACTGGTGAAGACTTCGGTTATCTAATTTCTAAAATTCCGGGTACTATGTTTTGGCTCGGCGTTGATAGTCCGTATTCATTGCACAGTGAAAAAATGGCACCAAACACAGACGCGATTGCTGCTGGAGTCGGTGCGATTACAGGTTATCTTGAACATCGTCTGGCAGAATAATTAGATTGATGAAAAAGTTAAAACGCAGGCTAGATAGTTAAAAAAGCAGGATCATGTCAGTGATGACAGGATCCTGCTTTTTAAGGTATTAATGTTATATTGGCTTGTCGAATTGCATCTAGGTAAGCTGATAAGAAAGCACTTCTTATTTTTTCTTGGGTTCCATTAGCTGTCATTAAAACAACTCGGTACACTAGGACATTATCTTGGTTGAGAGTGGGGCCAACAATATCAGGAGCTGTTTGTAATTCAGTAAATTGTGGTACTAAATCAGCATTAACCTGTTTTATTTGTTGCTTAAGTTGGGCCAATTCGGTTGTGGTACTAATTTTAATATCTATGAGGACACGCATGTTATTACGTGAAAAATTACTGACAATGGTAATGTTGCGATTGGGAATAAAATTAAGTGTTCCATCTGGGCTGGTTACTTGTGTAGTCCTAATTCCAAGGGCGGTGACAGTTCCTTTAATAGCCCCGATTGCAACTGTGTCACCAACATCTAGTTGTTGCTCCAGCAAAATAAAAAAGCCAGTCACGACATCGTTAACAAATCCCTGGGCACCTAAACCTAATGCGATACTAAATATTCCAGCACCGGCAATTAAGGTACCAACTGGAACCCCGATCAATGATAAAATGGCATATAAATAAAAGAAGAAGCAAGTGTAGCGAAAAATATTCAGACTCAAAGCATGAATTGTGTTCGTTCGGTTGGTCGTCAGTGGTGAACGACTGATATAACGCTTAAAGGCATGGTTGATAGTGAGACGACCAATCCAAATAATCAGGCCAAAAACAATGGTAATTACAAGTAGTAATAAAAACCGACTAGCAATATGTTCTCCAATTGTTTCCCAATCTATCTTAGTGAAATAACTGGTAAAACTTTGGGTTTGCTGGGTTAACTTTGAATTTAAAGTTGCTAATAATAATAATTGGTTCACTAAGTAAGACCTCCGAGTAAGATAACTGCACTTATTCTACCAAAAATCGGAGCTAACAACCAGACAACAAATAGGAAAACTATTTGTTTTAATTGCGGTTGACTAGTGGTCGTGATATGCTTAATTTACAAATACGTTAGCCACTCAAGGAGGTTTCGTTAAATGACTCTAGGACAAGTTGCTGGACTCATCGCTGCCATTGCGTTTTTAATTTTGGTGTTATTTATCGGTTATTTTTTGGTTCGATTAAGTACCACGCTAAAGGAAACAAACCGAAGTATCAATGTTTTAACCAATGATGCTGATGCGCTTAGCAAAGAAGTAGAAGTAATTTTGAGTAATGCAAACGAGCTGCTGGAAGATGTTAATCAAAAATCAGCGATCGTTGATCCTGCTTTTCAGGCGGTTGCTGACTTGGGAACAAGCGTGTCAGATTTAAATTCTGCAACCCGCAGGATTACTGACCGTTTTTCGGGCAATGCAAAGAAGACTGTAGGGGCAGGAATTGTAGCTTCGTTTGGTAGATCAGCAGTAAGTGGTTTTTGGCAACGTCACAAAAATAGAAAATTAAACAAATAGTTTTTAATAGAGAGGAAGATGGCAATGGCTAAAGGATTTTTGATTGGATTGACTCTTGGTGGAGTTGCTGCCGCTGCTGCAGCACATTACTTACTCACTGATGAACAAAAAGATCAGCTTAAACAAAAAGTTAGAGATACTAGCGCAAACTTAAAGGATCAAGTGATTGATTATGCGCTTTATGCTCAGGATGCGGCGGATGACTTAATTAGTAATGCGGACCAATATAAAGAAGATGCCCAATCTAAGGTACGGACAGCAAGCGAAAAATTAAAAGCACAAAAAGATCAAGTGGTCGACCATTTTAGCAATGATCATTTTGAGGAACAAACAGCATCAATTCGTGAACAATTAGCTTCTGCAGTTGAAAACGAAGATGATGTTTCAGATGATATTGTGATTGACAAAACTGATTCGGATGATGAAATTATCGATGCAGATGATCAATCTTAAAAGTATAAGTTGTATATAAAAACACCCCTTCAAAGATAAAGGGGTGTTTTTATATACAACTTATACTTTTGATTTAACCAACATAAGTTAATTCTTTTGGTGTATGTGTAAATGGTAGGCAGCCATCTGCAGTAATATGAACGCAGTCCTCAATTCGGACACCGGCAACACCGGGAATATAGATTCCTGGTTCAATAGAAAAACACATGCCAGGTTCCAATTGCATGGTGTTACCTTCCATAATGGATGGAAATTCGTGCTCACTCATTCCCATTCCATGACCTAATCTGTGGATGAAATAATCGCCGTAACCAGCTTTAGTGATGACGTCGCGAGCAATTTTATCTAATTGTTCTGCAGTCAAGCCAGGTTTAGCAGCAGCTTGGGCGGTTAACTGAGCTTCCAAACAAACCTTATAAATATCGGCCTGTTTATCATTTAATTTTCCGACAGCAACTGTTCTAGAAGCATCGCTAATGTACCCTTCAAAAACTGTCCCAAGGTCAAACAAAATTAGTTCATCACCAGTAATTTTATTTGCGGCAGTTGCCCCATGAGGTTCTGCAGCATGTGCACCTGCTTGAATCAAAGTCTCAAAACTCATCTGCATAATACCATGTTGTTTAAGGGCGTACTCCAATTGAGCAGCAACTTGTTGTTCGGTTTGTCCAATTTTAACGGCTTCAAATCCAGTTTTAAACGCAAAATCCGCCCATTTACCAGCTTCATTTAACTTCTCAATTTCATCTTGATTTTTGATTAGTCTTAATCGTTGAATTAATTCGGTCACATCCATATCAAAATGAGCTTTAGGAAATTGTTCAGTCAACGAGTTAAGCCGATCAATGGTCAACTGTGATTTTTCAATTCCCCAGTTTTTTGGATTGGAATTACGCTTAAAAACTTGATTGGCGATCATTTCAAATGGGTGCTCATGGTCTAAATATCCATAAACAGGGTATTTCCAACCAGTGTCTTTAATTGCTTCAACTTCTAGTGCTGGGGCAAATAAAAACGGATCTTGATCTGGAAATACAATCAAAGCTAAAATTCGCTCAATTGGATCGCTATTAAATCCTGTCAAGTATGTAATTGTCATAGGATCGCTCAAGTAGGCAGCGTCGAGTTCTTGGTCACTAACCCATTGTTGCACTTTTTCTAATTGTGTCATCTAACATCGCTCCTTCAATTGATTGGCACCAATTATAGCACAATTCTTGGCTTGAACCGAGTAGGCGAATAATCTTGTGGTTTGCGTTTTTGCTGGTAATCTGCTATATTAGCTGAGTTATGAAAGAATATGAAAACAAATCATATCAATGAAGAAAGGGCTTAAAACAATGGAAAAACAAACAGTTACAATATATGATGTTGCCAGAGAAGCAGCTGTTTCAATGGCCACAGTTTCACGAGTTGTCAATGGCAATCCTAATGTTAAACCAGCGACTAGAAAGAAGGTATTGGATGTCATCGATCGCTTGGACTACCGACCAAATGCGGTTGCTCGAGGGTTAGCTAGCAAAAAGACAACTACAATCGGAGTGATTATTCCAGATGTTACGAATGCTTATTTTGCAGAGTTGGCATTAGGAATTGATGATATTGCATCAATGTATAAGTATAATATCATTTTGGCTAATTCTGATGAAAATGGTAATAAAGAATTACAAGTGGTGAATACTTTATTGGCGAAACAAGTTGATGGTCTTATCTTCATGGGTAATCAAATGGGGGACGATTTAAAGCACGAATTTGAGCGCGCATCAATGCCAGTCGTTATTGCTGGTTCCGTTGACATCAAACAAGATTTACCAAGTGTCAGCATTGACTATGTTGCTGCAACTAAAGAAGCAGTGACTAATTTATTAAAACGCGGTAGCTCTAAAGTAGCGTTGGTAATTGGTCCTATGTCACAATCGATTAATCGCGATTATCGTTTGAAAGGTTATCGGCAAGCAATCGAAGAGTCTGGCAAACAATTTAATGATCAATTTGTGTACGAGACCAATAATTCATATAATACAGGATATGAACTAGCTGAAAAAATCCAAGAAAGTGGTGTCACTGCTGCTTTTGTTGGTGATGATGAATTAGCTGCAGGTTTGTTAAATGGCCTAACTGACCATGGAATTAAAGTTCCCGAACAATTTGAAATCACAACTGCTAACGACACTAAATATACGGAAATCACAAGGCCAAAAATGTCGTCAGTAACTCAGCCACTTTATGATATTGGTGCGGTGGCAATGCGTTTGCTAACCAAGTTAATGAATGGTGAAGAAGTGGATGAACGAAACGTGATTTTGCCCTATGGCTTAATAAAACGTGATTCTACCCGTTAATCGTATTTGTTCCGGAGGTGGTTAATTGGAGAGTCGACAAGTAAAGTTTAAAAGTAAAGTTCAATTAAGTAATCAAAAACACCACCGTAGCTTTAATTTAATTGGAATAATTGTTGCAACTGTTTTTTTGATGGCGCTAATTTTTAATGGCACAATATTCAATCAGAATTTTGTTGCTCGTGAAATTAGTAAATCGTCTATTAGTACCACTATTGTCACTAATGTTAATCAGGAGTTATCACAATATGGTCTTCCAGACAATATAATGACCAAAAAGGAAGCTAATCGTTTAGTCAAGACTTCTGTAAAGCAAGTTTATGCTGGCAATGAAATCAAATTGAATTTAAATCCAGTTTTTACTAGGGCAGAAAAGTTGATTGATCAAGATTTATCAGGTTTAGGTGTTAGCACAAGTCAGTTACCAACTGCAATTACAAGCACTGTCAAAACCAAAATTAATGAAGCTATCACGCAGCAAATAAATACAGCCCGGGTCAAGGAAATTTCTAGTAAATTACTGATGGCAAAAAAAACCACAACAATGGTGTTGGTTCTAAGTACAATTATCTTGATATTATTGCTGATATGGGCGTTGATGCGGCATCATTTGATTGCTTCATTGAGCTGGATTTTAATAATTAGTTCATTGTTAGCCCTGGCCCTTATTAAGGCAATGATGGTATTCTTGAATAGCTTGGTTGAGAGTTCATCTTATTTGAGCACTTTAAGTAGTCAGGCAATTCAGGATTTAGGCCATTTTGGTAATGGATTGGCACTGACTTTATTAATTGTTGGAGCCATCTTGTTAGGCTTACGCAGGGTGTTCAGAGGATAGACACAGGCGTACATGCTTGATTTATAGATGGAGATTTGATATTATTTTTATTGGTCTGAAAAGGCTAAAATTCACTAATTACGGAAAAGAGGAGTTCGACATGTCAGGACATTCTAAATGGCATAATATTCAAGGACGTAAAAACGCCCAAGATGCCAAGCGTGGCAAAATTTTTCAAAAGATTTCACGTGACTTGTATCAAGCCGCTAAAGCAGGTGATCCTGATCCCGCGAATAACCCTCAACTACGTTTGGTGATGGATAAAGCGCGTGGTGCTAACATGCCTAAAGATAATGTGCAACGTGCAATTGATAAGGCAACTGGTGCTGGTGGCGCCAAGTTTGATGAAATTACTTATGAAGGGTATGGGCCTGGCGGTATTGCTGTAATGGTATCGGCACTGACTGATAACAAGAACCGTACTGCTGCTGCAATTCGTTCAGCGTTTACTCATTCCGGTGGTGCACTTGGTGCAACTGGTTCTGTGTCATATATGTTTAACCGTCGCGGCTATATTGTTATTTTACGTGATGGATTAGACACTGATGAAGATACAATGTTAATGGATGCTTTAGATGCTGGCGCTGAAGATATGAATGCTGAAGATGAAGCATTCGAAATTTTCACTGCTCCAAGTGATCTAGTTAGCGTTCGTGATGCATTACAAGAAAAAGGATACGATCTGGATACAGCAGAAGTAACGATGTTACCAGAAAATACTACTGAGGTACCGGCAGATAAAGTTTCACAGTATCAACATCTCATTGATGAATTAGAAAGTAATGATGATGTTGCTGATGTATATGAAGCTGGAGTAGTTTCAGATGAAGATTAATTAATTGATTATGAATGATCCAAACATCAAATTGATGTTTGGGTCTTTTTTTTCGTGAAATTGTTTTTTCTTTCGCGTATTTAATAGTTAGTGGGGGGAGGTTTTTATGATTAGTTCAGAAAAGTTTTCGGGTTATATTTTGCAATGTGTTGAAAGTCAATCGTCTGATTTGTATATTTTGCCGACTAATAAGGGATATAAAATAATGCTCAATTCACAAATTCAGTTAACAACGGTCGATCAGGTGACAAAAGAGGAGGGAAATAAATTAATTACGTATTTAAAGTATCGTGCTAACATGGCTGTTAGCGAACATCGTCGGCCTCAGGTTGGAGCCATTTTATGGCAAGTAAATAAGCAAGCAATCAATCTACGACTTTCAAGTGTTGGAGATTTTCAGGGAAATGAGTCCTTAGTAATTCGATTTATCTATCCTTTGGGACAGTTAAGAGGTCAGCAACTAGTGTCACAACAGTGGCCCCAGTTAGAACAGATTATTAGCCGCCGTGGATTGGTGTTATTTTCAGGACCAATGGGTTCAGGAAAAACGACTACTATGTACCAACTAGCAAAAAATTGTTGCCAATCACAAATTGTAATGACAATCGAAGATCCTGTTGAAATCCAAGAACCAAATTTTATTCAGTTACAAGTTAATGAGCGAGCACAAATGGATTACGAACAGTTATTAAAAGTTGGACTACGCCATCGACCAGATGTTTTCATTATTGGAGAAATTAGAGACACCATGACTGCTAATATGGCGGTTAAGGCGGCATTAAGTGGTCATTTGGTGATGGCTACCATTCATTCCCGAAATACATTTGGAGTAATTAATCGAATGTTGCAACTAGAGGTTGATGCTAGTTATTTAGAACAGGTAATTCAAGGAGTGTGTTATCAAAGACTGTTGCCAACAACTGATAGTCAGTTTGCGGTACTCTATGATTTGCTTAGCGAATCTCAGTTACAAATGGCATTTGAAAAAAACAATTTGGGAACAATGACAACTGAATGGGGGCGGCATCTTGATCAATGCAGTCAAGAAAATAAAATTACCAGGACAACGGCAAATAAATATCAATGGGGGTAAACTCAAAACCAGAGAACAGGCAGGATGGTTCTCATTGTTGTCTGATTTGTTGAAAGTTGGGTTTTCAATGCATCAGGCAATTAGTTTCTCACAGACTTTGATGCCTGAGCATGCCAAAATGTTAGTGGCAGTTGATCATCAAATGACACAGGGTGCTAACTTTGCGGACAGTTTACGGCAGTATGTTAGTCGAGATATTTATTATCAATTAAAAATAGCTGAACAGCATGGTAATTTGCAGCAGACAATTGCTCGATTAGGAAACTTTCTAAATTTGAAAGTTCAACAACAGTTAAAATTAAAAACGCTGTTACGATATCCTGTAATATTATTAGGACTTTTGGGACTATTATTGCTGGCATTAAAAGTATTAGTTTTTCCTGAGTTGGCTGTTTGGCAAAATGACCAGGGCATTGGGACTGGAAAGTTATCTTTTTTGCCATGGTTGTGGGGTGGGCTTGCTATGGTAGTGATCGGGCTGATACTACTGACATTATTTAGATGGATGAAAACTTCAACGATGAATCGAGTGAATTTACTTTGCCAATTGCCTGTAATTGGTAAAAGTTATCGTCAATATTATGGCTATTATTTAGTAACTAATTTTGCTTTGCTGTTGCAAAATGGAATGGGGATTAAGTCAGTTTGTCAACTGGTGCAACAATTTGATGAAACATCGTTATTGCATCAGTTGGGAGAAGTGCTGGACCAGTCATTAAATAGTGGGCAGAGTCCGAATCAATTAATTAAACAGTATCCTTATCTACCACATGAATTAATAATATTTATGAATAAGGGTGAATCAATTTTAGAATTAGGCAATGAACTAGATGTTTTTTCACGAATGTTATTTAAGCGTTTAATTCAATCAATTGAACGTTTATTAACTCTGGTGCAGCCACTACTATTTGGAGTGATAGCAATCGTGATTATTGGGATGTATTTAAGAATCATGTTACCAATTTATCAGTCAATGAAAGGAATTTATTAGTCATGAAGAAAATTAAAAACAGTATTAAAAGTAAGCAGCGTAAAGGTTTTACGCTATTAGAAATGTCAGTCGTACTATTTATAATTAGTCTCTTAGTGTTAATCATATTACCCAATTTAGCGGCACAGCGGAAACATGCTTCTGGTGTCCATCGAAATGCAATGGTATCGGTTGTTCAAACTCAAATTGATTTATATGAAAATGAAACTGATGACAATAAAGTTGATTTTGAAACGTTGCAACAAAAAGATTATCTGACAAAGGATCAAGTTGCCAAAGCCCAAAGGGAACACATTAAAATAGTGGGTGACAAAGCAACAGCTGGTAATGAATAAAAATAAGGGATTTACATTATTAGAGACTTTAATTGTCTTAGGGTTGGTAAGTTTGATGTTTGGGTTTGGTGCAGTGCAATTAAGACAGGTTGCTGCTGCAAGTCAGGAACGACATTTTTGGCAAAGCTTACGGCAAAATTGGCAAGCTAGCCAGGTGCGAGCACGAGGAAATGATAAAGGCACGGACATAAATTATTTACCGTCAAGACGTGCAATCAGGTTTAGTTGGACAGATCAACATATTATTCCAAGACATAATGATGTTGTTATTCCTAAAACTATTCAGGTTATTAGTTTTGCAAAATTGAAAATGTTACCGAATGGCTATGTTAAGGCCCGAACGCAAAAATTTCGTTCGAATTTAACAAATCAAAATTATGATATGAAGATTCAGTTGGCCTGGGGAGGTTTTTACGTTGAAATTGAAAAATAGTGGTTTCGTGTTGGCTGACAGCATTGTTGCGTTGATAATATTAAGCATTGTAATTACTTGGTACTGTATTAATGAACATCAACTACAGTCACAGCTCTGGCATGCCAAACAAGAACTTATTATTGCAAGAATTGCAAAGGAGGCCTCTGATCAATTTTTGATTAATCATGAGAAACGTCAATTCACCCAGAATGGATATTCAGTTGTGGTTAATGAACGGGCAGTAAGAGTTAACCAAAATGATAAATTACTGTTAACGGTGGCACGATGAAAAAAAGTGGCTTTACTTTAATCGAGTGTATTTTAGCCTTGCTAATTACTTCAATGGTAGCTATGCTAATTGGATTATTTTTACATTCATTTCAAAAAAACGATCATCAAACGATTGATGAATCGGCTCAATGGTACCTTTTTTTGCGGGAATTAGAATCACCAACCCATCAATTTCAATTAATGAGTTGTTCGGATCATCGCTTGATGTTAAATAGCCCGATTAGTGTGAAATATTACCAATTAAATGGAAAAAGTACACACCTGTATTTGAGCCTACAAGAAAATGGCGGTGGTTATTTACCGCTATTGGACCGTGTCAAAGATTTTCATGCGCAACAAATTTCTGACCGACAAGTTGAACTTAAAGTGGAAACTTTAAGTGGTCATAAATATGATAATATTGTCATTTTCAATAAATTTATGGGAGAAAACAATGAATAGACAACCTGCTTATGCATTGCTAAGCGTTTTAATTGTAATGACGGTGACGACGACTATTGAATTGTATCGCTACCGACAGTATAGCGAACAACGTCAGATCTATTCTAAATTACAAAATGAATTACTGTGCCAAACAATGATTAATCTTAAATCTGATAAAAAGCAGATTAATAAATTTAATACCGGAGTCGTTACACGTAAGAATTCAGAGCAGGTACAGGCGAAATTAACAAATGGATTTGTATTTTCAGCTAATCAAAGTCCTCAGGGTTCTTGAATTCGATTGTGAAAATCTGTAAACTAGTGGGGTGAATGAAAATAGTGAGATTGGAGTGAAGGCAAACTGGCACAAGAAAAAATAGAGCCATTATTTAAATTATTTGATGAGTCAACAACCATTTTACAGCAAGCGGTTTCAAACTCATACTTGGATGCTTTCATTGAAAATGCCGATAATTTGATCGATGATGGAAACGTTCAAATTGAAGATGGCAAGCCCGATCAACAAGCGGCAAAAAAATTGCAGGCGATCTACCAGACGATTAATTTAAAAAATGTTACCCCTGAGGAAATTCGCACGGTCGTACAGTTAATCATGCTTAAAGCAATTAAACAAGATGCAATTCAGTCTAATCATCAAATGACTCCTGATACGATTGGCATTTTGATGGCTTATTTACTGGAAAAGGTTAGTCATTTTACTAAGCCATTTTCAATTTTTGATTTAAGCGTTGGAACTGGCAATTTATTGACAACTGTAATGAATCATTTGCATAGTGTAACTAAGTTGAAAGTCCATGGTTATGGGATTGATAATGACGACTCCATGCTAGCAGTTGCTAGTATCAATACAACATTGCAGCATCAAGACATTGATCTATATCATCAAGATGCGATTGATTCACTTGATATTCCACAAAGCGAACTGGTTGTTTCTGATTTACCAGTAGGTTATTATCCTTTGGATGATAATGTTGCTAACTATGAAACTCGCGCCAACAAGGGCCATTCTTATGTTCATCATCTATTGATTGAACAGGCAATGAATTATCTTAAGCCTGGTGGGTTTGGGGCATTTTTGGTTCCTAGCAGTTTGTTTCAATCGAGTGAATCTAAGCAGTTTGTTGAGTGGATTCAAAAACACGCCCATTTACAAGGTCTTATCAACCTACCTAGTGAGTTATTTCAAACTAAACAAGCGCAAAAATCGATTTTGTTATTGCAACGACAGGGGCCTAATAGTAAACAAGCAACCAAAGTATTATTAGGAGAATTTCCATCGTTTAAAAATAAAGCTGAATTTGCTTCATTTATGCAGGAAATTGATCGTTGGGTAGCCACAAATTTAAGCGTCTAAAGGAGAAGTAAAGTATGTCAAAAACTATTGCTATTAATGCTGGAAGTTCTACGTTAAAATTTCAATTATTTGAAATGCCAAGTGAAGAGGTAATTGCCAAAGGTGTTATCGAGCGAATCGGAATGGATGATGCGATTGTTTCGATAAAATATGGTGACGGCAAGAAGTTTAATCAAACTATGTCAATTAAGGATCATGAAGTAGCAATTAACTTTCTTTTGAAACAATTACTTGATCTATCAATAATCAGTGATTTTAGTGAAATCACAGGTGTTGGACATCGCGTGGTTGCTGGTGGTGAGTATTTCAAAGATTCCGTAGTTATTGACGACGATGTCATTGCTAAAATTGATGAATTAGCTGATTATGCTCCTTTACACAATCCAGCAAACTTGACTGGAATTAAAGCATTTCGTAAGATCTTGCCAAACGTGACTTCAGTGGCAGTCTTTGATACTTCTTTCCATCAAACAATGCCAGAAGTTAATTATATGTATAGTGTTCCTTATGAATGGTATGAGAAGTATGGAGCTCGTAAATATGGTGCACATGGTACTAGCCATCGCTATGTTTCTAATCGAGCTGCTGAATTGGTCGGCAAGCCATTAAAAGATCTAAAAATGATTACTCTTCATTTAGGTGCTGGAGCCTCAATTACGGCAATCAAAGATGGCAAGTCATTTGATACGTCGATGGGATTTACCCCACTAGCCGGTGTTACAATGGCTACTCGTTCTGGGGATGTCGATGCTTCTTTAGTGTCGTGGATGCAAGGTAAGTTGAAAATTTCAGATCCAGAAGAAATGATTGATATTTTAAATCATAAATCTGGGTTAGTAGGCGTTTCTGGTGTATCTGCAGACATGCGTGATCTAGAAAAAGTGATGGATACTAATCATCGTGCTAAATTAGCTCGAGATATTTGGATCAATAGAGTTATTCGTTATATTGGCCAATATGTTGCTGAAATGAATGGACTTGATGTATTAGTATTCACTGCTGGTGTTGGTGAAAATGATATTGGCATTCGTCAAAGTGTAGCAGACGGGTTATCATATTTTGGAGTTGGAATTGATCCTGAAAAAAATAATATCCGTGGAGTTGAGCGTGATTTGAGTACTAATGATGCTACAGTTAAAACGTTATTAGTACCAACAGACGAAGAATTAATGATCGCCCGTGATGTTGAAAGATTAAAAAAATAGTAAAATGAGATATAATGAGAGTCAGATTAATATTTAATCTGATTCTTTTTTATTTGAACTGAATCGAAGGGGACTTAACATGCGGTTTATTACAGCAGATACACATTTTTTTCATGAGAGTTTACTTGGCAAAACTGACTTTGCAATTCGGCCCTATGCCAATGTTGAGCAAATGAATCAGGACATTATTGATCATTGGAATGAACGGGTAGAGGACAAAGATACGGTTTATCATCTGGGCGATATTGCACTTTATTTTACTCATCCAGCTATTAAATCAAATGAGGCTGTTTTATCAGTTTTAAAACAGTTAAATGGTCATTTGGTGTTGATCAAAGGAAACCATGATAGCCGTGAATTATTTAAATTTCTTGATCAGAACAATTATTTGCTCAACGATAAACCAAAATTTGAGTTTCATGATGTGGGTGTATTATTCAAGTATGATCACCGGCAATATTATTTAACTCATTATCCAATGATGCTTGGGATTGCACCGCAAATAATTAATTTGCATGGCCATATTCATCATTATGCGGTTCCGGCCAAAGAAAACATCAATGTTGGGGTTGATACGCCAGAGACCGCGTATTTAGATTATCATTTGCCATTTGGAGCACCCCTTTCATTAGCAGATATTGAGCAAATGGTTGATGGAAAAAAAGTCGATTTTGATAAACGTCGTTAATTGTGATAATTACATGTAAGTAGTGTGCCGGAGGTTTTTGATGAGCGAAAAAATTACGATTTTACATACAAACGATCTACATTCACATTTTGAGAACTGGCCCAAAATTAGACGATATCTAAAAATGCAGCAAAAAGCCTTGAGTGGTGCAGACAGCAGTGTGCTGACGTTTGATTTAGGGGATGCGATGGATCGTGTTCATCCACTTAGTGAAGCAACGGACGGACAGGCAAACGTTGAATTAATGAATCAGATTGGCTACGATGCAGTTACAATTGGCAATAATGAAGGGTTGGGTAACACCAAAAAGCAATTGGAGCAATTGTATCAACATGCCAACTTCGATGTTGTTTTGGGTAATTTGCTAGATCAAAAAAATGGACAACAGCCTGATTTTGCCCAACAATTTAAGATTATTACGACTGCAACTGGAACGAAAGTCGCCATTTTAGGTTTAACAGCGCCGTTTACTTTGACTTATCCACTAGAGGGGTGGCAGCCAATTGATGTGTTCGAGGCGATTCCACATTTATTGGACAAAATTGAGGGTCAATACGATGTGTTAGTTTTATTGTCCCATTTGGGAATTACGGTTGATGAAAAGATTGCAACTAATTTTCCGGAATTTAATGTTATCATCGGAAGTCATACACATCATTTGCTAGAACACGGTAAACGCGTGGGGCAATCATTACTTGCTGCTGCGGGAAAGTATGGACAGTATATTGGTAAAATTGATTTAGAGTTAGAGGATCATAAAGTTTCTGCTGCTCAGGCACGAGTGACTGTCACAGAGCACTTACCTAGTGAGCCTACAGACTTGGATGAGATCGATGAGTACCGACGAACTGGTGAGAAATTATTGACCGATCAACAGATAGCAAAAATACCGAACGCATTATCGGTTGATTTTGAAAATGATCTTAGTTTAGTTGGTTGTGGGCTAGATGCTATTAGAGAAGCTACGAATACTAATCTCGCTATGTTAAATACGGGATTATTTTTAACTGGTTTGGATGAAGGAATTGTGAATCGCGATCAATTGCATAAGATGTTGCCACATGCAATGCACGTAATGACAGTAACTTTATCTGGGTCTAATTTAATTAGACTGGTTCGAGAAATTGAAAAAAATAGAGGCTTTTTACGCCGTTTTCCATTAAAGGGTATGGGCTTTCGCGGCAAAATATTTGGAGAAATTCATTATGCAGGACTGGAGTTTAATCAAAAAACTAAGCAGGTGACAAGCAACCACCAGCCAATTGACATCTTTGGTCAATATACATTGGCCACATTAGACCACTATCTATTTATTCCTTTTTTTCCAACGATTGAGATCGCAGGGAATAATAAATTAATGTATAATAAGTTTTTCAGGGACGTAGTTGGCAGTTATTTAATGAAACATTTTCCAATTTAAAATAGGATTGAAAGGGGGCTTTAAGATGGATCGAGAAAAAATGAAACAGTTAATTGCCGAGAGGCAAGAACAACGGGCTGATATTTTTAAAGTTGAGCGAGAAGACGAAACAGCATTTACGATTAATGGTCACCAGTATCAGTTGGTGGCTAATTATCGGGATGCTTTTGATACTGATAAATTGGGAGAACGATTTAGTACGATTTTGAGTAAGTATGATTATATCGTTGGTGATTGGGGCTTTGAACAGTTAAGATTAAAAGGATTTTATGCGGCAAACAATGCGAATGCTCAAAAAAATCAAATGGTTGACACAATTCAAGATTATCTTTATGAGTATTGTAATTTTGGTTGTGCCTATTTTGTGATTCAGAATTTAGATGTTAGGACACCTAAAGAACGTACAAGTCATCATAATAAGGCTAAACATAACTCACAGAATCGAACACAGACTGAGTCAAAACGTCCTAAACGACCGACAAATATAAATAATAGAAAAAAACAGGTTAATCATAATCGTAATCGAGCAAGTGAACCACAAATCAGAGAACGCCAAACAAAGGTCAATCCTGTTCCTGTTAGTGAACGTAAAAATCAGACTGCGGTTCGAACAGATAATAAGCGGTCGCAAAACCAGCGCTTTGTAATTCGGCATAAATAGTTAAGGAGTATTTGGGATGCATTATCAAGGGTACTTTATCGATTTGGATGGAACAACCTACAAGGGGACAACTACTATTCCAGCTGCAGCTAGATTCGTACAACGGCTGCAGGAATTAAATAAAAAAGTAATGTTTGTTACCAATAATAGTACACGAACACCGCAATTTGTCGCGAATAACTTACGTCAGAATCATAACATTACAGTTGATCAAAGTAATATTTACACTACGGCGTTAGCAACGGCTGATTATTTGGACCAGCGTGCGAATCAAGCTCATCGTAAAGTTTATGTGGTTGGAGAGATTGGACTGAAGAATGCGCTGTTGAATGTTGGATTTTCATTTGATGAAGAGCAGCCTGATTATGTAGTGGTTGGCCTTGACTCAGATGTAACTTACCATAAGTTGGAATTAGCTGTATTGGCTATTCGTAATGGTGCTACGTTTATTGGTACCAATGCAGATAGTAATTTACCAAATGAACGAGGCATGGTTCCAGGAGCTGGGTCATTGGTTAAATTGGTGGAGTATGCAACTCAACAAAAACCAGTTATGGTTGGTAAACCAGAAAAAATTATTATGCAAATGGCTTTGAAAAAGCTCGGATTGTCCAAAGAACAGGTAGTGATGGTTGGTGATAACTATCATACTGATATCAAAGCAGGAATTAATGTTGGCATGGATACTTTACTTGTGTATACGGGTTTATCCAAGCGTAATGAAGTAGCACACGAAGAAATATTGCCAACTTATCAGGTGGATACTTTAGATGAATGGGATCTTAGCAAACATTAAATATTATCTAGTGGCAATACTAACGGGGAGCATTATGGTGCTCTTTTTCATTAGTATGGCCATTTTTATTACATTAAATATAACCCCGATTATGGTGTATTTATCACACCATGAAATCTTTGGTATCACCCACGCCCAAGTTATGTCCGATTACTGGCGATTGATGAGTTATCTACAGATACCAGGTGGGTCATTACATTTTAAATTTGTTGCAATTTCTGTATCAGGTCAACAACACTTTAGTGACGTAAAAAACTTATTTTTGCTAAACGAGATTGTGCTGGTCTTGAGTGGATTTGCTGGTAGCATACTTTTGTGGAATAAAAAAAAGAAACATCAACTTTGGCAATTGATGTTTCCGCTGCAAGGATTAATCGTGGGCGTTCCAATACTCTTCACAATATTAGCAATTAATTTTAATCATTATTTTGTTGTATTTCATAAGTTAGTATTTAGTAACAATGATTGGCTATTTGATCCAGTAACGGATCCGATTATTAATGTCTTAGACGAAACATTTTTTACCCAAACGCTGTTGTTGTTTGTTATTTTACTTGAAGTCGAATTGGTCAGTTTATATTTAATCAGCAAACATCAATCTAGCTCATCTGTGTGAGAAGAAAATCAAGAGCGAATTAATCCCACAACTGCCGGAATTAAAGTAACTACGATGATTGCTAAAATAATTACAGAAAAATGATCCTGGACAAATGGTAAGTTACCAAAGAAATAACCACACAGAGTACAAATTAAAACCCAAGAGATGCAGCCCATTAGGCTGAAACGAATGAAACTATGATACGCGAAACCAGATCCAGCAGCTACAAAAGGTGCAAAGGTACGAATGATTGGCATATAGCGGGCAAGTATGATTGCGGGAGCCCCATGCTTTTCGAAAAATTGTTCGGACCTGGCCAGGCTCTTTTTATCAATTAATTTTCCAAACAATGAGTGGCTTGATAGTGTTTTACCTACTTTTTGACCAATCAAAAAGTTTAGAGAGTCACCAGCTATGCAGGCAATTAAAAATAAAATAAAAAAGACACTGAAGCTCAAGTTGTATTTGGGATTTGCTGCTAAAGCACTAGCTGCAAACAATAGCGAGTCCCCAGGAAGAAAGGGTAAGATTACGGCACCGGTTTCTACAAAAACAATTGCAAATAGGATCAAATAGGACCAATTACCAAAAGTGTTAACAATTGAGATTAGGTGTGCGTCGATATGAATGATAAAATCGATTAATGTTTCCAATAGTTTGCTCCTTTAAATTAGTATGAAAGATATTTGTAATTAGTAGATTTTAGCGAAAGCGATCATCTTGATCGATAGGATCCTTGTGTGCCATTCTACTTGCGGCAGCTGCCGCAATTGCTCCAACTAAGTCGTCAAGGAATGTGTGCACCTCTCCTTGCTTATGGGCATTTAGTTTGGTTAAAATTCCAGGCTTTATTTTATCGATGTAGCCGTAGTTGGTGAAGCCAATTGAGCCATAAACATTTACAATTGATAACGCCAGGGTCTCATCAACACCATATAGACTCTCATCTTTATCTAACATTGATTGGAGTGGTTCGAAAAGTTCGTTTTTTTCGGTCATTATATCTAGTTGAATACCAGTAATGATGGCGTTTTGAACTTCACGTTTACTTAAAACAGCATCCACATTTTCTTTACATTGGTTAGTTGTAATTCCTACAACATAGTCCTTTTGGAGAAAATAGACTAATTCACTAATATCATCAATTGTTACACCACGGTTGTTTAGTAGGGCAACAGTCTGCTCGCGCAGAGGAGTATCTTTTTTTACCAACTCAAATTCCTCCTATATTCAAAATACGACACATAGTATATCATATTTAACTGATCCACAGTAGTTATGTTATTGATAAGACAGGTAGTGTTTTAGCGTTTAACCATGTTGCTTTACTTGCTTAGACGACGAAGCTATAATGAGATAATCAAGAGAGATTTGAGGGGAAAACTTTGACAAAAGTAGCAGGTACAATCGTAATCAGTAACTCTAAAAGTACAACTTTTCTAGTTACGGGTGAGGCACCATATCATTTTTTATCTATTGAAAGTGAAAAGGAACATGCAACTGTCTTAGCAACAATGCTTGAATATTTAAAGAATTCAGTTGGCGTTGATACAGACTGCTTAAGATTGGAAGAACTATCAATGGTCAAAGGAGATAATAAACAGACTTTGTTTGTCTTCTCCATCCATGATCACGAAGGTAGTGTTGTTACGGCATGTCAACGTATCAAAGGCCTTAAGTTTGTTGAGGTTGATCAGCTACAACATCTATTTCAAACAATTGAAATGGATACTGCTCCTTTTTTTGATTAATTTTTTTAAATTCGGCCTTGACCGAGCTGAATTTTATTGCTATGATATTTGTTGTCGCAAAGGATAAGTTAATTAATTGAATGAATTAAGTTGAACTTTAATGAGAGCAAAATGAATATTTATTCATTTTTAAAAAATTAAATTGACACTTGATTGACATGATGATATTATATAACAGTTGTCTTGCGGCAACAAAGTAGACCTTTGAAAACTGAACAAAGTTTCGACAAATCAAATGTGTAGGGTCCTTAAACCTTCGGGTTTAAGGCAAGAAACATT
>NZ_BJDM01000007.1 GCF_005405145.1 Paucilactobacillus kaifaensis | reverse complement strand
CGCAAGGTCGTGCTAAAATGCTTGAATATGTAACTGGTGAGGTGAAGTAATATGCCACCGTTGCCAGGAACATTCACGTTTGATCTAGTTCTATTTGCTTCACGTAAAATGGTTGATAATCCCTTAATTGAAGCCTTTCTTTGGGTAGTTATTTTTGATATGGCAACAGGGTTGTTGAAATCATTTTTCCCGAAAGCAAAGAAAAAAGCCGATAGCACAACCGGCATTCAAGGAGCTATCAAACATATTTTAATCATGGTTCTAATTCTGACCATTTATCCAATGTTAGACGTACTGGAATTCGATACTATCGCTAATACAGCGGTAGTTTTTTATATAAGCACTTACGCCGTTTCGATTCTAGAGAATCTAGATGTAATGGGCGTACCATTCCCAATGTTTGTTAAAGAACGTTTTGAAAAAATGGCAAAAGATAATAATAAGGAGGATAAATAATGGCTTATACAATTGATAAAACTTACGCATTAGCTTCAAAAGAAGGCGCTAGTCAAAAGGCTAGTAACAACTATTTAATTCTGCATTCGACCGCTAATCTAGGTGCCAGTGCTAAGAATAATGCTAGTTACGAAAAACGCACATGGAATAATGCCTACGTGCATTTTATCGCAGGCGACGGCATTGTTTATGAAGTTGGCACTCCGGGTTACGTAGCATGGGGCGCTGGTCCTAAAGTTAATGGTCTATCGCCAGTACAGATTGAGATGGAAGAATCAGCTGATGTTGATAAACAACGCAGAATCTATAACACGTACATTGAGTTAGCTCGTGATATGGCTAAGAAGTACGGTATTCCACTAACTTTAGATACAGGCGGTAACGGTGTTAAAACTCATAACTGGGTATCGCAGAATCTTGGTGGTACCGATCATAGTGATCCTTATGGTGCGCTTAAACGAATTGGCGTTGATAAGGCTCAACTAGCTAACGACATTGCTAACGGTGCTGGTAGTTCTGTTGCCACTAAACCAACTCCTTCTGCACCAAGTAAGCCAGCGCCTAGTTCAGGAATTAACTGGATCGCGCAAAACGGTGTATTTACATTACATCAGAATTTACTATTAACGTCAGATGCAACTGGGAATGGCCCACTGATTGCAACTATCAGAAAAGGACAGTCAGTGAAATATGATGCCTATGCTTACAGTGGCGGCTATGTATGGATCCGTCAGCCACGTGGTAACGGATACGGCTATATGGCTACCGGTAATGCCAAAGGTACCAAGCGTCTAGACTATTGGGGGAGCTTCAAATGAAAATAGAAAGCGAAACAATTGAAGTTGAAAATTCTAAAGTTTATGTTTCTAAAAACGGAGTTATTATTACTTCAGACAGAATAAAAATAGAGAGCAATTAAGCTCTCTAGAACGATCACTTCACATCAACAAAGTTGGAATTTGGAGATGCGTAGTCTGGGGTCAAAGATCCGTCAATTTCTTGTATCCAATTATAATTGGAGTGGACAGTGGTACCTTCTGCATCAATTTCCGTGATTAAGATTAAACCATTTGACCATTCAAATCTTGATTTAATATAATCTGGACGTTGCTCTAAAAAGTCCTTTGTGATTGGCATTTCTTTAGGCGAATTTATTTTTGTTTGCATGATAGTATCCTCCTTTCTAAAAATTTATTATACCTAAATAAATAATAATTAAGTAGATAAATTAAGCCTCTAGCTCATTGCGAGTTAGGGGCTTTTTTATTTGCCTAAAATAATTTAATTTTTTGGTTTACTTTATTACTTCTCATTGCGTTATTAAAGAATTCACTATAATAGAAGAAACAGGTTAATCAAAAGTTAATCACGAGGCTTCTATCTCTTGGTATGACTGTCTTTGTGATTGGAATTTCGACTCCCCTCATCTCCATAATAGTTTTTTGTCTTTCAAGGATGCCGATATATAGGCATCTTTTTTTGTTTAAATGGTTATGGCTTTAATTTAAGCAAATATAGTAATACAGCTGAAATCGTCGCTATTCTATTTTTTTCTAGTCACCACTCGATTGATAAGACTTAGTTTAATGATTTACAGTTAATCGGAATTATTTTCTATTCAAGAATTCCTTTTTTCTTCACATTTACATCATCTAAATATTATAACTGTTTTGTATAATGGTTTTGTTTGAATTTAGTTTTACTATTCAAAAGAATGTAAAAGCCGTATACTAAAATGTAAATGAACCGCTTCCGGGAGGAGACTAACTTATGAAATTACTAATGGTTGAAGATAATAAATCTGTGTCTGAAATGATGGCAATGTTTTTTAAAAAGGAAAATTGGGATACTCATTTTGCTTATGATGGTGAAGAAGCAGTTGAAGTGTTCAAGAGTGCTGCAGATGAATGGGACATAGTGACATTAGATCTTAATTTACCCAAAATGGATGGGATGCAGGTAGCCGCTGAGTTGAGACGTGTGTCGCCAACAGTTCCTATTATTATGTTGACAGCACGTGATTCTGAAAGTGATCAAGTATTAGGGCTCGAAATGGGAGCCGATGATTATGTTACAAAACCGTTTAGTCCAATTACGTTGATTGCCCGTATTAAGGCGCTTTATCGTCGTAGTGAGCTCAATACGATTGGCAGTGAGTCAGTTTCAGATGATGATAGTCAATTTGATGTTATTACTGATCATTTTAAGTTAAATAGCAAAACACGTGAAGTTTATTTAAATGATCAGTTAATTGAAGACTTAACCCCGAAAGAATTTGATTTGTTGAAAACATTGGCACAAAAACCACGTCAAGTCTTTTCACGAGAGCAACTGTTACAACTTGTTTGGGATTATGAATATTACGGTGACGAACGGACCGTTGATGCCCATATCAAGAAACTAAGACAAAAAATTGAAAAGGTTGGCCCACAGGTGGTTCAAACTGTTTGGGGTGTCGGCTATAAATTTGATGATAGCGGAGCAGCGAAATGAAATTAATTTATCGGCAAATGCTAGGATTTTTTGCGGTTATTTTGACATTAATCGTTGTTTTAGGATTGCTGTTTATTAATGTTACTAGCCGTATGCTATATACCAATACATGGAAACAATTACAGAGCTATTCAGATAGTCTGATCGAAGATTCAATGCGTTATGATCCAGCGACCAAACAATTTGAGGGTTTTACTACTGTTCCCTTGGAAAATAATGCGCAATTGTTGCAGCGTCAAAATGTGCATTTCACGATTTACAGTACTCAAAGTAAGTTAATTTACTCTAGTTCTAACTACACATCTAACATTACGAATTCAGACTGGAAAAAACTTAAAGCAGGCAAGACAATTCATAAAATGATGGATCGGCCAATCAAGCCAAACGGTAGTCTAAAACCACAAAATAGTAGTAGTAATAGTAGTAGAAAGGCCAATTCATCGAGTAGTCAATCACGACCATTGATGACAGATGTTATTCGACCGTATTTCTATAAGGGTAAATTAGTAGCGGTGGTTTCAATTGGGTCGTTTGTTTCCAATATCCAGGGTAACCTCCAGCAAATTCGTGAAAACCTATGGATTGCATTTATTGTGTCGAGTATTATTGCATTAATTTTAAGCTATGTGTTAGCTCGATCAACTACCCGCCGAATTGATAAAATGAGATTGGCTACCCATAAAATCATTCAAGGTAATTATAATGTTCATTTGGAATTAAAAGGACACGATGAACTTAATGATCTGTCTGCTGACTTTAATAAAATGACGGATTCATTGCAAGAGTCACAAGAGGAAATCAAGCGTCAAGAAGAACGAAGACGTCAGTTTATGGCTGATGCGGCCCATGAGATGCGAACGCCATTAACCACAATTAATGGTCTGTTGGAGGGGTTAGCGTATGATGCAATTCCAGAGGAAGATAAGGCCAATAGTATTAAACTGATGCAAAATGATACTAAACGATTGATTCGATTGGTTAATGATAATTTGGATTATGAAAAAATCAGAACTAACCAAATTTCAATGTCACGCAAGGTGTTTGATGCTTCAGATGTACTCCACAATCTGGCGGAACAATTAACTAAAAAGGCTGCAACTCAATCTGACGAGGTTAAGGTGGAAGTACCAAATACCTTAATGACGTACGCTGACTATGATCGGTTTGTTCAGGTGTTATTTAATATCATTCAAAACGCAATTCAGTTTACTGAAAAAGGCGTGATTACAATTTCAGGTGCTAAAATAGATAAGGGAACCGAATTTAAGGTTGCTGATACTGGAATTGGGATGACTGAAGATCAAGTTAAAAATATCTGGGAGCGGTTCTATAAAGCTGATCGGTCAAGGATGAACACGAAGTATGGTGAATCAGGATTAGGATTGGCAATTGTTCATCAGTTAGTAGAATTGCATGGTGGTAAAATTGATGTCTCTAGCGAATACGGCAAGGGGACAACTTTCACAATTTTCTTCCCTGATAGGGAACACGCTCAGCATCAATCAACACAAGAACATAGTGACGATAAAAATTAAAAATAGACCAATTTAAGCAGATATAAATTCAATTGCTTGTTAAGTTATCGGCATTTGAGTACTTTGGCATAGACCAATTACATATTGTTGCTTGTTGGTCTATTTTAGGGTTGTGGAACCGATTTCAGCAGGGTACAATAGTTTCTTGTAAGACGAGAAAATTGAATTGGAGGAATGGATGCATGGTAGTTTTGATCGCATTAATTCCGGCGCTCGCCTGGGGCAGCATTGGATTAATTAGTGGTAAATTAGGAGGGACACCGACACAACAGACACTGGGGATGACTTCCGGGGCAGTTTTGTTTGGGTTGCTTACTTGGTTTATCTATCACCCAGAAATGACAGGAAAAGTTTGGATTTCAGGATTGTTGTCAGGATTGTTTTGGTCAATTGGTCAAAGTCAACAATTCACTTCAATGAAGGCTATCGGGATTTCTAAGACAGTTCCGATTTCAACTGGGCTTCAACTTGCTGGTAATGCGCTAGCGGGCGTATTACTATTTCATGAATGGAAAACGGGACATATGATTATCGTTGGGACGATTGCGGTAATTGTATTGATCGCTGGAGCGGCATTGACCTCGTTGCGAGATCGAGCAAATATTAGTGACAGCGCTAGCGGCCATGATGATGTTTCAGCCGGTGCTCGCGCAATTGCATTTTCAACTGTGGGATATGTTTTATATACTATCATTGTTAATTATGCCAATGTGAATGCTAAGGCAGTCGTGTTACCACAGGCGATCGGAATGTTGGCTGGTGCAGTTATATTTGCATTGATCACTAACTCCGGTCAGGATGTACTGAAAAAGGCTTCCTATAAAAATATTATTACTGGTTTGGTTTGGGGAACGGGAAATCTGTTTATGTTCCTATCTATTCCAGCTGTTGGGCTGGCAATTAGTTATTCATTAGCGCAAAGTGGAATTGTAATTTCTACATTTGGTAGTATTTTCTTACTTGGCGAGAAGAAAACCAGTAAGGAAATGGTATACGTAATTTTGGGATCCATATTAGTAATTGTCGGCTCAGCTTTACTAGGGAGCTTGAAGTAAAAATGAACTAAGGTTATTCTGGATATAATAAATAATGAAAGAGGTTTTGTGAAAATGGCACATATTACGTTTGATAGTTCAAATTTGGGTAAGTTCATCCATGATAACGAGCTTGGTGAAATGCAGGCGATGGTCAACGCAGCCGATGAACAATTACGTCAAGGTACTGGTGCTGGTGCAGCATACACTGACTGGTTACATTTACCGACTGAATACGATCAAGATGAATTTACGCGAATTAAACAAGCTGCGGCTAAAATCAAATCAGACTCAAAAGTACTTGTGGTTATTGGAATTGGGGGATCTTACTTAGGGGCGCGTGCAGCGATTGATTTTCTTAATGGTGCTTTTTTCCAAGCACAACGTGATGAAGATCGAAATGCCCCCCAAATTTTGTTTGCCGGCAATTCAATTAGTTCATCATATGTGCATGATATGATTGAGTTGATCGGTGATCGTGATTTTTCAGTTAATGTCATTTCGAAATCTGGGACGACAACTGAACCATCAATTGCGTTTAGAATTTTCAAGGAACTATTAATCAAAAAGTATGGCCAAGCTGAAGCTAACCAACGAATTTATGCCACTACCGATCGTCAAAAAGGTGCTTTAAAAACCGAGGCAGATGCAGAAAACTATGAAAGCTTTATTATTCCTGATGGTGTTGGTGGCCGTTATTCAGTATTAACAGCCGTTGGTCTGTTACCAATTGCTGCTGCCGGAGCTGATATTGATCAATTAATGGCAGGGGCTGCTAGTGCCGAAAAAGATTATAGCAATGCTGATTTAGCGAAAAATGAAGCTTATCAATATGCCGCTTATCGTAATATTTTATATCGTAAGGGCTATACGACTGAATTACTAGAAAATTATGAGCCAACAATGACTATGTTTGCTGAGTGGTGGAAACAGCTAGCAGGTGAGTCTGAAGGAAAAGATCAAAAGGGAATTTATCCTTCATCAGCGAACTTCTCGACTGATTTACATTCACTGGGTCAGTATATTCAAGAAGGGCGCCGTAACTTGATGGAGACTGTGATTAAAGTTGGTGAACCAGCTCATGATGTAACAATTTCTAGTGAAGAAAGTGATTTAGATGGCTTAGGTTACTTGCAAGGTAAGACCATGGATTTTGTTAATACTAAAGCATATCAAGCGGTCGTGCTAGCTCATATTGATGGTGGAGTACCAGTTATGACCGTTAATATTCCACGACAAGATGAGTTTACCCTAGGCTATTTAATTTACTTCTTTGAAATTGCAATTGGCGTTTCGGGCTATCTCAATGGAATTAATCCATTTAACCAACCTGGTGTCGAAGCGTATAAAACGAATATGTTTGGTTTACTCGGCAAACCAGGATTTGAAGAAATTGGAACAGCTTTAAGGAAACGAATTAAATAAAGTAACTCAAAAAATCCTGTTAAATGAACTATAATAGTTCTATTAACAGGATTTTATTTAATCTAAAGGGGCTGAGTGCATATGCACGGTTTAGTTGGGGAACTCATCGGTACATGCGTTTTAATTGTCATTGGAGCGGGAGTTGGGGCTGGAATTCATTTGCAGGATTCATATGCCAGCGGTGAAAGTAATGACTGGTTCTACATAACCATTGTTTGGGGATTGGCAGTGACAATGGGTGTTTATGTGGCCGGATCATTCGGCTCATTAGGTCATTTAAATCCGGCAATTACAATTGCATATGCATTGTTTGGTCTATTTTCCTGGCATAGTGTAGTTCCATATTTGATTGGTCAATTTATTGGCGCGTTTATCGGTGCTGTAATTGTGATCGTTCATTATTATCCCCATTTTTCTGCTACTGAGGGTGAGAAGCAGGGCAATACTGTGGGTATTTTTGCAACCATGCCGGCAATTAATAACCCGGTATTTAACTTTTTAAGTGAAGTAATCGCAACTTTTTTCTTTGTTTTAATTTTGCTGAATCTTGGCGATTTTACTAAGGGATTAAAACCGGTCATTGTAGGATTAATAATTTTCGTGATTGGTGCTGGCTTGGGGCCGACAACGGGTTTTGCGTTAAACCCAGCTCGAGATTGGGGCCCGCGGTTAGCATATACTTTATTGCCAGTGCCAAATAAAGGAATCGGTCATTGGAACTACGCTTGGGTACCAATGTTAGGACCAATGTTAGGAGCAATTTTTGCGACCGGATTACAGGTGATGCTAGCATGAAAGAAAAACTAATACAACAACGTCAGCGTCTGCAAGTTAGATTAGTTATTTGGTTAGTAACAACCATTAGTTTTTACATTATTCGCTTATTCGTTTTTCCTCAGATTGTGACTTATGTTGCTTGGATTAGCTCTGCATATTGCTTAGTGTTATTTGGATTGATCTTGCGTTTGTCATGGTTGATCAGTAAAAATAAACAATGAAAGATGCATCTGTTCGTTCGGACAGACGCCCAAAGGCAAACTAAAAATGGTCATTAACCAATCAAAAAGCGATTGATTAATGACCATTTTTTCATTTACTTTGCATTTTTGAACGCACATGTTCACACTTGTTTTAATCAGCGGATAGCGCATCGATTGGATTTAAGCGTGAGGCTCTTCTTGCTGGTAGGAGAGCAGCAAGAAATGAAATGATGAGCGCCACAACAAATGTAAAGATTATGTTACCACCATTAATTTGGACCATGTTGAATTTAACAATTCCATAAAGAACGTGGTTGAGCGCAAAACTTCCAGCGTATGCCAGCACTAAAGCAAGAACTGCAGAGAATAGCCCAATTAAAATTGATTCAGCAGTGAACAATCTCCGAATATCCTTCCTCCGTTCTCCTAATGCACGTAGGATCCCAATTTCTTTTGTTCGTTCTGAAACGGACATATACATGCTAACAATAATCATTAATGCTGAAACAACTAATGAAATTCCAGCAATTGAAGCAAGTACAATTGACGCAATGCTGACATATTGATTTACTGTATCTAGAATATCTCCAACTGTAATAGCACCAAAAATATATTTTCCATCTTCCTTAGTGGTGCGGATGTCCTTAGCAACCGATTTAACTTTGGTTGCATCTTTGACATTCACAGATGCAAAGTTAGCTTTTGTATCACCATTTGCATTGTTTAGCAGGTTACGCATGGTGCTGTAGTTGGTTGCTGTAATGGCACCAGCCTGACCACCATTTGCAAACCCAACAATTTTTAGATTACCTGTAACTTGCACAGGGTTATTATCCTTGTCAACCCAGGCAAAGGATAGTTTTACAGTTTTACCCAGCAGACTCTTATAGTTCTTTTGACTGGTTAAAGCCACAGCTTGTGATTTATCAATCACAATTTCGTTATTTTTTGGAGCTCGGCCAGTTTTGATCGTGTCGCTGGCATAAGCTTTGGTCCAGGTCTGTAAACTCTGGCCACTATTGTTTTTACCATTATATGAAACGGTGAAAGCACTAAATTGATAACCGGCTTCTACTTTGTCAACGTCTTTAATATTTTCTAACTTGTTAATTTGATGATCTGTAAGCAATAATTTAGAAGGCTCACTGGAGTATTGGCCCAAAGATTGTTGTAATTCCGTGGTGCTCAAATTTTTTCCAGTAGGATTTTTCAAAACCGTTATCGAGTTAGGGTTGATCATTGAATTGATTTGATCCTGAATAAATGAGTTAACCCCATTTCCCAAACCACTAAAGAGAAGTACCGCAAACAAACCGATTGCGGTTCCCAGCATAATTAGTGAATTGCGCCAGAAATTATAGGACAAATGTTGAAAAGCATTACGATAGCTCGCACCAGCTGACAAAATCTTTGGTTTGAACTCTGGTTGATGATCATTTGTAGGATAGGCTTGCTTTAAACGTGTATCTTCGCCAATCTTACCATCAGCTAACTGAACGATTCTAGTTCCATGATTGGCCACGTCCTGGGAATGAGTAACAGTAATTACTAATTTACCGTCAGCAGCTATTCCTTCTAGTAGCTCTAATACTTCGGCAGTGTTTTTGGAATCCAAAGCACCAGTTGGCTCATCCGCGATCACAATTTCAGGATCACTAGCTAAAGCTCGCGCAATGGCAACCCGTTGCTTTTGCCCACCTGATAGTTGATTAGGATGCTTTTTTAATTGGTCACCCAAGCCAACCTTTTGTAATAATTCAATTGCTCGTTTTTTACGCGCACTACTACTTAAATCAGTCATATTTAGTGAAACTAAAACGTTGTCGACAATATTTAAGTGGGTAATTAGATTATAAGATTGGTAGATATAACCAATTGTACCGCGACGATAATCGTCGAGTTGTTTTTCTTTTTTATGATCAAGTGTTTGTCCATTAATGATTACCTGACCTTCAAAGTTTCGATCAAGCCCACCGATGATGTTCATCAATGTTGATTTACCACCACCAGATTCTCCTAAGATGGAAACAAATTCACCTAGTTCAAAATTTAAATCAATCCCTTTTAAAACGGGAAATTCCTCTTTGCCGAGAAAATATGATTTATGAATATCATGTAATTCTAGAAATGCCAAAGTCATCTCACTCCTCGCTATTTTATTCTAACGTGGCAACTATACAGAAACTAAAACATGATGTCAATTATGTTTTAGTTTTCTTTGACAAATTATAGGGGAGCTTATAGAATATGATAGAACTAGCGGAGGAACAAACGATGAAAAGAAGCGAGAAAATGGCGCAAACACGCGCTAAAATTTTGAATACTGCCAGCCAACTATATTTAAATAATGGTCCTAAAGATACTGATATGAGGGATTTAGCCCACCAAGCTAATATTTCTACAGCAACGCTCTACCGTTATTTTCCAACTAAAAATGAACTTTCTCGAGAAATCGTGTGGCAATATTTTGCTAAGATTAGTAAAGATATTGAGGAGGTTTTACAACAACCTAATATTGATTTTATTAATGCAATGGATCAAATTAAAGCAGGGGCAAAAGGTGCTGTTGTCGGAGTAAACCAAGAATTTTTGACGTTGATTTTAGATATTTATCATGACGATCCGACGTCCATTGAATTGTTTAATTTTGATAGTGAAGTTTGGCAAAAAATAATTAAACTAGGTCGTTCATCCGGTGGTATTTCTGACCAACTGAGTGATGTTGTCGTTTTTATGTACATAGATATGTTCTTTCAATATTTTAAGCAGCCAACTAGGGCTAGCAAGTTTGGTTTGAACGGCGAGCAGCTTGGTCAACTTGACGGTCAGTTAAGTGAGTTGTTTTTTAGTGGATTAGCTGGAGAAAAATAGTTTTGTTAGAGATAAGATATTGAATTAAAAAAGCTCAATCACTATTGTTAACAGTGATTGAGCTTTTTATTTTGATTTTGGAATCACCCGCACGGGTTTCGAACCCGTAACTCCGCCTTGAGAGGGCGACGACTTAACCAATTTGTCCAGCGGGCAAAAAAGTACAATAATAAGTATACAGATAATCATTCCTGTATGTCAACACTCGGGTAAACATATTTACTAAATAGTTTGGCTGGTTATTCATATGAAAGCTCAACCATGTAGGCATTTTTGTTAACAATATGCGAAGTTGTTACCCACACATCATGATAATTGGGAATTTCCTGAGCAGTTAAACTATAGAAATGATCCAACAATTTACCATTTTTAGCCACAAAATCAGGTGATAATCGGTTGACCATCAACTTCTGATCAGGAAAATAAATATCGGCGTCAGCAACTTTAACCGTATCTGGGATACTCATTGTGATCACGTTAGTGTATTTGATTGGTTCTGCTGTTATCATCGCTGGGTGAGCGTGCATATGTGTTAGTACGTAGTAAATTGAGTCGGAATTACTTGCCATAATCAGTCTCCTCATTATTTAATTATTCTAATATGCCATCTGTATTGTAGCAAATTTTGAGTAAAAAAGTTAGTTAGTCGATCGACATTAAATTGTTTCTAAAATTTAGTTGATTGTCGGTTTCTGATTCTGTATAATTGTATTGTTCGTTGGTAGTAATCAGCGAAAACTATTTTTGGGTATTCGCCAAATTGGTAAGGCAGCGGACTCTGAATCCGTAATTTACTGGTTCGAGCCCAGTATACCCAATATTGAAATAATAACTGCCATTTCAGAGCGCCAATGCTCAGAGATGACAGTTTTTTATTTGTATTACAGATTAACGCTAGTAACGAATCTGATCGAAAACGGTTGGAATGTAGGTTGTATAACGTTTTTGAATCGAACGAATTTCCATCAATACAATTGTAGCAACGGCCGCTATCGGAATTAAGTTTAATGGCGCAAACAAAGTAATCATTAAACTACCTACGAGAAGTGGAGATTCAAGGATTGCCGATGCCAAACCAATCGAAATTAATACAATAACATACGTGTGATCTAAATTAGGAATTAATTTGCTAATTGCAAGTCCTTGAACGGTTGCTGCGAACATCACTGGAAAAATATCGCCACCAATCCAACCGGTGTTTAAACAGATTGTTAATAATAGAAGTTTACCAAGTGATACAAAAATGAGTGCAACTACTGACTGATCAGCCCAGGTAGTTGTGAATAAATGGAAATTATGTTGTCCTGAAAATAATAAGTCTGGTACAAATACACTGGCAAGATAAATTGCTATACCGCCAAATAAAACCATTTGAATTTCATTATATAGTCGAGATTGTAGTATCTTGCGAATTTCAATCATTCCCCGAAGGTATAAATGGCCAATCAAATAACTTCCGACTAGTAATGGAATGAACCAATTTAAGTCGTCTACGTTCCATTGAAAGTTTCCAATTCGAATAAATATTGATGGGATTTTTAAAAGAATAAAGATTACGGTAAACCACAGTATTCCATTACCGAGATAAACTAATTTAGTTATCTTGTAGTTAGCGAAAATATTGTTATTACCAGGTTCATTGTTTTTAGTTACTCTGAATCGGTTCGGGACTAATAGAATTGTTAGGACTTGAATAATGTTTTTATGTTTAATAGAGGTGAAGTTTTGTGCAACATATCTTAATTTATCACTGATCCAGATACCATATAAAACAGTTGAACTTAACAACGTGGCTTCAGGACCAAGACTGGTTCCACTAACTAAAATAATTGCCGGGATGATCATTTGCAATAACACGAATTGATAGTTAGCAGTTCCAGTAGCCTTAATCTCTGCAAGAACATGACTGAAATTCTGCGGTAATTGGCCAAATAGGCTACGCGAAATGATAATTACCAATGCAATGACAACAAGAATGATTGCATTTATTACTGGTCGTGAGAAATTTCCATGCCAAAAGAATTCAATTAAAAAATTTTGTAATGCATAAAATATGCCTACTAGAATTCCTGCAATAGTACTAAGAAATAAACCGTAGACAAATAAAAATAATTGTTTGTTCATCATAATCAATGGATCCTCCTGAAAAACAGTCCACTAACCATTTAACCATACTTGCCAAATATTTGCAGGTATGAAAATCGACAAGTTTTGAATTTCTAATCAAAGTGCAATGTAGCAGAAAATATAGCAGTAATTAAATGATTTATTTAACCGGTGCACTTGACATAAGATAAAAAAATGACTAGACTTTTATTAAATTCTTATTAGAAAATGAGAATTTAATACATAATTTTGGAGGCACTGTTACATGGCAAAAGTAAAAGCATCAGACATTGATTTTGATAACTTGGGATTCGATTATTTTGATTTACCATATCGTTTTCAGGCAACTTGGAAGGACGGCAAGTGGTCAGATGGCGAACTAACACAAGATAGTGAAGTACATATTAATGAAGGTTCTACTGTATTACATTATGGCCAATCAGACTTCGAAGGGATGAAGGCTTATCGAACGAAAGATGGTTCAGTTCAATTATTTCGGCCTGATCGTAATGCTGCACGAATGCAAAATAGTTGTAAACGATTGTTAATGCCTGAATTTCCAACTGATAAATTCGTGGATGCAGTTAAACAAGTAGTCAAAGCAAATGAAGATTTTGTGCCACCATATGGTTCTGGTGGAACATTATATGTTCGTCCCATCATGATGGGGGTTGGTGGCAACATTGGTGTTCACCCCGCAAACGAGTACTTATTCCGAATTTTTGCCATGCCTGTTGGTGCTTACTTCAAGGGTGGGATGACACCAACTAACTTTACAACTTCCGAATATGATCGTGCTGCGCATAAAGGAACTGGACAAAGTAAAGTTGGTGGTAATTATGCTGCAAGCTTACTTCCTGGTGACGAAGCTCATAAGGCTGGTTATTCAGATTGTATTTATCTTGATCCAGTTGAACATAAGAAGATTGAAGAAGTTGGTTCTGCTAACTTCTTTGGTATCACAAAAGATGGTAAGAAGTTTGTTACTCCAAAATCACCTTCGATTTTACCAAGTATTACCAAATATTCATTACTCTATTTAGCTGAACATGAATTAGGTCTTGAAGTTGAAGAGGGCGATGTTTATATCGATGATTTGGATCGCTTCAGCGAAGCTGGTGCTTGTGGTACGGCAGCTGTAATTTCACCTGTTGGAGCCATTGTTCATAATGGTAAAAAACATGTCTTTTACAGTGAAACCGAGGTTGGACCTGTAACTCAAAAGCTTTATGATACTTTGACTGGAATCCAATTTGGGGATGTTAAAGGACCTGACGGCTGGGTTGTTAAGGTTGATGACTAAAAGTTAAATATAATTGTTAGTGGGGTCGAGAAAACAGTTAAATTTTCTCGACCCCACTTTTATGTGCGTGCACGTTTAATTCTTACTAGTTTGTTAGAGTGTAAAACAAAAACCTTTACTTACAAAAAGTAAGTGATATAATTCTAGAAAATAGAAAAAGGTATCAACCTAACGGAGGCGATATTATGAACACAAATTTAACTGGATTACATCATATTACTGCAATTACATCAAGCTCTCCAAAAATGTTTGATTTTATGGTCCACACGCTGGGACTGCATTTGATTAAAAAGACTGTTAATCAAGATGATATTCGAACTTACCATTTATACTTTACTGATGATATGGGTTCAGCAGGAACGGATTTAACTTTTTTTGATTTTCCTGGCATTCAAAATGGTCGCAAGGGCAAAAATACGGTTTCGCGAATCGGATTTCGAGTGCCATCTGATGATGCATTAAATTATTGGGAATCGCGGTTTGATGAATTTGATATTAAACACGATGCCATTGAGACTCATTTTGGTAGCCAAACGATGAATTTTTATGATTTTGATGACCAGCGATACCAATTAGTGTCAGATGAGATCAATCATGGCGTCCAAGCGGGGACTCCGTATCGCTATAGTCCAGTTCCAGATGAATTTGCTATTTATGCGCTAGGGCCAACGATTGTGACGGTTGATTATCCTACTAGAATGCACTACATTTTGACTGATGTGATGGGCTTTTCTAAGGTGGCTACAGAGGGACAAGAAGTTTTATACGAGCTACATGATGGTGGTCACGGTGCACAAATAATTATGGCTACCAATGTAGTTGAACCTGATGAAGTTCAAGGTTATGGGACTGTGCATCACGTTGCCTTTAGAACTGATAACGAAGAAAGTTTACAATACTGGATCAACCGAATTGAGGAGGTTGGTCTAATGCATTCTGGGTTTGTTGATCGCTTTTACTTCAAATCAGAATACTTCCGCCCGGGCCCCGGGGTTTTATTTGAAATCGCCACTGATGGCCCTGGTTTCTTAGTCGATGAAACATTTGAAGAGGCTGGTGTTCATCTTGAATTACCACCATTCTTAGAGGATCAACGTGAAGATATTGAGGAGCATTTGGTTCCATTTAACACAGATACAAAAGGAGCTTAATGATGGTAACTTTTAAGCATTTTTATCAAGCTGGAGACTCAGACCTACCAACAATTTTAATGCTTCATGGAACTGGTGGAGACGAAAAGGATTTGTTACAAATTGCAGATTTTATTGCTCCAAAAAATCCCAAGTTGGGTGTCCGCGGTCGTTTGGTTGAACAGGGGATGACTCGGTATTTTAACCATCTATCAAATGGTAGTTTTGATTTGGAAAGTTTAGCATCTGAGACCAATCTACTTTTGATTGAAATCAAACGACTGGCTGAGGAATATCATTTAGAATACGATAAGATGATTGTGTTAGGATTCTCCAATGGTGCTAATGTTGCCTTGTATGCGATGTTAAACAATTTAACACCTATTAAAACAGGGATCTTTATGCATCCAATGATCTTGTCAAATGAAACTGCATCAACGGCCAATATCGGTCCGGTTTGGCTATCTCATGGGATTTTAGATCCCATCGTGCCAGAACGTATTTTTGGATTATTACAGCAAAAATTAGCAGAGGCACATGCCGATGTGACTGTGTTTGAGCATAATAAAAGTCACGAAGTAACAATGCCTGAAATTGAAGACGCTAAAAAATGGTTTGATGAATTAAATACTAAATAGTTTGAAAAAAATCCGCCAGCCTTACTTTAAAATAGTATGGTGGCGGATCTTTTATTTGGGACGAACCAAGGTGAATGTTTTACCTAACAGTGTGTATTCATTACCGGCTAGTCGTCCGATGGGATTCAGGTTATGATTCAAAATATATTTTTTTTCTTGGTTGAAAACTGTTTGATCAAAGAAAAAGTCGGTTACTTGAAGGATAAACATGTCTGTAATAACGTTCCCATCAGTTTGTTTAATCGGAACGTATTGAAATAATTTGGTTTCAAACCGGATTAACGGCTCGGCAAGCGACGGGGTGTGAACAGTTAAGCTAGGGATTGTTGTTAAGTTAGTTAGATCTAGCTCACTAATATTATTAGCTAGCGATGCAGCAGTTAAATTCATTTGTTTGGCTAGTGGGGCTGAAATCGTGTGTATCACAGCTTCTTTGGTGTTTAGGATGTTGGCAGCCGTATCTTTCATTGTTTGGTTAGTATTGCGTAGAATAGCCAATGATAGCAGTGGTAGTTGGTTTGATAGCCCACTAAAAAAGCTAAATGGTGCTAGGTTAATGGTCCCATCAATGCCACGGGAAGTTACCCACGCAATCGGGCGCGGAATGACACTACCACTAATTAATTTATATTGTTCCTTGGTTGATAGTTCGCTTGCGTTAAAGTGGATCATGAGCGTACTCCTTAATGGCCAATTAAAGCTAATTTTCATTGTAGTTTAGCATATATCAATTGACATTTGCATTTATTTCGCGTACTTTAATAGACTGTTAGGTACCTAAGTATATTGATGAGGTTAGAGCAAATGCAGAATAATTATGAACAGTTATCGCATCAAATGTTTGAAATGATGACATTAATGCGGCGGCTTAGTTTAAAAACGGTAAAAAATCAACATGGATTACATCATGGTAAGGGGCACGTCTTGCATGCGTTAATGGAGCACGACAACTTATCGCAAGCTGAACTAGCTCAGATGATTGGGATTCGTCCCGCATCAGTGACGGGGTTGCTAGAAAAAATGGAAAAAGAAAATCTAGTCGTCAGAACTCCCGACTCCAACGATAAGCGAGTGATAAGGGTGACAATCTCCGCCGAGGGCAAAAAAGTGGTCCACGAAAACCAGATTTTACGTCGTCAAATTGACCAGTTGGTTTTTGGTAAATTGACTGAAGATGAGCAACAGCATTTAATGGAGTTATTCACCAAATTGGTTCGAACAATGAATTATTATGATGCGAAAGATCGTGATGAATTTAAACATGAAATTAGTCAAATAGCAAAGGACAGTGATCAAGAAGATGATTAAAATTGCACGAAAAAATTTAAATTGGTGGGCGGCTACTGCGGCACTGCTATTTTTGTTAATTCAAGTCAGTGCTGATTTGTATTTACCAACGATAACTTCTAACTTAATTGATAAAGGAATTGCCCAAAATGATCAGGCATATATTTGGCGGCAAGGATTCAACATGCTGATTGTTTCGTTAATTGGTCTACTAGCAGCTGCTGGGAATGTTTACTTTGCTTCCACTCAATCAATGAAAGTTGGCCAAAAACTACGAACCCAGATGTTTACCAAAGTAGTAAATTTTTCGAGTCGTGAATTTACTGATTTTGGAGATGCATCATTGATTACACGCTCAACGAATGACATTGTCCAAATCCAGAACGTAATGGTAACCATTTTACGAATGATGTTGCAGTCGCCAATTATGTTGATTGCGGCTGGAGTATTAGCTTATAATCGTGAACCACGATTAACACAGGTATTCTTGGTGGCATTGCCAATTTTAGCAGTGGCAGTTGTAGGGATCATGTACTTTGCCGTGCCATTGTTTAAGAGTATTCAAAAGAAAACTGATCGGATTAACTTAGTTTTTCGTGAGGGATTGACTGGTGTGCGGGTTATTCGGGCGTTTAATCAAGACAAGTTTGAGCAAGATCGGTTTGATTCAGCTAACCGAGACTATACCAAAACAGCTACTAAGGCGTTTGTGATCACTTCATTTATGTTTCCAATTATGACGCTGATTTTAAGTGGCTCCAATATTGGTATTATTTATTTGGGCGGCCATTTAATTGCGAATATGCAGATGCAAGTTGGTAACTTGGTGGCCTTTATGACTTATGCTACCCAAATTTTAATGAGTTTCATGATGCTTTCAATGGTGTTTGTGTTCGTACCTCGAGCCTCTGCATCTGCTGCACGGATCAATGAAGTTATTGAACGTGACAATAGCGTCGCAGATTTACCACAGGATCAAATTGAAGAATTTGATCAAAATAAACCGGCATCACTTGAGTTTAATAATGTTCAATTTGAATATCGTGGAGCTGAACAAAAAGCATTACAAGATGTGAGTTTCAAGGCATCTGCAGGCCAGACGGTCGCTATTATCGGTGGGACCGGATCTGGTAAATCGACGTTGGTTAATCTAATCCCACGGCTATTTAATTTTGATGACGGCCAGATTTTAGTTAATGGTCAGCCAATCAAACAAGTGAGTCAGCACGCTTTGCATGAGAAAATTTCAATTACACAACAAAAGGCTGTCTTGTTTAAGGGAACAATCCGGACTAACTTGCAATATGGTAATCAAAAAGCTACGGATGATCAAATGTGGCAGGCATTGGAAATAGCACAGGCAAAAGGTTTCGTTACTAGCAATGGTGGCCTAGATGCTGTTGTTGAACAAGATGGCGGTAACTTTTCAGGAGGACAACGACAACGTTTAGCAATTGCCCGAACGATTATTAAGGAAGCTGCTATCTATATTTTTGATGATTCATTTTCTGCGCTTGATTTTAAGACGGACGCGCAGCTTCGCATGGCTTTGCATCAGGATCAACGGATCAAAAATGCGGTCACTGTAATTGTTGCTCAGCGAGTGTCAACTGTCGCTGATGCGGATTTGATTTTAGTAATGGATGACGGCAAAGTGGTTGGGCAAGGTACTCATCAAGAATTGAAGGCTAACAACGAAACCTATCGGCAAATTGTTGATTCACAAATTAGGGAAGGGGATGCTGCAAATGCGTAATCGTGGTGCAAGTAAAGCTGTTGATAAGCCACACAATTTTTGGCCGACTACTTGGCGTTTGTTTGCTTATATGAAAAAATGGATTCCCGGGGTAATAGTATCACTAGTTTTAGCCGCTATTTCTGTCATTTTATCAATTAATGCGCCTAAAATTCTGGGGCAGGCAACTACTGAAATTTACGCTGGTGTCACCAAAGGATATCAAGAAATTAAAGCTGGGATGCACGTTACCAGTTTGCCAATTGATTTTGATAAGATTATCCATGTGATGGTTGTGGTTGGAATTTTATATGGATTGTCATCGTTGTTTAGTGTGGTGCAACAAATTGTGATGACGCGCATTTCACAACAAGTCGTTTATCAATTGCGCAAAGATTTTAAGGCTAAGATGCAACGCGTACCAGTTAGTTACTATGATACTCATTCAAACGGTGACATTATGAGTCGTGCAGTGAATGATATGGACAATATTGCTGGAACATTGCAGCAAAGTTTGATCCAAATTGTTACCAGCTCGTTAACTTTCTTCGGTGTTTTATACATTATGTTTACAATTAGTTGGAAATTAACGTTGATTGCGTTAGTTAGTGTTCCACTTAGCTTAATCGTCGTTGGTGTAATTGCCCCGCGTTCACAAAAACTATTTAGTAAGCAACAATCTAGTTTAGGATTACTGAATAATCATGTCGAAGAAAACTATGCAGGTCATACGGTAGTTCGGACTTTCAATCATGAGCAAGCAGCTATTAATGAGTTTGAAAAGCAAAATTCAAATTACTATAAAGCAGCTTGGAAGGCTCAATTTTTCTCCACACTAATTTTTCCAATGATGAACTTTATCAGAAATTTGGACTACTTGTTAGTGGCTGTTGTCGGAACCATTGAGGTTGCGGCAGGACAAATTACTTTAGGAAACGTGCAAGCTTTTTTGCAATACACCAATCAGTTTTCACAACCAATTACCCAGATTGCTAACTTGACTAATACAATTCAGGCCACAATTGCTTCTGCAGAACGTATTTTTGCGGTGTTAGATGAACCAGAAATGCTTGATACCAAACAGCAGTTGCCCAATAAAGATGATGATGGAACTAAAATTGAATTTAACGATGTGGCCTTTAGTTACGATGAAAATCCATTAATCAAAGATTTTAATTTGAAGGCACCCACTAATCATATGGTTGCGATTGTAGGGCCAACCGGAGCTGGAAAGACAACTATCATTAACTTACTGGAACGGTTTTATGATGTTACTGGTGGCCGTATTTATCTGGACGGAAAAGAAACACGAAATATATCGCGTGAAACAGTTCGTCAACATTTTGCGATGGTACTACAAGATACCTGGTTATTCACAGGAACTATCTTTGATAATATTAAGTACGGACGAGAAAATGCCACTGATGAAGAAGTGTATGCGGCTGCTAAAGAAGCCCGGGCGGATAGTTTTATTCGCCAACTACCTGATGGGTATCAAACAGTTTTGGATGAATCCGCTTCTAATATCTCGCAAGGCCAACGACAATTATTAACGATTGCCCGGGCATTTGTTGCGGATCCTGAGATTTTGATTTTAGATGAAGCAACAAGTTCTGTAGATACTAGAACGGAAACCTTGATTCAACAAGCAATGAACAAACTGCAACGAAACCGAACCAGTTTTGTGGTCGCACATCGATTATCAACTATTCGCAATGCTGAAAAAATCATTGTGATGGATCACGGTCAGATTGTTGAAACTGGTGATCATGATGGCTTAATCGCACAACATGGTTTCTATGCTGATTTGTATAACAGTCAATTCATGGGTAATCAAATTTAAGGTGTTGTCAACATGGTGCAATATGAAAAAACAATTAAACAATTACATCAGTTAGTAACCCAAAATGTAGTACCAGGTGTTTCGTATACTATTTTTGATGCGCATAATCAGTACTCAGAAGTTTTTGGTAATGCACAATTGGTACCAACTAAAATGAAACTATGGGCCAATGCAAAATATGATGTCGCATCACTAACTAAGGTAATTGGAACTACAACTGTTATTATGCAATTAGTCGAGCGTGGGGAATTAAATATTGAAGCTCCAGTTCACCAATATTTACCCCGATTTACAGATCAACGGGTGACCATTCGACACTTATTGACTCATACATCAGGGATCGAAGGTTACATTAAAAATCGTAATCAGCTCCCTGCAGAGGAACTGACGAATCAGCTCCTAAAGTTACATGTTGGTAAGGATTTCAATCAGCGTGTAAAGTATGCAGACATTGGGTTTATTTATCTTGGTTGGATTATTGAGTATTTTTATCACCAACCAGTACAACAGGTAATTGAGCAGCAAGTGCTACAACCCTTGAAAATGACGGGAGCAACGTTTAGTCCGCATAAACGGGATTGTGTCCCGACTGAAGTGCAATTAAAACGAGGCTTGATTCGTGGCCAAGTTCATGACCCGAAGGCATATATTTTACAAGAACATTGTGGCTGCGCAGGCCTTTTTGCAACTTTATCTGATTTAGAAATTTTTAGTCATGCGATGGTGACAACCAATTTAGCAGGATTGTTGACTGCTGCAACAATTGATCAACTATTTGATGACCAAACACCTATGCCGGGGTTTCATGGTCGTTCATTTGGATGGCGGGTGCTGAAAAGTGATGCCGTTGATAACCATTTGGTGATCTATCATACTGGTTTTACCGGTACTTGGATGGTGTTGGACCGTGATGAACAACAGGGATTTATCATGTTATCAAACCGAGTCCACCCCAGTGCTGATAATGATGAATTTCTTACGCGAAGAAATTTAATTGTGCGAACATATCTGCAAGAAAAAGAAAGTGAGATAAAAGGTGTTTAGATTCCGAGCCGATTTTGTATCGCAGCGGAAACCATAATTACATGCTACTTTCTACTTTTGTAGTTTAGTAAATATGGATATTGAGGAAAATCTGACCTTTTCTACGCTTTAGCAATATATTTGATAAATATTAAAAAGGCAGGCAAAAACTATGTTTTTGCCTGCCTTTTTGTGTTAATTAAAATGTTGGTTGAATCTCTAATTTAGCCTGAGCTGATAAATCTGCATCTGGGTATTTATTTTTTAATGCAGTGAGAATCATTCGTTTAGCTAATTCACCATTTCTGGTAAGAATTGGTCCATGAAAATAAGAACAGAAAACTTGTTTGTAAATTGCTCCTTCAGTGTGATCTTCACCGTTGTTGCCATGCCCTGAAATAACAGTTCCAAGGGCTTTTTCGCCATTACCAAGAAAAGTTCTGCCATTGTGATTTTCAAAGCCGTGATAGGTTTCACCAGTATCTTCATTCTTAATCGTAATATTACCAATAAAACGGTTATTATCTTGACTCAATGTATAGTGATCTAAAACACCAATGCCGGGTATTTTTTCACCATCAGCACCAATATAATAATGCCCCAATAGCTGATAGCCACCACAAATGGCAAGCATTGGTTTGTCCTCTGAAATGAATTGTTGGATCCCATCTTTTTTATTTGGGATATCATGGGAAACAATCATTTGTTCATAGTCTTGGCCACCACCGAAGAATGCTAAATCAAAATCATCTGGATTGAATGATTCTTCCATGCTAATTACATCGACGGTTAGATCGGTATCCATTTGTTTTGCATAGTATTGAAGGGCCAAAATATTGCCGACATCACCATATGTGTTTAACAGATCACCGTATAGGTGTGCTAAACGTAATGAGTATTTTGCCATTATGCATTCATTCCTTCCTTAATGTAGCCTTGTTCGGCCAACTGTTTTCGCAATTGCAGAATAGCGGTATAAGTTGCCAAAATATAGACTTTTTCTGTTGGCAAAGATTTAATTTTCCCAATTATCTTCGTCAAATCCGGCTCGATGATTGGATTATCAACGCCAGCTACTTTAAGCCTAAAGGTGATATCCTTATAACGTTCACCGCCAGTCATAAATTGAGGGATGTCATGTTGTTGCAACTTTTCAAAGTTACCATCCCAAATCCAACTAGTATCAATTCCATCCGCGTAGTTGGCATTTAATAATCCGACAAAAGAAAATGGTTGTGGATCAGATAAAATCATGTCGATTACTTGATTTAAGCCCACGGGATTTTTAACTAGAATCAACGTTACTTTTTTATCGTCCACATTGATCGTTTCCTGGCGTCCAAATACTTTTCTGTCGGATTCAAAAGCTTTTCCAATTTGTGCTGGTTCAACTCCTAGAAAACGTCCAAGCGCATATGCAGCTAATGCATTATAGATATTATATAAACCACCAATTTGAATAGTGTATTGATGATGATCAATTTCAAATGTTGAGTTAGTAGGGGTTAACTTAGTTAATTTAGTTACCTGATAAGTTAATTCAGGGCGTTTAAAGCCGCAATTAGGACAGAAATAACTTCCTAAGTTACCATATGTTAGAAAACCAAAGTGCAAAATATGATTACATTTAGGACATAAAACGCCATCTGTGTTAGCAGGTGCTTTGATATCCTTATTTTCTGTGTGATTAAAGCCAAAAAAAATCTTTGGATTGGGAAGATCTTTAGAATTGAAAATTTGAGCATCGCCATTAGCAATAATAGTTGCTTCGGGTGCCATTTTTACGCCTGCCAAAATTTTATCGTAAGTCGTATAAATCTCGCCATACCGATCCATTTGGTCCCTAAACAGGTTAGTGAAAACGAATGCCACTGGTTTAATATGCTCGGTAACTTTAACAACGTTCGCTTCATCAACCTCTAAAATTGCTAGTGTTTTACCATTTTTTGATTTGTGTGCTGTGATAAAAGTGGTAACAATTCCCTGTTCCATGTTGGAGCCGGTTGGGTTAGTTAAAACATAATCATATTTTTGTTGTAATACTCGCACGCTTAATGCGGTGGTTAAAGTTTTACCATTTGTACCAGTGATTACCACGACATCAAATTTTTCACCAAATGCTTTCAGAATGTGTGGGTCGATGGCTGTGGTGATTTTGCCAGGTAGAGAACTTCCACCATGTAAAAAAGTATGTAAAAACCAGTAACTAGATTTACCAGCAGTGGTGGCAATCGAACTTCTTAGCGACATTAATAGGATCCTCCAATAGTTTTTTCACTATCTAATATCATACTTGATTTTGAAATTATCGGTTAATTGTAGCGTGAATTTAGCAAAAAAGAAAGAATTTAGCGTACTCTAGAATTAAAGGCTTCAATTTGTACATTAATTTCGCTATACTAGGGTGGAATACGCAAAGAAAAGGTGAATGACTGTGGCGCAATTATTTTTTAAATATGGTGCAATGAATTCAGGTAAATCAATCGAAATTTTGAAGGTTGCTCACAATTACGAAGAGCAAGGCAAGTCCGTCATTATTTTAACCAGTGGCTTGGATACGCGCTCTGGAGTTGGAACAATTGCTAGTCGGATTGGCTTGGAGCGTGCGGCCGTTCCTGTGTTAGATGAAACCGACATATTTGAATACGTGGAACAGACCAATCCGGATGCAGCGTGTGTCTTAGTTGATGAAGCACAGTTTTTGAAAAAGGAACACATCATTCAACTAACTAAAATTGTGGATGAACTAAACATTCCGGTAATGACATTTGGGTTAAAAAACGATTTTCGTAACCAATTGTTTGAAGGCTCAAAATATTTATTGATTTATTCTGATAAATTAGAAGAGATGAAAACGATTTGCTGGTTTTGTAAGAAAAAGGCAACCATGAATTTACGCATTCATGATGGTAAGCCAGTGTACGACGGAGAACAAGTAATGATTGGTGGCAATGAGTCGTATTACCCAGTTTGCCGTCGCCATTATTTTCACCCGTTGTTGAAGTAAGATTAAAATGTGCTAATTTATCCAGCCTCTTTGTGATGCTACTCGGATTGATTAGTACTCTGATTTTGAAACGTGTTATTTTAGCCAAATCTTGTAGGCCAAATTAACACTCTATGCTTGTTTAGGAGAGAAAACCATGGATGAAATTTTTGATAAGCTGCAAGCTGTGGCTGATCGGTACGATGAGTTAAACGAATTGATCAGTGATCCTGAAATAATTGCTGATACACAAAGGTTTATGAAACTGTCTAAAGAAGAAGGCAGCATTCGTGAAACCGTTGAAAAATACACTGAATATAAAAAAGTTTCTCAGCAGATTAAGGATGACGATGAGCTATTACATGAGAAACTAGATCCGGAAATGGAGCAATTAACTAAGGAAGAACTGGCTGAATCTAAGGAACAGCAGGAACAGTTGGAACAAGAACTACGAGTTTTGTTATTGCCACAAGATCCTAATGATGATAAAAATATTATCATGGAGATCCACGGTGCTGCTGGTGGGGACGAAGCGAGCCTATTTGCTGGTGATTTATTTGAAATGTACTCACGCTACGCTGAAAAACAGGGGTGGCAAGTTGAAGTCGTCGATAAAAGTGATACTGAAGTTGGTGGATTTAAGGAAATTGTTTTGATGATTTCTGGCAATAAGGTTTATTCTAAACTTAAGTATGAAAATGGTGCTCATCGTGTTCAACGGATTCCGGTAACTGAATCTGCTGGTCGTGTGCATACATCCACTGCGACGGTTGGTGTTATGCCTGAGGCTGAGGATGTCGATATTGATATTGATCCAAAAGATATCCGAACTGATGTCTACCGCTCTTCTGGTGCTGGTGGACAGCACATTAACAAAACATCATCTGCCGTTCGAATGACACATTTACCAACTGGAATTGTGGTTGCAATGCAAGATGAACGATCGCAGCAGCAAAATCGGGCGAAGGCAATGCAAATTTTGCGGGCTCGTGTTTACGATTATTATCAGCAAAAAGAACAAAGTGCATATGATGAACAGCGTAAATCTGCTGTTGGGACCGGTGATCGTTCTGAACGAATCCGAACCTATAATTATCCTCAAAACAGAGTGACTGATCATCGTATAGGATTGACTTTAAATAAGTTGGACCGAATTATGAATGGTGAATTAGACGAGATTATCGATGCACTTGTAATTGCTGATCAAACTGAAAAAATGGAGCAATTACGTAATGAGTAATCCGACATATCAAGAAGCCCTTAATTGGGCTTATTCTCATATACAGGGAAAAAAGATTGATGTTACTGCTCCTGAGTTTATCCTGTCACAACGCCATGGTTGGTCGACAACGGATCTATTACTGCAAAGAAAAAAAACGATGCAGGAGGAGGAATGGCAACTATTTCAAAGTGATATTGCACGATTAAACCAATTTGAACCGGCACAGTATATTGTCGGTAAAGCACCATTTTATGGTCGTACTTTTAATGTTTCTCCATCTGTTTTGATTCCAGAAAGTGAAACTGAAGAATTAGTTGATTGGGTGCTGACTGAATTTCAAAATGATAGACCTTTGCGTGTATTAGATTTAGGGACAGGCAGTGGTGTGATCGGAATTTCGCTGAAGTTAGAACGACCAAATTGGCGAGTGACTGCCAGTGATATTTCAGCCGCAGCTTTGACGGTAGCCAAGCAAAATGCAACTAATTTAGCTGCAGAAATTGAGTTTGTTGAAAGCAATATATTTAATAATCTATTGGATCATCAGTTTGATTTAATTGTGACAAACCCACCATATATTGCCGTAGATGAGACAGCACAAATGGATCCGCAGGTTATCCAATATGAACCGCAACTGGCTCTATTTGCTGATCAACAGGGAATGGGTTTTTATCAGCAAATGATGACACAGATTGACTCAGTTTTGAATGTGAATGGCCATTTATTTGGCGAGACCGGTTATAAACAAGAGAGCTTGATTACTGAGTTAATTAAAAATAAAAATCGTAATGCAAAATTTGAAACAAGGCATGATATTAGTGGCAAAATGAGAATGTTTCATGCATGGATGCTGAGTTAAAAGGAGACACTGATATTGGAAACTAAAATTTTTAAGTTAGCACAAATCAACGAAGCAGCAAATTTAATTAAGGCTGGGGAGTTAGTTGCTTTTCCAACTGAAACAGTTTACGGTTTGGGTGCTGATGCAACAAACGAACAGGCAGTTAAAAAAGTATATGCAGCAAAGGGACGTCCCAGTGATAATCCACTGATCGTGCACGTTGCTTCAACAGAAACTGTGGCAAATTATGTTCAGTCCATCTCACCGAACGCTAAAAAATTAATGAGTCAGTTTTGGCCTGGTTCGTTGACAATGATTTTTAACCTTAAGCCAAATGCTTTTTCTAAAACAGTAACAGGTGGATTAAATACTGCGGCATTTCGTTTTCCTGATAATCAAGCTACATTAGATTTAATTAATGCTGCTGGTTGTCCGCTAGTTGGACCGTCGGCTAATACTTCGGGAAAGCCTAGTCCAACAACTGCGCAACACGTGTATCATGATTTAAACGGAAAAATCGCTGGTATTTTAGATGATGGGCCAACCAGGGTAGGAGTAGAGTCAACTGTATTAGATATGTCGACAGATGAACCTGTAATTTTGAGGCCAGGAGCAGTTACAAAAGCACAAATTGAAGCTGTAATTGGTTCAATTGAAACTAATCACCATCAAGTTGGTAAAAATGAAACTCCTAAGGCACCAGGAATGAAATATAAACATTACGCCCCAAAAGCACAGGTCTATATTGTCGATCAAGATGATGATTGGTCAGCAGCAATTAAATGGGCAAAAGAGCAACCATTTGGGGTGGGTATAATGGCAGAAAAGAGATTGCTAACCGACTTAAAACCGGCTGATAATTTACAAACATTTTCGCTTGGTGCTGGTGTGGAGGATGCTAGTGCTCAATTATTTGCTGGGTTACGTCAATTTGATAATCAAGCAACCATTAAAACTATTTTAGTCCAAGCCTTTGCTGCAGAAGGCTTAGGATTGGCATATATGAATCGGCTAAATAAATCTGCTGGCGGTGAACATTTTAAACTTGATTAACATACTTGTTTTTTTCTTAGTGCAAGTTAGTTAGAATATAATCAGGATGAGTGACTAGTTTCGTAATCTAACATAAGGAAGTGGCCAAAAATGAATTATAGTAAAAAAGATCCAGCGCTTTGGCAATCAGTTGCCAGTGAAGAAAACCGACAAGAAGACACTATTGAGTTGATCGCGTCTGAAAATATTGTTTCTGATGCCGTTCGTGAAGCCCAAGGTTCCGTGCTAACTAACAAATATGCTGAAGGATATCCAGGAAAACGATATTATGGTGGCTGCCAATTTATTGATCAGGTGGAACAACTAGCGATTGATCATGCCAAAGAATTATTTCACGCAGAATATGCCAACGTACAACCGCATTCTGGCTCACAAGCTAACATGGCTGTGTATCAGGCATTTTTAAAACCCGGTGACACAATTCTAGGGATGGGATTAGATGCTGGAGGTCATTTGACGCATGGGTCACCCGTTAACTTTAGCGGTAAGTTTTACCATACTGAAGGGTATGGATTGGATTCAGAAACTGAAATGTTAGATTACGATGCTATTTTAAAACAAGCTAAAAAAGTACAACCACAGTTAATTGTGGCAGGTGCCTCTGCCTATAGCCGGATTATTGACTGGCAAAAATTTCGTGAGATTGCTGACGAGGTCGGCGCATATTTGATGGTCGATATGGCACATATTGCGGGATTAGTGGCAACTGGTCTGCATCCTAGCCCAGTTGGTATTGCGGATGTGGTCACAACCACAACACATAAAACGCTTCGTGGACCACGTGGTGGTTTGATTTTGAGCCAAGAAAAATATGCTAAAAAGATTAATTCAGCTGTTTTTCCGGGGACTCAAGGTGGACCACTTGAACACGTCATTGCGGGTAAAGCACAGGCATTGTACGAAGATTTACAACCTGAATTTAAAAAATACACTCAAAAAATAATTGATAATGCCCATGCAATGGCTCAGGTATTTAACGAAAGTGACAATGTCCATGTTGTTTCAGGTGGGACAGATAATCACTTGATGACCATTGATATCTCTAAAACAGCGTTAAATGGCAAAGAACTACAAAATTTGTTGGATAGTGTTAATATTACGGCGAATAAAGAATCAATTCCAAATGAGCCACTAAGTCCATTTGTTACCAGCGGACTACGGATTGGAACGCCAGCAATTACCAGTCGCGGTTTTGATCCAGAGGATTCAAAACAGGTTGCCCGCCTAATTCTCCAAGTAATTAATCATGCAGATGATCAAGCACAAATGGAGTCTGTCGCTCAGCAGGTTGCTCAACTAACACAAGCACACAAAATTGTTTAAAGAAATTAAAAAAACGATTTTTCAGTGTTGAATATTTGTTACAATAGATAAGAAATTCAAAAGGAGTGTTTATTTGTCATGGGCAAATTTGAAGTACTTGATCATCCACTGATTCAACACAAGTTAACATTAATTCGAGATAAAAGTGTTGGAACAAAGATTTTTCGCGAAACTGTCAATGAAATTTCGACGCTAATGGCCTATGAAGTTTCACGCGACATGCCATTGGAAGATGTCACAGTTGAAACACCAATTTCAAAAACAGTCAAAAAACAACTTGCTGGTAAAAAAGTAGCAATTATTCCTATTTTACGTGCGGGTCTTGGAATGGTTGATGGTATTCTGGAATTAATTCCGGCTGCCAAAGTTGGCCATATTGGCATGTATCGTGACGAAACAACTTTAAAGCCCCATGAGTATTTTGTTAAATTACCATCTGATATCGACCAGCGACAATTGTTCGTGGTTGACCCTATGTTAGCAACTGGTGGATCTGCTATCATGGCGATCGATGCCCTCAAGAAACGTGGTGCAACGAATATTAAGTTTGTTTGTTTAGTTGCTGCCCCTGAGGGAGTTAAAGCATTGCAAGAAAAGCATCCGGATATTGATATTTACACTGCTTCTCTAGATGATAAGTTGAATGAGGATGGATATATCGTGCCAGGTCTTGGTGACGCAGGCGATCGGTTGTTTGGAACTAAATAATGCAAAAAAGCTCACCGAGAGGTGAGCTTTTTAGTTAGCCAGAAAATGGTGCAAGCTTTACCTTAACTTAAAGTATGCCACCTTTTTTTGCGGTACAATGACCACATAGTTTTGGAACGAGGTTAATTAAAATTGATTCACGAAGAAAAAAAACGAACTATATGGCTAGCAATTATCTTGATAGTACTGGGTATCGGGTCAATGCTGTTTGTGACCCATAATCAACTATTATACAAGCAACCATTGGTACAAGTTGTTCGAGTAACTAATAGCGCGCGACAAAAACAAAAGGATAATTTTGATAATGTCGACCATTTGACATCGCAAAAATTGACCGTAAAAGTGTTAAACGGAAAATTTAAGCACCAACAATTGGTATTAACCAATCAGTTTTCGGACTCTGGTGGTCTTGATCAAAAATATAAAATTGGTGATCAGGTTTTTGTCAACCTCCACCAAAATAGTCATCAGCGACTATCAGGCACTATTAGTGGTTACAAACGTGATGGTGTATTGGTATTTTTGGTGTGGTTAGTAGTGGCGTTGTTAATTTTGATTATGCGTAAAAAAGGATCACTGGCGTTTTTAAGTGTTCTACTTAATGGCGTTGTTTTCTTTATTGCAATCCAAATTGATTTATCATTTCAAGGTGAACACGTAATGCTAATTTTTAGTGTTCTATCGCTGCTTTTTGCCACAATGACATTATTATTGGTTTTGGGGCTGAATAGACAAATGTTGGCTACACTAGGAGCTACGGTTATTGGTACCAGTATTGCTATGTTGATCAGTTTGGCGGTCTTTCATTTGACACATGAGCGGGGGATGTTTTATGAATCCATGCAGTACGTGACACAAGTTCCACGTCCGTTGTTTTTGGCCGAAACGCTGTTGGGTTCTTTGGGGGCTGTAATGGATGAATCGACAGATATTGTGGCAACTTTATTTGAATTGAAAAGTCTTGATCCTAATGTCAGTGCTAAAAAATTATTTTTGTCTGGCCGTAAGGTGGGCCAAACTATTATGGGACCGCTCGTGAATGTTCTCTTCATGATTTTTATGGCAGATACTTTTACGTCTAGTTTACTGTATATTAAAAATGGAAATTCATGGGGCTATACGTTTGCAATGAACATGAGTTTGGGGACAGTTCAAAGTTTAATTAGTGGGATCGGCATTGTCTTGGCAATTCCAGTTGCGAGTGCGCTAGCTGGGCTACTATTAGGAAAGCGGGTGAAGGCATGAGTACGATTACCGCGTTGGGATTAGTTCTTTTAGTTGTAATGATTTTAGTTGGCGGTAAACAAGGAGCCAAGTCATTTTTTAGTTTAATATTAAATTTTGGTTTTTTGTTTATGGCGGTCATTCTTATGGCTTTTCACTTGCCACCATTAGCTGTAACTTTAATTACGGGGGTCGTTATATTAGCAATCACTATATTTATGGGTGAAGACAATTTGGTAACTGCACAAACAGCTTTTTATGCTTCGTTGATTGTTTTAGTGGTACTAGTATTATTGATTATTCCGGTAGAGCACTGGGCAATGGTACAAGGGTTTGGTGAAGAAGATTCAGATGACCTTGAAGGAATGTCAATTTTAATTGGTATTAACTTTTTGAAAATTGCCGTAACTACAACTGTTTTAAGTACGCTTGGTGCAATTGCAGAAGCGGCGATGGCAATTGCTGCAGGACTTGCAGAAATTATCCAGCAGCATCCACAAACAGTACCAAAAAAATTATTTAAAAACGGTATTTCGATTGGTGAACAAATCATTGGGACGACGTTCAATACTTTGTTTTTTGGTTTTTTTGGCGGCTTTTTAGCTTTGTTTATCTGGTTCTCAGGCCTCCACTATACTTTTGGTGAGGTTATTAATAACAAAATTTTTGTGGCGGAATTAATCATGGTATTAGTTTCCTTCGTTGGAGTGATTTTGACCGTTCCAATTACTGCTTTTGTAATGGGACAACGTCAACGAATCTTATTGACAGGTGCAAGCAAATAGGGTATTCTAAGTCCAATTAAATATCCTTTTAATTCGATCCAGTGAGGTTGAAAAGGGAACCCTGATACGATTGCATTATGCAACCTAAAAATATCAAGACAGCCTTTACAATCTTACTGGATTGTGATGGCTGTTTTTTATTCTGAGGAGGTAGACAAATGCAACAACGTGACGTCGTTTTAGATATTGGTGATCGACCTAAGTTTGGCCAATGGGTGGGCTTATCAATCCAGCACATGTTTTCTATGTTTGGATCCACTGTGTTAGTGCCAATATTAGTCGGGTTAAACCCAGGTATTGCACTATTTAGTTCTGGAGTCGGGACGTTGTTATATATATTAATTACCAAAGCTAAGATTCCAGCATACATGGGCTCTAGTTTTTCATTCATTGTCCCAATGGTAGCTCTAATGAAAACGGCTGGGTATCCAGCGATCGCACAAGGAACAATTGCTGTTGGGGCCGTATATCTGATTGTGGCTTTAATTGTTAGTTTTTTTGGCTCTGACTGGATTGACCATGTGCTGCCACCCATTATTGTGGGGCCAATCGTCATGGTAATTGGTCTGTCTTTGGCCACAACAGCAGCTAAAGACGCCACCATCAATGCTGCTGGTAAGTACGATTTGAAATTTTTTGCTGTAGCAATTGTGACATTGCTAATAACAATTTTTTTCAACATGTACTTACGCGGATTTTTGGGTTTAATTCCTATTTTATTGGGAATCGTCGTCGGCTATTTGTTAGCGGTTTTTGTGGGAATCGTGGATTTTAAGCCGGTAATGAATGCTGCTTGGTTCAGCTTACCATCGTTTCAAGTACCCTTTTTGACCTACCATCCACAACTATACTGGGGAGCAATTCTAAGCATGGCCCCAATTGCCTTTGTTACAATGACCGAACATTTAGGTCACATTATGGTTTTGAATCAGTTAACTGGACGAAACTTTTTTAAATCACCAGGGCTAAATCATACGCTTGCTGGAGATGGAACAGCATCGGTAATTGCAGCCTTTGTTGGTGGGCCACCTGTTACAAGTTATGGTGAAAATATTGGTGTATTAGCGATTACACGAGTTCATAGTGTCTATGTGCTCGGTGGAGCTGCTTTTTTTGCAATTATTTTTAGTTTTGTGGGTAAATTAAGTGCCTTGATTGAGTCAATTCCGAGTCCAGTTATTGGTGGAATTTCTTTCTTGTTATTTGGGGTAATTGCATCTAGTGGTCTTCGCGTATTAATTGATAAACGAGTTGATTTTAACCAGAAGAGAAATCTTATGATTTCTTCCACAATTTTGGTGATTGGAATTGGAAATGCGTATTTACAACTTGGCCAGTACCAATTTTCAGGATTGGCTGTTGCAGCAGTTCTAGGAATTATTTTGAACTTAATTTTACCCAAACAGGCAGCTAGCGAAAATTAATTAATGTCGTTTAACGCTGTCATAGCAATACTTATCACGTGCTAATTTTGTGATTTATTTTTTTAAATTTTTTTGATATTTAATTTGATTGGTGGTATGATTTCATTTGTATTTTGATTCGTCGCAAGATGTAATTTAGCTGCATTTATGCATGTCGTTTCATAAATATATTAGCCAAAATTAATTGTTATAAAGAAAAGAGGTGGAATATACATGGGTGGTGAATCAGCTTATACGTTTAAGCTTTTTGGCCTCATGTTTGACTGGACTAATGTGATTTCAGGGCTAATCGTTTGCGTAATTGTTTTTTGCGTATTGTTTGGTTTATCCCGAAAAATCCAAATGAAACCCAAAGGTGGACAAAATGTTTTAGAATGGATGATTGATTTTACTAATGGTATTGTTCGAGGACAAATGCCAGCAAGTAAAACTGGTCAATATAGTTTTTTTGCCTTTGTTTTGTTTATTTTCATATTTGTTGCTAACCAAATTGGTTTAGTATTTCAGTTTGGCTGGGACGGTCATGAATTGGTCAAAAGTCCGACGGCAGACCCCGTTGTCACATTGACTTTGTCACTAGTGGTGATGTCGTTGGCGCATTTTGCTGGAGTTGCAGAGTATGGTTTTAAAGGTTACGTTAAGTCGTACGTTAAGCCGTTTGCGTTGTTATTACCAATTAACCTATTTGAAGAGTTTGGTAATTTTCTAACGTTAGGTCTTCGTATATTTGGTAACATTTATGCCGGTGAGCTGTTATTGAAGCTGCTTGCTTCACTTGCATTCTCACACGGGCCACTCACAATGATTGTTGCCTTACCACTTGAAATCATTTGGCAAGGATTCTCAGTTTTCATTGGTGCAATTCAAGCATATGTCTTTGTAACATTAACGACGGTTTATATTTCTCGGAAGGTTTCCGAGGAATAATACACTCTAAGGAGGATTTATATAATGGGAGCAATTGCTGCAGGAATCGCTGCGATGGGTGCCGCTATTGGTGCCGGTGTTGGTAACGGTCTTGTTATCTCACATACACTGGATGGAATGGCACGTCAACCTGAATTATCAGGACAACTACGTGGTACGATGTTTATCGGTGTTGGTTTGATTGAAGCTATGCCTATTTTGGCGATCGTTATTGGTTTCCTTGTAATGAACAAGTAATCATTAATTTAAATAATTTCATTTATGGGGAGGTGTCAATAGATGTTTGCACAAAGTGTTCTAGCTGAATCAAATGGTTTGTACATTGGTGATATGCTGTTTTACATAATTTCATTTGTGATTTTGATGTTATTAGTAAAGAAGTTTGCATGGAAGCCAGTCGTGAAAATGATGCACGATCGGGCTGAAAAGATCGCTAATGATATTGATAGTGCTGAAGAGTCACGAAATGAAGCAAACGAGCTAGCGCAAAAACGACAGTCAGAGTTAAAAAATTCTCGCCAGGAAGCTGCTAGCATCGTTAATGATGCTAAGCAAAATGGGGAGACACAACGAGCTCAGATTGTTGAAACAGCACAAAATGATGCGCAAGCACTGAAAGAAGCTGCACAAAAAGATGCACAACAAGCACGTCAAGATGCTCTTAAAGGTGCGCAAAATGACGTGGCAAACTTATCTATTGAGATTGCAACCAAGATCATTCACAAGGAATTAAATGCCAATGATCAAAAAGCCTTGATTGATTCTTATATTGAAGGGTTGGGAAAAGATGAGTCTTGATAAAATGACAATTGCAAACCGTTATGCAAAAGCGTTGTTTGAATTAGTCGTTGAACAAGATCAGCTTGACGAAACGTTTGAAGAGTTGGTGCAATTGCGCCAAGTATTTCAAACTAATGATAGTTTAGCCGCTGTACTTACAGGGGCAGAATTATCGCTCTTTGAAAAGCAATCATTGATTCAAGTGCTTACAAACGGTGCTAGTACCGTTGTGGCTAACTTGATTAAAATGGTTTTTGATTACGGTCGTATGGATGATATGGTCGCAATTATTGATGAGTTTGAACGACGGTATGATTCACGTAAGCAACGGGTTCATGCTAAGGTTGTCACAGCAGTTAAGTTGGATGCAACGCAAAAAAATCAACTTGTTCAGACTTTCGCTAAGCGCATCGGCGCTAAGCATGTACTAATAGATGAACAAGTTGATCCATCAATTTTGGGCGGAGTGATCGTTAGCGCAAATAATGAAACGCTTGATGGTAGCTTAAGTTCTAAGATTGAGCAGATTCGTCGTTTACTTGTTAAATAACCTATATCTTTAGTGAAGAGGTGAAACTTTTATGAGCATTAAGGCTGAGGAAATCAGTTCACTCATCAAGCAGCAGTTAGCAAATTACCAAGATCAGCTATCAGTTGAAGAAACTGGAACTGTCACATATGTTGGTGATGGAATTGCCCGTGCTCACGGGCTTGATAACGCAATGGCTGGTGAGTTGCTCGAATTTGATAATGGTGTCTATGGAATGGTTCAAAACCTTGAAAGCAATGATGTTGGTATCGTTGTTTTGGGTGAGTTCGGTGGAATTCGTGAAGGCGATAGTGTCAAACGAACTGGCCGAATCATGGAAGTTCCAGTTGGAGATGCCTTATTAGGACGGGTTGTTGATCCACTTGGTCGTCCTATTGACGGACTAGGTGAAGTTAAAACTGAAAATACACGTCCAATTGAAAAAAAGGCTCCTGGCGTTATGCAACGTCAGAGTGTTTTTGAACCACTACAAACAGGAATTAAGGCGATCGATGCGTTAGTTCCAATCGGTCGTGGTCAACGTGAGTTGATTATTGGAGACCGTAAGACTGGAAAAACATCAGTTGCGATGGATACAATTATTAACCAAAAAGATCAAAACATGATTTGTATTTATGTTGCGATTGGTCAAAAGGAATCAACTGTCCGTGGTCAAGTTGAAACATTACGCCGTTATGGTGCATTGGATTACACGATTGTGGTTTCAGCTGCTCCGTCTGATCCTGCACCACTATTATGGATTGCTCCATATGCTGGTGCAGCAATGGGTGAAGAATTTATGTATAACGGTAAACATGTCTTGATTGTTTATGATGATTTATCAAAACAAGCAGATGCTTACCGTGAATTATCATTAGTTCTTCGTCGACCACCTGGTCGTGAAGCTTACCCTGGTGATATTTTCTATACTCATTCTCGTTTACTTGAACGAGCAGCTAAGTTGTCTGATGAATTAGGAGGTGGTTCAATGACCGCCCTTCCAGTCATCCAGACACAGGCTGGGGATGTCTCCGCCTATATTCCAACCAATGTTATTTCCATTACTGATGGACAAATTTTCTTGGATGCTGACTTATTCTACGCCGGAACGCGTCCAGCGATTGACGCTGGTACTTCTGTTTCCCGTGTTGGTGGGGATGCCCAAGTTAAAGCAATGAAGAAGGTTGCCGGTACTTTGCGTCTGGATTTGGCTTCTTACAGTGAGCTAGCTTCCTTTGCACAGTTCGGTTCTGATTTGGACGAAGCTACACAAGCTAAGTTAAATCGGGGTCGTCGAACAGTTGAAGTATTGAAGCAAGGACTTCATCAACCTGAATCCGTGTCACAACAAGTTGTTATTTTGTATGCATTAACTCATGGTTATCTTGATGATGTTGCAGTAGATGATATTTTGCGGTTTGAAAGTGAACTGTTTGATTTCTTTGCTGCTAGTCACCAAGACCTATTTGATGAAATCAAGAAGACCTCTCAGTTACCCGAAGGTGATCGCCTTGATTCAGCATTGAAAGAGTTTGCTGCAACATTTCAACCAACTGAGGCAAAGAGCGCAGCAACTAACGATACCAGTAATTAGGATTTAACCAGTAGGAAGGGACGGTGAGATTAAGTGCCAGCTTCACTTGCAAGTGTTAAACATAAGATTGCAACTACTAAAAACATGCGTCAAATTACGACTGCAATGCAAATGGTTTCAACTTCTAAGTTGAATCAAATTCAGCATCATACGAAGACATATCAGGTGTATGCAGCCAAAGTAGAACGAGTGGTGGCCCATCTTGCACAATCTCATATTATTGGGTCATCTTCTGCTGGCGACAATTCGGCAGTTTCTCCACTAATTGAAAAACGGCCAGTTAAAAAAACTGGTATTCTAGTAATTACTTCTGATCGTGGATTAGTTGGTAGTTACAATAGCAATGTAATTAAAGAGACGCTTGATTTTATGCGAACACACCAAATTACAGCTGATAATAGTGTTTTTCTGACTGTTGGTAATACTGGAACTGAGTTTTTCACTAAGCGCGGCATGAACGTAGCTTATGAATATACCGGTGTCAGTGATGTTCCAACATTTAATGAAGTTAGGGAAATTGTTAAGACGGTAACTGATATGTATAGTAATAGCATTTTTGATGAGTTATTCGTTTCATATAGTCATTTTGTGAATCGAATTTCATCTAGCGTTAAAACTATTCAAATGTTACCAATTTCTGAAGATACACTTGCGCAGACAGTTTCTGAGGAAACTGAGGCAGATCAAGTTGGTCCGGAATATGAATTTGAACCTTCAGAAGAAGATATTCTTTCAGTTGTTTTACCACAATATGCTGAAAGTTTGGTCTATGGAGCAATTTTAGATGCGAAAACATCTGAGCATTCATCGAGTTCCAATGCGATGCGTGCTGCTTCAGATAATGCACGAGATATTATTTCATCATTAGAGTTGCAATATAATCGTGCGCGTCAAGCTGTGATTACCACCGAAATTACTGAAATTACCGGTGGAATGACGGCGGTTGAATAAATTTTTACAAGATAGGAGGATACAACAAAATGAGTTCTGGTAAAGTTGTACAAGTTATCGGACCTATCGTCGATGTTGAATTCCCCTTGGACGGTGAATTACCTGATATCAATACAGCGCTAAAAATTAAATTGGCTGATGGAAATAGTTTGACTGTTGAAGTTGCCCTTGAACTGGGTGACGGTGTGGTTCGAACAATTGCCATGGATGGAACTGATGGTTTACAGCGTGGAATGGATGTCGAGAATACGGAAGCGTCAATTAGCGTACCCGTAGGCGATGACACCCTCGGTCGGGTATTTAACGTTTTAGGTGAACCTATTGATGGTGGCGCAGAGTTCGGTCCGGATGCACAACGCGATCCAATTCACCGAGAAGCACCAGATTATGATGAACTAAGTAACAGCACCGAAATTTTGGAAACAGGAATCAAAGTTATTGATTTACTGGCACCATATGTTCGGGGTGGAAAAGTTGGTTTGTTTGGTGGTGCCGGTGTTGGTAAAACTGTGTTAATCCAAGAACTAATCCACAATATCGCACAGGGTCACAATGGAATCTCTGTCTTTACGGGTGTCGGTGAACGAACTCGTGAAGGAAACGATATGTACTTTGAAATGAAGGCCTCGGGAGTACTCGAGAAAACTGCCATGGTGTATGGGCAGATGAACGAGCCACCTGGTGCCCGGATGCGGGTTGCGTTAACTGGCTTAACGATTGCGGAATATTTCCGTGATGTAAAGGGACAAGACGTGTTGTTATTTATTGATAACATCTTCCGTTTTACTCAAGCTGGTTCGGAAGTTTCGGCGTTACTTGGCCGGATTCCTTCAGCCGTTGGTTATCAACCAACCTTAGCAACTGAAATGGGTCAGTTACAAGAGCGAATTACATCGACTAAGAAGGGATCAATTACTTCGATCCAAGCTGTTTATGTTCCTGCCGATGATTATACTGATCCTGCTCCCGCAACTACATTCGCGCACTTGGATGCCACAACTAACCTTGAACGTTCGTTGACACAACAAGGAATTTATCCAGCAGTGGATCCATTAGCGTCAACTTCGACTGCTTTGACACCAGAAATTGTTGGCCAAGAGCACTATGAAGTTGCTACTGAAGTGCAACATGTTTTACAACGTTATCGTGAATTACAAGACATTATTTCTATTCTTGGAATGGATGAATTGTCGGATGATGAAAAAACGATTGTTGCACGCGCACGTCGAATTCAATTCTTCTTGTCACAAAGTTTCAGCGTAGCTGAACAATTTACTGGTTTACCCGGTAAGTACGTGTCATTAAAGGACACAGTACGTGGATTTAAGGATATTTTGGATGGTAAGTACGATGACTTACCAGAAGATGCCTTTCGCTCTGTTGGTCCAATTGAAGACGTGGTTGAAAAAGCAAAGCAAATGCAGACTAATTAGGAGGGATTTAAATGGCTGATCATATGTTTAATGTCACCATTGTTACTCCTGATGGAACTGTTTATGACAAAGATACAACGATGATAATTTTGAAAACACAAAATGGTGAAATGGGAATTTTACCTAACCACATTCCGGTTGTAGCCTCACTGCAAATTGATGCGGTGCGTGTTAAATTGGATTCTGGGGAAGATAAAATTGCGGTTAATGGTGGCTTTGTTGAATTTAGCGACAATTCAGCTACCATTGTCGCCGACAGTGCTGAAACGCCAGAGAAAATTGATGTTAGTCGTGCACAGAGTGCAAAAACTCGTGCCGAACAACATATTCAACATGCACATGAAGTTCATGATAAGGATGAATTATCACGAGCAGAAGTGGCGTTGAAGCGAGCTGTCAATCGTTTGAGTGTTTCTCAAAAATAGATCATATAAAAAAGACTAACCAGTTTTGGTTAGTCTTTTTTATTTTGACTTTAATTGTGAGTCGTTAAGTCTTTTAAACTTTGGTTAAGAGTCGCGACAGTTTAGCTGATGATATGGTATGATTAAAATTGATATAAAGGGGTAAAACATGAAACAAGTAGGAATCGAAGCTTTATTAACTTTAATCGTTCAATTTGGATTTATTTGGATGACGTTTAAGTGTATTCAGGGAATTCATTTTGAACGTTTTTTTCGGCAGGCGCCGCGGGGACTTTCACTGCTAATTGTGCTTTTGTCCGTTGCAATTGGCTATACTTGTGCCAGTTTCTTTATGAACTTTTTTGATTCAATTCGAAATTTAACTTTTTTAATAAAATAAAATTAATTGCTGGAGGAAATATTCATGGAAAAAATCATCGTTAAAGGTGGGCATCGTTTAGAAGGACGCGTAAAGATTGAAGGTGCTAAAAACGCTGTGTTACCAATCCAAGCGGCCAGTATTTTAGCATCTAGTGGTCAAGTCCATTTGACGAATGTACCAATTTTGTCGGATGTTTTCACAATGAATAATGTGCTTAAATTTTTGAATGTTGGCGTTGATTTTCGGCAGGACACTAACGAAATTATATTTGACGCAACAAAAGAAATTTCCTCTGAAGCTCCATTTGAATATGTATCAAAGATGCGGGCATCAATGGTTGTAATGGGGCCGTTGTTGGCGCGTTGTGGTCATGCTAAAGTTGCTATGCCGGGTGGCTGTGCGATTGGAACTCGGCCTATTGATTTGCATTTAAAGGGATTTGAAGCACTGGGAGCTCGGATTGAACAACATGATGGTTATGTTGAAGCTTATGCTGATCAATTGATTGGAGCTAATATTTATTTAGACTTTCCTAGTGTCGGAGCAACCCAAAATATTATGATGGCAGCAACGCTAGCACAAGGAATTACAACAATTGAAAATGTCGCGCGTGAGCCAGAAATCGTTGATTTAGCTAACGTCTTAAATAAGATGGGGGCTCGAGTTCACGGCGCTGGAACGGAGACAATCCGGATCCAAGGGGTTACATTCTTACACGGTTGTGACCACAGCGTTGTGCAGGACCGTATTGAAGCAGGAACGTTCATGGTTGCAGCTGCTGTGACAAATGGTGATGTTATTATTGAAGATGCAATTGCAGAGCATAACAAACCATTAATCTCTAAGTTAGAAGAAATGGGCGTTACGGTCGTTGAACAAGATGATGGAATTCGAGTAATTGGAACTTCGGTTTTATTACCAGCAAATGTTAAAACAATGCCACATCCAGGGTTTCCCACGGATTTACAGCCACAGGTTTCTGTTTTACAATTAATGGCTAATGGCACCAGCACATTAAATGAGACTGTCTTTGAAAATCGATTTATGCATCTGGAAGAATTACGCCGGATGAATGCTAATTTCAGAATTGAAGGCCCAATGGCAATTTTAAACGGACCGACTAAATTTAATGGTGCCGAGGTTTCTGCCACTGATTTAAGAGCAGCAGCAGCATTAGTGTTAGCTGGCTTAGTGGCCAATGGATATACACAAGTTCGTAATTTAAAATATCTTGATCGTGGCTATTACAATTTTCACGGTAAGTTGCAGGCATTAGGTGCTGATATTCACAGAGTTGATGTCGATGATGTAACTACGATTGATATAAGTCAAATCAAACAAAATTAAAATGATAAACGAGATCATGATGTTAACATCACGATCTAACTAATTATGGTATAATACCGGTCGAGCAAAAGGTGAAGGGAGCAACAAGTTAAAATGGCAAAGGATATCGGAATTGATCTTGGAACAGCAAATGTACTGATTTACGTACAAGGAAAAGGTGTTGTACTGAATGAGCCATCTGTCGTTGCAGTGGACACGAAAACTGACAAAGTATTGGCAGTTGGTTCAGAAGCATATCGAATGGTAGGACGAACACCAAGTAATATACGGGCGATCCGCCCACTTAAAGATGGGGTTATTTCAGATTTTGATGTAACTCAAGAAATGTTAGCATATTTTATCAATAAATTAAGTGTTAAAGGATTTATGTCTAAACCTAATATTATGATTTGTGCGCCTACTAATATTACTGAAATTGAGCGTAAAGCAATCATGCAAGCGGCTGAACAGTCTGGTGGGGGCAAGGTTTATTTGGAGTATGAGCCAAAGGTTGCTGCTATTGGTGCCGGATTAGATATTTTCAAACCAAGCGGTAATATGGTAATTGATATGGGTGGTGGAACTAGTGATATCGCAATCTTATCATTAGGCGATATTGTTTCTAGTCATTCATTACGTGTTGCTGGTGATAAAATGAATAGTGACATTGTTGCTAGCATCAAAAACAAACATGGTCTTGTCATTGGGGAACATTCTGCTGAAAACATCAAGATGGAAATTGGAACGGCTTTAAGGAGCGATGATCCTAAAACCATGGAGGTTCGCGGCCGAGATGCAATGACAGGTATGCCACGTTCAATTCAAATTGATGCAAATGAAATTGAAGAGGCATTGCATGAAACACTGCAGCAAATCGTTAATGCTGCTATTGGTGTGTTAGAGACGGTACCGCCTGAATTAGCATCGGACATTATCGACCGGGGAATCATGTTAACTGGTGGAACAGCATTGTTAGATGGTATTGACCAACTATTCAGTGATCACCTTAAGGTTCCAGTAGTAGTCTCTGAGAACCCGCTAGACAATGTTGCAAAGGGTGCTGGAGAATTACTTGAACGGATGCAAAAAAACGGAAAAAAATAAGGTGACAAAATGTTACGATTAGTTAAGTGGTGTATCGGTTGGTATCAGAGAAATATTTCGGCACGCCGGCCGGCAACTTGTCGCTACACGCCAACATGTTCTAATTATATGTTGGAAGCAATTGATCGTTTTGGTGTTTTGGGAATTTTGATGGGGATGGCACGAATTTTACGTTGTCATCCATTTGTCAAAGGTGGATTTGATCCTGTCCCAGAGCATTTTTCTTTGTTGCGTAATAAAATCAAATAGAATTAAATCAGGTGAAAAAGTGACCAAAAAAGATAAAACAGTAGAAGTAACAGTGCATGACACAATGCGCGACCAACAGCCAATTCAAGAAATTCTAATTGGCAAGAATGTTATTGGTGAGATTCGTCCGGATGGAGATCGGTTTGTGGCGAGAGTTCAAGATGGTGAACAATTTAGAGCTCGTTCTCAAGAAGAGGGCCTCGAATTAGTCTTGCAAGAATATCATTTACATCAGGGATAATGGCGTAAGTGTAAGTAAAGAGGAGTTTCTGTAATGCAACAAAGAACAACCACTAGAGAAGAAAATTCACGAATTGACTATGGCATTATTTTTTGTGTTTTATTGCTGGGTTTAATCGGACTAGCATCCATTTATGTTGCCGCAACACATGATAAGCAGTCAACTAGTGTGGTTAGGCAAGTTGTAACTCAGTTAATTTGGTACGCAATTGGTTCGGCAGCAATTGCTGTGATCATGCAATTTGACTCAGAACAGCTATGGAAAGTTGCACCAGTTGTTTATTGGCTTGGCATTTTCTTAATGTTTGCGATTTTAGTTTTTTATAGCCGTTCTTATTATGTTAGTACGGGTGCCAAAAGCTGGTTTGCAATTGGACCATTTACGTTTCAGCCATCTGAAATTATGAAGCCGGCCTACATTTTAATGATGGGGCGTGTGATTACTGTTCATAATAACCAATATGCCACACATAATGTTAGATCAGATTTTTTGTTGATTGGTAAAATGGTACTGTGGATTCTACCGATCGTTATTTCATTGAACTTTCAAAATGATTTTGGTACCACGTTAGTGTTTGTGGCTATTTTTGGTGGAATGTTATTAGTTTCCGGAATTACATGGAAAATTATTGTTCCTGGAGTAACTGCAGCGGTGGCATTGGGGACAACAGTGTTGACGCTAGTAGCCACCACATGGGGACGGAATATTCTTGAACATGTTGGGTTTCAATCATATCAATTTTCTCGAGTTGATACGTGGTTGCATCCTGCACAAGATACGTCTAATCAAGGGTATCAATTGTGGCAAAGCATTAAAGCAGTTGGTTCAGGATCAATTTTTGGTACTGGGTTTAATAGTTCAAAGGTGTACGTTCCGGTTCGTGAATCTGATATGATTTTTTCTGTTATTGGAGAGAACTTTGGCTTTATTGGGGCAGCATTATTGATCTTGTTGTATTTGCTCTTGATTTACCAAATGATCCGGGTTACTTTTGATACGCGTAATGAATTTTATGCGTATATTTCGACCGGGGTAATCATGATGATTTTATTTCATGTTTTTGAAAATATTGGTATGAGTATTGGATTGTTACCATTGACTGGAATTCCGTTACCATTCGTTAGTGCCGGTGGTTCATCGTTACTAGGTAATATGATTGGTATTGGGATTATTATGTCAATGAGATACCATCATCATTCATATATGTTTAGTAATAATGAACAATTTAGATAAAATCAAAGGAGTTAACGACAATGAGTGAGGCAACAAATTATTTTTGGACTAAAAAACAAGAGGATGGAACCACCCGTGTTGGTTTAAATAATGTTGGTGTGGATGATTTGGGTAAAATAAATTTTGTCGATGTACCAGCTGTAAAAACACAATTGACAGAACAGGGACCATTTATTTCAGTTGAGGCAGAAAAGGCTGTGTCTGACTTGCCAAGCCCACTTGAAGGTGAAATTGTAAAAATCAACCCTAAGTTGAGTGATGGACCAGATGCGCTAAATGCTGGTAATTCTGATGAACGTTGGATTGTAGATGTTAAATAATTAGATCAACGAAGCTTGACACGTCTATTTTGACTCAGTATAATCAGGAACAATAATGAATATAAAATTTAATTTAAAAGATGAGTAGATTTCTACCAATTAAACAGAGAGCCTCAGTTGCTGAAAAGAGGTTAGGCGGTAGTTTTGAAGATGGTCTTTGAAATAATTAATTGTAAATGAGTTATTTTGAATAACTAATTTGTAATGGTAGTTGCCCATTAGCGCACATGAGTTTTTAACTCGCTGAGTTAGCAATCGTGAGGTTGCTAAAAAGTTAGGTGGTACCACGCAAAGGTTGCTTTTCGTCCTATTGAATGAATTTATTATTCAATTTTGATGAAAAGCTTTTTTATTAGGTGAAAAGGAGGAATGAAACGGTGATTGAATTTAAGGATGTTTCTAAAACATTCAATGCAAAAGAGGGCCAGGTTCATGCGGTTGAGGATGTTAACCTAAATATCCCGGATGGGAAAATTTATGGAATTGTTGGTTATTCTGGTGCGGGGAAAAGCACATTAATTCGTATGTTGAATGGTTTGGAATTTCCCACTACTGGATCAGTGACGATTAATGGAACTGAAATTAGTGGCTTAAGTGGTAAAGCACTGCGCAATCAACGACTAAAGATTGGCATGATCTTTCAACATTTTAATTTACTTTGGTCCCGAACAGTAATTGAGAACATTGAGTTTCCGTTGGAAATTGCGAAAGTACCGAAAAAGCAACGGGTTGAAAAAGCACAGCATTTAGCTGAACTTGTTGGATTGGCAGGACGAGAGAATGCGTATCCATCTGAATTATCAGGTGGTCAAAAACAACGAGTTGGGATTGCTAGAGCGCTAGCCAATGATCCTGAGATCTTATTGTCAGATGAAGCTACCAGTGCCCTTGATCCACAAACAACAGATGAAGTATTGGATTTATTGTTGAGTATCAATAAGCAATTGAATTTAACAGTGGTAGTAATTACACACGAAATGCATGTTATTCGTAAAATTTGTGATCAAGTTGCAGTGCTTGATGCTGGTAAGATCGTTGAACAAGGGCCAGTCTTAGACGTCTTTAAACGACCTCAGCAAACCATTACGAAGCGATTTGTTAATCAAGAAACGGGCAGTAGCAATTTGGATGATACAACTGTGGTAGTTAGTGAGTTGTTGACCAAATATTCAAACGGTGTAATTGTTAAGTTAACTTTTCATGGTGATCAAGCTAAGTTGCCAATTGTATCTGAAATGTTGCGTCAATTCCCAGATGTTGATTTAAGTATTATCGAAGGAAGTATCCATCAAACGCAAGAGGGTGCCCTAGGGTCATTGTATATCCAATTGATTGCAGAGCAGCAAGATAACATTAACGGCGCATTGGAATATCTCAAAACAATGCGTGTTGAAGTGGAGGTGATCAAACGTGGATAATAACGGATTTGCATCATATTTTCGATTTAGCAATGTTGATTGGAATAATATGTGGTCGGCTACCTGGGAAACTGTGTGGATGACGTTGGTTTCAATTATTGTGGTTGCTATTTTAGGTGCTTTGCTCGGTTTATTATTGTTTGAGACTAATGGCAGTTCTTCGTGGGGCGCACGGATCTTGAATTGGGTTGTAGCTGCATTTGTAAATATTTTTCGTTCAATTCCTTTTATAATTTTGATCGTACTATTGCTTCCGGCAACGCAAGCAATCATGGGAACAATTATTGGTCCTAAGGCTGCCTTACCGTCATTGATCATTTCTGCAGCACCATTCTATGCTCGGTTAGTAGAAATTGCATTTCATGAAATCGACCATGGTGTGATTGAAGCAGCTCAGTCAATGGGTGCAACTAGAACTCAAATAATTGGGAAAGTTTTATTACCCGAAAGTATGCCGGCACTTGTTTCTGGGATTACGGTAACTTCAATTTCGTTAATTGGGTATACTGCGATGGCCGGAGCAATTGGTGCTGGTGGGTTAGGGAATTTAGCTTACTTAGACGGTTTCCAAGCAAATAATAACGCGGTAACGTTAGTGGCAACCGTGATTATTGTTTTGATTGTGTTTATTTGCCAGTTTATTGGCGATATTTTAGTGAAAAGAATCGATAAACGATAGAACAATTTGGGGGAGAATTTTATTATGAAGAAAAAATGGATTGCTGGGTTAACCACTATTGTGGCAGTATCATTATTATTAGTAGGTTGTGGTAAATCTTCATCAAAGGAAACAACGTTAACTGTCGGTGCTTCAAATATTCCGCATGCCCAGATTCTTAAGCACGTGCAACCAGAATTGAAAAAGGAAGGCATTAATCTTAAAATTAAAGTTTTTCAAGATTATGTTTTGCCAAACAAGGATTTAGCTAACAAAGATTTGGATGCAAACTATTTCCAACATATTCCATTTTTAGATAACTGGAATAACAAAAATAACGGCACTTTAGTTAGTGCCGGTAGGGTCCATTTGGAACCAATTGGAATTTATTCCAAAAAGTATAAGAGCTTATCAGACTTGCCAAATGGAGCAACTGTATTAGTAAGTAACAATGTTGCTGATTATGGTCGGGTACTTACAATTTTGAAGGATGCAGGGTTAATTACTTTGAAGTCTGGTACTAAGGTTACAACGGCTACATTTTCCGATATCAAGGACAACAAAAAGAATTTGAAGTTTAAGACTGATTTAGAGCCTAAACTAATGCCACAATTTTATTCTAAAAATGAAGGTGACGCAGTGGTAATCAATGCCAATTACGCGGTTCAAGCGGGCTTGGATCCTCGTAAAGATTCCATTGCACTTGAAAAGAATTCATCACCATATGTGAATATTGTGGCCGTTCGTAAGGGCGATAAAAATAAACCTGCAATTAAGAAGTTAATGAAAGCATTACAATCAAAAGACACACAAAAATGGATTTCTACAAAATATAAGGGTGCCGTTATTCCAGCCTACCCAGATGGAAAATAGAAATAACTATTAAATAAAGCCGATAAATTTAGTCGGCTAAAATTAAAGTACAAGACTACCAGGAACTGGGTGGCTTGTACTTTTTTATTTTTTATAAGCACAGTTGTTCCAACTGATTAAGTGCTTTATATTATTAATGTTTTTACTAGATTAAGTTGACAATCAAAAGTTTCAGGTGTATCTTACTTACTATTATGAGAAAACGATTAGAACTCACATAGTTTTCTAAGATTGGAGAAAGTACATATGAGAAAATTTGGGATTATTGGTGTCGGACATGTTGGAGCAACAGTGGCATATACGTTAGTCTGTAAGGGGATTGCTGATGAATTAATTTTAATTGATAAAAATGAAGGCAAGGCTACCGCCGAGCAACTAGATTTACAAGATGCTCAGGCACGCTTAGATACACGGACAATTATTAAAACTCAGGATTACAGTGAATTGGAGGATACTGATGTCTTATTTGTTACTTCTGGTAATATTCATGCGCTTGATAATGTTTCTGGAAACCGTTGGGCAGAATTTGAGTACACACGAGAAATCGTAAAAGATATTGCACCAAAGATAAAAGCATCAGGGTTTGATGGGGTGTTAATTGATACAATGAATCCGTGTGATGCGATTACGCATTATCTACAACGAGAAACTGGTTTATCAAGACAACAATGTTTTGGAACAGGAACTTTCTTAGATACTGCTAGAATGCAAAAGGTCGTTTCTGATGTCTTTGATGTCGATCCTAAAAATGTGACTGGGTATGTTTATGGTGAGCATGGTGAATCACAATTTTCAGCCTGGTCGACGGTGCAAGTGAATGGGCTGGATATTTTGGACCTAGCGCAGGATCAAGAGTTAGATCTAACCGAGCTAGAAGATAAAGCTCGTCACGGTGGCTGGGCTGTTCACTCAGGGAAAGGGTATACCAGTTATGCAATTGCAACTTGTGCAGTTAAACTAAGTGAAGCAGTTTTGTCAGATGCTAAATTGGCATGTCCTTGCTCGTCGTATAGTGAAAAATATGGTACATATGTGGGTCAACCATCCATTGTTGGTAAGAATGGTATTGAATCAGTAACTGAATTACCTCTACCAGATGATGAGGAGGCCAAGTTCAAACACTCAGCAGATACAATTAAGGAGAAGTTTGCAACACTATAAACCAGAGTGTAATTTTCCACGGTTTGCTCCCGTGGTATAACACAAAATACCCTATTACTTTGATTTTTAAAGTAATAGGGTATTTTGTGTTATACGATAGGGAGCAGTGGGAAATTACACGTTTCAGCAATAAAAATGCAGAGTATCCTATTACTTTGATTTTTAAAGTAATAGGGTATTTTGTGTTATACGATAGGGAGCAGTGAAAAATTACACGTTTCAGCAATAAAAATGTAGAGTATCCTATTACTTTGATTTTTAAAGTAATAGGGTATTTTGTGTTATACGATAGGGAGCAGTGGAAAATTACACGTTTCAGCAATAAAAATGCAGAGTATCCTATTACTTTGATTTTTAAAGTAATAGGGTATTTTGTGTTATACGATAGGGAGCAGTGAAAAATTACACGTTTCAGCAATAAAATGTAGAGTAGCTTGCAAAAAGTACGCAGTATATTTGTCAGGCAGTAAATTGAAGTTCACAGTATAACTAAGTTACAATGGAGTTGAAACAGAGAAACTGAAACAGAAATGGAGGAAGTTTCATGACAGAAAAAAGAGCATTTCACGTCAATGGTTATTTAGGAATCATTGTTGCACTAGCTGTATTGTTTGTTAGTGGTTGGATGATATTAGCAGGATTTTATAATAATCAGGTAGGCTCCGTAATCATCGGAGTATTATTGCTTTTAATATCATTATTTATTTTCAGTTCACTAACAATTGTGGCACCTAATCAAGCTAAGGTACTAACATTTTTTGGTCGTTATGTAGGGTCCATTAGAGATGCTGGACTATATGTAACGATTCCATTAACTAATAAGGCAACACTATCATTGCGAGTTCGAAATTTTAATAGTGAAGTTTTAAAGGTTAATGATTCAAAGGGAAATCCAGTTGAGATTGCTGCAGTAATTGTGTTTAAAGTTGTTGATAGTGCCAAAGCATCGTTTGATGTTGATCAGTATGAGCAATTTGTTGAGATTCAAAGTGAATCGGCGATTCGACATGTGGCTACTGAGTACCCGTATGATACTTTTGAAGATGATGCAGCTCTTTCATTACGGGGCAATCCGGATGATGTTTCTAATCATTTAACTAAGGAATTACAAGATCGATTACAGGTAGCTGGGGTCCAAATTATTGAAACTCGCTTAACTCATCTAGCCTATGCAACTGAAATTGCGAATGCAATGTTACAACGTCAACAGGCAAGTGCAATTTTATCTGCTAGAAAAATCATTGTGCAAGGGGCGGTTTCCATGACTGAGGATGCAATTGATCAGTTAGAAAATGATACTACGATTAAATTAGATGATGAGCGAAAGTTACAATTAATTAACAATATGTTAGTTTCAATTATCACTGATCGTGGAACACAGCCAGTTATCAATACTGACAACGTGCAACGGTAATTTAACAGGTGATTTAGGACTGAGAAAATGTGTTAGTTTTCTTGGTTCTTTTTTTGTGTTCACGTTCTCGGTTTATAAAAAAGCATTGACAAATTTATTGTTCACCTATATGGTTAGCTATATAAGTAATTAACCAATTAACTATGGAGGAACTGATGAATAATAAAGCGGTCGTTTCAGTAAACAATTTATTTAAAACATATGGTGGGAGAAATAGTGCTAAGTATGAGGCACTTAAGGGAATTAATCTGGAAGTACAGTCTGGAGAATTTGTTGGCATTATGGGAGCTTCCGGTTCTGGGAAAACAACTCTACTTAATTTGATTGCTACACTAGATCGACCAACTAGCGGAGAAATCAGAATTAATCAACAAGATATTTTGAATTTAAAGAAAAATGAGTTAAGTGATTTTAGGGCGCAAGAGTTGGGATTTATTTTTCAAGACTTTAGTTTATTAGAAAATTTAACTGCAGCAGAAAATATTGCCCTGCCATTAACATTGACTAATACAAAAAAAGCCCAAATTGATACTACTGTTTTACAAGTTGCTCAGAAACTATCCATTGAAGACTTTTTGAGCCAGTATCCAGCTCAGTTATCAGGTGGTCAAAAGCAACGGGTGGCTGCAGCACGTGCTTTGGTTCATGAACCGCAATTATTATTAGCAGATGAGCCTACTGGAGCGTTAGACTCGAATAGTGCTCGTGATTTACTAGAGCTACTAACTGAGATTAATCAGGCTTCGAATGTGTCCATTCTATTAGTGACTCACGATCCATTTTCGGCGTCTTACTGTAACCGGATTTTGATGATTAAAGACGGAGTGATCGGCAATACCTTGAAGCGTGATTCCAAAACTAGAACAGAATTTTACCAAGAAATTTTAACTGACTTAGGTACTTATAGATAGGAGGAGAAAGCTATGATCCGCAAGTTAGCATTTGCCGGGATCCAGCGGCGGTGGTCAGACTATCTAGTGTTATTTTCTGGTTTGAGCATCGGATCTGCAATTTTTTATATGTTTGCTGCGCTAGCCACTAATGATAAATTTTTAAAAGCTAATATAAATATTTCGTCGGTTACACAGGTATTCGCATTTGGGCTAATTTTATTAACTATTATCACCATTGTTTACGTGAGCTATGCGCAATCATTTTTACTGGGGATGCGTTATCAAGACTACGGATTGTTTATGATATTTGGTGCTAAGCCAAGAAAAATTAGTCAAATGATTTTATTGGAAACCGCGACTGTACAGCTTGGTTCAACGATGATTGGTTTAGTGTTGGGAATGGGTCTAACGAAGATTGCTAGCCAATGGCTAGCAAATCAGATTCATTTTCCGTTAACTGGACTAAGTGTAGTACAACTGCCAGCTATATTTGTAACGATTGCTTTGTTCGGGTTGTTGGCAATCAGCAGTGTGCTTGTTTCGCAGTGGATTGTCAGAAAAAAATCGCTGAATTCGATTTTAAAGGCAAATCAAATCAGCAACCAGCCTAATCAAGACAATAAATTAAAAATATTGGAATCAATGGGCGGCTTAATTTTACTAGGATTAGGGTTTACAGCTATGATGCACATAGAGGTGCTACAATTAGCCGCAATTCCATTTGCGTTAGTTACCATCTCTAGCGGAACATACTTAGTCATTCATTCGCTGTTTTCATGGGTGATTAATTGGCTTAAGCAAAAAGCGATTAGCTACAGGGGAATACGCCTATTTACCCTTGGTCAATTGAGATTTCGAATTGAGAATTATACCCGCGTTTTATCAATGGTTACAATTTTATTTGCACTTGCACTGGGAGCAATTGTGGTCGGTGTTGGATACCATCGGCAAATTCCAATCATGAGTAGTTACTCAAGTGCATACAGCATGAATATTACCAATCCAACGCGGGCAACAGATAAAATCGTTGCTAAAATGGATTTGACTAAAAATAATGAGTATTCTCAAGTCAGTGATCAAAGCCATGTCTACCTCAATCAGGCCCAATTAAAACAGCAGCCAATTGAAGCTGTAATTCCAGCTAATGCAGATAAGCAACTTGCGCAACCACAGTATAAGTCAGTTAGCATTAAACAATTGATGGGACAGACGGTAGATAATCGAGCGTTCTTAATGCTAGAACCACTAGCTCAACGAAATAAAAAGTTGGTCGTTTTACCAGAACGACAGTTTAATCAAGTTAATGGAACAAAAAGTACTTTGCAACTGATTCGCGTACGTGACTTGAATCAGAGTGTGCCACAGTTAAAGCGATTGGAAGCTTACCAGCATTCAGTTGCTGCTAAACAGGGATATGAGATTACCAATAGTTACGAAATGTTTGTAATTTCAAATACACTATTTGGTGGTTTAGAATTTATTGGTTTATTTTTAGGAATTGCCTTTTTAACAATGCTGGCATCATGTTTGATGTTTAAAGTTTTGTCAGGAACTAAGATGGATCGAATTCGCTATCAGATGTTACTTAAAATTGGAGTTTCTGATAAAAAATTAAAACGAGCAATTGCTTACGAAATTGGTGTGCTATTTGTGATCCCTGGGGTAGCCGGAATTGTGTATGTTGCCCTTGGACTCCAAATGTTTAAAAAATTGATGGTTGATCCATATGATCAATGGTGGTGGGCAGTACTCGGGTTTACTGCTTGTTACGGTGTGTATTATCTATTAACAGTTAAGTTATATCAACGACTAGTAATAAAGACAAGAAATCCTGGAGGTGACAAACTTGGAGTTTAACTTTAATAGCACCGAGCCAATCTACCAGCAGGTGGCAGAACAGCTAACGGAAGCAATTTTTTCTGGTAGTTTTGCAGAAAATGAACAGATTCCATCAACTACGGAGATCTCAAAGCAGTTTCACATTAATCCGGCGACAGTTTTAAAGGGAATGAATTTATTGGTGGCAAAAGAGTTAATTGAAAAAAGGCGGGGAATTGGAATGTTTGTCAAAGTAGGGGCTGTGGCAACAATTGAGCAGCAAAGAAGAGAGAGCTTTTATACCGATTATATATTGAATCTGGTCACAGAGGCTCAGAAACTAGGACTATCACAAGAAAAACTAATCCAATTAATCGAACGGGGGTATCAAGATGACGCAAATTCAAATTAGCAATATCTCGAAAAAATTTGGCCATCACAATGTATTACAAGATGTGTCACTAACACTACAACCGAATACCATCTACGGTCTATTTGGTCGTAACGGTGCTGGAAAGAGTACCCTACTAAACATTATTGCTAATCGTATTTTTCCTTCTGGTGGAGCGGTTGAAATGGATAATCAATCCGCAATTGAAAACGATCGAGCACTGGCTAATATGTTTTTGATGAGTGAAATTGATATGTATTCTGAACGAATGAAAATTGAGAAAATATTTAAACAAACAGAATTATGTTATGGTTCGTTTGATTGGGGCCTGGCAAGAAAGTTAGCCCAAAAATTTGATCTTAAATTAGATGCTAAATTTGGTGGCCTTTCAACCGGTTATCACTCAATTGTTAAATTAATTATTGGACTAAGTGTGCCCGTGAACTTTGTGTTTTTTGATGAACCAGTGCTTGGATTAGACGCTAACCATCGTGAATTATTTTATCAAGAGCTATTGCAAACTTATGAAGAACGACCACGAACGTTTTTAATTTCAACCCATCTAATCGAAGAGATTGCTCACATCGTCGAACATGTTTTTATGATAGATAAAGGCAAAATTGTAATTGATGGTGAAACAGAGTCTATTGTTGCTAATTCCTACGCCGTCACGGGTCCTAAGAAGACGGTAGAAGAATATACGGCTGGTCTTAATGTAATTGGACACAATTTATTAGGAGGACTGCAAACGAGCTATGTCTATGGTCAATTGGATGATAATCGAATCATTCCAGATACGGTAAAGTTAGAACATGTTGATTTACAAAAATTATTTGTTTATTTGACTAACGGGGGTGGCAAGCATGTTGAAGGGTAAAGTTAGCCGTTTGGTGTTGTATAATTTTAGGGAATCAATTATTCGACTAATGTGGACCTTTGTCTGGTTTATTGGGATCACAATTTTATTACCCAATTTATTTTCATTAACGATTAATGGGTTAAGTAATTTGAGATTCAACTTGGCTAGTCTGGATTTTACTATTGTTTCAGTGTTTTTCTTATTCGCTGATGCGGCAATTTTTAAATATGACTATTTCAAATGGACCATTCAAAATGGCATTTCCAGGCACACCGCCTGGTGGGGTAAAATTGGTGGAACACTTTTACTAACTGCAGTAATTGTTGTGATCGATATAGTTGAGACCTTTGCACGTGGGGAACAATTGACTAATTTGTTTGGACTCGCTGGGCATTCATTTGGCGCTAACGTAGCTAATGTTATTCAGTTATATATCGCGTTTTTAATGGTGTCAGTAACGGGATTGGTCGTTGGCTATATGATGGCGTTATTAAGTAAGCGTGGTAAAGCAGTTGTAATAATTGGTGTTCCAGTCGTGATGATTGTGGCATTGACATATCTGGCACGGGCATTAGTTAGGGCAAGAGTTGATTGGAATGGAGTGATTAACTTTATCAAAGTGGTTCTCGGCTATTCCAATCAAAATGGCACGGTCAATCTGTTAAATGGATCGCTTATTATGATTGTTTGGATTTTAGTATGTTTAGGAATTTCATATTTGGTTAGTCAAAAGTTGCGGTTAAGGCGTGACTAACAGCTAATGTACCATTATTTATAAATCAAATGAAACAGTCTTACTTGGCTGTTTCGTTTTTTTATTAGATAATAATGGTGATGTGCTTACGGTTTCTTTGCAGGACAATGATGTGCTATCATTAACTTATTAGCTTTAGTGAAAAGAGGGATTTACGGTGAGTCAGCAAGCACAATTGATAACACAACTCAGTGTTCTAAAAAAACAAATTAATCAAGGCCAAATTTTTCAATCGCTAGGAACAGAGATTGGCAAGCTGGTGGCATCAGTTAAAAAAACTAGATTAACTAAGGTTTACTTACCACGCGATGATGACGAAGTTTTGGATTTAATCAAGCAGCTACGTCAGCAACACACTGATAATAATTTAACCGAAATATCTGATCAAGATCTATTATTGTTACTTGGACACATTGGCTCTCCCAATCCAGAAGTACGGGATCATGGCATTTACTTCTTATTTAATGAATTTTTGGAAGCTCAGATTTTCTCGAAGCGCCAATTAACATTGGCTTATAAATATTTATTATCTGATGAAGTATTATTTGATCATATTTTAGAACCGCAAAACAACGCTATTTATCAACGGTCATTTGCCGTACTACTGTTGTCGACTCTGACCTATAGTGACCAGGCTGGGTACTTTTTTTTGACCCCTGAGTTAATTAACCATGCAGTTAATCAGTTGGCATTATATACAATTATGGAAACTGATACTCGCGGATTTATTAAAAAAAATGGGTGGGGTCATGCTTATACACATATTGGTAATATGCTTGATGAATTGTCACAACGTGATGAATTATCACGAGCTGATAAACTATTTTTAATGACGGTTATGATCGAACGATATAAACAGTTACAGACACCTTTAATTTTTGGCGAGCCACAACGAATTGCAGCATATTTAGCTCGTCTGACCAACAAAAACGAGTTGTATCGTAATTACTTTTTATTACAATTGAAAGCCTGGCGGAGTCAGTTGATGAACCATTTTGAACCGCATACTGAAGGTGAATGGAATCAGCTATTGAACCATACTCGTTTGATGCAAGCAATTTTAGTTCGGGGTGATTTCAATCAAGAGATCATCAAGTATATTGCTAGTGGTCAACAATATTTGGGTTAAAAATTAAAGATTAATAAGATTTTCGCTAAAATAATGCCGAAAGTTTGCCAATCATGGTAAACTTAAGATTCTAGAAAATCGGAAGAATGGTGTGATAGAAAATGCAGACAAATAAAAAACTTCATGTAGCACTACTTTTTGGGGGTAATTCATCGGAGCATGACGTCTCAAAACGTTCCGCACATAACATTTATGATGCAATGGATAAACAAAAATATGACGTCAGTTTATTCATGTTTACCAAGGATGGCATCTTACTGGGTAACGATGCTTCACAGCGTATTTTTAATGGTGAACCAGAAGATAAGGTAGTTGCGGATGAATATCTTAAAATCGATACTCATAACCCATTAGCACCGTTGCTTGCATTACAGGAAGTCCAAGATATTGATCTTTTTTATCCAGTAATCCATGGTAATTTAGGAGAAGATGGGACAGTTCAGGGATTATTTAAGCTGTTAAAGAAGCCTTATATTGGTTCTGGCGTCTTGGCATCTGCCCTGTCCTTCGATAAGGACATGACCAAGCGGATACTAAATCAGGCTGGTGTTCGGAATACAAACTATTTACTAGTAACGCCGGAAAATCGAGCAACGATGACATGGTCAAAAATTAGCAGTAAACTTGGTGAGACAGTTTTCATTAAGCCAGCTAATCAGGGATCGTCGGTTGGAATTCACAGAGCAACTAATGAGCAAGAGTATGTTGATGGTCTTGCGGATGCATTTAAGTATGACTTCAAAATTTTGGTGGAAGAAGCAATTAATGGTCCTAAAGAAATTGAAATTTCAATTTTAGGTAATGAAGCACCGCGAGCATCAAAGCTAGGTGCCGTTAAAGTGCCAGATAGTGATCCTTTTTATGATTATCAGAATAAATTTGTTGATGCCAGTGGAGTTGTATTTGAACTACCAGTGATATTGCCAGAAAAGCTCGCACAAGAAATTACTGAAATGGCACTGACTGCTTATGTTGCTTTGGGGATGAAGGGACTTTCTAGAATTGACTTTTTGGTTGATCAAGACGGAGTTCCATATCTTAGTGAACCAAATACATTGCCAGGGTTTACTAATATTAGTCTTTATCCGCAAATGTGGGAAGTTTCCGGTATTAAGTATTCAGACTTAATTGATCAAATCATTGAATACGGTTTGGCCGAATATAATCGAAATAGTGAAATCAAATATGATTTTGAAGAATTAGGTACTGAACACGTTGGAAAAAAAGAATATAATATCGATAAATAAGATTTAAAAATGGTGCTCAACCTCTTATAAGAAACTGAGCACCATTTTTACATAATGGGGATTGAAATGACAAAACGAGTTGAATTGACCGCAATATTATGGGGATTGCTAGTTGCCAATAATTGGTTATTGGCTAGTGGACAAATTGAAAATTGGGTAAAAGTGAGTGGTATAGTTTTAGGCTTTTTGATTGTTACTTGGTGGATCAGCACACAATTAGATTGGCATCAGAATAACAGTCGGGTAATGTTGACTGTGGGGATCAATCTGTTGGTTGGCTGGATCATACTACTCCCTTTAGGTGGACTTGGAATTACCAGCTATCTAATTAGTTTGGTAGTTTTACCACAATGGTTATTACGATTAATGTACTTGCACCGAATCGTAATTGTTCCAATCTTGGTAGTTTTTTATGGTGCTTTAATATTATTGTGGTGGCAGCTAATCCGAAAAAAAATGCTGCAACTGGCTCATCCAAAGGATGACAATAATTTAGTAACCATTCAACTAGGACGCAATGTCAGCCGGTTAATTTTAACAAGTGTGGTTGGCTTAATCTTGATGTACGTATGTAGTACCAAACTAGCTGACATTAATGATGGGTTGGCTGGCTTTGTACTATTGTTTTTAGGAACGTTATTATTAGCTTGCTGGCTTAGTATGTTGACAATGATTTATTTTAAGCTCCCATTAGATTCAAAATCACATTTGATGATTGATATCGGTTTAATGTTGGTTGGCATACTTTTAGTTTTAGGTTGGACAAGTAAGCTAAATTATGTTGATAATCTCACTACTCCGACGATAATATCTCATCGCGGAGTCGATGGTAGTAACGGTGTGCAAAACACAATGCAAAGCTTAAGTAAGACTGTTACCGCACATCCAGCAGTCATTGAGATGGACGTTCAAGCAACGCGTGATAATTCGTTTGTCTGTTTTCACGATGCAAACTTAGATCATTTAGCACACCAACGGACCACAGTAGCTAAGTTAAAGGTTAGTCAGCTACGGCATACTAAATTAAGCGAGAATGGATCTACCACCTTGATGACTACCTTTAACCAGTATCTACGGTTTTCAATTCAGCATCATCAATCCTTAATAGTAGAAATTAAGCCGCAAAGTATTAGTCCAGAAAAAGTGGCGCACTTATTTGATTCAAAATATGCTGCTCAACTGATTCAGCAAAAAGCTAAAATTCATTCAGTTGATGACAATATTATCAAAGAACTTTATCATGAGGATCCTAAATTGTCTCTGGGTTTAATTCGACCATTTGTAGTCAGTCGGTTAACAAACCAAAATGTAAATTTTTATTCGTTAGATTATCGTACTGTTAATCAGCAAATCGTTAATCAATTGCATCAACGGCACCAGAAAGTATATGTTTGGACGGTTAATAATCCTGATGTTGCAAATCGAATGGTACAATTGGGCGTTGATGGAATTATCACCAATCGAATAAGTTTGATTCGTGCTAAAATGGGATCACATAATCAAGTTGTTACCAGAGTTAAAAATATATTATGGCAGTTAATCTGAGGTTGAAAGTAAGGAATGCACATGAAACTACGTGGTGATCAATTAAAAAAATTTCGAAAAAGTAAGGGCCTTTCTCAAAAACAATTGGCTCAGGGAATTTGTACGCAGGCAACGATTAGTTTGATTGAGAAAAATAACAAAATTCCTGGGATGACAATTTTGTCACAGCTGTGTGCCAGATTAGGAATTTCAATTGATGAAATTTTAGTTGATGACAATCAAGTATTGACGGATATCTTTACTGAGATTAACGATTTGATGTTACAAAAAAAATATGATGCTGCTACCATACTGCTGAACAATGTAGGTATCAAACAGTTGCAAGGACAATATGATAAAGAGCGTTATTATTATTTTCTTGGAATGCTGCAATTGGATCAAAGTAAAGATTATGATGAAGCACTTTTCAATTTTGAACTAGTTTTGAAGCAGTTTGCTGTTGATAATGATGATATCTATCAAGTAATGACAACAATCGCCACGGGAACTGCATGGTTTTATAAGGGTGACTATGAACAGGCTAAGTTGTTTGCCAAAAAGGGAGCACAATCATTACAAATTGTTAATACAACTGCTAGTGTACAACAAATGATTGCGGCGAATGTTTCATTAGCACAGTTAAATCAACAAATTGAACAACCGGCAACAGCAATTGAATTGGCGCAACAGGCACTGTTATTGTGTCGTAAGCAGAATGTCTTATTCCTACTTGATGATGTTTATGCTATTTTAGCAAGTAGTTACTTTACAATGGGTCAGCTAGATGATGCGAAAGAAAATTCTCAAATTGCAATTAGTTTAACTAAAGTGATGCAGCATGCAGAATTACGTGAACGGTTAATAAAGCAGTTTCGTAAGCTTGGTGGTAGGTAAGATTTTCTAATAAAGCGAATGTGTTTATTTTTGAAAATAAAAAATGGTCACCAGCTAAAAGTAAAATTAGCTGGTGACTATTTTTTTGTTTTAAGAGTTTAAGTTACTTTTCATCTTTGATTGGCTTGTTATTTAAGTCAGTTCTAACGACTAATACATCACAGACAGCAGTCCGAGTTACATATTCAGTCACTGAACCAATTAATAAACGTTCAACTGCATTTAAACCAGTTGCACCAATCATAATTAGGTCTGCGTTCATTTCATTAGGAACATCCCGAGCGATAATGGTTTTGGGAGCCCCATATTCGATTGTGTAGTTTACATTTGTTAGGCCTTGTTGCTTGGCTTCTTCTACATACTTATCAAGTGTCTTCTTAGCAGTTTCCGTTACCTGTTCAACCATTGAAGTGTCAAAGCTGGAAATATTTTGAAACGCACGTGTATCAACAACGTGTAGTAAACGTAATTCAGTTTCACTCCCGTTACGATTAGCAACGGCGACCGCCTTTTTGAAAGCTACTTCTGCCTCTTTGGAACCATCGACTGGAACAAGAATATGTTGATATTGTTGTAACATTTTTATTCCCCCTTACTTTGTTTCTATCTTCATTCTACGTTATTTGACGCCAAAATAAAAGGGAAACACTAAAATATTGTTGCCGGTTACAAACTTGATTTAATGCAGATAAGTCATCAACGTTAGTGCCATAAAAGTTCCAGAAAAACAGCCAATTATCAGAATAATAATTATTAAGGTCAAACTTCCGATGAACGCAGCTGCCAGGCTGATTAAACCTACTAAAACCAATTCAGTGCCCCAAAAAGAAAGTGCATGAGAGAGGCTAGAATTATTATTGGCATCGAAAATTAGGAATGGACGATTTCTGTGGCGCAATAAGTATGAACCAAGATAGAGAGCGATTAGTGCAAATGCAAGAATTAAAACGGTGATCAACATAATATCCTCCAATAAAAAAGCAATCGCAAAACTAAGTTTGCAATTGCCACAGATAATCAAATTAAGGAAATTCTAGTGGTGCCGTTAATCGTTCTTCAGTGTTGACCTGTGTTCAAGACAGGTGGGACATGACCGCCATACTTCTAACTACCAAGAGTTAAGGCATGTTATCCATATGACTAGCACTAGTCCCAATGTAGTAAGACTGTAAGGCAAAACTGTAATATGAACAACGCGTACACCTTAGAATTTCTAGTTATATGTTAGCATTTTGTCACTGGAAGCGCAATTAATTTGGTTTCGGTTTTTGATCAAGAGTCGAATTTTCTTGGGCAGCCAAGAGTTGGTCATACTGTTGCCCTAATGCTTGCTCGAACCGTCCATTTTGTTTTGGTTCATAATATTTAGCATGTTTAATTTTATCGGGTAAATATTGTTGCTGAACCCAGTCATTTTTGAATGCGTGAGGATACTTATATTCAGTCCCATGCCCCAGCTTTTCAGCGCCTTTATAGTGGGCATCCTTTAAATGATCAGGAACATCACCAAAACCGCCTGCGCTAACCTGGTCAAGTGCACGATCAATTGCGGTAATTCCGGAATTTGATTTTGGTGAAATACTTAGTTCAATGACGGCATCTGCTAACGGAATTCGGGCCTCAGGGAAACCTAATTTTTGCGCGGCTTCAACTGCAGTGACAGTCCTACTAGCAGCAGGCGGATTAGCTAAGCCAATATCTTCATAGGCAATCACCATTAATCGACGTGCAATGATTGGTAAATCACCAGCTTCAATTAAACGAGCCAAGTAGTGGAGTGCCGCATTGACATCACTACCGCGAATTGATTTTTGCAAAGCTGAGATAACATCATAATGGGCATCACCATCCTTATCTGACGAAAGGGCTTTATGTTGGACACTTTCTTCGATAATTGGCAGGGTTAATTCAATTCGACCAGTTTTATTTTTAGGAGTTGATTTTGCAGCAAGTTCCAATCCATTTAGTGCGCTTCGCAAGTCACCATTGGTGGCACGAACTAATTGTTGAAGTGCTTCTGGTTTAAGATCGATCGGTAAATTACCCAGTCCACGTTCTTTGTCAGTTAATGCTCGTGAAACGGCTGTCTCCATCTGTTCTTCCGTCAAAGGGAACACTTGAAAGATTTGCGTTCGGCTACGAATTGCTGGATTAATTGTGATATATGGATTTTCAGTAGTGGCACCAATTAAAATGATCCGACCACTTTCAAGGTGTGGTAATAAAAAATCTTGTTTAGTCTTATCCAAGCGATGAATTTCATCAAGCAATAGGATTACTGTCCCGCTCATTTTGGCTTCCTCAGCGACAATTTGAAGATCTTTTTTTGAATCCGTTGCTGCGTTGAGTGTCCTAAAAGCATATTTAGTTGAACCAGCAATAGCACTAGCAATGCTGGTTTTACCCGTACCAGGTGGGCCATATAAAATCATTGATGAGAGCATTTTGGCGCTCACCATCCGATTGATTATTTTTCCAGGGCCCACAAGATGTTGCTGGCCAACCACTTCTTCTAATTTAGTTGGTCGCATACGATAGGCCAATGGTTGTTGCATGTACGGTTCCTCCTTAACTATTGCTATTTGTTGAATAATTTTTGCCAGAAAGATATTTTTTTTGTTTGTTGATCTTGCTTAGGTTGATCATAAGAATATTTTTTTGCTACATCGATTGGGTTAATATGAATTGCTTTTTTTGCAGCTACCACAATAGCTAAGTTTTGATCATTAACATGGTAATCAGGATTGGTTTTAATGGTAAAATTGGTGCCCACTTTTGAGGCAGCAAGAATATATGGCTTTAGTTGGGACTGCTCAATATTACCATTGAAAAAAATAATTTCTGCCTGCGGTTGAGTGATTTCTTGGGTAAAAGCGTGGACCCAATTCGATTGCTCTAATTGGGCAACACTAATTGTCAGACTGACGCGCTCCCGAAAAGTGCCTAAATATTTTCTCTGTTCGTCAGGATTAACTTTGGGTGTACCATACAGTGCACTTTGAAGATGTTGATCTGTCGGAATATTATTATCAGGCATTTAAGAAAACATCCTTTCTTTCTATTAATAATTATTATAACATTAATGCAACGACAATTTTAACAAAGGGGACTGGTGGTTAAATGTTTTCACGAGTAGATTTCGATGTTTTTTTGGAACCAACTTTAGCTGGCAGAATGGAGAAAATAAGAACAATAATCGATCCACAGTTTGAAAGGTTGAATGAATTCTTACAGCCAAAGTTTGAACATGCTAATGTTACCTTATATCCTCATATTGCTAAACACATGCGGCGAACAATTAATCCACCAATTAACACTTGGATTGCGTTTGGGCCAGAAAAGCGGGGCTATAAAAAAAATCCGCACTTTGAAGTCGGATTATGGCGTGATCGTATGTTTGTATGGTTAGCATTATTGGGAGAATCTAAAGCCAACAGCCAAAACGTTGATCGGTTGCAACATAGTCAAGTTGCACTGTTAAATTTGAGCGATGGCTTCTACATTTGTCAAGATCATACAGATAGACAAATTGAATTGGCAACTGCTGCAACAATTGACACAGCAATTGATCGTTATAAACGAGTGAAAAAAGATGAATTTTTAATTGGGCAAGTTTGGCATAGCAATGACATTTTCTTTCAGGACAATACCAATAATCAATTGAAAAAGATTAATGCAGTGATTGGTGAATTATTGCCAATATATCAAAAATGGTTGTAACAAAAAAAGGTTCGCATTCGCGAACCTTTTTACTTTGAAAATTATAGTTTGTTGTAGTATTCAACGATCAATGCTTCGTCGATTTCTGCATCCATATCTTCACGTTCAGGAATACGAACTAATGAGCCTTCAAGCTTATCAGCATCAAATTCAACGTATGAAGGACGGCCAACAACTGCTTCAACAGCATTTTGGATAATAACAAGATTCTTTGACTTTTCACGGACACCAATGACTTGGCCGATTTCAACTTCATAAGAAGGAATATCAACACGTTTACCATCAACAGTGATGTGACCATGGTTAACCAATTGACGAGCTTGACGACGAGTAGTAGCCAATCCTAGACGGTAAACCATGTTATCCAAACGACGTTCTAGCAAAGCCATGAAGTTAGTACCATGAGTACCTTCTTGAATTTTACCTGCGCGAACGAATAAGTTAGCAAATTGACGTTCTGTCATACCGTATGTCATACGCAACTTTTGTTTTTCACGAAGTTGAGTACCATATTCTGATAATTTTGAACGACGATCATTTCCATGATCACCAGGAGCGTAAGGACGACGAGCTAATTCTTTTCCGGTTCCGGATAATGAAACACCAAGGCGACGAGAAATTCGCCAACTTGGACCTGTATAACGAGACATAAGAGATCCTCCAATAAATTTATTTGGAGTAAAATAATCCGATTATGAATTCGGTATTCGTGCAGATTGGTCTGCAACGTTCACCTTTGCAGCCGCGGTTACTAGTTGAACCATTGGGCACCAATCTGTTGACGAGCTTACCATTCACTGCTGCATTATTTTACACAAGGAGTAGTATACCTCGATTTGCTAGTGAGAGTCAATATGTTGGATTAAAACATTGGCGAATTCGATTAATTGTTCTTCATCGGCTATTGAAAAACGATCTAAAGTCGTTGAATCAAGGTCCATTACACCAATTGCCTGACCGCTTTTGCCATACAAAGGTACTACAATTTCAGCGTTGGAGTCACTATCACAGGCGATGTGACCGGGAAATTCATGTACGTTTGCGACACGTTGAACTTCCTTTGTTTGTAATGCATGGCCACATACACCAGACCCATTCTTAATATGCATACAGGCTACCTTGCCTTGAAATGGTCCTAAAACCAATTCATCGTTGGTTGATTGATATAAATAAAATCCAGCCCAATTAATATCAGCGATGGTTTGCATCAATAGTGCCGATGCATTGGCCAAATTTGCGGTTTGATCTTGCTCATCATATAGTAGTGCGTCCAATTGTTGGGTCATTAATGAAAGCTCACTCATAATTATATTCTCCCTTAGCTAGTTGTGATTATATCCATAACTAAAATTCAGTGTGCTGGTATATTTGGTGTATGTTATAATTTTAAATAAGATTGATTTTAGCGGTCTTGCCACTAAAAATCAACGATAAAGTTTCCTTAAATAAAAGGTGGGATTTTTTAATGCTGCAAGTGCTAATTGGGATTGTGATTGTCGCAGCAATTATTGTTGGCGGATTATATCTTTTTCAACGAATTACAATTAATCAAATTAATGACCTGCAGGCTGCGAAACAGCGACTAGTAGGATTACATGTTGACGCAAATTTACGTGATGGAGCTACCCTCAGTCTAACGGGTGAGTCGTTAAACCAATTTCAACAATTGCAGGCTGATTATAAGGAAGTAAATGATCATCGGTTTAAAGAAATTGATGAGTTGGCTGACGACATTAGACGAGATGTGCGGGGCGTTAACTTTGTCAAAGTGCGTCAAGAGGTTAATCAGCTACGTGAGCGAGTTTCTGGGACTGAAAAAATTGTTAATCACACCCGTGATGCATTAAGTGAGCTACAGAAAATTGATCAGCAACATCGTCAAGCGGTTTCTAAGCTGGAAAAGAAGTATCAAAATTTACGGAAACGGTTATTATCTGAAAACTTTAAATTTGGTGCTAGTATTGATCAGCTAGAAGAGCAGCTATCAACGCTAGAAGATGAGTTTGATCGATTTAGTACATTAACCTCAGAAGGTGATCACGCTAAAGCACAAGATGTGCTTGGTGGTCTAGAAAAAAATACTAATCAATTAGAAAATACAATTAGTCTCATTCCAGATTTATACCAAAGCTTAGACGTAATGTATCCGGAGCAATTGCAAGAATTGCAGGCTGGATATACCAAGCTTAATAATCAAGGTTACCAGTTTAGTGATGCAGATATTGCCACTGAAATTGCAAATGTTGATAAACAAAGAACGGAGACTTTGGATAAACTGGCTCAATTGGAAATTGAAACAGTTCAAAAGGCTAATGAAAATATTCAACGACAAATTGATCATCTGTATGCTGTGATGCAAAAAGAAATTGATGCTCGGCCGGTGGTTAAAAAGTTGATGGATGAAATGGGTCAGTTTATTACTCATGCCCAAAATCAAAATCATGAACTATTAATTGAACTTGATCGGCTTAGTCAAAATTACACACTAGACCACGGCGAACTAGAGACTGCCCGTGGGCTAGGGGAGCAAATTAAGCAGATTGAAAAAAACTATCAAAATGACTTAACTGCCGTACATCAGCGCACTGCCGTGGATAGTCAGGTTCTAGAGCAAGAACAAAGTGCACAAACGACATTGACCCAGATTGAAAAACAACAAACTCAAATTAATGATGACGTGGCTGGATTGCAAAATGATGAACGTCGAGCCAAAAAAACATTACAACGATTTGCAAATGAAATTCATGCTATTAAGCGGCAAGTTGAATCTCTGAATTTACCAGGATTACCTAAGTCCTATTTAGATTATTTTTTTGTAGTGAGCGATGAAATTAAAAAGTTAGATGCTGATATTAATCGAATTAAAATTAATATGGAAGAGATTACCAAGCAATTATTAATTGTTCAAGCAGATTTGGAAACTTTACAAGAAAAAACTAATGATATTAAGGATAGCGCTCGGTTAGCGGAACGGTTGTTGCAGTACGCTAACCGTTTGCGGGAACAAAATTCGGAGATTGATGCCGCGGCGACAAAAGCACAAAAATTGTTCAATGAATCAAATGATTACGCAGCTAGTTTAGAGACGATAGCAACTGTTTTGGATAAGGTTGAACCAGGAGCCTACAAACGTTTAGAAGACAGCTATTATAAGAGCTCAGATGATGTTGAACAAAAAGCAGATTTAACTTAGATTGGTAATGGCAATGAAATGCTGTTGCCTTTTTTTATATCTAACATTATTGTTATGGGTCCATTTGCATGAGTAAGACAATTAATCTTATGCTTCGTACTATCATCTAGCACAGTTATTTGGTATAATTGGAGCGCTGTTTTAAGCGAGTCGAACTAGGCTACTGATGGTCTATCCCCATTGGTAACCATATCTTGCATGTCAAACTACTCATTTGTGGAATGCATGCCTATACGAGGGATGGACAAATGATATATTTTGATAATAGCGCCACGACACAAGCACTACCAGAAGTGCTCGATACTTACAGAACGGTTAGTGATCAATTTTGGGGTAATCCTTCCAGTTTGCATAATTTTGGTGAATCTGCTTGGCATTTACTAGAGCAATCACGAGCACAAATTGCCAAATTACTTGGCGTTATGCCCAGTGAAATATTGTTTACGAGTGGTGGTACTGAAGGTGATAACTGGGTGCTAAAAGGTACCGCAATGGAAAAACATGCATTTGGTAAGCATTTGATTACTACTGCAGTTGAACACCCAGCGATTAGAAACTCGATGGAACAATTAGAACAACTGGGATTCGATATCACCTATTTACCGGTTGATGAACATGGTCAAATTTCGATTGATGATCTGAAAGCCGCTATTAGGCCAGATACAATTCTCGTGTCTGTAATGGCTGTGAATAATGAAGTTGGAACAATTCAACCTTTAACTAAAGTGGCGGATGTTTTACGAGACTATCCTAAGATTCATTTTCATATTGATGCGGTCCAGGGAATTGGTAAGGGAATTCAATCCATGATTTTTAACGGTCGGGTTGATTTTGTTACTTTTTCAGGGCATAAGTTTCATGCGCCTCGTGGCATTGGCTTTATCTACGCTAAACAAGGTAGAAAAATTGCGCCGTTGCTAACTGGGGGTGGCCAAGAACGAAACTTACGAAGTGGTACGGAAAACTTACCTGCTATTGCTGCAATGGCGAAGGCATTGAGAATTTTACTGGATAAAGAAGCTACCAGTATCGCTAATGAGCAAAAGATAAAGCATATTATTTCAGAACATATTAAGAATTTTAATCACGTAACGATTTTTTCTGAAGATAATGATCAATTTGCACCGCATATTTTGTGTTTTGCAATTGTTGGGGTACGCGGTGAGACAATTGTGCATGCCTTTGAGCAGCATGACATCTATATCTCTACGACGAGTGCCTGCTCATCCAAAAAGCATTTGGCCTCAAGTACATTAACAGCAATGAATGTCCCTGAGAATGTGGCGACGAGTGCTGTCCGAGTCAGTTTAGGTGATCAAAATACGCTTGAAGAAGCACAGCGATTTAATCAAGTGTTTGATCAGCTTTATGCTGAGTTTAAAAAAATTACAGATTAATCTAGGAAGGAGGAAAAATAATGAAATACAGTGAAATTATGGTTCGGTATGGTGAGTTGTCGACAAAGGGTAAAAATAGAAAAGGGTTTATTGACCGACTTGGTTCCAATGTGCGTAAGGCACTACATGAATTTAATGCTGTTAAAATTCAGGCTAACCGTGATCGACTTCATGTAAGTTTAAACGGAGAAGATAGCGATGCTGTGATGGACAGATTGAAAATGGTATTTGGAATTCAAAATTTTTCACCGTCCGTTAAAGTTGATCGAACTTTTGAAGCAACAGCGCAAACTGCTGAACAAATGATCCGTGAACAGATCAAACCGAATATGACTTTTAAAATTAATACACGGCGTTCCGATCATGATTTTCCGATTGACACTAATGAAATGAATACTCGTTTAGGCGGCTATATATTAGACAAATTTCCTGATTTAACCGTGGATGTTCATCAACCAGACTTGGTTATTCGTGTCGAGATTCGAGGTAACGGCATCTTTTTGACCAGTCAGGTTATCCAGGGTGCGGGTGGTTTACCGGTCGGAACCGGTGGCAAAGGAATGTTAATGCTCTCTGGGGGCATTGATTCGCCGGTAGCCGGCTATTTGGGTATGAAACGCGGTGTTTCGATGGAGATGGTGCATTTCTTTAGTCCACCATATACCAGTATTCAAGCACTAGCTAAGGCAAAAGAACTAACCGGAAAACTAGCACGTTACAGCGGCAGCATTCAATTCTTACAAGTTCCCTTTACGGAAATTCAAGAGACAATCAAAGAACAAGTTCCAGAGGGGTATCTAATGACTGTTCAACGACGACTCATGCTGCGGTTAACTGCTGCATTGGCAATTAAACGTCACGGTTTAGCTATTTTTAATGGTGAGTCACTGGGACAGGTGGCATCACAGACCATGGAAAGTATGTTAGCTATTAATGATGTCACTACGATGCCAATCTTGCGACCGGTTGTGTCATTAGACAAAACTGAAATCATTAAAATTGCTAAGGACATTGATACCTATGAATTATCAATCCTACCATTTGAGGATTGTTGTACTATCTTTGCGCCGCCTAGTCCTAAAACTAAGCCCAACCTAGAGCGGACTCGAAACTATGAAGCACGACTAGATATTGAAGGCCTCATGCGACGAGCGTTAGATGGAGTGAAAGTTAGCGAAATTAAAGCTGGAGAAGAATTCTTGAATCAACAAGAAGATGTATTTGCAGAACTCCTTTAAGGTAATTTAAGTGGGTCTTCGTCAAATAGTATTGGTGAATATCTCGATATCGGAACACCCTTTTGGGTGTTCTTTTATTTTACAATTAA
>NZ_BJDM01000006.1 GCF_005405145.1 Paucilactobacillus kaifaensis | reverse complement strand
CGTGCACCAGTTTCAACACCGTTCTGTTTTAAAATCTTAGCTAGATCACCGACCAAAATTGATGTGTGACTGGTAGCAACCGCATCGGCGAACAAAGCTTTTGGTTTTAACTGTTGGTTCTCGTCATGCAACTGTTGGATTTCTGCCTGTGCATTTTTATATCGTTCAAGCGTTGCAATCATCATGTCTGGGTTACTGAGCCAATCTTCTGCTGTCTTTGCTGTGACATAAGCCCCTGTTTGCCGAATCGTTGGTAATACTTCATGTGTAACCCAACGTTTAAACTTCTTTGCATTTGGCAGTTTGCTACCTAGGATTAACGAATACAAACCTGACTCATTAATAACAGTTAATCCTCTAGGAGATTCAAAAGTACCGTTTTGGTAGTTTTGTCGATCCTCCTCTTCAACATGTCTGTTAATATCTCGACTACCATTTTGATATCCAAGAATATCTGCAACATCTTTGCCTACAAAATATGGTTCATTTTCAATTTGTACAGTTCGTACATTGTTTCCTTCAAAATTAAATTCTTCTAAATTGTTCATTGCGGCGCCTTCTTTCTGTTTTAGATAATTAGTTACTCCAAAATATTGGTGGTCATTCTTTTTTTATTGTTGCGTTTTGCTGAAATTCTTTAATTACCAAAGCTGATAAATGTTGCCATAGTGACGTGGTCAATTCGTGTTCTTGTACAAATTCAACTAGTGATGCTGCTAATTCATTTTCTTCTTCAACTGTAATTACTTTTTTCACATCAATTCCCCCTACTTCATTCAATGATTTTGTAAATCTTCTTCCGAATTGCTAATGATTTCGGGCTCATGTCTCCTTTAATTGCTCGATTGATTTGAGAGGTTCCTTCATCAATCAATTGTGATAATTCAATCTGTGTCATATGTTTCTTGAGCAATCCAATCTTGATTGACTCTTCAATCTCATGTGCAGCGTCCACTAAGTTCTGTTCTGGCATGTGTTTCACTTCCTTTACTGTAATTTGTTGCTCAACTTGTTTCTGATTGCGATATACTTAACTCACTTATAGGAAAGTGAGGTGAAAATTAATGGATGTCCCTTATTACGATAATCCGTCAGGATCATTGACCGTTCGTGTTGAATTGCAGCACCCTTCGGATGTGTATCTTGTTGATCAAGCAAATTTTGATGCAAGACAATCAGGCAGAGAATTTAGATACTTTGGTGGTAATTATTCTCAATCACCTGTAACGATTACTGTAAACAGTGCTGGTCGATGGTATTTGATTGTTGACAATGGATCTGGTGAATCATATCAATATCAATGGAGTAAGTAGTAGCAAGCTTGAGTGGCTTCGGTCACTCATTTTTTATTGTTTTTGTAATGTAGCATTAAACTGCATTTCTTTAACAACTTTTGATGACAGTCGTTGCCATAGTGATTGCGTTAAACCATATTCAGTTGCAATCGCAACGAGTCTATTTGTTATGTCTTCTTCTTCCTCAACAGTGATTATTTTCTTTGTATTCATTAAATACACCTCCTTTCCGTAATTTATTAATCAAGTTGTTGCATTTTGTAACACGTTCGTGTAAAATAAATGCATACGAAACAAGCAATAAACACCATTCTTATCGTCTATATACTCGTCAAAGTCCTAGCTGATAAGGTTTGTTTTTTTGTTGCTTAATTACTTGATGAATTAATAATAACACGTTTGTGTAATTTGTAAAGTGTAAAACGTGTAATTAGTGTATTTTTTTTATTTATTAATTCGTCAAACATTGGAGAATGATTATTATGACTACGTTTGAACGAATACGGGAACTCGCAAAAAAACGAGGAATTACATTAAAACAAGTTGCTATTAAAGCCGGGCTTAGTGAAAATGCTATCTATAGATATAATCAAGGTATTGAGCCTAAATTGCCTACTTTGATGGCAATTGCTGACGTTCTGGGTGTTTCAGTTGATTACTTATTAGGTAACGATGACACACCAGAATGGGCAAACCAAAAAGACACCATGGACTTGGAAGACTTCCTAAACGGAAACCTAAAGGTCAACATGGCGTACGGTGGTGAGGACTTAACTGATGAAGAAATAGAACGACTAAAAATTGCGATGACCCAGATTTTTTGGGATAAACGCAGACAAGAGAAATAGCCTATGGAATTTAACAATTTAGTAGATGAAATTGGCGAACGTTATGGTACGTACGATCCATTCATCATTGCAGATAAATTAAACATAGATGTTCGTTGGGCTGATATTTATCCACGCCCATATGGCGATACGATGTACTACGGTGATGAACCCGTTGTCATGCTGTCAAACGCCATTAGAGACTCACCAGAACGTTATTATGTACTAGGCCATGAACTTGGTCATGTGATCATTCATAAGGGCTTAACGGCCTATTATATTGCTAAAGCGAAATGGCGTAGCCGATCAGAAAATGAAGCTAATAAGTTCGCTATCAGTCTGATCGCCCACCTATATGTAGAAGAAAATGGGAAACTACCTGATTCATACAAGGAACTAGAATATATGTACGGTTTTCCAGATATTTATGGTTACGAAGAAATCTAATGTTTTACGTCCAAACGTGATCGACGCTAAAAGCTGAAAATATTGGGAGATGAAGTAATGATATTTAAACATTCACTGTTTGTTGGTGTGATGTCACTGTCACTAATTGCACCTGCAATTTTGGTAGCAGACACTAGTAATCAGCAGCAAACTGTACTAGCTGCTAAAAAAGCAAAATATATTGGCAGTAAAAATAACGTCTATGGTCATTTGACAAGTAAAACAAAAAAATCAGGAATCTTGTATAAAGATAAAGATTTGACTTACGTAAAATACGCTGTAGGCAAGCACAAGGTTATTAATGTCGTGAAAGAAGATTTTAGAAATATGCCGTTAGATCCTAACTTGGATCAAGAATCCATTAGCGAACACATTGCTGATTTTATGGAAAAAGACGCAGTTAAAGTCGGCTCAGAAAATGGTAACGACATATATCATTCAAACAAAATAAACAAAGACTATCGTGTTGAGGAACAAAAAAATAGTAAAGGTGAAATCACTTTTATCATTATATCCAGACAAGACGTTAATGAATAAATAAAAAAGACACATCCCCTAACTTTGGACGGTCAGGAATGTGTCTACCAAACAAAATCACGCAACAAGTGCGCTCTTTTTACATATGAAATTATATCATAAAACATGAAAGGAAGTGATGCCGATAATAGTTACTACTGTGCCTGCTACCACAATAGTAATCTTCTATTCCTGCCTATTTCGAACCTGATAATAAAAATTATTAAGGAGTGAGAAATATGGCACAACCATATCAATTACCAGATGGACGCTGGCGTGTTCGTCCGGCATACAAGGATATAATCACAGACAAATGGCACCAGAAAACAGGAACGTTTGCCACCGAAGCAGAAGCATTGAAGTTTAACCGTGACTTTCTACATGACGTAGATCAAGGATTTTCACCACGCAACGCTCCGATTGGCGAGTATAGTGAACACTGGTTAAAGACTTATAAAATGCCTTATCTTAAGGAACGGTCAATCAAGCGAATTAGACAAGACTTCAATCACATCTTTGCATATTTTGGTACTGACAAACAATTGGCTAGTATCAACAAACCATTGTGGCAAGGATTTTTAAACCACGTATCAAAAAAATATGCTAAGGAAACTAACCGTCTCACTAATTGCGATTTTCGGTCGATGTGCGAAGTTGCAATCGATGAAGGGATCATTTTACGCAACCCGACGCAAAACGCTCACTACTCAGGTATTAAGCCCGAATATAAGTACCCTCGCCAGTTAGTCTTATCATTGAAAGATTTTAAGACTGTTATCGCTGAAATTAAGCGTTCCAAGGACAGCGTGGGAAAATATGTATGTTTGGTTCACGCATTCACTGGCATGCGTTTTGGTGAGGTCTGTGGGCTAACATGGGATAAGGTTAATATCTTTGCAAAGACAATCAGAGTGTCCGAGCAATACGACTATTCAACGGTTAAAGATTTAACTGCTTTAAAAGGCGACTCCCCTGAACGTACAATCCAAGTGCCAGATGAATTAATTGATGCGTTACGTCATTACAAATCATGGTATGCGGACCAAGTTCAACGTGGTAATTTAATTCCCAATACGAAGCGATTCTTGTTCACGACTGAAAAAGGATATCCGATCTCTAATTCAGGCATCAACGATTATATCCATGATATTTGTGATCGTGTTGGCATTACTAGAATTACTACGCACGGATTTAGACGAACGCAAGCAACGTTAATGACGTTAGCTGAAAATGATTTAAGATCGGTTGCTAGTTTTTTGGGTCATCAAGATACAAAAACGACACTGAAATATTACATCAAGGATATTCCAGAACTTGAAGCTCAAGCGCATCGCAAAATGGAACAGTTCTATGATGACGAGAATATCCTCTAGATATGTACTAGATATTGTAACGAGTGAGGCGCGCTAAACCGCGGTGTTATCACTACTTTTGTGATGACCCCTGTCCTCACTCGCTTCATTAATAAATTGTGTGTTGTAAAATGTCTAATACATATAACAGTGTGCTAGCTATAAAAAGCTCCTCGAAAGAGGAGTTTTTTATATTTAATTTTAAAATATTAATAATTGCTCGCCTAACAACAATTTAACATCACTAAATCTCAATCATAATTATAAAGAATTTCTTAACTTAGTTACCAAAAGGTTAAGCTTCCCTCAATCAGACCGCAAATTATTGCAAAAATCATTCTTTGTAACGATAATGTAATGTAAGCGTTAGTAATTGGATAGGAGGGATTTACAATGGGCCCATTTATCATTATTGTATTAATTTTATTAGTAGCAACGATTTGGCAATTTTATTCAGATAATCAAAAAAAAAAGCAGCCAAGCGGTAAACATTTTGAACGTAACTCCTTCAACGATCGTAAGGCTTAGTTACAAAAAAAGATTGATTCTTAATTGAGAATCAATCTTTTTTTATTAATAATCATTTGCCTGTCGTTGATGATTAATCTTAGATTTATTTTCATATTCAGTCATAATTTCATCTTCAGTGAAACCAAATTCAACCAAACCCATTTTTAAAAATAAATGCCACGCGTGCCGAAAATCGTCTTGTCGATGATCGAAATAACTGCCAAAAAACATTTTTTTCAATGCCAAATATTCCTTAGTCAAATCACCTTTAGGCTTAGTAATTATTTTTTCAATTCCATCACGATCTAACACGATCAAGTGCGTCCATTGTTGCTTAGCACTAATCAATAAAATAAAATCTAAGGCATCTACATATTCAACCAGCAGTGTCTCACGAGCTGTTTTCCCCAGGTCGTTCTTACCTCGATGTGTTTTCCAAACTTTAAACCATTCAGATGTGTTTGCTACTTCTGCTAACTCCACATCTAATGATACATAAGCATTTCGTAGGCTTTCTTCTCTGGTCCATACAATTTGTTTATCTTGTGTAATTTGCTCATCTAGCTGAATTGAAGCATGTAGTAATTTAGTGAAATCAAACATTTTATCCCCCAGACTACCCTGCAAAAACTAATGGATCTGACTTAACTTCTAACACATCCCGGTTATCCAAATACCACTGACGAATTAACGGATAACGGACCAGTGTGTCAAAAAAAGATGTTGCCTGACGAGAGTCTTCAACCCTAAACAACCAATTACCCCCACGGCCATCAATATCATCCTTGGCAAACAGGCTCAACTTGGTGTCTTCATCAACCATTAAAATTGCACCAATGTGATCTTGCATGTTCATTAGCATGTATTCCGTTCCCTCAGTCTGAACGAATAACTTATCAAGCACATTTGTAGGCAAACTACTTTCTTGCAAATAATATTGTGCTTCGTTAGCCGCATCTAAGATACCGAAATCAACACTAAATCCTAAATCTTGTTTCAAATAATGCGTTAATGCAATCAATGGATTAACTGCCTGTTCGATAGAAGTACTGTCAGTATTTTTCGCCAGTTCCACCACAAATAAATTGACCAATGCCCGATTATTAAAGCGAATCATTCGACGTTCTAAATTTAGATAAAATAGTTTTTCATTTGATCTTGTCTCAGTAAAAAACGCGCCACCATTATCACTATTTTCAAGAACAAACTCAAAATCAGTTAACTCGGCAATTGAGTCAATTTTAGCAGTTAACGACCAATCTGCCTCATGCAAATTTAATCGCAATGACTGATCACTATGCAACTCTAACACGCGGCCAATGAATAACAGATAATAATCTTGCGGTCTGTATTGATGTGGCAGTTTAACAAATTGATTATTGAGTTGAAAAATTGCTAACTTTTGGGCTGCTACAAGTAATTGTTCTAAATCTTCAGTATCAACTAGTTGATCAATTAATTGAATATATTGATCGCCAATTTTCAATCCTTCCTTAACTGCATTACTAAATGAATGTAAATGTTGCGTGGCAGCGTAGTTTTGACTTTCACTAGTCATTATCATCCACCTGCTTTTCATTCATAAATGTATGCAAATAGTCAGCATAAAGGTTACGATTAGCCGCCTCAAAATCAGCAAAACTACCAAAAGTATCTAATATACTCTTTTGCTCATAACTCAAAATGGTATTTTCCTTTGACAATACCAGCACTTTTGCCTCATTACTTTTAATTTGTTTACTGGCATTTCGCGCTTGTTCATCTTGATCTTCTAGCTCACTAAGTTCATCAATTAATGCCTGGCGAGCCTCTTTTTGTTTGCCTGACTCCCAGGGCATGCCACCTTTTGTATTTGTTTCTTTTAATTGGTCTTGAATCTGGGCCTTATGCATTTCACGTTCTCTAGAATGATCGATTAGATCCTGTAGCTGATCGTTTTGTTCTGAAATTGTTTGAATTTTTTCACTGTTAAAACGCTTATTATTTTTGGCCAGCTCAAACGATTGCGTCAACTTAACGTATTCATCTTGATCAAATGCAAATCGAATATTCAAAACATCTAGTTCACCAAACTCGCGTCGATCCCACCAATTACCAAAAAATACCTTAAAATGTCCTTGTTGGTATTCTTCATAATAAAAAAATGGATATGCTTTACCTAAATATTTGATCAAGTTAGCACTTAGATAATTGCTTAGCTGATCTGATAGATTATCAACCAAGTTAATGACACCGTGATCATTTTCTTGCTTTTCAGTATGTAAAATTGCTGAAGCATACCGCTGATTGTCCAATAATGCATAAATTTTACGGTCATCATGTTGCGAGATTGCTTGCTGCAATTCTTGTAAATACGAAATTTTAGCTGCAATTTGTTCATTAATTACATTTGAGACGTCTGTTTGATCGCCTTGATCTACTACATTAGCCATAATCAATCTCCCATCAATCGTTGTATATGTTTATCTTACCTAACTTTTGGATCAGATTAAAGTATTCTTAGTCGGTAATTTAATTTTTGTTAAAAACTTTAGTAAATCACAAAAAAATCCAGCTTAAATAATTGCTGGATTTTTACATTTAAGATGTAGTTACTAATTAATATAATTCGAGGTACTGATCTCGTTCCCACTCAGATACTTGTTGTCTGTACGCGTCATATTCAAGGTTTTTAGCTTCAAAGAAGCTCTGATATAGATGTTGTCCCATAGCATCACGGATAACTTCATCTTGAGCCAGGTCTTTCAATGCGTTGTGCAATGTATCTGGCAAGTTAGTAATATGATTGTCTTCACGTTCGCTTTCATTCATTCTATAAATGTTACGATCAACACTTTCTTCCGGTGTTACCTCGTTGCGAATTCCGTCCAATCCTGCTTCAAGAACTGCAGCAATTGCTAAATAAGGATTAGCAGCGGGATCAACCGAGCGTAGTTCCAGTCGTGTAGAAACTCCGCGAGAACTAGGTACTCGGATTAATGGTGAGCGGTTAGAACCTGACCAGGCTACATAAACTGGCGCTTCAAACCCTGGTACCAAGCGTTTATATGAATTCACAATTGGATTACAGATGGCCGTAAAGCTTCGCGCATGCTTCAACAACCCGCCAAGAAAATGGTAGGCACTTTGTGATAACTCCAAATCGCCCTTTTCATCAAAGAATGTATTGCCTGTTTTATCGAATAACGACATGTTTAAATGCATTCCCGAACCGTTAATACCAGCTAACGGTTTTGGCATAAATGTAGCGTGCAATCCATATTTTCTAGCGACTGTTCTAACTACCAATTTAAATGTTTGAATATTATCTGCAGCTTCAAGCGCATCCGCATATTTGAAGTCAATTTCATGTTGCCCTGGAGCAACTTCATGATGGGCTGCTTCAATTTCAAAGCCCATATCTTCTAATTCCAACACAATATCACGACGGCAATTCTCACCTAAGTCCATTGGCGCCATATCAAAATAACTGCCTTGATCATTTAGCTTAGTAGTTGGCTTAGCATTTTCATCCATTTTGAATAGGAAAAATTCTGGTTCTGGACCAATATTGAAGTTGGTAAAACCGGCCTTTTTCATGTCCTTCAGTACCCGAATAAGATTATTTCGTGGATCCCCACCAAATGGTTTGCGGTCTGATGTGTAAACATCACAAATAACTCGTGCAACCTTACCATGTTCAGCACCCCATGGAAATACCATCCAAGTTGACATGTCTGGATACAAATACATATCACTTTCTTCAATGCGTACAAAGCCATCAATGGAAGAACCATCGAACATAATTTTATTTTGGAGCAATTTATCAAGTTGACTGGTTGGCAATTCAACATTCTTGATTGTTCCAAAAAGATCTGTGAACATCAATCGCAAGAAACGAACATTATCATCTTTAATTAATTGCCGTACTTCATCATCTGAAAACACATGTTTAGCCATAAAATCTCTCCTATTCTTATTTAGGTACATCAAAATGGTTTTTGTAAGGGCGATTGAGGTTGTTGCGAACCTGGTAGCTGCAGTCCACCAGCTCGCATAAATTCATCATGCAAGATTTCACGAACATCTTCATCAGTCAATTGTTGTGCTTGGTTTTTCTGCTGTTCATGTTCTCGTTTCTTTTGATCATAAACTTCACGAATGCCAGCCATATTCAAACCATCATCGAGATAGTCTTTAATTTCAAGCAAGCGATCAATATCGGCTAACGAGTATAGTCGTCGATTACCATCACTTCGTTTGGGAAAAATTAACTCCTGTTCTTCGTAATACCGAATCTGACGAGCAGTTAAGCTTGTCAATTTCATCACAGTCCCAATCGGTAACACTGCTAATGAGCGCCGTAACTCTTTTTCACGCATGATAAATTTCCTCCTTTCCTTATACTTTCATAGCTTACCAGCATTAAAATAAAAAGTCAATCACTCATGTTATAAAACATAACATGAGTGATTGACTTACTCTTGTAACCAATGCAAACACACATTTTCAATCTCGTTGATTGAATCTTTTCTAGTAACCAGATCAAACCATTCAACATCCATTTTATTTCTAAACCAGGTTAACTGGCGCTTAGCATAATGGCGTGAATCCTGCTTAATTTCTGCAATCGTCTCCTCAAGTGACTGTTGTTTCGTAAAATATTTAAAGAACTCTCGGTAGCCGATTCCTTTACCGGCTTGAAATTCTGTTCCATTTTGAGTATACAGCCATCGTGCCTCTTGTTCTAATCCCGCTGAAATCATTTCATCAACCCGATGATTAATTCGCTCATACAGTATTTTTCGATCAGTTGTTAAACCAATTAATTTAAACTCAAATTCACTTTTTTCTTGATACTGCTGTGAAAATTGGACACCTGACCTTTCAGTTACTTCAATTGCGCGGATTACACGACGAATATTTTGGGGTGGAATTGATGCAGCGGCAGTCGAATCAATTTTGTTCAACCGCTGCCACAATTTATCAGCACCAAAATCAGCATAATACTGCTGTAATTGTTGTCTAAACCGGCGTGACTCATCATCAAATTGGTCATTCCCTAGTGTCAGGTTCTCTGTTAAACTCTGCAGATAAAATCCTGTACCTCCCACCACTAGCGGTAATCTTTGGCGACTAGAGATGCTTGCAATCTGTTGTTTTGCTAACGTTTGAAAATCAGCAACTGAAAACCGTTGATTAACATCACGAATATCAATTAAATGGTGTGGTATATTTCTCATTTCATCTGGCATAATCTTCGCCGTTCCAATATTTAGATGGCGATATACCTGCATAGAATCACCTGAAATCACTTCAGCATTTAGGTCTTGTGCCAACTGTAATGATAATTCAGTTTTGCCCACTGCGGTTGGACCAACAATTGCGATTACTTTTACCATATTAGACTCCTAAAATAAAAAGTGTTAAATGAAACGTTTAAATGTCGTAGGCAGTGATTGGCTTAGCCTGACCGTCTTCTCCATCAAATATATCTACAAAATATACGAAACAAAACTTCCAAACACCCACTCGAACAAACCATATTTCATCAAAAAACATTAAATACTGGTAAATTCAAATATTATTTTGCATAATAGAGATATCAAGATGGGAGGCTAAAAGTTATGAAACAATTTACTAAGGGCTTGTTAATCGGCACAATTGCAACAATTAGTGCTGTTGCTGGTGGAATTTTTTCTTTCCATAAATCAGTGATTAAACCAATTGAAGAACAAGAAGATAAATTCGACGAAAACCGACGTGCTGCAGTCCGTAAAGGCCGTTCTGCACATAGCAAATAATTATTGGCAGCTTCAATTAAAATAGGGTTGGTAGCAAGAGATAATCTTGCTCCGACCCTTTTTAGTACTTTTTAGTTTTTGTCTTACCGTTCCAGCGAGCATACCCACTTTTTAAAATCGAGATATCAGTATAACCTTTTTTACCAAGCATAACTGAAGCTCTAGTGCTAAGAACCATTCCTTGGTCATATAAGTAAACCGGTAAATCACTACGAATTTCAACGTATCGTTGCTTCATCACGCTGAGTGGAATGTTTCGAGCACCTAAAATGTGCCCACGATCAAAATCATTTTTTTCACGCAAATCAATAACTTGTGCCCGATGCATACCTTCTGTAAAAGCATCTTCTGTTAACACGGTTGCATACCGTTTTCGTTGCGAATACTGATATAGTCGATATGCCACCCAAGCGACAATCAAAACACCAATCACAATATCTAATTGAACCAAACCTGAAATCGCACCAATAACCAACTCTAATTCCTCCAAAACCTATTTAAACTTTGTTGCTAATGACGCCGCACCGATTACACCAGCATCGTTTCCTAATTTTGCCAACTTGAGCTTTGTCGATTCACGAACGGTTGGAAAAGCAAAGCGTTGGAAACTTTTCTGCACTCGTTCAAGTAAAAAATCACCAGCCGCAGAGACACCACCACCAATAACAACATATTGTGGATTTAATATATCACTAATATTAGCACAAGCTAAGCCTAAATAGTAACCAACTTTATCAACTACTTGATTAGCTAAAAAGTCATCGTCTTTTTTGGCCAAATCAAATACAATTTTAGAAGTAATTTCCTGACCGTCATCGATCATTGCTTTTAATTTACTGTCACCAACATATTCTTCAGCTGCGTCTTGAGCTAAATGAACAACCCCGGTCGCTGAAGCATATTGTTCCAAACAGCCCCGGTTACCGCATGTACATAAATATCCATCCGGCTCAACATTCATATGACCGACTTCACCACCGGCACCACTAATACCATGAATGAGTTCACCATTCGAAATCAAACCACCACCAACGCCAGTTCCTAGCGTAATAAATGCCACTTCACTACCGTTGTTGCCGGCGCCTTTCCAACGTTCGCCCAGTGCAGCCACGTTGGCATCGTTATCCAACACAAATGGTAATCCGGTCCCTGCTTCGATTTTTTCTTTAACTGGTTGAACCGTTCTCCAGTTTAAATTAAAGGCCCCTTCAACGGTTCCTTTTTCTAGATCAACCGTCCCGGGAGTACCCATTCCAATGCCAATAAATTGTTCCCGCTTCATCTGATATAGATCAATGTGATGATTAATTGATTCCACAATGTCTGGAACAATATGCTGTCCATCATCTAAGATATTCGTTCTTAATGACCACTTTTGTTGAACATCACCTTGCGCAGTTAAGATAGCAAACTTAATTGTAGTTCCACCTAAATCTACACCAATTAACTTTTGACTCATTCCTGATTCCCCCTGATATCTATGCTTTTTGCTGGGATGTTCGCTGTTCTTCTAACCTGTGTTCGTGGCGTAAGACAAGTTTAGCTTTCAAATAAACTGATTGCTCAACCACCCCTGATTTGTATAAATTATCTAATTCCAACGCCATTAATTCAATATCCCACATTCGTTTACCAACATAAACATAAATACCAAATTGCTTTAACAGCTGTTGGACATCATACAAAGTTTTCATATCTGCCTCCAACACTAATTAGCACGCATTCCCATTGAGTAAAATAGCACAATTGCTACAATCAATATGATGCCACTTAGAAAGCGCTTTATCAAGTTAACTTTTCCAATTCTGGGTGCGCCAACTACATAACCAACTAAAAAACCACCAAATAGTCCGCCAATATGGCCATAAATATCAATGCCCGGAGAAAATAAATCGAACGCCAAGTTTAAGACCACAAATAGTAAAAATTGGCGGCTCATGGCCCGAATATACAGATTATTCCTAAATGATTCACCCAACATCAAAAAGGCTCCAAACAACCCAAAAATAGCTGTACTTGCACCGGCTGATAATGTATTAGGTAGAAAAACAAAACTAGCAATATTTCCAGTAACTGCTGTCACTAGGTAAATCACTGCAAAGCGAGTATGCCCGAACAACATTTCAATTTGGGTTCCAATATAATAGACCGTAACAGAATTGACGACAATATGCATCAATCCAATGTGCAAGAAGACTGGGGTAATCAAACGCCACCACTGGCCTTCCTGAATAAGTATTGACACTCGCGCACCAAACTCAACTAAAACAGATGTATCTGTTGATCCCCCTGCTAATGTCATCAAAATAAAGACGATTACTTGCACAGCAACCACTATTTGAGTGACGAATGCTTGATTCTTCAAATTTGCTATATTCACTTATCTTCCTCCGTTGCTACCAAAATATGATTAATATTAATATCATATGGTTTGATTGCCCAACTAATATTATCATTTCGTTGTTGTGGCAATGCTAATGAAATGGTAAGCCCAGAATACCCTGCCAAATAGCGGTCATAGTATCCGCCACCAAACCCTAATCTAAAATTATCAGCCGTATATGCAACACCAGGTACAATCATTAAGTCAATCTCAGCTGATGAAATAACATTCCCATTAGCCGGTTCAAACAAATTATGTTTTGTTTTTATTAGCTCAGTTTGCTCATTTAGTTCAACAAATTCCATTTGCCAATCAGCCAATGTACGCGGAATACATACCCGTTTATTTTCGGCTTGAGCTCGTCTAATAATTGGTTTAGTGTCAACTTCAATTGACTGACTAATTGTTGTTGCGATTACATTTGCATTTAACCACTCAGCACTATCAAACAACTGTTGATACAAACTTGCCGTAGCCTCTCGCTTTTTTTCAGGATCAACATTTGCTAATGCACCAATAATTTGTTTACGAGCTTCTTTTTTTGTTAGCTGCATCTTGTTTCAACTCCTCTAAATTAAAACAAAAAGACTGGACAAATTAATTGTCTCCAGCCTTTCTTGTTTGCAAAATAGTTCTGCACTAATGTAATCGTCCGGCCAGTTGCAGTAATGCAAAGTAACCTAACCTCTTACTACATTATTATTTTGTTTCACGGTGCAATGTAACTTTTCGTTCCCGTGGGCAGTATTTTTTAAATTCAACACGATCGGGATTGTTACGACGGTTTTTACTTGATAAGTAATTCCGTTCATGGCATTCAGTACATTCTAAAGTAATGTGTACACGCATGGCTGAAACCTCCAAACTTTTTTCAATAATTGGGTTATACCCTAACTCGTACAACTATATCATTAAATGCTTCGTTTGACTAGTATTTTGTTGCACTTTGTTAAGTAAACTACCTTGACACTCTTTTAATAACCCTTATCAGACTGAACCGTCTTCCAGTAAGCCTGATAAATTTGCTTACCCATTGTCATGCTAGCTGCAGAACTGTTGGCTGCTGCACCTGGAATAGCAACTGCAATTACCACTTGTGGATCATCACTAGGACCAAACATAATTAAACTATGGGTCAATGTAGAAGTTGTCCCTTGGAAAGTTTCAGCAGTCCCAGACTTCGCAGACACAGAAGGAGATAGATCAGTTAACTGGCTACCAGTTTTATATGGGCTGGTACCATGAACCACCATATTCATTCCCTTTCGCACAACCTGCCACTGCTCTTTGGTTGCATTAATTGTATTCAAAATCGTCGGTTGTGTTGTTGATTCGATTTTACCAAGTGAACCATCCTTATTTGTTCCTCTAACTTGCTGAACTAAATATGGTTTCATTCGATAGCCACCATTAGCAATCGTTGATGCATACTGTGCCAATTGCATAACTGTATAACTATCATAGTTTCCGTATGATAAATCCAACGCTTTTCCAATAACATTAGTTGGCCCTGTGTAACCCGAACTTTCACCTGGTAAGTCAATTCCGGTTTTAACACCTAACCCGAATTGATTAAAATAACCGCGTAATTTTGAGAAAATACTAGTTGGCATATTCAAACTGGCACCAGCAACATACTTAGTCCCAGCTTCTTTCATAGCTAACTGCATCATATACGAGTTTGATGAAACTTCCAGTGCTTCCTCAGCAGTAATTGGAACCGATCCGCCTCGATTCCACCAAGAACTCTTACTTGCAGTTCCTGCAACCTTAATTGGTTGATCATTAAGTGTATTACTATTAGGGGTTATGACGCCATCCATCAGGGCACCCATTACAGTGGCACCCTTAACAACTGATCCCATAACAATTGGATGATTAATGGATCCGATTTGATCACTAGTAATTTTACCAGTATCCAAATCTCGATCAACTCCACCCATAGCGTAAATTGCACCTGTATTTGGATTCATTACTACTGCATATGCACCAGTTGAATTTCCAATTCCACCAGACGAGCTATAATCAGAACGAACAATTTTTTGAACCTGCTTTTGGAATTTGGCATTGATTGTTAATACCAGGTTATCACCTTTTTTTCCGGCATATTTAGCAACCGACTTAGTAATTTGATCGGTACTGGAAGAAGAAACTTCAGTTTGAGACTTAGATCCAGCTAGCGTAGCCTGATATTCCTTTTCTAAATAACTTTGCCCAACACTGTCATTACGAGAATATCCTTGCGATAATAAGCTATTAACCTGATCACTAGGCAATCCCGTCTTTTGATTTGAAACTGTTCCAGTTAATGATTGAATAGCCGTTCCAGAAGGATAATTTCTTGACCAACTCGTACCAACCTTTACACCTGTCATTTCATTAAGATGTTCACCGACCTCGGCAACTTCTTTGCTGGTAACACCTGTTTCCTTAATGTATGTCGTCGACAATGAATATGCCCCACTCATAGCAGCATATATCATGGCTTTATTCTTTTGACTGGCACTCAATTTATATTCACTTGGATGTTTGCCAAGATAGTCAATTACCTTGTTATATTGCTCACTATCAGATAAATCTGCAGCTCCTGGAATTTTTTTTATCATCTTCTTCAGATTCTTTGAATCTGCAAGAAAATAATCTTTTTGCTCTCGCTTAGTTAGTTTGCTAGTAGAAACATTCAAATATTTCCCTAGTGTTCTAGCTGTTTTATAAATATCTGTAGTTGTTGCGCTCGCGGCTTTAGTATAGGTGATTGCTTGATGAGCTTGGTTACCAACTAACACTTTACCAGTGGAATCGTAGATCATCCCTCGTTGAACGCTATTAGTTTCTGTTGTAGTATCTGATCGATTAACTTCTGCTTTATAGCTATCACCGTTTAATACTTGCAAGTAGAAAAGACGAACTGCTAAAATTAGCATGAGAATTCCCACCGTCCACAACAAAAAATTTAACCTAAATGGGATTTCTGATTGTACTGTCTTTTTCTTAGTTCGCGATTTAAACATTGTTTTGATTCGTGTTGAAAATTTCAAGTTTCTAGATACTCCTTAACAGACTTAATAAATATATTTTACCAAAGATTTCAAAACCATCCTAATTTGGTCATATTCTTATGCTATTCTATACGAAGTAAGCCAAAGAAAACAGTTGTTTGGCATAATTTTAATGTTTTAAAATATTTTAAACGAGGTTTTTTCATTGAAACATTCTACTTTGAGGTACAAAAAATCAATCATTTTATGGCTTGGTTTTTTAATTCCAGCACTATTAATGGGCGGTTACTTTGCTTTTCGTGGTATGGCCCCTTTTGGTAATAGTAGTATCCTGACCGTTGACTTAGGCCAACAGTATGTTGATTTTTTTTCCTACTTCAGATCGACTTTGTTACATCATTTTGATACCTTCTTTTATTCTTTTTCCAAAGATCTGGGCGGTGATATGGTTGGGATATTTGCCTACTATTTAATGAGTCCGCTCAATTTATTACTACTTTTTTTCCCGGGTAAATTTTTATCCAGCGGTATTTTACTATTATTGGTTTTAAAGTATGGCCTAGCCGGCTTAAGTTTTGCTTGGTTGTTATTAAAAACGAAATTACAAGCAGGCATTCGTATATTGGGGTTTTTAACTGCCTACGCTTTAATGGGTTGGATGATTGCCAACCAACTAAATCTGATTTGGTTGGATGTCTTGATTTTATTACCACCCATCATTTGGGGTTTAATTAAATTAGTTACTGAAAATAAGCCCTGGGTTTACATTATTTGGTTTACAATTTTACTAATTGATAATTATTATATGGCCTGGATGGTGGCCATCTTCACTATTATGTTTATGATTTGGCAATTATCACAGCAAAATCTTGGTTGGTATATTACCTGGCGCAGATTTGTTAAATATATTGGTAGTTCTATCCTATCAGCCTTATTAGCGTCTTTCTTACTCATCCCCACCTTTTATTCTTTAACACAGACCAAAGGAACATACACAGAACAGGCCTTGCATTTTAAATTCGAATATTTTCCATTCAAAATGCTTGCTAAACTGATCCCGGGATCATTTAATTTTGATCAAATGCCAGATGGTGAACCCAACTTATTCATCGGTTCGCTCCTGACCATTGCCTTTGTTTTATATTTATTTGATCGTCGTCATTCCTTAAAAAATCGAATTATTACTGGACTATTAACCATTTTCTTTATTTTTTCTTTGTGCTTTGAACCACTAGACTTGCTTTGGCACGCCGGACAATTTCCGGTATGGTACCCATATCGATTTTCGTTTTTAATGTCGTTTTGGATGCTCTGGCTGGCTGCACACACCCTCACTCCCGATTTCCATTTAACATGGCGACAGCTCATACCCACAGTTATTGTTATCGGTGGCATTTACACCTATCTTAGCCTTAACTTAGCGTCATTTAGTTACCTGAGCTGGAATCAATTATTCATTAGCATTGGACTATGCATTGTTGGGTTAATCTGGCTACTAATCCCCAGGTATTATTCTCCAATGTTATACGATATTGTTTTTGTTTTACTTGTAGGTAGTGAAGTTGTTACCAATGGATATACTTCATTAAATAACATCAGTTACGTTACCCAAAATTCTTTTGGTGAATATACTACGCAACTAAACAAAACCGTTAAAACGATTCAAAAAAAGGACAATAGTTTCTATCGAATCGGTCAAACTTTCATGCGGACTAAAGATGATCCCATGCAAGCGGACTATTACAGTGGGTCCCACTTTGGCTCAACACTAGAGCCTAGCATTCCTTCATTTATGGGCTCCATAGGTCAGCCAGACGGTGACGGCTTCGTTACCTATACGAATGGTACCCAGGTCAGCGATTCATTGCTTAACATGCGTTATTTCATGACCAGTCAGCCCACGCAAAATATAGTTGGCCTACGAAGTAATTCTTCAATATTACCAGCTGTGTCAAATAAACCTGATTTAAATCGCCAAAAAACAGTTTCATCAGACGCACTGACTACAACCACTAAAAACAGCAATGCTCTATCAATTGCGTTTGGCGCATCCAATAGAATTAATAGTTTGAAATTAAAAACTAGTGATCCCGTTGCTCGTCAATCACAAATTTATCAAACGCTGGCCAATGATCAGTCTGACAGCTCGTTATTCACAGTTCAAAATTTTGACCATGTAACCTTCACCAACGTACAATCAGCAAACAAAATTACTGGTACTATTTTTAGTAAGCAGGATCTCATTAAACCGGCTGAAGTTAAAATGACATTTACGCCCAAAACCAATGAGTCCTATTACTTAACCTTTGGTCCCAATTTAGACGCAGATAATGGAAGTTACTATCTGAATGGTAAAAAATTAACACAATACCCAACTTTCAGAAATACAGTTGTTATTAATGTTGCTTCAAAACAAAAAGGTGAGCCTGTAACGTTAACATTTAAGTTGAAGCACCAGACGCTTTGGATGCAAAATGTAAGTCTGTACAAGCTTAATCAAAATCATTTTGAGCGACTAAAGACCAAACTTAAAAGTGAAAGTTTGCATGTTACTAGTCATTCAAATACTAAGATTAATGGTACTGTAAAGATTACCAAACCACGTCAAGTTTTGATGACCACAATTCCTTATTCTGCCGGCTGGCATGCCAAAATTGATGGCAAGACAGTTAAAACCAAAAAAACAATTAAAACATTTCTTGCTGTTCCGATCACTAAAGGCATGCATACAGTTCAGTTAACTTACCGCCCACCTTATTTGATTACTGGAATTAGTATCTCTGCGATTAGTGCTATCGGTGTTGCTGGTTATTTATTAGTAAAACGACGCCAAAAGTAAAAGTATCTTACTTTGAAGCATTCAAAAATGCCAGTTGATTTTTAAATAAAAATCAACTGGCATTTTTTTATACTTATAATTCACCATTTTTAGTATATTGATATGTTGGCCCATCACTTTTCTCATCATAGTCGACACCAAAGTCAAAGCCCTTAAAAAACCATTCATCTTGGGCATCAACAAAGTAGTGCACACCATCTTTAACCGTATCTACAATTGGACTAATTGGGTGGTCATCACGAAACATCCCTAGTGAAAACCCATTATGAACAGGTGTTTTACCATATACCTTACCAAAAAAGCGCACACCCATTCCTTGACTAAGTCCCATTTCCTCTTGAAACCATTTACTAGCACGATCGGTAACTGTTAATTGCATCTGACTGCTTCCCTTCGGTTAAATTATGCTTAATAAATCCGCTTACATTTACAGCATTAAGTTTACCACATGATTAAAAAAAACAAGAATAAAATGCATACTTGCATCTCACTCCTGTTTTTTTAATCAACTGAAATAATTTTAACTTTCATATCACCGCTGGGAATTTTAATTGTCACTTCTTCATTTAACTTGTGTCCTAGAAGTCCAACTGCAATCGGCGATTCGTTTGAAATCTTACCGGTCATTGGATCTGCTTCTGATTGGCCCACAATTGTATATGTTTCCGGTTCCTCATCTGGTAATTCCTTAAACGTTACAGAACGACCAAGCGAAACTTCATCTTTTGCAACTGATTCACTATCAATTATTTCAGCATTTTGTAACATATGCTCAATCGTGCTAATTCGACCTTCAATAAAGGCTTGCTCGTCCTTAGCTGACTCATATTCTGAGTTTTCAGATAAGTCACCAAAGCTGCGGGCAATTTTAATTCGTTCAATTACCTCAGCGCGGGTTTTAGTTTTCAATGTTTCTAATTCAGCTTCTAATTTTGCTTTACCATCCGATGTCATCGGATAGGTTTTTTCTTCTGCCATAACGCACCTCTAAAATTTCAATATTAATTCGACAATCAACACACTACCATGATCGTCATTAATTGTAAACCATAATAATTTTTTTATATTACAAACCGCCTAATCAGCCATTAAATCTTGGTGTCCTTTTTGGGTCAAAATATCGCGAACTTTAGTTGTCAATAAATCAATTGCCACCGTATTCTGACCACCCTCAGGGACAATAATATCAGCATAGCGTTTTGTCGGTTCTACGAATTGATGATACATCGGTTTAACAGTTGCTAAATACTGGTCAATTACAGATTGCAACGATCGGCCACGTTCTTGCATATCACGTTGGATCCGACGGATAATACGAATATCATCATCAGTATCAACAAACACTTTAATATCCATCAAGTCACGCAACCGCTGATCGTCTAATATCAAAATTCCCTCCAAAATAATAACGTCGCGAGGTTGGGTTAAAATAGTTTCAGACGATCGTGTAAATTCTGCATAGTTGTACACTGGCATTTCAATCGATTGATTATTTAGCAACTTTTTTAAATCACTAATTAGTAAATCAGTGTCAAAAGCTAGTGGATGATCATAATTAACTGCCTGTCGTTCTTCCATCGACATCTGCGTTTGATCATTATAATAGGTATCTTGCTGTAAAATCATGATTGATTTACCGGCCAACTGCTTATAAATTGCCTGACTAACAGTTGTTTTACCGCTACCAGAACCACCAGTTACGCCGATGATGATTGGTCGTTTAACTTTTGCATTCAAACTAATTTTGCATCTCCTTAAAATTACCCTTTAGTCATTGTCTTTTGCTAATTTCGTAGTTATTTTTTGATGTTGTGCGTATGTTTTAGAATAATAAACCTTACCAGTTTTCATATTAGCCACAAAATACAAATACTTCTTATTTTGGGCCGTAGGATTTAAAACTGCTTTGATTGACTGAATACCAGGACTGTTAAAAGGTCCAGGGCCATACCCTTTATTTGTGTACAAATTGTAAGGCGAGTCCACCTTCAAATCTTTATACGTTAAGTTCTTCTTGTGGGTATTGAGAGCGTACATTACAGAAATATCAGATTGAAGTGGCATCTGAGTGTCTAGTCGGTTGAAAAAGACTCCAGCAATTTTTGTACGATCTGAGTTTGAAACACCTTCTCGTTCCACTAAGGAAGCTAGTGTCAAAACTTCTTGCACGCTAAGATGTTTGGCCGTGATTTTAGCATAGTACGGTTCCATTTGTTGGTTTTCGGCTGCCACCATTTCATTTACTAATACCTTCAAACTCTTCAAGTGCGAGACATCATAAGTTGCTGGAAATAAATACCCTTCTAGTCGATAACGCACGTCTTGCGCGCTCATTGATGAAGTTAACAGCTTAGGGTATTTTTTAGCCAAGGATTCAAGGTAACTTTCATTTTGCATCAACTTCAAAAAATCTTTGGACGAATATTTTGTCTGCTTTTGAACTGTCGCTGCAATTTGATCAATCGTCTGTCCTTCTTGGACTAGTACTTTCCCTTTTAACCCAGAAACAGCTGTCGTTGAACCGCCCTGCTTTAATATTTTGGCAATCGTTTTAACGTTCATCGCAGGGCTCAGAGAATAATATCCAGCTTTAAACTCAACTTTTTTTTGCGTTTGAGTATAGTAGTTAAACACAAACGAACTTTTTACAAGCTGCTTGTCAGCTAAAATCTGTCCGATCTTTTTATTCGTAGCTCCCAATGGAATCTTAACCTGTACTGTTTTCGAACTTCCAGGATTGACAGCCTCCATCGAACTATCAAAATAATACTTAGCCCCACCAAAAATCCCGATTAGCACCACAATCACGCCAATCAACCACCAATACTTTTTTGGTCGCTTCTTTTTATCGGACTGTTTCTCACTATTATTCAACTCATTTACCATCCTATTTTTAATATCTGTTCTATTATACTAAAAAATGTGATATTGGATACACTTTAATAACAAACTTTAATAGAAATAATAAAAAGCCTTATATTCACTCTCATGATTATAAGACTCTTGATTTTAACTGGATAACTAACGAACTTCTACATTAAGCTGTTTAATCAGTTGTTGTACTACTTTATCAAACGCTTGGTTCACCTTTTCTTCGACCAAAGTACCTTCTTTATCTTGATAAGTTAAAGTATAGGCAAGGGACTTCTTGTGAGCTGGTAAATGTGCTCCTTCGTAAACGTCAAATAAAGTTACATCGGTTAAATATGCGCCACCCTTGTCATTGATCACATCTAGAATATCCGCATTTGTTATATCTTCATCGACCAACAACGCAATGTCACGTGTAATAGTAGGATACTTACTAATCATTTGGTAATGACGCTCTTTTTTAGGCTGTGTCACTAATTGCTCCAAATTCAGTTCAAATACATAAGTTGATGCGATCTTATATTCTTTAGCCATTTGGGGATGAATTTGACCAACGTATCCAACAACCGACTCGCCAATTAAAATATCAGCGGTTCGTCCTGGGTGCATCTCAGGACGGCTACTATTAGCTCTGTAAGTAACTTGCATTTTGATTGCCATGTTAGTTAGATACTGTTCTACAATTCCTTTAATTAAGTAAAAATCAGCTTCTTGCCCCTCATGATGCCAAGTCTTATTAGTAAACTGGCCAGTAATTGCTCCAGCAATATGTTCTTGTTCCTCTGGCCGCACGTCCTTGTCAGTAGGGATAAAGATCCTGCCTTGTTCATACAAATTAACATTGACTTGCTTACGAGCTGCATTATATGCAACATCATTTAATAAGCCGCCAATTAAGCTCATTCTAGTTGCCACATGGTCTTGGCTCATTGGATAATCCAATTTCATGGGTTCGCCATGCCGTACAATCTCAAATTGTTGGGCCTGTTCTACCGTAGTCAAAGAATAACTTATGGCTTGGTTCAACCCCAATCCTTCTAGAACCCGTCTAGAAGCTCGCAAAAAGTGTTGACGCTCGTTTAAACCACCAATATTACTGGTTTGAGCTGGCAACGTAGATGGTAAGTTATCATAGCCATAAATACGAGCAATTTCTTCTAATAAATCGGCCTCAATACTGATATCCCAACGACGAGCAGGAACACTAACCAAGAATTCACCGTCAGTTTCAGTGTATTCAAATGCTAGTCGTTTAAAAATGCCCGCAATTTGGTCCACTGTTAATTCAGTACCTAAAACGTGATTTGTTCGTGCAACTGTTAACGGAACTTCCGTCGTCTTAATTGCCCGTTCACTTCCAGTAACAATTCCAGTTGTAACTTTTGCATCACCCAATTGAGCAATTAATTCTGCCGCTTCGTTTAGCGCTGTCTCAACAGTCTCAGGATTAATTCCTCGCTCAAAACGTGAGGAAGATTCACTGTGTAGATCATGACGACGAGCTTGCTTACGGATTAGAATTGGATCAAAAATTGCAGCTTCTAGTGCCACACTTGTTGTTTGATCCGTAATTGCCGTCTCCAGGCCACCCATCGTTCCAGCTAAAGCAACTGGATGATCGCCAGCGGTTACCACCACATCATTAGAAGTTAATTCACGCTCATCTTCATCTAATGTTACAAATGGTTCGCCCGCCTTAGCGAAACGAACACCAATGGTTTTATCGGGTAATTTAGCATAATCAAAACTATGCAATGGTTGTCCATACTTAAGTAAAATATAGTTTGTCACATCAACAACGTTGCTAATCGGTCTAATCCCTGCGTTCCACAAGCGTATTTGGAGCCATAACGGACTATCTTTAATCGTCACATCTGTAATCACGCGCATTTTATACGTTGGTGCCAAATTTTGATCTGCAATATTAACTTTAATTAGTTGTTCGGCTTGTTGCTCACTATTTTCCTTAACTGGTAACATCTTAAAATGCGGTGTCAGCCCATAAAAAGCAGCAATATCATTCACATTGCCTAACATACTAAACATATCACCACGGTTAGGGGTCACATCAGTGTCAATGATTGTATCATCCATCCCTAAATATGGAAAAACAGACTCACCTGGTTTAGCATCCTCCGGTAAAAACCAAATTCCCTCGTCGTATGCTTTAGGTGCAGTTTGTTCACTAAATCCAATTTCCTGCAGTGCACAAATCATCCCTTCAGATAATTCGCCACGCATTTTACTCCGCTTGATTTTAATGTTGTTACCAATCCGAGCACCCGGTAATGCAACAATTACATTTTTATTGGCCTGAATATTTGGTGCACCACAAACAATCTGAACCAACTTACCCTCACCAATATTAACCTGACAAAGTGTTAAGTGATCAGAATCTGGGTGTGGTTTAACACTATCAACGAACCCAACTACTAACTTAGTCAACCCATCACTAGGAGAATAAACATCATTGATGTCAACTGACGTTCGTGCAATTCTCTCTGCTAAGTCAGCAGGCTTCTCAGGTAGATCAAGATATTCTTGTAACCATTGATACGAAACTTTCATAATTTATTCATCCTATCCTTTCTGATTAAATTGAGTCAGGAAGCGAATATCATTTTGATAAAAATCACGAATATCTTCCACTCCATACCGCAGCATTGCAAATCGATCGGGTCCTAGCCCAAACGCAAAACCACCATAAACGTCAGGATCGACTCCCGCCATTTTTAAAACATTGGGATGCGTCATGCCTGCTCCTAATACCTCAATCCAACCAGTATGTTTACAAATTGCACACCCACGGCCATGGCAGTTAAAGCAAGTAATATCAGCCTCTACTGATGGTTCAGTAAAAGGAAAATAGCTTGGTCGTAAACGGACATCCAGTTCATCACCAAATAGTTCTTGTGCAACAACTTCCAAGGTTCCCTTTAAGTCAGCCATTGTTACATGCTTACCAATTACCATGCCTTCAACCTGATGAAATTGATGACTATGGGTTGCATCGTCAGTATCCCGCCGATAAACTTTTCCAGGCGAAACCATTTTCAAAGGTCCCTTACTAAAATCATGCGTTTCCAACATTCTTGCTTGCATTGGCGATGTCTGCGTCCGCATTAAAGTTTCAGGAGTAATATAAAATGTATCCTGCATATCACGTGCCGGGTGATCTTTGGGTAGATTCAACATTTCGAAATTATAACGATCCTCTTCAACTTCGTCGCCAGTGGCTACTTCATACCCCATGCCAATAAACAAGTCCACTAGTTGATCAATGATCTGCTGAATCACATGCGGTTGGCCTTGTGCCATTGCAGTGCCCGGCAAAGTAACATCAATTTTTTCATGCTCTAATTGCGCATTAATTTTGGCCTGTTCAAGTTCATTGCGTCGTTGTTCAATTGCACTAGTCAATTCATCTCGAACTTTATTTGCAAACTGTCCAATTTTAGGGCGTTCCTCTGCACTTAGTTCACGCATTCCACGGAGTACTTGAGTAATCGGTCCTTTTTTACCTAGCATCTTAACCCGAATATCATTGATTTTTTCTAGATCTGAACTAGCCTTAACTTCTGAAAGTCCTTGCTGAAGTAACTGATCCAGTTTATCTTTAAGTCCCATCTGTTCTCCTCTTTTCTGCAAATAAAAAAACTCCGTCCCATAAAAGGGACGAAGTATCGCGGTACCACCCTAGTTTGTGTCAAAAACAACTAACACACACTTAAGTCAATTCATAACGGTAATCAACCGGAGTACTGTTTAAGTATCAACTATGGAAGTGAAATTCAAGGTTAGTGCCCACTACCGCTTTCAGTCAACGACGATAGTTTCCTTTTGAACGCTAAGCCTTTACTAGTTTCCATCAACGTTTTTAACATTATTAATTGTAATTAATAACTTAACCATGGTCAAGGGTTATTTTAAGCAAACCACTTGTCACCCCATGAATGAACTGCATCCATAACAGGTCTGAGTTCTAATCCCTTGTCTGTCAAAGAATATTCTACTCTACCAGAATCGTTGTAAGTGTTTCTAGCTACAATGCCATCTTGTTCTAATTCTTTTAAGCGTTCAACCAACACTCGATCACTACATTTAGGAACATTAACCACTAAGTCTTTAAATCGTAACGAACCTTCATTTAACAAGACCTCAATAATTAATCCATTCCATTTTTTACCCAAAATTGAAAAAGTCTGTTCAAACTTTGGACAAAGAGTAAAATCGTCCATTGGTTTATTTATTGCCATTTGATCCATTCTTCGCCCTCCCATTTAGAGCCATCTTTAAATTGATACACGTACTTTAATTTTGTGATATAACCCATCGGCTTTTTTTCGTAGCGGTGCAAAAAATTCATGCTCCGCTTCATAATCATCAACCAATGACACCAACAAACTCTCCCGATATTTAGGAAGTGCCAGTGTTGCACCAAACATATGCTTCAAGATAATGTCTTTTTCCATCGCATTTAATTCAGTAATCTTTTCTGCATTACGCAAAGCCACTCGTGGATGAATAAAGGCATGCGATCCTAAATTGAATTTAGTCGTGCGCCAATCATAGTAAAACAAATCATGCAACAACCCGGCCCGAGCAACACTCTTGTAATCTAACTTCATTTTTTTTGCCAGTTCATAACTGTCAAAAGAAACAGCAATGGAGTGTTGTAGTCGATCTGAGTGATGATGTTGAGTATAATTAGCTAACTTTTGGACTGCTGGTTGTTCTAACAAATCCTCCACCAAACTGAGGTACTCTTGATCTTGTTGCCAAGCATTTGCTTTCATAGATTGCCCCTTTTCCTTATTCTTTGAACATCATACACGCATTTTTTCAAAATGCAAAACATTTTGCCTAATTAGTGGTTATTTTGTTTTAACTGAAACATTAAAATTCCGGCGCTAACTGCAACATTCAAAGATTCAGCCTGACCATCCATGGGAATATAAAGGTTTTTTGTCGTCTGAGCTAATAAGTCTGATTGCATCCCATGACCTTCATTTCCCATAATTAATGCAAAATTGTTAATAGGCGTTAGTTCACGGAAATTTTGTGCATCCTGATTTAATTCCGTTCCATAAATTGGCATTCCATTTTGTTTAAACTTTTCCAGCCAGCTAAACAAATTACCCTGACGAAGTTGCAAATGGAACTGACTGCCCTGCATCGAGCGAACCACCTTGGGTGCGTATATATCTGCCGTCTTATGACCGGCTACCACACCCACAAACCCAGCCGCATCAGCTGTCCTGATCATGGTACCAATGTTACCTGGATCCTGAATCTGATCAAGCAATAGCCATGCTCCAGCCAAATCAGCGGGAATTTCTGATTCATCAGTTGGCTTAGCAACCACTGCCGCAATTCCTTGTGGCGTGACTGAATCAGTAATATCTGCCATAATTTCTTTAGTGACCTCATAAGTTTCGAGCTCATGTGTTAAAATATCTGGGTGTAGTTCAAACTGCTCTTGGGTCCCAATTAATGATAAAATTGCTGTTTGGCTGTTTAAAGCTTCATTAATAAGATGCCACCCATCTAATAAATAGGTTCCTGTTTTTGTTCGTTGTTTTCTAGTTTGTAATTTTTTCCAATCTTTAACACGTTGATTATGTACTGATGTAATTTTTTCCACTTTTTTCACTCCAATTAATGGCTTATTATACCATGGAATTACTATTGTTGATAGGTATTCGGAGGTTAAGTAAATGAAAGCAATCAATCTTACAATTACCGGAGTTGTGCAAGGCGTTGGCTTTCGCTTTTCGACATTACAACTAGCTCGAAAATTTAATGTAACTGGTTTTGTCGCCAACCGTTTAGATGGCAGTGTTTATATTGAAGCACAGGGTAATTCAGAAGACATAGAAAAATTCAGTGCTGCGATCAAACAAAATCCATCACCGTTTGCTAAAATTAAACGTGTTGTTATTAAAAATCAATTAACACAAGATTTTTCTAGTTTTACCATTAAATAACGGATCCACATGTGAATGTTGGTAGCAATTCAATGATGATTAAGGTATAGTACTAAATGTTTGTTAGATTAAAATTAAAGGAATTGATTAACTAAATGAAGAATAAAAAGTTTTCTCTTATTATAGTAATGACCACCCTACTATTATTTCTTAGTGGTTGTGTCAGAACCAAAAACGGTAAACCCTACGGTATGATATATGATTATTTAGCTAAGCCAACTCAGCACATGATGGAATGGCTAGCCAGCATTTTTAATGGTAGTTATGGCTGGGCAATCATCGCCATTGTTTTTATCGTTCGAATGATTCTACTTCCAATCATGATTAGCCAAATGCGCAAATCAACTATTCAGCAAGAAAAAATGGGCATGGTTGGTCCTCAAATGCGTGATATTCAAAAACGCCAAAAAGAAGCAAAGACACCAGAAGAACGGGCTGCAATTAGTCAAGAAATGATGGCATTATATCGTGAAAATGGTATTAGTATGACTGGTGGAATTGGCTGCTTACCACTATTAATTCAACTACCGGTATTTGCAGCACTCTATGCAGCAATTCGGTACTCACCTGATTTATCCAGCGCTGCTTTTATGGGTATTAAACTAGGTGATCCTAGTATCTTACTCGCTATTCTTTCATTTGTTGCCTATCTAGCACAAGGTTGGTTATCCCTAATTGGGATGCCTGAAAGTCAGAAAAAACAGATGCGGGTAGCTATGCTAATGAGCCCTATCATGATTTTATTTGTTACCATGTCTTCTTCTGCAGGACTTGGCCTATACTTCTTTATTGGTGGACTATTTGCCATCATCCAAACCTTAATTATTAATCTCTATCGTCCTAGAATTCGACGTGATATTGAGGCCGAAATGAAAAAGAATCCACCTAAGGTAGTTACTCCAATTCAACCGGAAAAAACAATACAATCAAAACCAACTGCCAATCAAATTTCCCAAGCACAAAATAAACCAAGTACAAGAAATCGAAACGCGGGAAAACAGCACCGAAAATAAATGTAAGTAACTATGGTTAGCATTTTAAATATAATTGAATAAAGAAGGTACGACTCCGATGAGTCGTACCTTCTTTATTCAATTATATTTAGAAAAAATACCAAGTAAAATTACATAAATACTCTCAGGATATTCCAAACACAATATGAGAAATATATTAATAACATTATTAATCAGCTAAGCTTTTAATATCTTCCTTAACCACCGGCAAGGTAATTTTAAATAGTGAACCATATCCAACTGAACTTTCCAGTGTAATACTACCGTGATAACCTTCCACTAGTCGTTTGGCAATAGAAAGTCCCAAACCATTCCCGCCTTTTTTTCTACTCCGTGCTTTGTCTACGCGGTAGAAACGATTAAATACCTTACCCATATCTACTTGAGAGATTCCCTCGCCAAAATCTTGAATGCCAACTTCAACTTGGTTAAGAGTCCGTGACAGTGACAGATGAATTTCTTTTCGTTTAACTGAATACTTAACCGCATTGTCACAGAGAATAATTAAAACCTGTTCAAAGTGGTCACGATAAATTGGCACAATCACCGTTTCCTTTAAATCATCATCAAGTACAAAAGTAAAGTCTGGATGAATCATTTGAAAATTATTAAACACTTGATGGACTACCTTACCCACATCTGTTTTTTCATCTCGGAAATTAATTTCAACTTGCTCAGCACGGCTTAAATCAAGCATTTCTTGCACCAAATCTTGCATTCGCTTAGTTTCCTTCAATGAAGCATCTAATGATTCACTTAAAATCTTAGGATCATCTTTACCCCAACGATTCAGCATTTCCATATGGCCTTGAATAATCGCAACTGGCGTTCTTAGCTCATGCGAAACGTCCTCAACAAACTGTGATTGTTGTTCAATGTAACGCTGAGTTCGATCTAGCATCTCATTAAACATTGCACCAAGATCGGATAGCTCATCATGACGGTGTAGTTTTGGTACACGACGATTATCAGTGGGGTCAGCACTAATTGCAGTTAACGTATCATGAATATCGTCAATAGGCCGTAGCAAAAAGTACGATAAAATATAACCTAACATTCCGCTAGCAATTACAACTAGTATTAACACCAGGCCGGAAATCAACAACAACCGATTAAATGAATGGTAGTACTTGGTTAATTTATTTTCAACTTGTAAATAGCCAATTTTACTATCTGTTTTAGTTGAAATAATTGGCATTTTACCCAGTAGTATTTTATGAGATCCGCCCTTCACTAGCTTAACCGATTTTTTGGTACTAGCCGTAAAATTAATAGATTGCTTACCAGTACTAAATAACAACTTACCATCTAAGTCATATACTCTGACAATCATGTCTGAGGCACTAAGCCCCTTAGTAATGCTGGAATTATAGATTTTACTGGGAGTTTTATCCGCTCCGTGTATCAAATCATCTGGCTGAATTGCTGCATCAAGTTGTTTTTTTGTTAAGACTGTACTGCGATCATTTAACCGCTGATCAACTGCCACTAATGATTGATTCACATTTTGTCGTTCTTGCGCCAATAAATCTTGTGTAAATGTCTGAAACAAAACAAAAGTTAAACCAGCAAAAATTAGCAACGCGCCTAATGCCGTTCCTAATGCCCATTTAACTTTTAATGAAAACCGATATTCAGTTTTTTTACTATCGTTTTGTGTTTTCACTCGTGAGCCATCCCCAAATACCGATTTTTAATTAAGAGCGAATGACGTAACCAGTTCCACGTACAGTTTGGATATAACTTTTCTCACCAGCTCGGTCAATTTTATTACGTAAATAACGGATATATACATCAACCACGTTCGTTTCAACTTGTGACTCATATCCCCAAACACGATTAAGTAAAACGTCACGTGCCATAACGACATTTACGTTTTCCATTAAAATCAGCAACAATTCGTACTCTCGTTTAGTCAAATTAATGACCTCATTGCCTCGACGAACGATTCTATTTTCTTTTTCAATCGTCAAATCTTTATAACTAACTGTCGTTTGGTGAACTCCACCTTCTGATCCAACAATATTGATTCGTCGTAAGAGTGCCCGGACACGAGCCAACAGTTCTTCAATCGCAAACGGTTTAACAATGTAGTCATCCGCCCCATGATCTAAGCCAGAAACTCGGTCAATAACAGAATCTCTGGCAGTCATCATAATAATCGGAGTACTCTTTTCTTCCCGAACTCGGCGAGCAACTTCAATACCGTTTAATTCAGGTAACATTAAATCCAGCAAAATAACATCAAAGTTCTGACTTAATGCAGTCTCTAATCCTTCACGTCCATCTAACGCAACGACAGTATCATAGCCTTCATGCTTTAACTCTAGCTCCACAAACCGCGCTAGATTTTCTTCATCTTCAATAATTAAAATACGACTCATGAATTCATCTCACTCCTAATATATTTAAATAAATTTCATTAAATAATTCTAAATCGGTTTTCACAAACACCTTTATTTTATCATAATTTTTTAATCAAACCTAGTCAGTATCAATTTTTCTATTTTTTAGCCCTTACGCATGAAAATTACGCAAAACATGTGAATTATCATTCTTAATTTTTTTGATTAATACCCTTGTATATTAACTTATTTTTAAACTTATTTTTAAGATTTGTGCTATTTTTCACTTGAAAAACATTATCACTTTTGTTATGATTTTCAAGTATTGTTAATAGAAAAAAACTAGAAAGAGGTTATTTATTTATGAAAGCTGCTATTGTCCGTGATCCCGTTGATGGCTATGTTGATATTGTTGAAAAAACTTTGCGACCTGTAGAATACGGTGAAGCATTAGTTGATGTAGAATATTGTGGTCTTTGTCACACTGACTTACATGTGACTTCTGGCGATTTTGGAAAATTCCCTGGTAGAGTAATTGGTCACGAAGGAGTTGGTCGTGTTAGCAAGTTAGGCGCTGGTGTTACTAATTTAAAAATTGGTGACCGCGTTTCAATCGCTTGGTTCTTTGGTGGTTGTGGTCACTGTGAATATTGCTTAACTGGCCGTGAAACACTTTGCCGCAATGTTAGAAATGCTGGCTTTACTGTTGACGGTGCTATGGCACAACAAGTAATCGTTGACGCAAACTACGCTGTTAAAGTTCCTGAAGGCCTTGATCCAGTTGAAGCTAGTTCAATTACTTGTGCCGGTGTAACAATGTACAAAGCACTTAAAGTTGGTCAAACAAAACCAGGTGATTGGGTATCCGTCGTCGGAGCTGGTGGACTTGGCAACTTAGCCATTCAATACGCTAAGAACGTCTTTGGTGCTCACGTGGTGGTTGTCGATGGTAATGATGATAAATTAGCTGCCGCTGAAAAATTAGGTGCAGATGTTTTAATTAATCGTCATGAAGGAAATGTTGCGGAACAAATTCAAGCCAAGGTTGGCGGAGTAAACAATGCTCAAGTTACTTCTGTTAGTGCAGATGCCTTCAACCAAGCTGTTGATTCACTCCGTCCGGATGGTCGACTAGTCGCCGTTGCCTTGCCTCAAGGTAATATGGAACTAAACATTGCTAAAACTGTCTTGGATGGTATTCAAGTTGCCGGTTCCCTTGTTGGTACTCGACAAGACTTAGCTGAAGCATTCCAATTTGGTGCTGAAGGTAAAGTCCACCCGATTGTACACACACGTAAGTTAAGTGAAGTTAATGATATTATCGATGAAATGAAGGCCGGTAAAATCGTCGGACGTGAAGTAGTTGATATGTCCCTATAATCTTTAATTATTGTACTAAGAAATAGTTATAAACATTAAAATGATCATGATCTGATACAAAAACCAGATCATGATCATTTTTGATTTTTATCACAAATTTCAGCAAATATGAACAGCCTGCCCATCATAACGTATTTGGATTAATCTGCACAAAAAAAGAAGCCTTCAGGTCCGGCGCCGTGAATGCTTCTTTTTTATACTTTTTTTTACTTGTTTTCGTTAACTACTTGCTTGCCATCATAGTATCCACAATTAGGGCATACCATATGTGACTTACGTAGTTCTCCACAATTTGGACATGGTGCCAAACCAGGAACTGAAAGTTTAATGTGCCCACGGCGCATTGCCTTCTTAGTCTTTGATGTTTTTCGTGCTGGAACAGCCATTAATGCCACCTCCTATCAAAAAAATTATCCACTAAAATTTAAGCTTGCCTGCTAATTATTGTTATCATCATCCTGATCAGGAAATAATTCTTTTAATTTAGTCAGACGTGGATCAACTGAGTCATGTTTTGCCTCGTTAGCAACATAATCATCTTCAGAAACTACTTCCCAACCACTTCCAGTCGGTAATGGAGCTCCCTGCTGCTCTTCTTTAGACAAAACGCGCATTGGAATTTCTAAGACAATATTTTCAGCTACTGCCTCATCCAGATCAATTTCTTGGTCTTCATCCAACACAATCACCGTTTCATCATCTTCATAACGCTCAATGTGGCTTGCATCCGCTAAATAGTACTCCGTGAATGTAAATTGAGTTGAAAACTTCACCGGTGTCAATGAGCGGCTTGATGGAACAGTTAGCTGAGTATCAACTGTTGCTGTAACCATCACATCCCCTTTTTGGTAAGATAAATACCCAGTTACCTTAACCGGGTCAACTGCCAAAATTAAATCAGGAAAGCGCTCAGTTAGTGATGCGTTCAGGTCGAGCGTACTATTCAACGAAAGTGGCTCATCTTGGTACTTTTGTAACTCATTCAATGACCATTTCATGGTACTACCTCCTAATGCAACGAGCTTAATTATACTAGGACATAAATTGATTGTCAACGTTATATCCTTGACAGCATTTAGATCTATCTTTTCCAGCGAAAGTTAAATTGTATTTTATTACTAGATTAAATCATAATTGGCTTTCTGCGCAAATCTTGTTCTCCAGCCACCAGTTGTTCAAATAATTTGCCCGCTCGATAATCTAATTGTAATCGTGTATTTTTAAAATCCGCATCTACCTTTGTTACTATCGGTATTTTAACAGTTTTCTTGATCTGATGTAAATATTCCTGACCACGATTATTGAAGCCCAATACCCTTAAATATGGTGTTTTAACTTGTTCAGCCATTTCTGTATCAGTTACCTGTAACAATGTGTATAAGCACACACGCTGCAGTCTTGAATAAGTATATCGTTTACTCTTAGCTAGCTGCATGAACTGATCAAAATCTGTGGCTTGTTCGGCCGCTCGTTTAAGTCGGTACTCCAATCCCTCCGCCATTTGATAAACTTGTGCTAAATAATTCAACGGTGCTTGGACTAGTTGATACCGCAACAATGGGTATAAATCGTCCCAGCTAGATACATGATCCAGTTGCCTCAAATCTATCCTAGTTTGCTCGGGCACCAAAGCTTCAAACTGACTATTTCCAACACTAACCGACTTTCTGATCGCGCTTGCACTACTAATGTTTCCTTCAGTAGTTAAACTTTGATCATGATAAGCACTTCCAACTCGTCTTATTGGCCACATATTGATGGATGTATCTAACTCTAATTTTGCTTTAGTGTAGCCGTAGGCTAAAATATCATTGGGCTCCGTCAATGAAACCCCGGTGACATTTTTCAACTGTTCATTAAACAAAGTTGCATATGTAGCGTTAAATTGTGAAAAATCAGCTGGCTTAAACTTACTCTCAGCTTTTACAAGTGCTTCAAAATCCCAATCAGGATGCTCTGCCCCAAACACAAAATCATTAACACGGAGGTTACTGAGTAATTTCACTGCCCCTTTTGCAAATAAATGCGCAGGTTGAACCGCAAAATAAACTGGTAACTCAATTACCAGATCAACTCCAACCATCAACGCTTCCCTTGCCCGGGTCCACTTATCGACAATTGCTGGTTCAGCGCGTTGGGTAAAATTACCACTCATCACCGCCACAACAACATCGTCATTGGTAAGTTGTTTTGCCATTTTCAAATGGTATTCATGGCCATTGTGCAACGGGTTATATTCAGTTACAAGCCCCACTGCTTTCATTTCATCACACTCACTTTTGACAAACAAAAAACCAGCGAGTTGTTTGTTTGTCAATATCTTGCTTACCAAAATCTGCACTAACACTGACTTTGCTGAACCCAGCCTGGGTTAACGCAGTCTTATATTGATCTAGCTCGTACGTCTTTTCAAAATGAGTCTCAGCCACTCGTTCATATCTGTCGGATCCAGCTAGCTGGTTGAAAAAGGTTAACTCATGAATCACACCATGCTTTTGTTGTTCATCTTCAAAACTATGCCATAAAAAAGCCCGCTGATGCTTTTCATCTTCATAATTATACATGTATCCAGGATAGACCTCATCTGTCTGATATGGTGTAATAACGTCAAAGATAAACTTTCCCTCAACGGACAGATGGGCATTGACTTCTTTAAACGTTCTTTCAAGCTGTTCAATATTATCCAAATAGCATAGTGAATCTGCAAAACAAAGAATTGCATCATACTGACCCAACTCACTTAAATCAAGCATGTTTGTTTCAAATAACGGAATTTCAACGTTTGCTTCACGAGCATGTTGTTCTGCTAAACTGAGCATCGCCGTTGATAGATCTGCCACTGCAACCGAATAATTTTGTTTTGCTAATAGTGTCGCCAATCTACCAGCACCACCAGCTAAATCTAAAACTTCACTATCAGCATCTACTTGACTGACAACAAATTGTTGCCACTCGCTATAAATATCTTCATCAAATAATTCGTCATACAATTGAGCAAAATTAGTGTAGATCATGCTTCAATCCACGCGTCAATGTTTACTAGTGGCGCTTGAGACCATAACTTTTCTAGATTATAAAATTGTCGTTGTTCTTTTTGGAAAACATGAACAATTACATCACCCAAATCAACAAGAACCCACTCACCAGCCTGTTTACCTTCAACTCGTTTAACATCAATTCCTGCAATATGTGCTTGTTCCATTACTGCCTCTGCAATTGCTTGGACTTGTCGCTTTGAATTTGCATCCATAATCACAAAATAATCAGCCATCAGACTAACTTCTTGGACATCCAGTGCAACAATATCCTCAGCTCGCTTGTCATCAGCCGCCTTAACTGCTGTCATTAAAATCTCTTTACTATCCATTAATTGCCTCCATTAGTTGCAACCCATGCATTATAAGTTGCAATTGTTTTAGGGTATACCGCTTTATCATGTTCAATCAAATACTGCAATGTTTGTTTCGTTTGGTAAGCTACTCCAGCACTCAAACTTGCTTGGGTAATTTGACGGGCTTCAACCACACCAGGAAAATCGCGACCTGGTTCAATATAATCTGCCATATAAATAACTTGCTCCAACTTGCTCATTACCTGGGCTCCCGTGGTATGGTGTCGAATAGCATTTAAAATATCTTCATCCCACACATGCAGCTCTTGTTTGACCAACTCAGCACCAACCACTCCATGCCAAATTGCATTACCATAATTTAGTAAATCAGGATCCATCTTATTTTCTTGAATCACTTTAATAAAATCCTGATTGGGGCGTTGCTTAGCATAATCATGGGTTAAGCCCGCAATACTAGCCTTTTCCAGACTGACATCATTTTGCAACGCCAACTGCAGAGCTGTTTGTTCAACTCGTAAGACATGCTCAAATCTGGTTTTAGTCAGTGTATGCTGCAAAACGTCAACTAATTCTGCTCGACTACTAGGAAGAAAATGTTGTTGATATATTAACTCTTTACTCAAGATATAACCGATGCTCCTTTATAAAAGTTGCTACCTTATCAGGAACCAGATAGCGGATCGATTGACCACATTGAACCCTATTTCTGATATCAGTCGAACTAATATCAATCAACGGTGCATCAACCCAAATTACTGGGTACTTACTTTTAGGTTGGTAACCTGGTCTTCTTACACCAACAAAGGTGATCATTTTCGCTAGTTCATCAATGCGATGCCATTTAGGCAGATACTCAACCATATCGCCGCCAATGATAAAATAATAGTCATTTTCAGGATGAGCCTGTTTGAGCTCTGCTATCGTATCAAAAGTATAGCTAATTCCACCACGCTTAACTTCAGCTAGTTCAATTCCAAATAATGGATTACCCTCAATTGCTAATTGAATCATATCAATTCTTAATTGCGGTTCGATTGTACTTTTTTGGTCAACATGTGGTGGAATAACATCAGGTAAGAACAAAACTTCATCTAGACCAAGAGCATTACCAACCTGATCGGCAACAATTAAATGGCTGGTATGAATTGGATTAAAGGTGCCACCATATAGGCCAATTCTTCGCTTATGCCCTTGAGTTTCAGTCTGTGTCACCGTCTGTGTATTTGTGCTAGTAGTAGTCTTTTGCAAAAAATCACTTCCTCAAATTGCGCTTACTGTTTCTGACAGGCGCCGCATTGATTCGTCGTGAGAAACCATAAATAGAACTAATACATGGCCAATCACTTGAACTACTTGAATATTAGTATTGTCTTCGATAAACTGTTGAACTTGTTTTGTAGTTACATCTGCATTTTGCAGAATATTAACTTTGATTAATTCACGCTTATCTAACGCGCCACTCAACTGGTTCAACCAATTTTCTGTTAGGCCTTCTTTACCAACTGAAAACATAGGACGCAATGAATGCGCCTGGGCACGTAAGAAACGTTTTTGTTTTCCTCTTAATTCCATTAATTTCCTCGTTTTCTAAATCATTGCTCGGCGGACAACTACTGAAACTCCCTTAGGCGCAAAAGCAGCAACGGTTGACCCTGCAGGCACCGTTACCCATCCTAAACCTTCGATCACAACATCACTTTTATCATCAATATGAAATTCATGTCGTTCAAGTTCCGGGAACGAATCCTTTTCATCAACAGAAGGTGGCGTTAGCAGCCCCCCTAAATGTTTTTCATAAAAGGCATCCGCATTACTTAACTTGGTTCGATGTAAATTAAGGTTGTTTTCAAAATAAGCAACCACTCCCTTTTTAGGACCATATTCATAATCAAAGCGGGCTACCCCACCTAAAAAAATGGTCTGTTGTTCATCTAATTGAAAGGTTCGTGGCTTGATTTCTTTTTGTGGAGCAACAATTTTTAATGCCTTTGCTGATAAAACGTGAGCCATTTGATCAGGGTGGATAATCCCTGGTGTGTCAATAAGCTCATGGCCGTCATCTAGCGGTATTTGGATTTTATCTAGCGTTGTTCCCGGAAAGCGAGAAGTAGTGATCAGTTCCTTAACACCAGTAGTTTGCTTAATAATTTGATTGATTAGCGTTGATTTACCAACATTAGTCACACCAACGACGTAAACGTCCCTATTTTGTCGTCTTTTTTCAATCAATTCAAGTAAACTTTCAATCTGATGATTTTTCTTAGCAGAAACAAGCGCTACAGCCTCAGGATGAATTCCATTCAGATTAGCCTGTTGTCGCATCCAATCCGTTAATTTGGTTCGACGCAAAGATTGTGGTAGCAAATCTTCCTTATTTCCTACCAGTAATACAGGATTATCGCCAACAAATCGGTGCAACCCAGGAATGATACTACCATTGAAATCGAAAATATCAACCACATAAACAATTAATGCGTTGGCATCCCTAATTTGGTTTAATAACCGTAAAAAATCGTCGTCAGTTAAAGAAACTGGTGCGATTTCATTATAATGACGCAGTCTAAAACAACGCTGACAGTATAATTCGTCATTTTCCAACCCTTTTTTGATTGCTGATTGGGGAGTATACCCGATTGCTTGTGGATCATCACTTTGGATGGTTGCACCACAGCCAATACAAATTAACGTTTCATTCTTTGCAACTTCAGTCATTCAATTCCTCCTGCCACTGCAACATTGGGTATTGCACCAGTAATTGCTTCATCACATACCGTTCAAAAAAACGATTGATGCGCGTATTCCACGCATCAGTTTCAATCAAAGGTTTAACTAAAATGCTGTAGACACCCGCCTGATTAGCAGCAACCATGTCAGTTAATAACTGGTCACCAACCATTACAACTTCATGCGGTTTTAAACCCAACTTACGAGTTGCTCGTTTGATTCCAAAACCTAATGGCTTTAATGCCCGCGAAATAAATGGCAAGGCTAACGGTTCTACAGCTCGTTTTACTCGTTCATAATTATTGTTAGAAATCACAATTAATGGAATATCAGCCTCTTCTAACGACTGCATCCATTGTTTAAGTTCGGGGGTTCCATCAGGATTATTCCATGCAATCAAGGTATTATCCAAGTCAGTAAACACAGCTCGAATTCCTTGTTGTTTTAACTGTTGCGGTGCAATTGAATAGACCGAATTGATCATCCATGTTGGTTTAAATTCCCTCAGCATCTTTTTCCCCCATTAACCAAATATACCGTACTTTCACTACCTAGTAGTTTAGCATATCATTTTAATTTTTTATTCAAAAAAATAAAGATTAGAACAAAAAGTATTTGCTCCAATCTTCAACTTAATTACTATTTGCTTGCTTTTTTAGCTGCGTCAACTAATGCTGTAAAACCAGCAGCATCACTGACAGCCAATTCAGCTAACATCTTACGATTCATGTTAATGTTAGCCAACTTCAAACCATGCATTAACTTGCTGTAGCTAATATCATTCAACCGTGCAGCTGCATTGATTCGAGTAATCCAAAGTTGACGATAGTTACGCTTGTTTGTTTTACGATCTCTAAAAGCATAAACATATGACTTCATTACCTGGTCTTTAGCTGTTTTAAATAAACGGTGCTTTGACCCACGATAACCCTTTGCTAATTTTAAAACCTTTTTGCGCCGTGCGCGTGTAACTGTTCCACCTTTAACTCGCATTGTGGTACCCTCCTACGTTTCTCTTAAAATGTTTTAATTACTTAGTTAATAGTAACTTCTTGTAACGCTTAACGTTTGTTTTATCCATCATGCTTAATCCACGTAATTGGCGACGTTGTTTCTTAGTCTTACCATGGAAACGGTGACTTGTATAAGCATTAGCACTCTTAAATCCACCATTTGCAGTTCGCTTAAAACGCTTTGCAGCAGCGCGGTTTGTTTTCATCTTTGGCATAACAATTATCCTACTTTCTCATCATTATTTTGCATTATCGGCAGTTGGAGCAAGTACTAAAAACATACTCCGACCTTCCATTTTGGGATACTGCTCTACTGCAGCAATATCCTTTGTTTCAGAAGCCATCTGATTTAGCACATTTCTCCCAATATCCTTGTGAGTAATTGCGCGGCCTTTGAAACGAATTGATACACGAACTTTATCACCCTTACTCAAGAACTTACGTGCATTCTTCAGTTTAGTATTAAAATCATTTGTATCAATTGTTGGGCTCAAACGAACTTCTTTTACTGAAATAACTTTTTGTTTCTTCCGAGCTTCTCGCTGCTTTTTTTGCAACTCAAACCGGTACTTACCGTAATCCATAATTCTGGCAACCGGTGGTTTAGCTTTCGGAGCAACTAACACAAGGTCTAATTCAGCATCGTCGGCCATTTGCAACGCTTCTTGCTTGGACTTAACACCTAATTGATTACCATCGGCATCAATTAACCTTAATTCACGAGCACGAATTCCGTCATTGACCATCATATCTTGAGCTATGGCAACACACCTCCAAATTTATTGGCGAAAGATATAGCAAAAAGCGAGGTGCACACGCACCCCGCTACTAGTAATTCTATCAAGAACTACTCATTAATCTCGTAAGCCCAGCAATCCAAATCACTAAGGCGAGAAGCGGGTGCTTCTGCTTAATCTTTCAACCTGTATAATATATCAAAGTAATTGATTCTTGTCAAATAAAAGTGTGAGCTAAGAAACACACGCCTGAAAAGCTGTTCATCCAAACCGTATAAATCCAAATCACGTTTTTAAGCCTTTGGCCGACGATTTTCTCCAGTCATGGTGACTTCACGAGCCAAGAATCTAACTCGCTCCATGATTCGTTTGGCTTTCAATGGTTCAACATCTCCTCGCTGATTAACCGCCAAGTGTTCATTTTCAAAATCAACCATTGAAAAATTGGAGCTGAAAAAAGTTGGTAATTCAGCTTGCATTCGATACTCTAAAATCACTCCCAATACATCATCACGAATCCAAGCTGACATTGCATCTGCTCCAATATCGTCTAGCATTAGGATTGGTGATTTTTTAATCGATTCGATTTTGCTGCCAGCATTATTGTCACCAATAGCATTTTTCATTTCCACTGCAAAGCTTGGAAAATGAATTAATGTTGAAGCAACATTGTATTTGGCCAACTCATTGGCAATCGCGCCTAATAAGTATGATTTACCCACGCCAAAACTTCCATATAGATAAAGTCCAGGATGAAATTTATCTGGTTGCTGATGATAGTCAGCCACAAATTGGTTAGCCAGCATTAATGCCTGATTACGAGAAGCATTATCCATATCGAAGTGATCAAAGGAGGCTTCATTGATAAGCTTGGGCATGCTAATAGAACGAACACGATGTTTAAGGGCAGTTTGCGCTTGTTTTGCTAGTAATTCTTGTGTTGGTAAATACGAGATATCAATCAGATTATTGTTCAAAACTAACGTTGGTTGATAACCTGGTGCAAACGTCTTTTCGTTACGAGCAATCTTTGATTTCTCGTTAACAAATTCGTAAAGCTTGGCCTCACCACGTTGAATACTAGTATCAGTAAGCTCATTTCGATGAGTTTCTAAAAATGACTGGACGTCTTGATCAGCATAGACTTGCTCAATCAACTTTTGATACTCCGGTGTAAAATTACGGTTTTGCATTAATTTTTTTATTGATTCGCTAACGCTTTCCACCAATTATCCCTCCCTTGATTGTTGCTTTCTTTGCTTTTCAATTTGAGCCTTCAACTGCGCAACCTGCGCTGGTGTGGCTTTTTGTTCCGTATTTTGATAGTCTTCTTTGGCCCAATCCGGTAATTTTTCTTTAACCTGACGACGGTTGGTATAACTACCACCAGCAGCACGTTTGTTATTTGGCTTTTTTCGTCCATGATTCTTAATTTGATTCAATGCTTCAACTGGTGTTTTGATTTTAGATTGCGACCAGCTATTTGCAACAGTATCGATCAGATTCTTAGTTAATGTTGCTTGGCCCCGTTCCTGCAACACATAATAAATCAGCATATTGACAACCCCGGGCGCAAATAACTTTCGACCAATCAAATCTCTTAAGATATACTCTTCACCGCTAGTGACAAACCCATTTTTTTGAACCATAAGTGTTTGCAGAAACTCAATTGGTGAATATGACTGGCAGGCTTTAATTAATTCCTGTTCATTATTTGATAATTGTTTTAATTCGTCTGCTTGAATCGACTCATTTGATAACTGTTGATTATTATTGTTAGTCGTAACTTGCTGGTAACTAGCGGAAATAATTCGCTTTAACTGTTTTGCATCTAATTGATTATTAGTTAAACTAGTTGCTTGCATGATTAATCGAGCCATTTGGGGCTCATCAATACCATAAATTAAATGCTCATTTTCAATTAATTGTCGGTCAGAAAGTAATTTATCAGTATCAATTGGTTGACTACTCAACAACTGCAGTAACAACTTAAAATCAAAATCAGACTGTGGCAAAATATCATGCTCATTTGCCTGGCTGACCACAAACTTTTGCCGACTTTCACGGATTGTATCAGGCAACTTAGTAACATCATTTTGATTAATATGATATGAATCAAAAAAACTCTTAGTAACCGCCTCTAATTTATTAGTGTCGTATTGATAAGCAATACTATCAGATACTAAGCTATCATAGCTGTGCTCACCAATTGCTTCAAGTAATAGAACACTCAGTAGATCATCGTCAATAAATTGCTGTGGAGTCAACGTTGGTTGTAGCTCATAGACTACTACATCCCCCAGCTGATCACTTGTCTCAAACGAACGAACTAGACCCAACGCCTCCAGTCTAACCCGTGCCTGATATAGTTGTTTAATATCAATATTTAACCGCGTTAACAGATGTGTATGCGCAATCCGATTAGAAATGACCGGATTTTTAGTAACGTTGGCCTTTAATGCATAAAACAGCCCCAACGCTTGTGGGCCTAAAATTGGTTGATAAAAATCAATCAAAACTTCATCAGAAAAATTACTGAATCGGCTCGATAGGCTAACTAAAAAACCAGTTTGTGGTGTTAGTGCATTATTATAATCAACCAATTTTACCCCTCCTTATTTTGGTTCATGACCATGTTGCATAACATCTTGCAATTCAGCCATAAAGTCATCCATATCTTTAAACTGACGATAAACACTCGCAAAGCGAATATAAGAAATTTCATCTAAATCTTTCAGTGCGTTCATCACAAACTCACCAATTACCTTGCTAGTCACTTCGTTTTCACCCAGTCCACGAACTTGATTTTCGATTTCATCAACTGTCTGAATGATTTTTTCCATACTTACGGGCCGTTTTTCGGCCGAGCGAATAATACCATCTAATATTTTTTGCCGGCTAAACGCTTCACGAGTGCCATCCTTTTTAATAACTAACAACGTTGTTTCTTCAACTCGCTCGAATGTTGTAAACCGAAAACCACAGTTTTCACACTCGCGACGACGTCTAATTGAACGACCGTCCTCGGAAGGACGACTGTCAATAACCCGAGAGTTATTATGTTGACAATGTGGACAATGCATTTAGTTCACTTCCTCTTAATTAAATCAAATGGTTAGCTTCAAGCCAGTTTAACACTTGCTTTTCTGTTTCTTTAATACTATGCGAATTATCAATCACGACATCTGCTCGCTTTTGTTTCTCTGTTAGTGGCCACTGAGCATCAATTCTTTTTTCAGCACTTGTTTGACTAAGCTGATCACGCTCCATTAAACGCTGTAATTGAATTGATGGTGTGGTTACAACTACCATGACTAAATCTACCATATTTTCATAGTGCTGTTCAAACAACAATGGTGCATCAAGAACCACTAACAAATGACCAGTTTGCTTGTAGCCTGCAAACTGTTTTTCAATCTCTCGCGCAATTAGTGGTTGCATAATCTTATTCAGTTTTTTTAACTGGTCGTGCTTCGAAAATACTAATTCGCCTAATTTCTTTCGGTTCAAACTGTTATCAGCATTTAAAAATTGAACACCAAATCCTTGAACAATTTGATCTAACCCTGACGAGCCTGGCTCAACTACCTGACGTGCAATCATGTCTGCATCAATAATCGGAATTTGCTTGTCTCGCAAAAAATTACTGACTGTTGACTTTCCCGTTGCAATACCACCTGTTAGTCCCAAAATTGTGGTCATTTTTAAGCACCTAAAATTTGGCAGTGCGGACAATATGTAGTACCACGCTGTGCTACCTTTATTTTTAACATCGTCGTGCCACAGCGTTCACATGGTTTCCCTGCATTACCATAGGCGTGCAGATGATTTTGAAATTCTCCCGCATGACCAAATGCAGTTGTATATGAATGTACTGTTGTCCCACGGTGTTTAGTTGCTATCGCCAATTCATTGATAATGTTTTCGCGCAAATTAATAACCTGTTCTAGTGACAAATGATTCACCGGCTCTAACGGATTAATCTTGCTCATCCATAGAACCTCATCAACATAGATATTACCTAAACCAGCCACCTTACTCTGATCTAACAAAAAGGGCTTAATTTCGCGCCGACTTTTACTCATAATTTCTGTCAGATAATCAATGGTCAAACTGGATTTAGTAGGCTCAGGTCCAATAGTTTTTAATCCGGCAACTTGCATTTCTTCACCAGTTTTCACTAGCGTCATGCGGCCAAATTTACGGGTATCGTTGTAACAAAGTTTCGTTTGATCATCAAAGTGAAAGACAACGTGTGTGTGTTTTCTTGGTTCCTCATTTTCAGGTAGGTTAAAATATTTGCCCTCCATTCTCAAATGAGAGACCATTGTCAATTGATTGCTAAATCGAAAAAGTAAATATTTTCCTCTTCGATCAACTGTTTCAATTGTTTGACCTATCAAAGCTTGTTTAAAAAACTCAACATCATTAGTGATTGTCTTCCCATATAAAACATCAATTCCAGTAATTTTTCGATCAATAGCAATCTTCAACAATCCCCGACGAACGGTTTCTACTTCAGGTAATTCTGGCATAGTACTCCTCCAATCGAGCGCCAATCCTATTTTGCATCATACCAAGTGGCACCGTGTGCACTTTCAACTTTGAGTGGAACATCTAACTTAACTGCGGAGTCCATCACACTTGGTACTAATTTTTCTAGCTGTGGAATTTCTTCCAACGGTGCTTCAAATACTAATTCATCGTGAATCTGCAGTAACATCTTAGCCTTTAATCCCTGTTCTTTCAATGCAGTTTGCATACCGATCATTGCAATTTTGATAATGTCAGCTGCACTTCCTTGAATTGGCGTATTCATCGCAGTTCGCTCTGCAAAAGAACGCTGATTAAAATTCTTAGCATTAATATCCGGTAAATAACGACGCCGATGTGTGATAGTTTCCACGTAACCCATCTTTTTAGCTTGTTTTACCACTGTGTCAATGTAATTCTTGACACCGGGATATTCTTCGAAGTACGTATCAATAAACGTCCGCGCTTGTTTACGAGTGATACCAATATTTTGAGACAGCCCATAGTCACTAATCCCATAGACAATTCCAAAATTAACCGCCTTAGCCTGACGCCTCAAATTACGATCAATAGGTTCATCTGGCCCAAGTTTAAAAATTCTACGAGCTGTACTTGCGTGAATATCCTGATCCTCTAAAAATGCTTCTTGTAAGTTGTGGTCCCCAGTAATATGAGCTAGTACTCGTAACTCAATTTGGGAATAATCGGACGAAAAGATTTCCCATCCTGGTTGGCTAGGAACAAACGCCTGCCTAATTTTACGACCTTCTTCTAGGCGAATTGGAATGTTTTGTAAGTTAGGATCAACCGAAGATAGTCGTCCTGTTTGCGTCAAAGTTTGTAAGTACCGCGTATGAATCTTAGAATCACTTGAATGCACAACCTTCAATAGACCTTCAATATAAGTTGATTGTAACTTTGCAATCTGTCGGTACTTAAGAATATTGTCAACAATTGGAGCCTGGTCACGGAGTTTTTCTAATACATCCACTGCCGTGGAGTAGCCTGTTTTAGTTTTTTTAATTACAGGAAGTTTCATTTGTTCAAATAGTATTTCACCCAGCTGCTTGGTTGAATTAATATTAAACTCTTGCCCGGCCTCTTGGTAAATGGTCTGTTCAAGTTCACTGAGACGCTCAATTAATTGACTACCCATCTCGTTTAATCGATTAACATCGACCTTAATTCCCATAATTTCCATTTGAGCTAATACATTCGTTAACGGTAACTCAATATCTGTATACAACGGCGTTTGCTCGTTTTTATCAAGTTCAGCAAACAATTGTGTTGCCAGCTGATCAATTGCCCGTGCCTTTTTGGCTAGGTGAGTGAACAATACTTGATCATCATCAGGAATTGCTTGTTTGGCTCCCTTACCATAAACGGCCTCATCGGATTCAATATCTTCGTAGCCGTGTTCATGGGCTACCAGTCCAAGATCATTACTATTATCATTTGTATCCAGTAAATATGACACTAACAGTAGATCAAAATTAACATTTTTTAATTCAAGCCCTAATCGATTCAAGCCAACAATCATTGCTTTAGCATTAAATACGTTTTTTTTGACCTGCGTATCAGCCAATAATTTAGCCACAACTGGTTGTGCAATCAGTTCCACATCTCGGCTAACAAACCATTGATTACCGTGACCGATGACAAAACCAGCAAATGCAGATAAATGATAATTTGCATCCGGCATTTCCAAATAAAATGATACCTCTGTTCCTAGGTCAGCAACTAAGTCCAAGTTGGCTGCTGTTAGAATTGTATAATCAATTGGTTTACTAACCGGGGTATCCAATGATAATTCAGTTTGTTCCACATTCATTTTGGCTAAGAAAGAACGAAAATTCATTTCTTGGTAAAAGGAAACAAGCTCTTGTGTTTGTGGTCCTTGGTACATTAAATCAGCTAACCCTACTTCTAGCGGTGCAGACTGGTTAATACGGGCCAGTTTTTTTGACATGAGAGCTAAATCATGGTCCTCAATCAGGTGTTCTTTCATTTTGCTTGGCTTTAACTCATCAATATGTTCGTATAAATTTTCAATTGAACCATACTCTTTTAATAACTTGATGGCAGTTTTTTCACCAATCTTTGTAACCCCAGGATAGTTATCGGATGTATCCCCCATGAGACCCTTCATGTCAATAATTTGCTCAGGTGTTAGTCCAAATTTTTCAAACACATGATCCGGTGTATAATGCTCAACTTCAGTAACACCTTTATGAGTTACTGAAACAGTAACTTGATCAGTTGCCAATTGAGTAAGATCACGGTCTCCTGTAACAATCGTAGTCTTGTATCCACTATCACTAGCTTCTGCTGCTAAAGTTCCAATAATATCGTCAGCTTCATAATTGACTAATTCATAACTTTTAATTCCGTAAGCAGCTACAAGTTGTTTTAAATACGGCATTTGTTCGGATAATTCAGGCGGAGTCTTAGCTCGACCACCTTTATACTCAGAAAACATTTCTGTTCGAAATGTAGTTTTGCCAGCATCAAATGCCACTAATGCTGCATCTGGTTGAACAACTTTTAGAATATGATCCAACATTAAGTTGAAGCCATAAATTGCTGTCGTGTGGAGGCCATCCTTATTTGTAAATTTATCTAATTGCGAATGAAGTGCAAAAAAAGCTCTAAACGCAACACTGTTACCATCAATCAATAATAACTGCTTTGTCATAGTAATCCCCTGACTAAATTATTTCTTCATTCCTATTGTATCAAAAAGAAGCCTTGATTTTACAATAAAATCAAAAACACCAACAACTATAAGTCGTCAGTGTTTTCAATTCTTGATAATTTATCATTAATTTCGATCACTCATACCAAATATTTGCAATAAACTAATAAAAATATTTACAAAATCAAGATATAACTGGAGTGCCCCCATGACAGCTAAACCACTGACTGAAACTTGACCTCCAAAACGTAAATAAATAGTTTTCATTTTTTGCGCATCCCAAGCCGTCAATACAGTAAAGATAATTACTGCAATATACGAAAAGATATACGTAATCGCTGGGCTTTGTAAAAACATGTTAATGAAACTTGCAACAATCAACGCAACCAAAGCCGCCATCGCATGAGCACCAAATTTACTTAAATCACGTTTTGTCACACTACCATAAATCGCCATCGTGATAAATACGGCAGATGAAGACACAAACGCAGCAGTGATGCTGGTAGCAGTATAAGCGGCACTAATCAATGCAAATGTCACTCCGTATATCACCGCAACTGCCATTAACATGATAAAACTAGCAACCGGGTTACGAGTTGCTCTAAAGCTAACTCCCAGTGACAGGCCAATCGGCAATAATAAAATCACCCACATCATACCTGGATGTTGCGTCATGTAACCAAATACTTGCTCTTTAAAAACACTTAATGTTAAAAATGAACTCAATGCAGAAACCAACACGGCTAGCGCCATATTGCCATACATTCTAGTCATAAACTTTGTCAATCCTGCTTCGTTACCAACAACGCGACGTTGTGTCTGCGTGTAATCTTCGTTCATGTTATTCAATCAATCCACTTCTTTCATTTATATTTGTTGCTCAACATTCTATCTAATCTGGCCCTAAATCGCAAGTGAAAGCCTCAATCAACTAATTATTCTTAGGAGTTAAATTGCTCAGGAGCGTTTCATACTCTCGTTCATACTTTTGTACATCCCCTGCACCCATAAAGACCACAACTGCATTGTGATAATCCAACAACGGCGACATGTTATCTAACTTCAGAACCGATCCACCCTTGCTAATTTTAGCACCCAAATCAGCACTAGATATTTTACCCGCATGTTCTCTTACTGAACCAAAAATATCAGTCAAGTAAACCTGATCAGCTAAATTTAAACTTTTAGCAAAATCATCCAATAAAGCTATAGTTCGCGTAAATGTATGTGGTTGGAACACGGCGACAATTTCCTTATCAGGATACTTTTGTCGTGCCGCATCCAAAGTGGCTTTAATCTCCGATGGATGATGGGCATAATCATCAATAATAGTCATGTCAGCAACTTGACGTTCGCTAAAGCGCCGTTTAACTCCCTTAAAGGTAAGTAATTCTTCTTTAATATCTTCTAAATTAACTTTTTCAAAATAGGCCACCGCTATCACAGCCAAACTATTTAAAATATTATGTTGACCAAATAATGGAATTTCAAAATTACCTAACTGCTCGTCATGGTAGTAAACATCAAAATTTGACCCTTGAGTTGTACGTTTGATATTTACAGCTCTAAAATCATCATTTTCACCAGTTCCGTAGTAATAAATTGGTACATCAACTGTTAATTTTCGCAGATTTTCATCATCACCCCAGGCAAAAATACCCTTTTTAACTTGCTGACCAAAACTTTCAAATGCGCTCGCCACGTCATCAACGCCACTATAGTAATCAGGATGATCAAAATCAATATTTGTCATGATGGCATAGTCTGGATGATAAGCCATAAAGTGACGACGATATTCATCAGCTTCAAAGACAAAGAACCGCGCATCTGGTTTACCTTTCCCACTACCATCGCCAACTAAATAACTTGTCGGTGCAATACCACTCAATACGTGAGCCAATAACCCAGTTGTACTTGTTTTTCCATGAGCTCCAGCCACCCCAATACTGGTGTAGCCTTCAATCAACTTACCTAAAAATTCATGGTAGCGATATATTTTTAAACCTAATTTTTTAGCCTGCACAATTTCTGGATGATCATCTGGAAAAGCATTACCAGCAATAATCGTCAAACCTGTATGTATATTAGCTGGGTCAAAAGAATAAATATCTATTTTTGCATTTTCAAGGCCTCGTTGGGTAAATGTATACTGATCAATATCAGAGCCCTCAACTTTAAACCCTTTGTCGTGTAACACCAAAGCCAATGCACTCATTCCTGAGCCTTTAATCCCTACAAAATAGTATGTTGTATCGTTATCCATTATTAATCGTATTCCCTTCGTTTACTTGATCGTTAGTTTTAATTTTGATTATCAAAAATTTTTAGATTTCGCTGTGCATTTTGCTCACCAGCTAAAATATCGCTTAGCGAATGGCCCAACGCCTTATTAGTTATTTTTTTATTTTCTTGAACAGTTTCAGTTGTATCATTTACTTTAATTTGTTCAGAATTCTCATCCGTCACAGCAACAAAATAGTCAGCTACTGACTTATGCAACTGTTGCACTACTTTACTTAAACTCAACTGTGCTCTAACATCTTCGTTTTTTAAAACTGGCGGTACATATTCCTGTTTAATCGCCTGTTTTGCTCTGCCTAAACTCTGGCGCTCATCTTGTTTGATCACATCATTATTTTTTTTAGCAGAATGGCGAAAAAACGAGGGGCCATCATATCGGTTTGTCATTACCTTCACCTCAGTGTAAAAATAAAAAGGCAACCCTAAAATAGCAGATTGCCTTTATCGAAATCAAATGGTTGTCCAATTTCTTGAAAATCATCAGGTAAAATTAATGCACCCGGTTTTTGTGGTGCATTTTTCAATCCCAATTCTCTGCCTGAACAAATCATACCATTGCTAGAAACGCCACGCAATTGTCCCGGCCAAATAATTTGTCCACTTGGCATCATGGCACCTACTTTAGCAACCACTACCTTAACATTAGCCGCAATATTAGGAGATCCAGAAACAATGGTTAGTTCTTGGTCATGATCTACAACTGTCTTGGTGACATGCAAATGATCTGAATTAGGATGCTCTTCCAATGTTTTAACATACCCCACAACAAACTTAGCTTCATTATCAGTACTAAGCTGACGCGTAAACCCAGCTTGTTGAATCGCATTATTTAATTTTTTTAACTGATTATCATTTAGACTAATCTGGCCGTTACCTTCTAAATCAGGCACAATATCATGAACCTGTAAAAAATTAAATCCGATTAATCGATTGTCTTTTGTATCCACAATTTCCACAATGTTGTCATGATTAGTAACTGTTTGATCTGGTGAATCAACGCCAGTAACGGTCACTAACACATCCCCTAATTCTTTTCGATTATAACTTGCAATTAACATAATTTATCCTTTCGTCACAAAAAAATGGCGCAACCACGCCATTTATATTCTATAATTCAATTTTAATCTGATAAACCATCAATAAATTTTTCAACTTGTTCTTTAGTTTTACGATCTTTATTAACAAACCGACCAATTTCTTGACCATCTTTAAAGGCAATGAAACTTGGAATTCCAAACACGTTCAATTCAACTGCTAGATCCAAATTTTCATCTCGGTCGATCGAGATAAACTGATAGTCACCATATTCTTCCTCAATTGCTGGCATCTGGGGCTTAATAAAATTGCAGTCTGAACACCAACCAGCAGAAAAGAATAACATATACTTACCGGATTTAATTTGATCCATTAATTCATCTTTAGAAGTTTTAGCGATTGCTTGCATAATGCTGTCTCCTTTAAATAAAACTTTCAACTCAACTATTTTCCTATTATACCCAAACCTGAATAAAAAGCACGATTTTTGCTTCACCTACGCACTATTATTTTGCTAATTTCTTTGTTGTCCAACTAATATTTTGTTATACTAACCCCAATCATTATTGTACTGGAGGTTATAATATGGATTCTACACAGCAACAACTTGATCGGTGGGCCTGGCCGATTGCGCTCGGTGTTTCAGGCGTTGCGGGTTTCCTTTTAGGACGTTTACTAGGCGCTGATCACCTTAATTCCAGTGACATTTTAAACTTAATTAAACATTCATTTTTAAAAGAAGGACCAATCGAAGGTTCCTGGATTGAGTCTAACAAAGTCCCATTTCAACGGTTTGCCTTTAAAACTGATGCCTACCGGGGCGGGATCAGTCGCTATGAAGATAATAAGCTCGTTTCTTACGAATTTTTAGCTGATACCAAAACTGGTACTGTCTTAAGTTTAAAACGAATTTAATCTTGATGCTTAATTTAAGGCTAGGAAAAAATTTCCTAGCCTTTTTAGCTTTAAACTATATTACCTTTGGTCCTACATTTTTATAGTTCTAAATTAAAAGTGTGCCTTCACTTTATAGATTGGCTGACCTTTAGCACTAAATTTTTGCTCATACTCTGTTTCAACATTAGTTTCATTTTCTTCACTAGCGTGCAAGTTCAGCCAAACTTGATCAAATATTAAACCAAAGTTGTTAAAGCTCATCAGTGAGTACTCAAAGAATCCCTGATTATCAGTTTTTAGTTCAATAACCCCATGTTCAGGTAAAATATTTTGATACGCCTTTAAAAAGGTTTTATAAGTTAACCGTCTTTTTTCATGACGTGTCTTGGGCCATGGATCAGAGAAGTTTAAATAGATTTGACTAACCTCGCCTGTTTTAAAATAAGTGTCAATCGACTCACCAGCACCAGCAATCAGTTGTAAATTAGGTAGCTGTTCTGATAATGCTAATTTTAAAGCTGTTGCGGCAACTGACTTTTGTATCTCAATACCAATAAAGTTAATCTCAGGATGTGTCTTCGCCATCCCCACGATAAACTGTCCTTTACCCGTTCCAATTTCGACATGAATAGGTTGCTGACGACTAAACCGTTCTTGCCAGTTGCCAGCAAACTTTTCTGGCGTTTCAGTAATTATCTCAGTATTTTCATCAATTAGGGGCTGTGCCCATGGCTTATTTCTCACTCGCATTTCAATATATCCTCACTTAATTAGTTTTGTTTTTTATTCTACTGGTTGTGTAGCGACCACATAGTAGCCAGACTTCCACTCCTCCTAAAATTGCTTTAGTTGCCATCGCAGTTAATGACAACTGTGTCACACTACTTGCTAACCAAAGTAGTGTTGCAGCAATTGTGATCGTTTTTACCATTAATTTTTGAAAGCTACGTCTTTTTTCAACCGGTTTAATTGGATATAGATGGGTAAAAACATAGTTATCATATTGCCAATAAAATGGCACAATCTGAACTGAAATCAAATAGATAAATAGTAAGAATAGAATTAAATTAAGCCAAAATTCCGGTACAAAAAATAAAATTATCATCCCAATCAAAGTTAGCCGCAGAATTAACCCACTAATTTCAGTTCCACGAATTAATCCCCGTGCATACAAATATGAAAAAACAGTTTTATCTCGGTTTAAAAATTGCAATAAGAAGTCTAAATACTTTCGCCGGTGAATAGTTCCCTGCACTGCGGGGACATCCGTGAATAAGTTAAAGAAACGATAAACACCCAGCATTCTTTGATTTTCTGATGCCACTGCTAATCGCCAGTTTAGCAGCTGCTTATTTATTTTGGTTAGTTGGTATTTTCCCCACGCCAACCACAAAACTGCTAAGACAACTCCTACAATTGCGTTTAACAGTAAAGTAATCATTAAAACAATTAATGGAACCAACCATCTTGTCAACATTTTATTAGTGGCAGACTGACCTTTTTTTTCGTACAAGTCATTTAGCGCAGCATCCATCCATGCTGCTTTCAGCACTCCAACTGTGACAACAATTAAAATAACCTGTAGTTGGTTAGTGACTGTTGCTGCTAATAAAAATGGCATAACTACGATCGTACATATAATGACACTTAACTCAGCTAACACTAAACTATAACGTTTTGCTTGGCGCAAATAATGGTCAATTGCTTTACTTTGAGGCAATAAAAACACCGGATCCGCAGGTTTAATTAATGTCGCCAATCGTCCCATCTGTAATAACACTAATAATATTAAAATTGTAACCGGTTTGGCCCACCAGATTGTTGGCTTTAATTGTCCTAATGCTTGAGAATACCCCCAGATTAAAGCTCCTAAAAAGACAAATAAAGCAATCATAAAATGATCATTAAAAACTAGCCGCCAATATCGTAACAACAATAAGAAGTGTTGACTGCGACGTTTGTTATACAGTTTTTCCATTTAAATCTTCCTTTGCCAATGCCAAATAAATGTCATCTAACGATTCATTTTGATTGCCACCCAATTGTCTCAATTCATCAAGCGTTCCTTTCGCTTTCACCTGCCCATTTGCAAGTAGGACAAATCGATCACAATATTTTTGCGCTGTATCTAACACATGCGTTGACATTAGCACCGCAGCTCCGCGGGCTTTAACCGCTTCAATTTGCGTTAATAAATCGCGAACCGCTAACGGATCAAGTCCATAAAATGGTTCATCAATGATAAATAGTTCTGCTTGCGTCATAAAAGCACAACAAATCATCACTTTTTGTTTCATTCCCTTAGAAAAGTTCGCTGGAAACCAATCCAACTTATTATCTAACCGGAATAATTCCAATAATTCATTAACCCGCTGCCATGCTGACTTTTGTTCCAGTCGATATGCAGTAATCGTCAATTCAATATGTTCTCTTAAAGTTAATTCATCATATAAAACCGGTGTTTCTGGAATATAAGCAATCTTACTCTTATATTGTTCGCTATCTTGCTGTAAACTCACCCCATCAATTTTGATTGTACCGGTAAAGGGAGTTAATAACCCAATAATATGGTTAATAGTGGTGGACTTTCCAGCTCCGTTAAGTCCAATTAGTCCCACCAATTCACCGTTGTTTACTTCAAAACTAACATCATTTAAAACTGGTATTTGGGAATACCCACCTACAATGTGTTCAACTTTTAATGTCATTAATTTTCCTTCTTATTTTTCTTTGCATCTTTTTGACTAATTATAGCATATCAAAACGAGCACAAAAAGATGCGCGACCGGCGATTCTCTTGTATACTAAGAGATAGTAATTACTGAAAGAAGGCCTTTTAATGGATGATTGTATTTTTTGTAAAATCATTGCTAATGAAATTCCAAGTTACACGGTTTATGAAGATGACATTGTCAAAGCATTTCTAGATATCTCTCAAGGCACACCAGGTCATACGCTAGTAATTCCTAAAAAACATGTGCCAGATTTATTTGCATACGATGAAGAACTAGCCAGTGCCGTCTTTGCTCGCATTCCTAAAATAGCTCGGGCCGTTAAAGCTTCCAATCCTACAATCAAAGGAATGAATGTCCTTAATAATAATGGGGCTGTTGCGTATCAATCAGTTTTCCACTCACATTTTCATTTGGTACCTCGTTATACTGATCACGATGACTTTAAAATGATTTTCAAAGACAATTCAGCTAATTACTCCGCCGCTGATTATCAAAAGATTCAACAATCAATTATTGATCATATGGAGGATTAATATGAAAAACCCACTAAATTCAATTAAAAATCTCATTCAAGATGTTAAGGAATTGGGTGCTGCCAGTCAAAATTTTGCTCAAAGTGTATCTAAATTAGAACAATCAGTTACGCAGACCCAGCCTGAAATAACGGAACTACAAAAAAAGATTGATGAGTTTAACTTCAAAACAAAGCCGCGTCTAGATCGGATTCAAGAATTACAAAACAAAATGCAAACAGAAATTGATCGATTGTCACAAACATCCATTAACCGTAAATAGGTTTGAAATAACCGTAAATAGGTTTGAAAGTATCTGGCTAGCACAAAATCTTAAGAAATTATCAAATTAACGTGCTCGGATATGAATTTTTTGTAAACTTTCACTGTCTAAGCTTCCCCCCTTTTTGGTTTGTGTTATATTAGACAGGTGAGTTTTTACGTTTTAAACTTATAATCTAAGAAATGGATGTGGATATTACATGAAAAAATGGCTTGCAATTTTAGCCGGAGTGGCATTGATGGTGCCACTAGCAGCATGTGGAAACAAAGCTGTTGCTACCACAAGTGGTGGTAAAATTACAGAAAGTGCTTATTACAGTAGCCTGAAGTCAACTTCCAGTGGTAAACAAGTACTTCAACAGATGATCTTGAACAAGGTCCTTGAAAAAGAATATGGTGACGATGTTTCTAAAGCAGCCGTTACAAAAGAATACAATACGTATAAGTCTCAATACGGTACTTCATTCAGTAGTGTCTTGTCACAAAACAGTATGACAACCTCAAGTTTAAAAGAAGAAATTCGCTCAAACTTATTATTAAAGGCTGCCGTTAAGGATTACACTAAGATTAGCCAATCAGATATCGACAAACAGTGGAAGTCATTCCAACCGAAAGTTCAAACTGCTGAAATCTTAGTAGCTAAAAAAGCAACCGCTCAAGATATTATTGACCAACTAAATAGCACTTCCGGCGATAAACTCAAAGCCTTTAAGAAACTTGCTAAGAGTAAATCAACGGATACCTCTAATAAGAGTACCGGTGGTGTTGTTAGTGCATTTGATAACACAGATACATCTCTTGACTCTGCTTACAAGAAAGCTGCCTTTAAACTTAAGACTGGTGAATATACAACCTCACCTGTCAAAACAGACAGTGGTTATCAAATTATTTACATGGTTAAAAACCCAGGTAAAGGTACTGAAAAGGAACATACTGCTGACCTGAAAGAACAAATCATTACTGAAGATATGAGTAACAGCACTAAATTACACAAAGTGGTTACAAAAGTGTTGAAGAAAGGTAATGTTTCTATCAAGGATAGCGATTTGAAGAATATCCTTTACGATTATCTTTCAACGTCTTCAAGTACAACTTCAAGTTAATCGAGCGTAATTCTCTATTATTAACTTAATCTTTACCCAAAAAGGAGCTACAACAAAAACTATGTTTGTTGTAGCTCCTTTTGCGTTACGAATTTTTAAGGCTAGAACGAGAAAATAAAACAGATTATTCTGCTTAGCTACGATTTAGTAAACAACCTAAAGTACAGATCATTTGTTAATCTAGTCTGCCATGAAAACGTACTGATTTATCGGTTTAGTTTTTTGGACAACGGAGTATGTTCAGAATCTAATCACGTTATTTTCCACTCTGTTTTATACTTTAATTTAATCTATTCATCTTCCGATTCTCGGTAAAAGCTTCGTTTATCCAAACCAAACACCCTTTCGGAAAATTCGCCTGGTTTAGTATGAGCCATTGCCCCTTGAATCATCATGATAGACGCATCCATCTCATCTAGTCGATGTAATATCTCTGCCTCCAAAACATGTGGTGTAACTGGCGATCCATATTCTAACATTCCGTGATGCGCTAATATTACATGACGCAATAACAGCACATCTTCTTGCTGTGGATCTAGTTTCAATGTTTGGCACGCCGCGACAATCTCACCGTCTACTAAGGAAATATGGCCGATCAAATTACCTGCCACTGTGTAACTAGTCGATACTGGTCCAGAGAGTTCCACAGTCTTACCTAAATCATGCAAGATAGTACCAGCATACAATAATGCCGTGTCAATTCCTTCATATTGACTACTAACTGCCTTAGCTAACCTTAAAATTGATAATGTGTGAAACGACAGTCCACCAGCAAATGCATGGTGGTTAGTCTTAGCTGCTGGAAACGTAAAAAAAGCTTCGTGATGCTTTTGCAGTAAATTACGGACAATTCGGTTCCAAGTTGGTTGTGTAATTTCAAAAATAAATTGATCTATTTGTGCTTCAATTTCACTACGTTTTTCCGGTGCGTGGGGCAAAAAATAACTTGGATCATGTGGCTCTGTTTCCTTAGCTAAACGTAATCCAATGATTTTGACTTGCGGTTTACCTTGATAATTTTCTCGCTTAGCATTTAATTTAACTACTTTGCCCGGTTCAAACAACGCTACATCTTCATCTTTTGCATCCCAGTACATCCCAGCAAGCTCGCCAGAATCATCTTCAAACGTCATTGCTAAAAATCGTTTTCCGTTTTTAGCAAGTCGCGCATCTGCACTTTTAATCAACACAAAGATATCCATTACTTCGTCTACTTCAAATTCAAATAATTTTTTGGTTGCCATAATCTCACCTACCCTTTATCTAAGTTAATTACAGTATCAATAGCAGTATCATTTAAAATCCGATCATCAGCAGTAAAATAAATTACCTGATTATGCTGACTAATAGAAGTTAAAATTTCAAACACAGCTTCTTTCCTAAGATTGTCAAAACTGACAAAGCCATCATCAATTAACAATGGCAAATTAACTGTATCGCTCATGACTGCTGCAAACCCAAATCGTAATGCTACATAAAGTTGTTCTGCTGTTCCTTGTGATAACTCGCCAACTTCAAACAACTGACCAGTATTGTCAACCACAGAAATAACTTCTTCACCAATATTGATTTTAACATAGTGCTGTTGTGTTAAAGTTGCAAAGAAATTATTTGCTTGTGCAATAATTTGTGGGAATCGATCAGCAGATGCTAACTGTAACGCCTTATTAATCCATGCAGAAGTCATTTTCTCGCTTAACCACTCAAACACTAATTGATTTATGGTGGTCTGTAAGTTAGCCTGCTTTTGCCGCAAGCTTGTTAGCGTCCCACTCTTAGCTAATTGTTCGATTTCTAATTGAGTACTGGTCTGCTGTCTAAATTTATCATCAATTAATTGTTTTGTTACAGCAACAGTTTGCCGAACATCATTTAATTGATTAGCTAAATCATCGGCATCTGTAAATTTAGCCAATTCATTACGCTGTTCTACTGATATTTGGCTTGTTAAAGCTGTCACTTTTTCATGTTCAGCAGTTGCCTGTAAAAATTGGTGATAAGTAGTTTTAAAGTCAGCATCATTATTGATGTTAAGCTGCTTATAAATCGTCATTTTTTGATTTTCTTTGACCATCTGACGCTGATTGATCTGTTGCAATTGATGTGTCAAAATCTCAGTTTGTTGCTGTTGTGATTGCCAGGAATCTTTTGCTATCTGCTGTTCCTCGATAAACTGTTCAACATGTTTGACCAATGACGAAGCTTGTTCTTCATTAGGAATCCAGTCATGTGCAAAAGCTAATTTTTTTCTAAAATCGGCTATTTGATTAGCTATTTGTACCTGGGTCGCGTTCAACTGATTAATCTGTTGTTCCAAATCATTAAAACGACGCAAATCACCTTGCATCGCCAGCCATTGATTTTGGTCAAACTGAGATAACTGGTTTTCTATTCCAAAACGCTTCAACTGCTGTTCAACTGTAGCTAATTTATCTTGAAGTTCGTCAAGAATCATTTTATTCTGGTCATTATTCGTCTTTTTAGATTGCCTTAACCAAAATGGTGCAGCTAACCCACCCAATAAAATCACTCCAGCTAGTAGCTTAAGAAATAAATTGCTGGCCATCATTATTAGGATTACTGCAACTAATGCAATGCCCCAACTCCACCATGGGGTTTTGTTGTTAGTATTTGGCGTTAATAACCGTTGTTGCTTTTCAGATTCTAACTCGCTTTTCAATGCTTGTTGTTTTGTAAATAATTGTTCCAAAACTGTAATTTGCTGACTAGTTACAGCTTGTGGCAATCGATCAACATTATAATGAGTCAAAATTTGTTGCTGTGCATGTGTCCATGTATCTATTTGCTGGTTTTGATTGGCCTGCTGCTCAATTTGGAGACTTAATCGAGGTAATGATTGTTTGATTTCATCAAACTTATTTATATGATCAAAATAAAACTGCTGTTTTCTGTTCAGTTGCCCATCTTGTGCAACTGTATTTAATTGTTGTTGTACTTGAACCTGCTGAGCCGTAATTTCAGCTAGATCAGCCTGTAACTGTTGGACTTGCGTCACGTCATCATTTGTTATTACTACTGTCGTCTTTAAATCAGCTTCGTTAAGTCGAGTAAAAACTGGCATTAATTGACTCAATTCTTGGAGATGCTCAAGCCTATTTTGATCTTGATCCAATTGTCGTCGTTCATCCTGAAGCTCCTGCCCAAGTTTGGCCATACGCGTCAATAAATCTTGATAGTGATCATATTGACCAGCCGCTTGTTGCACTTGTGCATCCAACTGCTCATATTCTTTTAGTCTGATATTTAACTCTGGCTTACGGCCCTTCGGTTTATAAATTTCATCCGCTATCTTATCATGTTCTTTAATCAACGCTAACCATTGTGAACTTCCAACTGCTCCAACGCGTTGCAGATGAGTTAATAAATCCTCACGATTCAAACTAAAAATAGCATTCAGATCCAACTGAGAAAAACTAAAAATCGCCGAATATAGATCTTGATCAATCGGGCCTAAAATAGATTCTAACTGACTGGACGGCAAAACTGTTCCTTCATCGTCCGTAATTTCCAATGTTCCACCATTTTTTCCCTTAGTCCGTTTTAAGTGGTAGGTTTGGTTATCAGAGTCAATCATTAATTGGCCACCGTACGCCGCCCCATTTTTGGGTAAATATTGTTGGTACTGCTGGTGACCGTTTGCAAATCCAAATAAAACACTTGTAATAAAACGACTGAGCGTTGTTTTGCCAGCCTCATTTTGGCCATAAATAACTTGTAACTTAGGATTAATTTCAAATGATTGCCCTTGCCACTTACCAAAACCATCAATCTGAATTTGTCGAATCTTCATCTAACTGTTCCTCCTGGTTTTGGTTAGTTTGTAGGGATAAAGCAACTTTTTCTTGCAAATCGATCAACTCTTGCGGCTGACTGAACCGGTCTTCAATAAAGGAATGGCGGAATAACTTTTCCGCAAAATTAGTTACCGTTTGGCTGGTAAATACGGATTGGGCAGCTTCATCCCAGTAATGTTGGTCTAGTGATATGAAACTTGGCTGTTTAATACTTGTCTTTATTTTAGCTTCGTATGGCCAAAACATAATGGTTCCAGTAGTCTTGATTGCTGTCTGTAACCGTACCAATATACTGCCATTATTAATTTGCGCCATTAATTCACTGCTCAATACTTCACTATTTTTTAATCGCAGTGACACTAAAGTCTGTCGCGTAGAATCAAGCTTTGTCTCAATTTCTCGTTCTAAATTGCTTACTAATTCTGCTGCCGAATCAACCTGGCTTAATTCAATCACCATTGTTTGCCAATCAATAGGCGCGGTTTCATGGAACTGAGGTACCAGCTGTTGATTTTTTTCTGTTACCAAATAATAACCTTTTGGACCAGCCTCGTTACGGTGACGCCCCTGTGAGTTCCCACAATATGCAATTACTGGATTTTCGTGAACAATCTGCCGTTTATGAATATGTCCTAGCGCCCAATAATCATAATTTTTAGCAAGTAATTCCTGCACTGTAAATGGGGCATAATTATCGTGCGGGTTCTTTAATCCAGTCAACGACCCGTGCAACATCCCGATCTGCCAATTAACATTGCCTTTAATTGGATAACTGTCAGTTTGATCATTCTCAATCCACCGATTAGCATAACTAAATCCTGTAATTGCTACTGTTGTATCATCTGCCAGCGTCAGTTGTTTAGTTTCTACTTGATTGCCAAAGACATGCACATTACTTGGTAAAATCTGGGTGTCACTGGTAACTGACTGATAATCATGATTACCATAACTCAAAAAAACATCAATTTTTTCCTCTTGCAGTCGCGTACACTGTTGCACGAAAAAGTTTTCAGCAGTGATACTTCGTTGATCGCGATCAAAGATATCACCAGTAATGCAGACAAAATCAACTTTAAACTTAATTGCCTCGTTAACAATTCGTTCAAATGATGTAAATGTTGACTGCTGAATTGACTGCCATAATTCGTCCGGTGCATCTTGCAGGCCTAAAAACGGACTATCTAAATGTAAATCGGCAGTATGAATAAACTTCATTTTATATCCCCATTTCAACTAAAAAAGCTGAGTGCTCGTAATAATACCGGCGCTCAGCTTTGTCGTTATTCTTGATACAACTCTTGGATTGGCTTCGTGATTACATTATTAACTTCACTCAATAACTGATCAACAGCCTTTTCTTTTTCCATTAACTGTTTAATTGAATCAACTTCGCCAACTTTACCAGCTAATTCCTGGGCATTTTTAATTTCATCTTCACTTGGTTGTTGCCCTTGATATTGTTTTTGTTGTAACTGGATCTGCATGTTTTGGAAATCCCGAAACATTTTGAACGTAGCCGCATCTTGTTTCATTGTTTCATAGGCTTCTTTCAAAGCGATAAACTCTTGTGTTGAGCGTAAATCACGTTCCATCTGATTTGCAGAATCATAAATATTGACGACCATAGTTGTCCTCCTAGGATAATTTAATTCTATTGTATCATTTTATAAACGGCTTGCCTATCTGCTCAATATTTTTATTATTTACTGGCAGCCTCAATCTCTGCTAAAGTTGGAATTGATGGCATTGCACCAAGTCGTTGAACCGTAATCGAGCTGGCCCGCTGTGCAAAGACTAATGCAGTTGCCATGTTAGATAGATCAGGTTTCAATTGTGAACTCAATGCACCAATAAAGGTGTCCCCTGCAGCGGTCGTATCAACCGCTTTGACTTTAAATGCTGGTACAAAGTCATGCTCAGTCGCAGTAGCGAAGAACGCACCTTTACTACCAACTGTAATAATTAGGTTTTTAACACCCATTTTTTGGAAGGCCTCTGCACTAGCAATCATCGATGCCTCATCAGTGATTTCAATTCCAGTTAAACTGGCACTTTCCGTTTCGTTTGGTATGATCAGGTCGGTAACTTGTAATAATTCTGGCTCAATCTGAGAAGCAGGAGCTGGATTTAAAATCGTCTTTACATTATTTTCTTTGGCTAATTTAAACGCTTCTAACGCAGCAATTTGTGGCGTTTCAAACTGTGAAATAACAAAATCAGCTTGCTTAATCTGCGTTGCAGCTGCATCAACTTCTTGTTTTGAAACTCGTTTATTGGAACCGCCATAAACCAAAATACTATTTTGACCTTCTTCATCTAACAAAATAAATGCAGATCCTGTTCCAACCGTTTCATCAACGGCAATACCAGTGGTGTCAATCTGATCATCATTTAAAGATTCAACCATAAACTGACCCGCACTATCCTTACCAACCTTACCAATAAAACTAGTTTGCGCACCAGCACGAGCTGCGGCGACAGCTTGATTAGCGCCTTTACCACCTGCAGCACTACTTTTATTTTCAGTCATCAATGTTTCGCCAGGCTGTGGCATTCTCTTAACCCGTAATGTCGTATCAACGTTTAAACTACCGAGTACTGTCACTTTATTTGTCATGAAGAAAACTCCTTTTTATTTATTTATCAGGTAAATCGTTTTACTAATTAAATTATACGGCACCTGTTTGTTTAACTATAGCCTACCACAAACTAGTAAAGGCTTACAATCATAAAATCATTAATCTAATTTATTTTTGGGACTCCTGTACTTTGTCGTTGAATTAGTTCAACTGGTAAATCAACAACCTGAGGAGCAATCAATGGTTCTTTAATTCGATTGACTAACAGCCTCGTTGCCATTGAGCCCATTTCCAAAATTGGCTGTTGAATCGTTGTTAGCATTGGCTCAACATATTCATCTAAATCAATATTATCATAACCTATAACGGAAATATCTGTCGGAATCAAAATACCTTGCTGCCGTAGACCACGGTATAATCCAATCGCCATTTCATCATTAATCGCAAAAACTGCCGTAGCACCACTAGCTAAAACCTCACGAGTTGCTTCATAGCCCCCTGCTTTGGTCATTGGCGCATAAACAATTGTTACTACTTGCTCAAATACCAGTCCCTTGGATGCTAACACCTGCTTAAAACCCGCCACTCGACGTAGTAGATTTGCAGTTGGCTCGCTAGGCATTGTGATAGCAAATTGCTGGTGGCCAAGTGAGAGCAAATGCTCAGCAGCTAATTTACCCCCATCAAAATCATTAGTCTGGACACGATCGCCATCCACAATCGGATTTTGATCCATTAACAGGTATGGTATTCCATTTTTCTTCAACGTTGTATCAATTGTTTCCGTTGTAATTGAAGCACTAGCAATAATCAATCCACCAGTTGCTCGTTCAATCATTTTCTCTAAATAATAACTCTCAATTTTTTCATCATGATTAGCACCAAAAATTAACGGAATATACTGTAATTCCCGTGCAGTTGTCTGAATTCCCTTAATAAAGGTGCTAAAAAATGGATTGCCAATATTGGGCACTAAAACCCCAATTGACTGTGATGATTTTAAAATTAAATTACGTGCATTGAAATCTGGCACATAATTTAGTTCCTTTTGTAATTTTAAAACATGCAGTCTTGTTTCACTACTGAAACGCTGTCCCTTACCGTTTAAAATTTGTGAAACAGTGGTCACAGAAACACCAGCCGCTTGTGCTAAATCACGAATTGTCGTTTTTTTGATCATCTGTTTTCCCCTGAATAATATTTTATAAGTTTCAGTATACTTCATTTGCGATTGTAATTCTGAATTATGCGGTAGTTTTATTCAAAATGTCGCTGATTTTGCTATAATACCACCATTTGCACATTGGATTTGGCTAAACCTAATACGGACTCTCCGCCATGCATGCATTTTTTATTTTAAACCGTGTTCTCAGCTACATAAATTTTCGTGTAACAACAAAAAAAGCACATCTTTTTTTGAAAGATGCACTTATTTTGTCATTGTAACGTACCTAATTGCACTATTTTATTGTCCCACAATTGACTTAGCCTTACTCCACCATTCTGATGCCTTTTGGCCTACTGAGTTAGCACCTTGTGATACTTTATCACCAAATTCCGAGGCACCATTTTGCAGCTCGTCCCATACATCAGTTGACGAATTACTCTTATTTTGTGCCAGTGTAGCAGCATCCTTAGTATCAAACTCAGTTTGCTTAGTATTTGGTAAGATCTTAGTCATCTCCGTCTTAAACAATGTGTTCGTATTAACATAAGTCGATTCATTCAGCGTGTGACTCTCATCAGTCGTGTCATACCCTTCCCATGTTGCAACCACAACATCAGGGGTGTAACCCACAATCCATTTATCACGTTCAGAATCTTGCCCATTTATCACATCCGAAGACGTACTTCCAGTTTTACCAGCCACAGAATAGCCGACTGGTTTAGCTGTTTTACCGGTTCCATCATTAAACACGCCAAGCAACATACTAGTCATTTGCTTAGCTACCTTTTTAGATATAATCTGCTTTTTCTTTGGGTTATCATTGTTGACGATTGTCTTACCTGAAGCATCGACCACCTTCGTAATAAAGTGGGGAGTCGTTAACTTACCATCATTTGCAAATGCAGTGTACGCACCCGCTAATTGTTGTGGTGAAACCCCAGTTGACAGTCCACCCAATGCCAAAGCCAAGTTATTATCCTTACTTGTGACCGGTAAACCAAACTTCTTAACAGATTCATATCCCTTGTTCACACCAATTTTATTCAATAACCACACTGTTGGTGCATTTAGACTTTGTGCCAAGGCTTTGTACATTGGTACCTTACCACTATAGGTATCGTCATAATTTTTAGGGGTGTAATTATTAGTGCCATATGACTGTTTCTTATCCTGCAAAATCGAATCATAAAAGTATCCATTTTCTAATGCTGGCGTATAAACTGCAATTGGCTTAATTGCTGAACCTGGTTGTCGTTTCATTTGAGTAGCTCGATTAAACCCTCTAAACACATGTGTCCCTCGACCACCAACTACGGCAGTTACGCCACCACTATTTGGATTAATGGCAATTGAGGCAGCTTGAACTTGTGTGCCATCGGCGGAATCAGTAGGAAAATTATTATCATTCTTGAAAATTGTTTGCATATCTTGTTGTTGATTTTGATCCAAAGTTGTATAAATTTTGTACCCCTTGTTCATAATATCTTCTTCGGATAAATCGTACTTATTAATCGCCTCATCAATCACCGCATCGAAGTAATATGGGTACTTATAAGTATCTGTCTGCTTATAGCCGTTTGTGATTGTCAGCGCTGTTTGTTTGTATTGATTAGCCTGTGATTGCGTTATTTTATCATTTTCCACCATTAGTTGCAGGACTACGTTTCGTCGTTGCTTAGCAGCAGCAGGGTGTGCAACTGGATCATATCCACTAGGCGATGTCAGCATTCCGGCCAACATTGCTGCTTGCGGAACAGTTAATTCGCTAGCGGAACGGTTAAAGTACCTTTCTGAAGCATCTTGAACTCCCCAAACACCGTTACCAAAATAAGCATTGTTTAAATACATTGTTAAAATATCGTTTTTTGAATACACATTTTCAACTTCAATCGAAATAAAAATTTCTTTAGCTTTTCGAGTAAAGGTTTGTTGCTGAGTTAAATAAGCATTTTTAACTAACTGCTGCGTTAGCGTACTACCTCCACCAGAAATATAATCCCGACGCAAAACTTTATTTTTAGCATACAAATACGCAGCACGGGCAATTCCCTTAACTGAGAACCCATGTTCATGATAAAAGTTCCGATCTTCTGTTGATAGGACTGAATTTTGAATATTAGTTGAAATCTTGTCCAGTGACACATAAGTTCCCTTTTGCGAATATAAACTACCAGCAGAATCACCGTCTTTATCATAAACCATCGTTGGTTTTTCCAGTGTCGCTTTCAAATTACTAACGTGGGCCGTTTTAGCCACCACGGTCAGATAACCACTAACTAATAGAAAAATTGACAAAAAGACAATGATGATCCACCGAGTTAGTTGGAATCGATGCCAAAATCGCTTTAGTACTTGTTTGAATCGTTGCCACAATGGTGACAGCCACTCTTTAAATTCCTCTCGCCAGCGCTTAAATCCTGATGGCTGATTATTCATAACTTCTGGTCTCCATCTCTAATTATAATCAGGATACATTTTAGCATACAATCTCGCTCAGCCGCGGCTAGCTATTATTTTTTAGCATAATTTAAGGAAATATATGCCATATTTAAACATCAATTAATGCATCGCAAATAAATTTAAGTGTTGTTTTAAGAATTTACCAGTTTCGCTGTTTTGATTATCTGCCAATTCAATTGGCGTTCCACTACCAACAACTCGACCGCCTAATTGTCCTCCTTTAGGTCCTAAATCAACAATATAATCAGCATTGGATAAAATATCTAGATCATGCTCAATCACTATAATGGTAGCACCCTGTGATAACAATTGATCAAAGACCTTAATTAGCGTTTGAATATCTAACGGATGCAATCCAACTGAAGGCTCATCAAAGACAAATAGAGTTTGATCCTGCTTTTTTTCCATATGTGACACTAACTTAAGTCGTTGAGCTTCACCACCGGAAAGTGCTGGTGTACTTTCTCCTAAATGAAGGTACCCCAGCCCCATTTTTTGCAGTTTTATTAAAATTGATGATATTTTTGGTTCTGTTTTAAAAGTATCAATTGCTGCATTAACATCCAATGATAAAATATCAGCAATGCTTCGTTGTCGCCATTTAACAGCCAATGTTGCCTCATTATATCGGTTACCATGACAAGTCGGACACTCTTCAATCATGTCCGGTAAGTATTGAATGTCTAATGAAATCGAACCCGTCCCATTACAAGTCGGACAAGCACCTGCTTTTACATTGTAAGAAAAGTGACTTGCATTAAAGTTTAATTGTTGAGCTTGTTTTGTGCTGGCAAATAATTTGCGTAACTCATCTAATACTCCAGTATATGTTGCCACAGTTGAACGTACATTTTTTCCCACCGGAACAGAATCGACAGTCACTACATTATTAATTCCATTTGCCTTGAGCGCTTTAACATGGCTTGGCAATGGCTGACCTTGATTGACAGCCTCTAATCCAGGAATCAAGCTATCCATAATTAACGTTGACTTGCCTGCACCTGAATAGCCAGAAACGACGTTTAAATGCCGAAGCAAAAATTGAGCACTCACATTGTGGAGATTGTATCGATCCCCAACTGTAATTTGAAGCTGATCACTAGCAGTTAATTGTTTTTTTGAAATTTGCGGGCGAACTCTTAGATTAGCTGTTCCTGTCAAGAATGGTCCAATTAAGGATGTAGGTAATTGTTTAATCTGGTCCACAGTGCCTTGATCAACAATCTTGCCACCCTTTTTTCCAGCTTGTGGACCAATTTCAATGACGTAATCAGCTGCTGCAATAATACTGGCATCATGATCTACTACCACGAGAGAATTACCCATCTGCACTAACTGATGTAAAACTTTAATTAAGCCAGCTACGTTAGCTGGATGTAATCCAATAGACGGTTCATCTAAAACATAAAGCACTCCCGTTGTTTCACTTCTTAGCGTTCTACCTAGTTGAATTCGTTGTAATTCACCAGTTGATAATGTTTCACCCGCGCGATCAAGTGTTAAATAATCCAAACCAAGATCAAGGATGGGTTGCAAGCTATCGGTCAGTTCGCCAACTAAATTTTTACCGATGGAACTCATTTCAGTAGGCAACCAATTTAAAATTTCTTGACTGAATTTTTTTAGTTCTGCAACTGTCATTTGACTTACTTGTGCAATATCCAAACCTGCCAATTTTGTGGTCAAAAGAGCCGGTTTAAAGCGATTACCATGACAAGTCGGACAGGTGGCAAATGAATAAAATCGATTAAGCCGTTGAATAGCACGCTCGTTAGTAGTTGTAGCCAAACTATCTTCTACTGCCGCATATGCATTTTCAAACTGAGCGTTATCCATATGAAAAATCTTGCCTGTTTTAGATGGAATATTAATTGCGTACTGTTTTTTTTCACCGTGCCATACTTGTGTTTGATCCGCACTACTCAATTCATTAAATGGTGTATCAATTGGAATTCCAATCTGTTGAGCAACATAAATCATGAAGTTTCGTCCGGGTAACCGCCAAGATGCCACTGCCCCTTCACGTAAAGTTTTGGTTTGATCTGGAATTAATCGCTCAGCCATGATCTGTCGCACTTTACCAGTGCCATTACAATCAGGACAAGCCCCTTGCGAATTAAACGCAAAGTCCTCGGCTCCAAACGCTGTAAATTTTACATGACATACTGGACAAACCACTTCGCCCATATTCTCCGCAACCGTTAATGTCGGTGGTACCTGATGACCATTTGGACATCGATGTGATCCTAACCGTGAAAAGATCAGTCGTAAAACATTCAAGCTCTCAGTCATTGTTCCAACTGTCGATCTGACACTTGGAACTGTTGGACGCTGTCTTAAAGCCAATGCCGATGGTAGGTATTTAACTTGATCAACTGCAGCTTTGCCTACCTGACCAATTCTTCGGCGAGTATAGGTTGAAAGTGAATCTAAATAACGCCTTGCACCCTCAGCATACAAGACCCCCATTGCTAGTGATGATTTACCTGAACCGGACCGGCCTGTAATAGCGACAAAAGCATTTAACGGAATTTTAACGTTTAAATTCTTCAAATTATTAACGTGAGCGCCAAAAACCTCAATATTTTCAGGAATCGTTTCTCGATGTTGAATGGACATTATCATGCTTCTTTCATTTGTTTAGTTACCTTACTAGTATACAACTGTAAACACACGAATCAAAAAAGCGACAGCCCATCGGCTGCCGTTTTTGATTATTGATTCCTTAAATTTAAACTTAAATTTAAAATTGATAACTTTCATCAATTACTAACACAGGCTTAATGGTTTTACCACTAATGGAGTCCGCATTGGCCTGATTGATTTCATCAAACTTGTAGAACTTTTCAGTCTTGTCAAAATCAAACATTCCCTGCCGATAAAATTCAATCAATCGTGGAATATCAATTTGTGGGATTGAATCACCCATGTTAACGCCAATCACTGATTTATCATCAACACATAAATCATTCCATGTATCGAGATCAATATGGTGAGGTGTGACCGCAATACATGCAGAAACTCCGCCTTGAGCAAGAGCTTTAATTGAAGCCTCCATTACGGCAGTAACGCCAGTTGTATCAACTGCAAAATTGACTCCATAACCGTTAGTTAGCTTTTTAATGGCAGAAACAGCGTCTTCATTCTTACTATTGACAACCTGAGTTGCGCCTAATTCTTTAGCTAACTTCAGGCGATCATCGTTAATGTCAACTGCAATAACAGTAGTACAACCAGAAATCTTGCCAGCCATCATTGCGGCTAAGCCAACAGCACCAGTACCAAACACTGCAATTGTTTGACCTGGGCGTGGCTTTAATGTGTTCAACACAGTACCACTGCCAGTCACATAGCCACAACCCAATGGACCTAATTTACGTAGATCCAAATCATTCGGAACCTTAACCGCATTTCGTTCTCTCACAATTGTTGTGGTAGTAAATGAAGATTGATCAAACATATCACAAACATCATGACCATCTTCAGTAAAATGAGCACTCTTATCAGGACGCACTCCTGATAAGTTATTTTCACCGTAGTGTAAGCATTGTGTGGGTACACCTTTCAGACAGTTTTCACAATTGCCACATGCATAAAATGAAAGTACTACATGGTCACCAGGAACAAAGTTTTGGACGTGAGCGCCTACTTTTTCGACAATTCCAGAACCTTCATGGCCTAAAACAATTGGATAACCAATCTCCGCATCGCCCTTACGAAGTGCTTCATCAGAGTGACAGATTCCACTAGCTACCATTTTGACTTGAATATCGTCATCTTGCATTGGCGCAAGTTCAACATCATCCTTAATTTTGAAATCGGCGCCCTTCTCATCAACAACTGCTGCTTTAATTTTCATCAAATCATGTCCCTTCCTTAAAAGAAAACGCTTACTACAACTCCGTTATATCAGTTTGTGAACTATATTTCAATACTTATTTTTTTGTTATGAGGCTTATCTTTTTTATTGTTTGACAGATTGTAAAATCTTATCACAACCTAAAATCAACGAAATACATCCAAAGTCATAATTTTTTGTCTCATTGATTTACTAAACGCGTGTTCAATCCCAGTAACCTGCACACAACGGTAAAACAAAAGGTACGATTCATAGTTCGAATCGTACCGCGATTTTGAATGACTAAACGCGTGTTCAACCGCAGAAATCTGCACACAACAATAAAACAAAAGGTATGATTCATAGTTCGAATCGTACCACGATTTTGAATGACTAAACGCGTGTTCAACCGCAGCAACCTACACACAACAATAAAACAAAAGGTACGATTGGAACTGCAACTATTTTTTGAGACAATTAAATAAAAGCAGATTCTAAAAAGTCATTTTGCTTCCGATTAGGCAATCG
>NZ_BJDM01000005.1 GCF_005405145.1 Paucilactobacillus kaifaensis | reverse complement strand
TAAAAACACCTCCGAATAAATTTTACTTTTTTCGAACGTGCTTTTATATGTTTGTATCAAATTATAACTTCAGTTCCTATTGTCTGGTTTTTTATTATCATTCCTTTTCTATTTGGAAAACCAATTTGGGGAATTGATTCCGGAATTAGTTTTGTTTGGGTCGGAGTCTTATTTTTATTTGGGATTTTATTGCAGGAATCTAATTTTTTAGAGAACATAAGCAAAAAGATAAAAGTATTTCTATCTTTTATCTTTATACTAATACTTCCATTTTTACTAAAATTTTTTATTATATCTCAACCAGCTACTAACTTTCAAAATAAATTATATGCGAACTATTCAATGCCAATATTTATTCTTAGCGTTCTTATTTTTGGTATATTTATTGAGTCAAATCTAAAGTTAAAAATACCTTTTAAAAATAATCCATCAATCAACTGGTTTATATTGACTTCGTATTTCATAACTCAAGTCCCAGTAATAAATTATCAATTAACAACAAATTTTCACTTGAACTATAATTTTAGCAGCAAAAAATGGTTACTTGCACTGTTGCTTTTATCGTTTTCTATTCTAGCTATTACAGTTTTAACGACTTTATTTATTTCTTGGATATCTCGTATTTCATTTTTTAGCCGAATTATCACGCGCACTACGATAAAAGATATTAATTCGTTATCCAATTCACCCCAGATATTAACAAAAATACTTAAAGAAAATTGGCGAACAATACTAATTGCTGTACTCGGTTATATTATATCGTATATTCAAATATTAGTAATAACACTTTTGTATACTCCATTTAAAGTATCCATTTTCAAAAACATTATCAAGTTATCTTCGCAACAGCTACTTTTAAACACCATTATAGTTTATGTTTTATTTATATTTATTTATGGTATTATCAATCGCTATTGGTATTCCCTGACAATTATACTTGGATTTTCATCAATCGTAACTGTTGCTGAATTTTTAAAAATAAGACTACGCCAAGAACCGATCCTACCTTCTGATTTAGCAATGTTAACTGCAGTTGATGATTTATTAAAAATGGTTAATCCATTTACGATTTTTATCGTATTAATTGCTATTCTGATTTTGGCAATCACTGGATTCATTCTACAACACCATTTCGATAGCATGTATCATATAAACAGTCTCAAAAAGCGAATGTTAATGGTTATTTTACCAATAATATTTTTTTCTGGATCTTTTTTTGTATATCATTTTAAAAGCCTACCGAACATTATAATGGTTGGTTTCAATGTAAAATTTAGTACAATCGATCAAGGTCGCGAAGCCAGAAATAATGGGCCAATGATACAATTCATACAAAGTATGGATACCACAATTATGGAAAAACCAAATGGATATTCAAAAACTAAAATCAATGAAATAATGCGTAAATACAACCATAAGGCCATTACAATTAATAAAACACGAAAAAATAAGTTAACTAACCAAACGTTTATGTTTGTTCTAAGCGAAAGCTTCAGCAACCCAAATAGAGTGCCAAATCTGAAAGTTTCGCCAAACCCAATTCCATATTTATTAAGTTTAAAGAATAATTATAATTCAGGGTTAATGTTAAGTACTGGTTATGGTGGTGGGACTGCAAATATGGAATGGCAGTCGCTAACTGGTCTCTCTATAAGTAATTTATCATCAACCTTGGCAACCCCATACACTCAGTTAGTTCCCCAACAAGACATATCGCCTAATTTTACTAATCTGTTTAGCGAAAGTGAAGCTATACATCCATATAATGCTAGCCTTTATAATAGAATAAATGTCTTCAAAAAATTTGGTTTTGATAAATTTTTTTACCAAGGAAGTAGTCACAAATTATCATATCAAAATAAAATTGAAAAAAGCCCTTATATATCTGATACATCAGCATACGAGCAAGCACTAAAAACTATAAAGGCAAAAGACAGTGGGTCACAATTTATTCAATTATCTACAATGCAAAACCATATGCCATATAACAACTATTACAATAACAGTAAAAGATATAATGTAACTGGCAAGGCAATTTCAAAAAAACAAAAACAAAGCGTACAAACGTATTCTAAAGGACTCAACTACACTGATAAATCACTAGAAAAATTAATTGCAAAACTTGATAAAATCAAGCATCCTGTTACTATGGTCTGGTACGGAGATCATTTAGCTGCTTTATATGACAAAGATTCTATGAAAAAATATGGTATTAAGCTTCACGAGACAGATTATTTTATTTATAGTAATAAAACTCATAAAGCAACAAAAGTTAATAAATATGTTAGTCCTTATTCATTTTCAGCGCTTGCCTTAGAGTCTAGCAACACTAAAGTAACTCCTTATTACGCTTTAATTACTACAGTAACTGATGATTTACCAGCAATGACTATTGATCCTAGTCAGTCACAAACGAATAGTGTAAATGGGGCAAATATATTTATTTCTCAGTCTGGAAAAAAAGTAAAATCATCTTCACTCACAAAAAAGCAAAAACAAACTTTGCAAGATTATCGTTTGATACAGTACGATTTAACTGCAGGAAAGCAATATTCATCGCATTGGGCGCAAAAACAAATTAAATAAAAATGATTGTGATATCCACATAAGTAAAAAATGGTCGTTCGGAAAATAGCTTTTCTCCGAACGACCATTTTTAGTAACTGATCTAAATGTGCACCAGAAGATAGAACTGGCAACATTTTAATGTTGTGCTTTTTATGTTAAAATCTTTCATTTACCATGATTTAGTTTTCGCAACGGTAGCGCAATTAACGGCGCAATAATTGCAGCCAATATAATTTCAGCAATTCCATTAGTGACAAAGATTGCTGACAAAGCTTTAAATAAGTTATCAACGTTTACTCCATAAGCTTTTGCCACAGCTGGTGTATGGTAAAACAAGTAAATAAATCCCAATACTAAAACCGTGTTAGTTAGTGCCCCTATTATTGAAGCAATTACCATTGGCGCTGCCTTTGAATGCATCCATTTTGCTAACAACATGAACGTCCATCCGGCAAACAAACCGATAAAAATTCTGGGTACTACTGAAACTAATGGATTAACAAACACTAACGGTGCCAATGGGCTACTAGGAAATGTGAATGCTCGTACCCAAGTCAGTACGCCCCACACACCACCAACAATTGCGCCATCAACTGGCCCTAATACAATTGCTGCCACAATTACCGTAATGTGTAATGTTGTTAAACTTAATGGACCAATTGGAATGTTACCCAACATAGGGATAAAATCTTGTAATACAATAATTGCTGTAAGAATCCCTAAAATGCTTAGTCGATACGTTGAACGTTGTCGCATGGGAATGCCTCCGTTATTTTTTAGACGTGCTCACTGGGGCAGATGGTTAAGGGTAAGCTGGTAACGGTAAGCAAAAAGTCTAAAATCCAGACCTTTAAATCGCCGTCACCAGTTTATCCTACATCATCTTGGCACCCCAGCTCGCACTTTTTTCATACCGATAGTATACATTTTATCTTAAGTTTTGGAAAATAACTATGTTCATTTGGCAACATGAATGACGGTTATAGCTCAAAGGGTTATAATGAAACCATACAAGACGCAACTATGGAGTGATTTAAATTGACAGAATCTTTTCGAAGCGGTGTTCCAGTATGGGTTTACTATATTGACATTGACACCAAAGCAAACATTCAATTACCACAATTATTACGTGGCTTAATTGGCCAACATTATACTGCCACTCAGGTTAAATTTCACAACTTTAAATTTGTTGAAGCAGATTCCGATTATACCGGAACATTTGATGATCAGCCCCATACAATTCGAATGTATTATCGTCGTAAGGATTGGGCTGAAGTGCAGGAAGTTCATGATATGTTTTTAAAACTTAGTTCTCCTACTATGGTTTATGATATGGTCAACGGACTACCACGTAACACAACTTATCCTGCTGGAACTATTTTACATGCCTTTAAACGTGTCGCAACCTCAAACGGTAAGTTCTGGTATGAAATCGGGCCTGATCAGTGGGTTGAATATCGTCAGATGTCCATTTCAAAAAATCCTTATTCCGACCGAATGCCTAAATCAGAAGAACAAGAATTAGTCGTAACACCATTAAATAATATGCCTGGTCGCATTGACTACATTCCCAACAAAATGATTCAAGTTTACGACCAACCATACGGAAAAATCATTAATGAGTTAGAACATGATACTACGATTTCAATAACTGGTAAGGCCACCAATTCTGATGGCGTTGTCTGGTATGAAATCAACAAACGAGGCTTTGTTAACGGTACTTATGTTAAAACTGGTGCGTAACGCACGAACAGCTAAAGCTAAATCTGTTTGTTAACGGATTTAGCTTTTTTTGTAGGCTTTAAACTACTCACATGTTATAGTGAGTTGGTATATTTTCATGGGAGGGGACTAAATGAAATTATCAAAGATCCAGGCCAACTTGCTCTTGTTGTTCACTGCGATTATCTGGGGCGCAAGCTACATTGTTGTCAAACAAGCAACCAATGCTCAGATGCCAGCTGGATTGATTAATGCATTTCGTGGCTTAATTTTTGCATCTCTTGCCTATTTATTTTTTCATAAAACAATTAATAAAATGTCACGTCTCGATTTTCGGATTGGACTAATGGCGGGATTAATTAACTTTGTGGGATATCAAATTCAGACGATTGGTTTAAAATACACCACTCCCGGCAACAATGCATTCCTGACAGCAATTTATGTGGTGCTTGTTCCCTTTGTGGTATGGATTATGTTTCATCACAAACCTGAACTAAAAAGTTATCCTGCCATTGCATTATGCATCTTAGGCATGATGTTTTTAACTAATATTTTTGGCGTTGGTTTTCAATTAAAAATTGGTGATTTCCTGACAATTATCTCTTCATTTTTTTATGCTCTTCAGATTGTTTATTTCGGTTACACTGCCACTGATTCCAGTCCTTGGATTGTTGCTTTCATGCTCGGTGCCATTCAAGGAATCGCTGGCTTAATTTGGTCATTATTGTTTGAACGCGGATCTTACACTAGCATTAATTGGCAAGCCGCCATTGGCCCAATTATTATCTTAGGTATCTTTGCATCATTTGGTGCACAAACCATGCAAATTGTCGGGCAAAAATTTACCGATCCAACTCCTGCCGGTCTAATATTAATGACAGAATCAATGTTTGGTAGCTTCTTTTCTGTACTGTTTGGTTTCGAACCGTTCACAGCACATTTATTAATTGGTGGTGTATTGATCGTCGTTGCCATTTTGATTATGCAACTTAATTTACGTCAATTAATTTTTGGGAACAAACGATCCTCTTAGAATAGTAAGTGGCGCTAACCTGATTTGGACGTTATCGCTTTTTACCATTAAATATGATTTACTAGAACTTATTTAATTACGAGGAGCGTCTTAAAACATCGTTTCTTTACTTGCTGAAACGCGCAAATGAGGACAGAGACCTAGGGCTAAGACTATAAAAGCAAGGGAGAGTTCATAGTTCGAACTCTCCCTTGCTTTTATAGTCTTAGCCTACGGTATCTTAACGTCCTCATTTGCGCTCTGTTTTATAGTTTAGCCGTTAACTTAATATCCGGATATTTTCCCTTAAACCAGTTTTCCGCAAACTTATTTTCAAACAAGAACAATGGCTCACCTTGTCTGTCTTTTACCAAGATATTTCTTGATGATGCCATTTTTTCATCCAATTGCTCTGGATCAATCCAACGGGCAATCTTATGGCCCAGTGGTTCCATCACTACTTCTGAATTATATTCATTTTGCATTCTGAATTGGAACACTTCAAATTGAAGTTGACCGACAGCGCCAAGGATGTAGTCGCCAGTTGTATAGTTTTGATATAATTGCACGGCTCCTTCTTGTACCAGTTGGTCTATTCCCTTATGAAATGATTTTTGCTTCATCACATTTTTAGCGGCAACGTGCACAAATAATTCGGGAGTAAATTGTGGTAGCTTTTCGAATTGGATACTTTGCTTACCATTATAAATTGAATCTCCAATTTGGAAATTCCCTGTATCGTATAACCCGATGATGTCTCCTGCAACTGCCGTATCAACCACTTCACGAGTATCAGCCATGAACTGAGTAGAGTTAGATAATCTTACCGCCTTACCAGTTCGTTGCAATGTTACATCCATTCCCCGATCAAACTCTCCTGAACAGATTCGCACAAATGCAATTCGATCACGATGATTAGGATTCATATTAGCTTGAATTTTGAAAATAAAACCAGAGAATTCAGGATTTAATGGCTCGACGGTTTGATCGTCCGTTGTTTGGTGACTACTTGGTGCTGGTGCATATTTGAGATATGTTTCTAAGAAAGTTTGTACTCCAAAATTGGTAAGTGCCGAGCCAAAAAATACTGGTGTCATGTCACCGGTTGCTACCTTTGTTTCGTCAAATTCATTGCCAGCAGCTTCTAAAAGCTCTACTTCATCCAACGTATCCTGCCAAATGCTATCTTCTCGTAATGGGTTGTCTGCTGAAATTTGTCCTTGCTCATCTAATGGAATATATGGATTTTCAGGATTGACTGGATGAGCCAACACAACGCGCTGGTTATACCGATCATATAGTCCTTGCAATCCTCGTCCCATTCCGATTGGCCAGTTCATTGGGTAAGTTTCAATTTTTAAAACATCTTCCAATTCTGATAATAAATCAAGGGGTTCCCTTGCATCACGGTCAAACTTATTGATGAATGTAAAAATAGGAATTCCACGCATTTTACAAATTTGGAATAGTTTCTTAGTTTGTGGTTCGATTCCTTTAGCTCCATCAATTACCATGACTGCAGAGTCCACAGCCATTAATGTCCGGTAGGTGTCTTCAGAGAAATCCTCATGTCCAGGAGTATCCAAAATATTTATTCGCTTGCCTTGATAATCAAATTGCATTACCGAACTAGTAACGGAAATACCACGCTTCTTTTCAATTTCCATCCAGTCAGATTTAGCAAAATTACCAGATTTCTTGGCCTTGACCGTCCCTGCTTCGCGGACCACACCACCGAATAACAGCATTTGTTCTGTGATAGTTGTCTTACCTGCATCGGGGTGAGAAATAATCGCAAACGTGCGTCGTTTACTTACATCCTGTGCTAATTGTTCTGGTGTCTTCATTCGTTCGTCCCTTTCCAAAATCATTCTTTACTATCTTAATACACCGGCGGAGTAAAGTCTATTACGGGGTACGGGAAAACACGATTAAACTAGTGTCAGTACCTCTTTTTAAGATGTTTTCTATAAAAGCACCAAAAAAGCCGGCCAAAACAGTCGACTAGTGAATTTAAAATAAAGTTTTACTAACAATAATCATAAAAGTTAACAAAATAACAGAAGTGATCGTAGCGGCCAATAGCGCATTCCGGCCGCGGTGCAAAATGACGTTGAAATTAACGCTCATCCCCAAGGCTGCCATTGCCATTCCAAGAACTAAATAAGCTAATTTAACTAGCCAAGCTAGCACGCTTGCTCCGAGGGGCACAAAGGTTCCAATTACACTGGCAATGATAAAACCTAACATAAACCATGGTATGGGCAATTTTTGATGACCTGTGCTCTGACTACGGTTAATCTTTTTTTGGTACCAAATGCCAATAATTAATGCGGCTGGTGCCAACATTAATACCCGTGAAAGCTTAGTAATAATCGCGGTATCCAAACTAATTGGACCACCCGAACCGCCAGCTGCTACTGCATGAGCAATTTCGTGGAGAGAACCACCAGTCAGCACCCCAAATTGAGTCGGTGTCATATGCAGTAGCGGTTTAATTGCAATTTCAATCATTGTGAAAACAGTCCCCAATATTGCAACAATTGCCACTGCCAAAACTTCATCTTCTCGTTTCTGTTCTTCTTTGTCGGCTGAAACCTGTATCTGTGGAGAAATCCCCATCACAGCCGCTGCTCCACAAATTCCGGTTCCACTAGAAGCTAAAATTGCTAATTGCGAATCAACGCCCATTTTTCGGGCAATATTGTACCCAATGGTAATAGTTCCAGTCACAATTACCACTGCTAACAAAATTGTTTTAACTCCCGCATGGGCTAAGTCAACTAAGTTCAATTTGAAACCCAACAAAATAATACCAAACCGTAAAAACTTATTCGAAATGAACCCAATTCCAGCTTTTGCTCGTAAGATTGTTGGTTGATGGAACTGCATCAACATTCCCAAAATCAACGAGATTACAAGAGCCCCAATGATATTTAAATATGGCACCCCGCCTAATAATGTCCCTAGTATGGAACAAATTAGAGTTAACAGTACTGCCAAATAAAAGCTCCGCGTTTGTAATATTTTCATATTTTATCTCCCCACATTTCCATTCTTATGCACTATTATCGTAGCATGTTAATGGGATAAGTAAAAATTAGAATTTATTGCTATTAAATAAATTTTACTTATAATTGACTAAAAATGCATCAACATATCTACTTTGGAGGATTCATACATGTTAGACAGACGTTATAAGACATTATCCATTCTAGCAACTACTCTTTCATATACTAAAACGGCTCAACGGCTGTTCATTACTCAACCAGCCGTTTCACAACAAATTAGTAGCCTCGAACAAGACCTTGACATTAAACTAGTAACAAAAAACGGACCCCGCATTCAAATAACGGATGCTGGAACACAACTGGTCCAGTACGTTGACAGGGTCTCGTTAGAAAACCAAAACGTCCTGCAACGTTTAAAGACTAACTCTAATGAACAGACTATCAAAATCGGATCAACCTACTCACTAAGTATTTTTCTATTGCCCGAGCTAATCAAGAATTTATTACCTTCCAATACTAAAATACAAACAATAATTGACAACACCGACCAAGTTCTAGCTGCTTTACGGCAAGGTAAAATTGAATTTGGAATTGTTGAAGGCAATTTTGACAAAAATGAATTTGATGCCATTACCATTCGTAACGAAGATTTTATTGGTGTTGCTAACCCTGTTAACACCATTTCAACGCAGAAAGAACTTACAGTTACTGATTTGCTAAATGAAACTCTCTTAATTCGAGAAAGTGGTTCAGGTACACGAGATATTTTTGCCAACTGGCTTGCAACTCAAAATTATCAACTTGATGACTTTAACCGGCAAGTTGAAATAGCTAACCCAACAGCAATTATTCAGTTACTTAAAAATAACGTTGGGATTAGTTTTATGTACCGATCTTTGGTAATCAACGAATTAGCCAATGGTACCCTTACACAGCTATCAGTTGGAGGGTTTAAAATAAGTCATCCAATAAACATAATTTTTCTAAAAAATAGTTATTTCACCAAAGATTATGCAGTAATCGCAGCAAAATTAACCAAATAAATAGGCCGTAACTAAGGTTACATCCTATACATTTTTGTCATTCTTGATCTACATGTTCCAAATCATTTTTAATCTGTGTAGTGGAAACCCCATCTGTTCGTGGTAAATAAATCACTTTGGTATATTTTCTCAGATCATCAAACTGGCCAGCCCAGTCATTTCCCATTACAAGGGCATCAACATTGAATTTTTTTATATCGCTTGCTTTTTGTTCCCAGGACTCTTCTGGAATAACTATATCAACATATCTGATCGCTTCGAGCATCATCTTACGATCGGCAAACTTTGTATAGGCCCGCTTCCCTTTGCTAGCATTGAATTCATCGGTAGATAAACCAACAATCAATCGATCACCATAAGCGGCAGCACGCTGGAGCAATCTAATGTGCCCCTTATGTAATAAATCAAATGTACCGTACGTAATAATGGTTGTCATTATGATCACTCCCCTTTACTAGATTGAAACAATTTTACCACGTTCTAACAGATATAGGGATCAATACGCATTAGCCAATACTATGAAGTATTAATTCACAGTGGGCATTATTCTGTCAATTTGTCCTTAATTTCGTTACGTTGAGAAAAAGGAGATGATTTAATTGAACGCAAAGGTACTGAAAAAACTGATAATATTAATTGTCACCATAATTGGTGTCAATCTTGTTGGTAGTCTATCCGCTTTATTTGCTGGAGACATTGCAGCTAAATATGAAGATCTGACTAAACCCGTATTATCCCCACCTGCACCAACGTTTGTAATTGTGTGGCCAATTCTCTATACTTTAATTGGAATTAGTCTCTATTTCTTAATTACCAGTAAATCAAACCCAATCAAAAAAACTGTACTAATCTTGTTCACTCTACAGCTATTCGTCAATTTTATTTGGAGCATCATTTTCTTTGCCGGAAACGCATATTGGATTGGACTCATAGTGATTATTATGTTAGATATTTTGGTTAGTTATCTCATAGTATATGCTCGCCAAATTAATCGATTTGCTAGTTATCTATTGGTTCCTTATCTTATATGGATTATATTTGCGACTTACTTAAATTTAGGTACTGCAGTTTTGAATTAAATAACGCTAATATAATTATTAAACAATTCGTCAAAAAAATGCTCATTGTTGTTATATATTTATTAAATTAATTTAAGTCAAATTGACTTGTTCTGCTTAGTTTGGTAACTTAGACAGAGTTAAAACTAAAATTAAGAGGCAGACTAAAATGGATCATCAAGAAACTCGAGTAAGTAGGCATAATAAGCACCTTAACAATAAACCTAAATGGCACTGGATTAGATGGGTTGTTGCAATCGTTGCGCTGCTATTAGTGGCTGTTGGCGGTTATGAATATTATAAAATTCATTCTGCCGCTGAAGGGATCTTCAGTAGTGGTAATAATAAAATTAGTGAAAAACTGAAAAATGGTAAACCTGTTTCAGTATTGCTGATGGGATTAGATACTGGTGCTATCGGTCGAGGAAACTCAGGTGGTAATACTGATACACTTGAGTTAGTTACTGTTAATCCTAAAAAAGATACTATTACAATGACCAGTATTCCTCGCGATACCCTTGTAAAACTAAGTACCTCTAAGGGAACTGATTACGTTAAAATTAACGCTGCCTACTCAATTGGTGGTCCTAAGAAAACACAAAAAGCTGTCAGTGAATTATTAAATGTGCCAATTGATTACTATGCCATTGTTAACATGGGAGTGCTTGAAAAAGTTGTTAACGCAGTTGGCGGCGTTGATGTTAACAACCCATTTGCCTTTGACTACGAAGGCCACCATTTCAAAAAAGGTAAACAACACTTAAATGGTACTAATGCTCTGAAGTATTCACGGATGCGCTATGATGATCCAAACAATGATTATGGACGACAAAAGCGACAACAACAAATTATCAAGGCTGTTATTAAGGAACTTAAGTCTGCCAGCTCCGTTACAGCCATTAACACAATCTTAGATGCTGCTAAAAAGGGTGTGCGGACTAATGTTCCCATAAATGCCGTAGCAACCTTATACGCTAATTATCACTCTGCCATGAAGAACGTAAAAACATATCATTTTGAAGGTAAGAACGCAACAATTGATGGTACTTCCTTCCAAATTGCAGCTCCAAAAGAGATTAATCGTATTTCTAAATTAGTTCGTCATGCATTAGGACTTAAATTTACTAAAGTAACTAATAATGAAACTAAGCTCTATAACATGCAAACTAATTATGATGGTTATAACAATGTTGATTTCGTCTTGCCAAATGGTGCTTCGTATAATCAGGCTGGTAGCGGAACATCGACCAGTAGCTCAACATCCTCTGCCAGATCTAACTATTCAAGCTCTACCACTGGGAGTAGATCTACCTATGGTACAACTGGAACTTCTACTACCTCCAGATATAGCGGAACAACAGGAACTACTTCCACTGGTACAGCAGGCTACAGTAGTTCAACTGCCACTACTACAAACGAAACTAGTCCAACTACCGAATCTACAGCTGAAGCAACATTAACCAACTAATCGAATACATCAAAAAAAGAAGCCTTTAGGCTTCTTTTTTTGATTGTTCTGTTTTCTCATCACGACTAAGTTGATAAATACTCCAAAAATACTGAATCATAGTACGTACAACTGCATAGAATGGAATACAAAGTATCATTCCAGCAATTCCAGCAATATGTCCAGCAGCAAGTAATAACACGATTATAGTTAATGGATGAATTTTAAGAGTTTTACCAATAATGTTTGGATAAATGATGTTACCATCAACCTGTTGCACAACCACAACGACAACAATCACCCAAATGATCTTTTCTGGAGCCATTGTTAATGAAACCATTAATGCGGGTGCAATACCAATATATGGTCCGATATATGGAATGATATTGGCCATACCGGCAACAATCCCTAGCACAAGTGCTAACGGCTGACCAATCAGATAGTACCCAATTGTTGTAAACACTGCAACGAACAAACACTCTATCACTTGTCCAGAAATATATGATGATAGTGTTGCACTCATTCGTGTCAACAAACCCTTAATTTCATCTGCATGCCTTGTAGAAGCAAATTTTTGAATACTAGGTACCAACCGATGACCATCCTTTAGCATATAAAAAAGCATCACCGGAACAGTAATTGCAACCACCGTAACATCCGTAATTGTACTAATAATACTGCCAATGCTATTGGACAGGCCTTCTAAAAATAACTGTGCATAATTTCCTAACTGTGAATCAATTTTTTTCACGTAAGTACTGATGTCAATATCCTTCAAAAATGTACTATTAATCAAATCAGAAAGCGTACTTTGCATATTGGACGCAACATCCGGTAAACTTTTCACTAACTGCGAAATTTCATTAACAACCGGCGGAATTAATACTCCGATTCCTCCGATGATAATAAGGATTAGCAATAACACGACAATCAAACTGGCAAATGAACGATTTAATCTGAACTTTCCAATTTTTAATTTTGTCATCATCTTTACTAATGGATTCAACATGTAAAAAAGAAAACCTGCAATGATCAGTGGAACAAAAACTACAGATATAAATGTAAAAAATGGTTTAAAAATAAACTGGATCTTTGTTGATACAAATATTAATGCAGCTATTGCAAGTAGTTCTAATGTCCAAAATAACAGCCTATAATTACCAAAAGATTCTTTATTCATATTTTACTTAAGCTCCTACTCCTACAACTTCCAATTAATGCTTTAATTATAAACTAAAAAAAATCCTATGAAAGTTTATTTCATAAGAGTTTATATTTTATTAATACCAATGATGTGCTAACCAGAACTTTTTTGCATTTACCCAAGAACCATATCGACCTGAAACATAACCATCGGCAGCTTTTTCTTGGTTAACAACTGAGTAGTTACCATTTAAATAGTAATTTGAGTTAAGTTGATATCGCCCATAACACACCCCATTACGTGCAGTGTACGATCCACCTGATTCATGTAAAGAAATCCACTCTTTAGCAGCTAAATTCGAACCAGAAACATAACTGGTATACGATTCAATCATACCATTATGTTGATCCACATAATACGTTGATTGTTTACTCCTCACAACGCCACTTACCATTATCCCGCTCTTATTAAAAGTATACCCATTAATTTTAATATTTGTTTTCTTTAAATAAGAAGAAGAATCAAAATAATAATAACTACCTGCCCATTTCTGGACACCAGTTAAAATGCGACCATCTTTGCCAAATAAATAATAAGATCCCCAATTTGACTTGGCATAGCTATTATCTGCACGTAAATAAGTCTTATGATTGAAATAGTAATAGGTCCCGGCCCATTTCTGGACATCTGTCATTATTCGACCATCTTTGCCAAATAAGTACCAATCACCCCAATTTGATTTTACATATCGATTATCTACTCGCACATAAGAACTATGATCAAAATAATAATAGGTTCCGGCCCATTTCTGGACGTCAGATTGCCTTATCCCATTTTTAAACAAATACCAGTGACTTCCATCATTTAAATAGCCATTCGCTTTTTCGCCATTTTTATAAAAATAATTAATTCCAGAGTCGTCTTTCCAACCACTCAAAGCATTTACCCGTGGTGTACTCTCAGCACTAATTCGATCAATCACTTGTGGCTGTTTAGAGCTCATATATCCTTCTTTAGCTGCAGTTTCATTATTTTCAAGAGTTTCAGCATCAGTATCTCCCAAATCGGACTCATTTACTGCAGTACTACTTGACTGATCACTACTGCCAGACTCACTATTATCGTTACTATTATTACTTTCTGATATTATTGCATCAGAAGCATTAGAAACAGCAGTTTCATCTGAATCTCCAAAACCAATACTTTTTGCATTTGTGTTACTAGCAGTGTTTTTTTCTGAAATTACTGTTGTACTAGTGCTATCCGAATCACCAATCTGTTTTTGATCAGCACTAACTACTCCGGAAATGCTTAAACTAAATAAAGTAACTCCAGCGATTAAATAGTATTTATATGCTCTCAAATTATTAGATTTATTAATGTCCATGCTATCTCCTAAAATTAAATAAAAATTAAACTTTATCATTATTATGATAGCACTTAAAAAAGACATTATAGTTACATTTATATTTCAATAGCGTTTCAACAATTGAATTATCGATTGAAGGTGGCTTATTCTATATTTGATCTTTACTTTACTCAGTTCAACGTAAGTATTTCTAAGGGAAAATATTCTTTATGATTGGTATTTTTTTACATACTAACGTAAATACAATACATACAGCATAAATCAAAAAAGGAAAAATATAAATATGAAACCAGTCATTTTCATTAATAGAAAATAGTTTATCGAACAGTTTAATAAAAAAAGGGTGAACTAAATAAACTCCTAAATTAGTGCCTGCAATCATTGCTAATACTTTTGTCCACAATATATTAAAACTAATTTTATTAGCAAATCTTTTAATACCAACTAACAATCCAACTGAATATAAAAAAACTGTCGCTCCTGTGGTTGAGGTTATTTTTACATCAGGCCAAATTAATGCTGACACTACACAAATAATCAAAGCAATTAATCCCATAACCATAAACCAATTTTCCTGTTTAATACCGAAATAGTTTTTATGAATCAAGTATCCAATTAAAAAGTAGCCCAAATACGAAGAACTCAACAACGGTTGCGAAACGTTAGACAAGTCAATATTAATATTAAAAAGTCCATTAAAATACAATAAAACACCATTCACTATAAAATAAACACAAACTATCGCAAATAAAAGATTATTTTTTTTGCAATTGCCAATTGGGAAAAAATTGGTGTAACTAGATATAAAGCAATTATGACATAAAAAAACCAAAAAATATTATTAATATTATTTAAAATCATGCCTTGTATAAAATCAACTACACTGGGATCAGTATGTCTCATTGGGCCAGGATTAGCTGTCCAAAAAATATCAAAAACATACCATAAGATACTCCAGCAAATAAACGGAATTACAACTCTAAAGAACCTTTTTCTTAAAAACATAGAAGTAGACTGTCGATTACGATAATCCAATAACATTGCCCCTGATATCATAAAAAAAAGTAAAACTGCGGGAATAAATATAACTTGAATTAGTTTTGTTTGTAAATACAAATTGGTGCCACTTTTAATATAGAAAAAGGCTTGAGACGAGTGCAGTTCCAACACAAAAAAAGTTGCAATTATATTTGCAATATCAATATATATAAATCTATTTTTTCCCATATGAGTTTACTTCTCCCAACCGTTACTTAAGTTTAAACAAAAGAATATCGTTGTTTTTAAATTTTTTTACTTCATTGAAATTTTTTTTAAGTATAGTATACATAAATTTGTTCATTCGCTTGTTATTTTGATGATCCGATTCATAGACAATATTCGAAATTGCTATATATTTAGGTGGGTTCTTCTTCATTTTTCTTTCGAAATAAGACGAAAGATAACTATACTTTGTGTAATCTAGCGATGGTAAAACAAATAATTTTGAATTTGCAAAACGTTTACTTTGTAGATAAATATTAGCATCTATAGCATGTACGTATATTTCATCATTTCTATTGGTGTTACTCGCTATGTATGAAGAAACTTTTAAATAGCTTTCCTTAAATTCATAGCTACTTTTTGTTTCCAGATTAACATATGATATTTCCTGCTTAAATATTTGCACAAATGGAGTAATAAACGCGAGCATTATAATCATAGTAATTAAATTTAAATGTTTTAAATTAGTTAATTTTTCGTAAATAAAATTTAGAGCAAATAGAGAAAAAATAAATAAATATGGAAGTTCTGTAATCAAGTAATGATTATACTGTCTTCCAGACAGTATAACTGTTAGGAAATTTAAAACAGCTATAAAAAAAACAAGTAGATTATATACCTTGGCTTTTCGTGAAAAGCTTCTATATTCAATAATTAAGTATATTAAGTAAAAAGCAATTACAAATCCCACATTGTTATGTAAAAGCACATTAATAAAATACTTTGCGGTCGTATACTTTTCACTTAAAGAAGATCCAGCATAAGAAAAATTCAAAATGATGGAGCTACTAATCATTTGTTTTAAAGAATTAGTAACAATTCCATAAACCGCAACTATAACCGTAACACATAGTCCACCTAAAAAAATCCAAAAAGTCTGTCTACCTAACAAACTCTTTTTTATAGAAAAAAAACCAGCTACCAATAACGCAATACAACATACAACCCACAGCATAATCATGTTTGGTCGTATAAAAAAGGTTAATGCACCCAAAAAGCCAATCATAAAAAGACTAGTTGAACTTAAAGAACCATTTTGAAAAAAAAGTTTTGTAAATAGGTACAAGGCTATAATAATGAAAGTAAGTGCGTACTCTTCAGAATAATTTCCATATCCAAAAGTAATGGTAACTAACGGAGCCATTATAAAAAGAGAACAGACAAATACATGATCACTATTAATTAATAATTTAGATGTTTTATATAGAAAATAAAAATCCAGCACTAAAAAAATTATTTCGAAAATAAATAATCCGTGATTAAAGAAAATCGGATTAATAATATTAGCAAAAAAATTAATCATAAATAATATTGGACCTTTATGATCCAACATATCTGTATAAGGAACCAGACCGTGTTCGATTCCGCTTCCAAAATATAGAAACATTGATGAATCATGATATGGCATTATTTGAGCAAATGGATTTGATTGTAACGTTAATAAAATTAACAAAAAAATGATTAAAGTAACTATGATACAAAAAATCGAGCTAATTCTATGTTTATACATTCTTTAATACTCCTAGCATTTATTTACAACCGAAAATATTATTAATCAAATATTTTTTACTAGCTGGATACGGATAGATTTATTTTTTACTAACAAAATTTTTTAGTTGGGCAATAATCGGCGCTCCAGTAAAAAAAATACAGATTATATAAATAATCGAACCAATTATAACTTGAATTATTAAGTTAGTTAAATTCATGTGCATCATACTATTTAATCGATATACCACAATAAACATCACCCCACCACTCACAATATACTTCCATGTATACTTAAATAACTGTCGTCTTCGTATTGTTGTTCGGATAAAATAAATCTGCAATGCTGTAACTACGAATTCAGAAATAACAGTTGCCAATGCAGCTCCATTAGCACCAAAAACCTCAATTAAGAATAGATTGCAAACAATATTCACAGCAGCTCCAACAGCCACCGATGCTGTAAACTCCTTAACACGATTTACTGGCATTAAATATTGGGTTCCAGTTACATTACTCCATGCAATTAAAACAATAGCTGGAGATTCAATAAACATAATTTTTGCAGTTGGAGCAAACTCATTTCCCAAAAACCAAGGTGCAAAGCTAGTCGAAATAGCCGCTAATCCAAACATCATAGGTACGGCTAGTGCCGTAACAAAATCAAATGAATTATATAAACTTTGCCGTATTCCTCGGACGTCACCATCCGCAAACTTATGTGCAATATGTGGTAACATTACGGATCCTGTGGCAGTAACTACAGCTAAAACTAGCTTAGTTATCTTATCTGCATAATCAAATTGTCCAGCAGCAATAATGCTATCAAGTCGCCCCAACATAATGCGATTAACCACCAGATAAACCTGTGTGGTTATTGTTGGAATAAACAATAATAGTGCAGGATAAAAGTGTTTAAAAGGTCTTAGAATGCTAATTTTAATAAATTGAACACTCTCTTTAAGATAGGGCCAAAGAGTTAGGTTCCCAACAACTTGAGACATACCCAACAAAAGAATGTATCTTCCTAAATCATCTGGTCCTTTGACCAAAGCAAAAATAAGAGCAATGGAAACAATTTTAATTACAGCATTTCTTAAAACTGTTTTTTTAAAATCTTCCATTCCCATAAAATACCAAGACACGTCCAACCCTCCTGCAACAATCAAAAGTGATTGAATTAAGAAAAAAGGTCGTTGTGCATGGCTGAACCTAAAAAGAAAAATCAAAAAAACCACATAGGCAAACATAATTGTCAGTGCTTGTAGAATTTCTATTTCCCAAAAAATTTTAGATCTATCTAACTTATTATCCCTATGGTATGCAATTTCTCGATTACCATATAATGCAATTCCCATCTGTCCCAGCAAAAGAAAAAATGTAATCCAAGAATTAGTATAAGAATTTACACCAACTCCATGTGACCCCAAAACACGTGCTACATAAGGGACTGTTATCAACGGAGCAAGTAGAACTAAAATTTGATAACTCATATTATAAAGATAATTTTTTATAACTTTCATAATTTATTTATCACTAAACTCCCGTAGAACAGTAGTTAATGCTGCGTGAATTACCTGGTGCATATCGTAATAGCGATACTGACCTAGCCGTCCACCAAATACCACATTAGGAACTTGAGCAGCCAATTTATTATATTTTTTGTACAATCCATTATTTAAAGTATTATTAACGGGATAATAAGGCTCATCACCACGGTGCCAAGCTTGAGGATATTCACGTGTAACAATTGTTTTATTTTTATCACCTTGACCAAACTCAAAGTGCTTATGCTCAATAATACGTGTATACGGTGTATCATCATCTGTATAGTTAACAACTGCATTACCTTGATAGTTATTAATATTAAGCTCTTCAGTCTCAAAACGTAAGCTTCTATACTCTAGCTCGCCCAGCTGATAGTCAAAGAATTGATCTATCATTCCAGTAAAAATCACCTTGGGATATTCCTGTAAATATTCATCCTTGCGGTCAAAAAAATCAATACCTGTTTCAACATCAATGAGGTCACTTTTTAACATTTTTTCAACAATTTGCGTGTATCCGCCAATTGGAATTCCTTGATAAGTATCATTGAAATAATTATTATCATAAGTTAGTCGTACCGGTAAACGTCGAATAATAAAAGCAGGCAAATCGGTAGCCTTTTGTCCCCACTGCTTTTCCGTATAACCTTTAACTAATTTTTCATAAATGTCACGCCCAATCAAAGAAATAGCCTGTTCTTCAAGGTTGGTTGGCTCCTTGCCGGCCATTTCTTTACGTTGCTCCTCAATTTTAGCATGAGCTTCAGCAGGTGTAACTACTCCCCACATTTTATTAAACGTATTCATATTAAATGGCATGTTATATATCTCACCATGAAAGTTAGCTACTGGACTATTAGTATATCGGTTGAATTTAGCAAACTGATTAATATAATTCCAAATTTCTTCATTGCTTGTGTGAAATATGTGTGCACCATATTCGTGTACTTGGATGCCGCTAACTTCCTTTGTGTAAATGTTGCCAGCAATATGATCACGTTTTTCAATTACTTTGATCTTTTTGCCACGCTTAGCAGCCTCATAAGCAAATGTCGCACCAAATAATCCGGATCCAACCACTAAATAATCATAATTATTCACTATTCTTACCCCCAAACAACTGATTCTATTTATCAACAACTTCTATTTCTGGATTAAAAACAAATCCACGAAATAATCCTCTTATTAAGATACCACAACGTTTAACCTTGTGCTGAGAGTCGCTTCTAAATATTTTAAAAACCGTTAAAAGTGACTTTATAATATACTTTAAACTAGCTTTCAACCCTTGCTTACGACTGACGTAGTTAAGGTTACGATATCTATAATAGTACCTTTGTAATCTATCCTCAGAATCATTAATTATATCAACATTAATATTTTCTTTCATTTCATGAATAACTTTACTTGAAGCAATTAAATAATTTTCTCTTTCTTTGAAACAACGATTAATTCGGTCCGTATATTCCAAATCATCACCCCAAATAAAAAATTCAGTAATTGGAAATCCAACTTTAACTACAACATCCTTTGGAATAAAAACTGAAACAAACGAACATGTATCAATTTTAACAATTCCATTCTCAATGTAGTCACTCCATTTTCCTTCAGAGACCTTAGGAACATTCATTAAGCAAGCTGTGCCATCTTTCCATCTAACATTACTACAGAGAAATCCAAATTCTGGCAAACTATTTTTTTTATTCATAAAGCTTTCAATACAATTATTTTCTAATATTGAATCATCATCAAGTATCACAACAAAATCATCATTTAACTCTACATACTCTTTTAACCCAGCATTAAAGCCACCCGCGCCACCTATATTATTATCTAAAAAAACTGTAACAATGTTATTATAAGAACTTGCTATTTGGTTTAAATAATCTTGTGTGCCATCAGTACTGGCATTATCAACCACTACTAAATGTGAAAGTGGAAATGTTTGTGAATATAACTGACTAACGCATTTTTTTAAAAGATCTAATTTATTATAAGTCACTACAACAGCACAAACTTTATTACTTTGCATAATTTCACCTATTCTATTCGTTTATGTATACATAACCGAAATATGCCTACTTTTCAAATTTTGATTTAAAATCAAATTTGCTCTCTAACGCATATTTTATTTTTGTATCAATCTCTCCGTTTTTAGTCATTGGCGTATCATTAATGCAAATAATTTTATGCTTACTATCGTTCAAGTCCTTAATGATTTCATGTGTCTGGGTTTGTAAATAATATTTACCAAAATTAATTGATCCTGCTTTGAACTTTCCGGACTGTAATTGCCAATATCTAACAACCCAATCAGTTAAATCTGAACTTGCCCTAAATTTATGAGAAGATGTCTCTGACAACCATTTCTCTTCATATTCCCACACTATTTCAAACGAACTTTTTAAGTAAGATATTGGCATATGTGGATTATAGAATCCAGTTATACCATGCCAAGGAAGTGCTAAAAAAGAACGCAATAAACTCCTTCCATACTTAACGTTAAAAAAACTAAAAAAATTTGCCCTTATTCCAGACCACTTATTAAAATATTTGTTGATAACAATAGTGTTGTTTAAAATCATATGTGAAAAATCTTCAAAGCTAGGAATAACAGAGTAGATACCAATATCTACCGGTAAACCCTTTTTAGTAAAAAAATTACCTGGCTCAACTTGGTCATTTAAAATCATGTCATCATTAAATAAAATAAAATGTTCACTTAAATTTTTAATTCTAAAACTATTTAAAATAATTGCATTAGAACTAAATGTTGGTAACCACTGAGTTGGAATAAAATCCTCATGATTTACAATTGTTATTAATGGATATTTCACGTTAATCCAATCTGGAATCTGATGATCAGTTATCAAATAAATATGATTAACCCAAGGTGCAAATTTAAAAATCGATCTTAACACATATTTTAATGTGCCAGAATCACGATACTTTTCCACCCCATTTAATTCTTCTAGCGTTTCTTCACCTTCAATTTCATCATCGTTTTTAATTCTGTATTGATTCTTTTTTTCTAACCACGATCTATCTTCACCATTCACCCATGGTAGTACTATGTCAATTTTCATCATAAAATTCTCCTAACACGCTCGTATAAATTCCACAATAGCCGAAAGCCAAATAATCCAAAAAATGTTAAAAGATACACACTTAATCTATCTCTTAACATGCTCATGTGATTATTTAGAATGCTTTTTTTATTTTTATTTATGAACGCAACTAATTTCCGCTGTACATCATTTAATTCGGAATTTTCAACACTATTAAAAGTCTTAGTCAGCGTACTTATATATGAAAACGTGAGTCTCTCAGCAGTAGCATCTGACAAGGTTGGAAAAACACGGTCAACTTCAGTTTTCATCCGTTGAGTAACATCAATAAAATCCAGTTGTTTATCAGAAAAAGTGGTATTCGTAATTGATTCATCTCTAATCAAATAAAAATAGTTTGCTTCATTACCAACACATACATTCTGTGCTTTAATAACTAATTTGTAGATAGTAGCTAAATCTTCATATAATTTTCCTTCCGGAAATTTAATTGTCTCAAATAAACTTCTGTGAAACATTTTAGCCCATGCCGAAGTATCAAATCTTCTGTGATATAAAAGTCCCTCGATGAACCTATATGCAGAAACAACTTCATAATTAGTGGCATTATCAACGCCTAAACTTCTTCTATTACCTCTGACTATCAAGTGAGAACATGCAGACATTAAACAATCAGATTTTTCTATTAGTTTAATTAAATAAGACAAAAAATTAGGAGCAATTCTATCGTCAGGATCAATAAATGTGAAATATTTTCCAACGGCCAGATTGATTCCTGTATTCCTTGCAGAAGACAATCCTTGATTTTTTTGATGAACTACGTGTATAGATAATGGTGACTTTTTACAAATATTTTCACATAACGATCCACTACCATCCGTAGATCCATCATCGATCAACAAAACTTCAAAATTATCAAAATTTTGATTTTCTAGATCATTTATTATCTGTTGTAAAAATTTTTTTACATTATATACAGGAATGATAACACTAATTAATTCATTCATCTAAAGTTTACCTCAATGTATTAGTTTTCAGGTTTCTTTAAGATTCTAGTCAAAAATGAAATACCTTTTTTAATCCAGTGCTGACTTTCCATATGAACAAAATTAACTTCATAATAACTAAATTTATTTTTGTCCAACCATACATCTAATAATAGTTCACTTACAAATCCATACACTCTCTGTTCATACTTAGAATAAGAAGTTACATCTGTTTTATTTTCTAATTCAAATAAAATATCAAACATCCAGTCACAATACTCATCAAATTTAGCCCTCTTCATAAGAAACATATTGAACATATGTGCAGATTTTTTCTTCATAATCTTTTCAAAAGATCCCAAATATTCAGGATATTTCTCTTGAATTATTTTAGCTGCCATATCAAGCGGTTCCTTATGATGGGCATGAATATAGTGGTTGTAATTAGATTGAATGTAATAGTTTCTTTTCTTTGGAAGAATAATATCATGATTTTTAAATAGTTCATCAATCTGACTTCTGTTCAGAGTTGTATTAATATCTTTTTTCTTTGTCATACTCATATATCGCCTATAATGGTCGAGTCCTATAGCATCAGCCTTCAAATTTTTCCACGCCCAATAAATTGCTGTCAACTCATTAAAAGAACCATTTTTACTAGAAATATTGTCTCCAGTATTATCACCTATATATCCATCAATTTCATTACCGGAATGTAAATCCTTACCAACATATATTGGCAAATATAATTGTTTATCACTAGGCATTTTATACGGTTTATGCGCTGCAACTAAAATTTTAACATCCATATGGTAACCACCCTACTTACTTTTAGATTCATTTGTATCCAAAATTGTATATCGCCCAAAGACAACTACTAATCCAACAAATAATCCTGTTGCCAATCCGAGCACTGTATATTTTTTTGCTGAGGGACCTGTTTTACTTTTTAAATCAGAATTCACTGCAGGAGATAATAACTTAATTTTTCCAGGATTATCAACTAAATTTGGTAATTCATCCTTAATTGCAATACTTGTTGCATTTACAACTTTTGTAACCTTCTTTTCAGTTTTGCTGGATGCCTCAACGTTTAAAATAAGAGTCTGTGGCTCTGTACTAACCTTGACCGACTTCATAATTTCATTTGTACTCATTTTTAAATTGTATTTATGCGCTAGAATATTTTTTGCTTTAGTATAAACCGATTGATCATTTGCAACTTTAGCATAAGTATTTAACATCTGCATATCGGCTAAAACACGCGAGTTCTTATCTCTAGCATTAACTTTATCAACATTATGGCCAATAACCATAGATCTACGAGCGCTATAAGTTGTTGTTTGTTTTAGCTTAGCATATCCTCCCAGTAATACTCCAAAAATAAGTGCAAAAACAATTATAGTTATAACGTGCTTTAAAACTAATTTAAAAAAATCCATTAATGTGTATGAATGATTCATGATGTTATTCCTACTCTCTTATCTAAATATGATGCAGTTTCAACACTTGCGTAAATTGAAATATAAAAGGGATTGTAAGCCAATTCCAGCATATGTTGGTCTATTAAACAGCTTAAAGCTACCAAAAATAAAACCGCAACCAACGCAAAGTTCCCTATTTTAATTGCCCTAAGTGCCGTATATGAAACAGCAGTAATGATCAATAAAAATAAAACAATTCCATAAATCAACAATAATCTAATAAAGGATGAATCAAGCATAAAGTACTGATGAAGTTGACCGCCAACGTTAAAATTACGAAAGCCTTTGGCTCCTCCCCACCCATATTCCTTAACTGCCTGCCCAACAACAGAAACTCCATAATCTATAAAGCCACTATGACTTAGCGAAATCCTGGAAGATATTAATTTATTAATTAACACTAATGGCCCATTTGTGCTGTAAAATACAGAAACCATAATGGCTAAATATGCTATGATCCCAGTAGTCATCCAACTATAATTTAAAATACCATGTGAATCAAAATTAGTATACTGTTTTTTTCTAGCAATAATCATAGTCGGAATAATTGCTAGAATTAAGATAGTATCTAACCTTGCGTTGGTAAAATAGTAAATCAACCCAGCGATTATAAACAATATCAAATAATGTTTATAATTTAGTGAATGGAACCACAAATAACAATATGCTAGCAAAAGATAAAATACATGCGAAGCAAAATCAGTTGGATAGACTATTCCAAAAGCATATCTAATATGCCCCATTCTCAGATATGAAAGATTCCTAATTACATCTAACTCTGACAACAAAACAATTAATACAAGTATTATTGTTGCTAGTATGACATACCATTTCAAAATTTCCTCAAAATCTAAACCTTTAGCAGTTATTACAAGTGTCGTCATATAAAACGCTAAAGGATCTCCAGATTTGATCCATGATATTCCAGAAAATAAAAAAATAAGAGCTTCTAAGATTAGTTGCCACTTAGTGAATCTAGAAAAAAACATCCACTTAAAAAAAAGGATACTCATTGCCAAGTACGCACCGTAATTTAATAGATGGGTCGATAAGTAATCAGTGACCATGGTAGTCTTCAAAAAAGCAACACTTAAGTATAGAGTAAAAGCAACAAGGTAGATATTTCTTGAATTTATTTTCAACTGAGAAATATCATTGATAAATTTATTTAACCTATTTTCTCTTATTTCCATTTTAATATGCACCATTAGGTTTAATCATAATAAAAACTGTCTTAAAAATGATTTTTAAATCCAGCCATACTGATCTATGCGAAATATAGTCAAGATCAAGCCTTACCATTTCATCAAAGTCCACATCATTTCTTCCACCAACCTGCCACATTCCTGTGCAGCCAGGCTTTACCAATAATCTTTGATCATCAAACGATGAATATTTTTCAGCTTCCGAAACTAAAGGCGGACGTGGGCCAACTAAGCTCATTGTTCCATTAACAACATTTATTAATTGGGGAAGCTCATCAAGACTATATTTTCTAATTATTCGTCCTACTCTAGTAATACGCGGATCATGTTTTAATTTAAACATCGGACCACCAACTTCATTTTGACTAATTAAACTCTGTCGAATCTCATCAGCATTAGTTACCATCGACCTGAATTTAAACATTCTAAATTTAACACTACTTTTACCAACTCTTGTTTGTGAATAAAAGACTGGACCTTTTGGGTCATCTAATTTTATTAATACTGCTAAAATCAAAAATAATGGGCTCAAACAAATTAAACCTACTAAAGAAGCACAAAAATCAAATATCCTTTTTATGATAATATAGACAAATTGCTTATTTAACTTTTCACTATCAATTTTCACATTCAGCATCCTTAATTCCAATTATTTCTTTTCCTTCACTATATAAATAGGGCGATTTTTACTTTGTAAATAAATCTTACCTATATATTTTCCAACAATACCCAAACACAACAATTGTAAGCCTCCAATTAATAGAACTATACATGTCAATGATGCCCACCCAGATACACTACTTGCGGGTACCATAATAGCCCTAATTACGATAAATATTAACCCTATTACCGCGCTAATAAACGAGAGGACTCCAGTCCACGAAGCGATTGACAATGGAACCTCAGAAAAGTCCATTATTCCATCAAGAGAATACTTGAACAGTTTCCAAAAAGACCAACTAGTATTTCCAGCTACTCTTTCTATATTATGATACTCAATAAATTTAGTTTTAAAACCAACCCAGCTAAAAATCCCCTTTGAGAAACGATTATATTCAGTAACCGATAATATAGCATTAACCATTTGACGTGTCATCATTCTGTAATCTCTCGCACCATTTACAATATTAGTACTGGAAATTGAATTAATTAATTTGTAGAATTGATTAGCAAAGAAAGATCTAATTGGCGGCTCTCCCTCTCGGTTCGTTCGACGCGTACCTACACAATCAAACTCTTCATTTTTCAAATATTCATACATTTTAGGTAATAGTTCTGGAGGATCCTGCAAATCAACATCCATTACAACTATATAATCTCCTGATGCTTCTTTTAGCCCAGCATATAAGGCCGACTCCTTACCAAAATTCCGAGAAAACGAAACAAAGTGAACTTCGGCTGGATGCTCCATATTGAGTTTGTGAATCTCATTTATAGTCCGGTCACTAGATCCATCATCAATAAACAAGTATTCCGCAACGACATCATTCATACTGTTAATAATTTTATCAATTGTTTCAAAAAAAATGGGAATAGTTTCTTCCTCATTAAAACACGGTACAATAATTGATAACTTTTTCATTCTAAGCATACCTCTCAAAATTAAACGCTCGAGTTCCATGATACCAGTAAACAAAACATTTAAAAAGTTAATTTTTTTAAATTTAGCTTTAAATTAAACTTAAGGTAGATACGATCTTCTAAATGTGAATATTCGAACTATATCTTAAAATATAATGAATTTATTTTTTGGACAATTAAAATCTCAAAATAGTCAAATAAATGACCATTATGCATGTAACTAAAAATATATTTTAAAGCCGTTAATTAGAACATGCATAATTTAAAAATATATCATTTTAAGTACAAGGTTATAAACCAGTCTCTACATAATTTACGTAATTATAATTAAAAGCGACAACTGCTGATTGCAGTTTGTCGCTTTTATAGATCCTACATATTAGCTAAGAGTCCATTATAATCAACTGAAACATCTATATTGCTACCGTAACCTGGCATATACGCTTGAGAACTAACTTGCCATGCACCATAAGAGCTATTCCAACTTGTATTGACCAGCGGAGAATAAGGGTACTGAGCTATCCATGTTTTACCCTTTCCGACAGTAGAAACCACAGCATCACGATACTTATATGAAACGTAGGTATAAACAACATGGTTAGTATACCCACTTGAATTTAATGTTGACCAAAATTGATTCAAATTTTTAGCGCAACTGCTGCTATATGTAGCAGTATCCTCCATATCGGCAATAATCGTTACATCTTTAGAAATACCATACTTTTTTAAATATGTAACCATATACTTTGCTTCACTAGCTGCAGAACTCGTACTGTTAAACTTAGTATAATCATAAACAGCTACATTCAACCCAGCATTCTGAGCTTTTTTTATTTGAGTAGCTGCGTAAGGATTATTGTAAGTTGTTCCTTCTGTTAATTTAACAATCACGGTTTTCACACCAAGCGATTTTAAAGTATTATAATTAGCTTGAGTTAAGCCTGATTGGTACGAAGCAATATCAACTGCAGTTACTCTCGGTCTCATTGGATCTCCAATTGTCCATCCATCGACTCCGCCATTGACTTTGCTAGAAACAACTTTCTGTAATAAGTAAGTCCTTGGATTAAAATAATAGCTTGAATAGCCATATTTGAACCATCCAGATGCAATTCGTCCATTTGATTTAAAAAGATACCAATTACCCCAATTTGATTTTACATATTTATTATCAACGCGTAAAAAAGTATGATGATCAAAATAATAATAAGTACCTGCCCACTTTTGTACATCCGTTTGAATACGTCCATCGGATCCAAATAGATAATAATCTCCCCACTGTGACTTTAAATAGGCATTAACTCTTTTTAAATAGGTCTTTTTATCAAAATAGTAATAACTGCCTGCCCATTTTTGTACGCCTGTTTGAATACGCCCATCGGATCCAAATAAATAATAACTACCCCAGTTAGACTTAACATAGGCATTATCAACACGTAAATACGTATTATGGTTGAAATAATAGAATGTTCCAGCCCACTTTTGCACGTCACTTTGTCGAATACCATCTTTAAATAAATACCAATTGGATCCATCGTTTAGATATCCATTCGCTTTTTCTCCATTTTTATAAAAATACGATATTCCAAACTCACTAACCCAACCATCTTTATCCGGGGAAACTGTTGCGTCAACTCTAGTTATTGTTTGTGCATTCCCAGTTATAGCATATTGATTCTCTGCCGCTACTTTGGTAGCTTTAACTTCAATATCACTAGCATTTCCTAAATCATTGGTATTTGTATTCGCATCAGTAGAATCACCAGATACCTCGGTTTCACTATTCAAAGGAATATTTTGAGATGAGTCAGTGTTGCTAGAATTTGCTGGATCAGTAGCACTTACATCATTATTATCTGATGATACTGAAGTTGCATTGGCAGAGCTTATTGCAGACACATCGCTATCTTCAGATCCCACATTCCTGTTGGAACTTGCAGTACTACTTGGTGTAACTTCACTGGCATAACTATCAGCATTAACATTATCTGTCACTGATAACCCAATTCCGAGCGAAATTACAGCTAATGAGACCGATGACCAGCTCAACCAAGACTTAATTTTACTAAAATTTATCTCCTCTTTCACATTTACTCCTCCTGTTTTTTATAACATTAATTATGACCTTTATATTATCATAAGATAATGCAATAAATGATTACAGATTCATTTCATTTGACTTAATTTTTAATATTATGTCTTTATAAAAGATATTCACTTTCAAAGAAAGAATTTATATCTATTATAATTTAAAATTGTAGTAGCCAGCATTGGTTTAACCACTAATTAAATAAACTAATCACTTTAAGTTTAAACAAATTAATGAACAAAATTATTTATTATTGTGTTTCACGATTTTTCTCAAATAAATGAAAAAAACAGCAATCAAAAATATCCCCCAACTTGTATAGTTCATAAGCATCAATAATCTTGTTAATTTGCTTGACTTATATTCAGTTACTAACTTATTGTCTCCAACGTGAGAATAAGCCGTAACAGCACCTATCTTTGAAATCTTAATATTACTGTTTGATGCTCTTTTCCCATTAATGTACATTTTGCTATTACGATATTTAAAAATAGGTAATTGTATAAATTTATTTTTTCCTTTATTATCCCAGCTTACAATTAGCTTGCCGTTTTTTGCTATATGTCGATTAAGTTTTACTTTATTCAAACTTATCTGTTCATAATAGAGTTCATAAGGATTTAACCGATTGTATGAATCTGCATCTGCAATATACTTTCTTTTTGATGGCAAGTAATCTGGATTAACCTTAGCCAGATAATTAAACCCGCTCCCGAGATTTTTTGAATTTTTAAAAGCATTTCTAATAGTATTCGCGCTTTTCGTTAAAGGCATGGCAGCGGATGAAAATGGCTTGTCCGTGTTCCAATACTGGGAAACTGACTCGAAAATTCCATTTGCATTTATCACTAATAATGACAAAAATGTTAAACAGATGATTTTTGCATATTTATCAAATTTAACTTTATTAAACATTTCAGTATCATTAAGAACAATGCCAAATCCTAATATTAAAGATGTAAAAACAACTACCGAAAACCTATGCGGAAATTGAACGAAGGAACGGAGAAAATAAAAATGATGCTCAAGAAATCTCCAAGGAACAAAGGATGTTGATAGTAACAAGAAAAACATTCCAACAGAATTAATAGTTTTTTCCAAAACATTGATTTTACGCCACAAAATAATAGTTCTTATTAAAATGAACAAAAAAACAATTGAATACATTCCATAATCCATCAATCCAAACTTTATATCAGAAAAATGCATAACTGATTTTTCCATTTCGCTTGGAAACACAGTTATCAATTCGTTGCTACCCATAACTTCCAGCATCGAAGACCATACATTACTAGTTAAAAAAATTGTAATAATAGCAGATATAATCACTTTTGATGCTAATTTAACCTTATTTTTGTTTACGATTAAACCAACTAAAAAAAATGGTATAAGTACTAAAATAGCTAAAAAGCTGGTAAACATATGCACTTGAACTAGAATGGAGATCAAAAAGGAAAGTTTAATGATCGATACTGAATTATTATCATCTAACATAGAAACACCAGCCATTACCACTAGTGGAAATAGTGACGCCCCAACAGCAGTGAAAGATCCACTTGCAACCCATGGGGTACACATGTACATAGCCGACATTACGAGTGCGATTGGCTTTTCTATCAAAACTTTTCTTGCCAATTCAAACATTGTAAATCCTGAAATAAAAAGTAAAAAAAAGCCCGTTACAATTTGAAATTTAAACCAGCTTTTAAGTATTAATAATAGAAAACCCATCAGATATGCCAAATAAGGACCATATAACGCATTTACTATTCTTGCAGACCCACTAAATCCATATAGTGATTGAAAATAACTATAATTTCCAGTCTTAATTTGCTGATACGTTTCATAAAATCTATTCATATGAAAAAGTGTATCACCGCCAAGAATTATGGCATGATTATATATCTGGGGTAACATTATAACTATTGCAATTGCAGATAAAATTATTAGAACATCAATATTTTTCTTACCTAAAAAAATTTTTAAATTTCTCAAAATCATAACTCTCCAATAGATTAATATTTAATGATTTGTAGATTGTTCTTCGATCCACCGATTAATTTGTTCCATCTGATACCCCTTCCCAAACAAGCTTCGCTTTGTCCGCATTGTTCGTTCACGAAGGTCATATTTTCGATTTCGATGCCAGATTTTCTGTGCTTGAACATCCAAATCTTCCCACTCTTCATCCGGATCATCTTCAATGGTAATATTATCCAAAACTTTAGTGATTAAATCACCCTTAAATCCCTTAGTCATCATTGACTGACGTACCTTTTGAAGACGCACTTTGACTGGGAAATGATGATAGTGTTTCAATTGCTTAGTTGCTAATTTGGTCCCATTTTCAAGCAATTTATCGTCCGGATATTGTTCCAAGGCTCGATCAATCAAATTTTCACCAATTTTTTTCTGACGTAGATTTTGCCGAATTACACTCGGCCCCTTATCTGATGTCAGCATGATCGTTCTGACATAGCTTTCCGCATAGTTTTGATCATCTATCAATTTTTGCTCACGGAGTTTTTGCATGACTTCGTCAATCACACCATCGTCTAATTCCAACTCTTTGAGTTTTGTAATCACTTCACTCTCAGCACGAAGTTGGTGCGCTAAATAATTTAGTGCTTTATTGTAGGCTTTCGCCACGTCATCATCAGCCAGAATCATTTTTTGAAGCTGATCATCAATTTCCATATCTTTTGCAAGCTGGAAGTTAATCAATACACTTTCACTAACGGAAAAAGCGTATTTTTGCTCCAAGTAAATGTTATAGCGCCCTGGTCGTTTCTGTGTTTCAATTTTAGTGATTTTTTTGGTCATTACTTGCTCCTTAATAGCTGACACATCAACAATGATTATATGCCTGGATAGTTGCTTTGGAAATAGTTTTTCTCGTTTGGTTTACTTTTCTGTCTCCATTTCGTTATTAACGAGGTAAGGCGCGGCCGCAACTTACCAAATAAACTAAAAGGAGTTTTTAATATGATTCGAACATTTACCAACGCTAAAGTGCAATTAATGATGGTGGGTGCAGGCCACGAAAAAGGGATCGCTCGTACTTTCAGTCACTTGCCTGAAGATGCAAATGATGAACAAATTCAACAACTCGGTGCATTGCTGGAAACCATCTCACCAGATAAATTCGACAATGCCATTGTTACTGTTTCACATCAACTAGACCCTAAGTAAACCTAATTTCGAAAGGATGAATAAAATATGAAATCACTTAACTTAACATTTAAAGGCAGTCTGGGAAAAGCGCATACCTTAAAGTTAGCATATGCTAATGATAATCTAGACGCGAAGACTGTTAAAAATACCATGGATCAATTGGCTGCTCTCGATCTGTTCGTTTCTAACGGCGAAAAGATCTATGCCCAACCAGTTTCTGGTAAGTATGTTGAAACAACCGTTACACCTGTCTATACCGCAGAAGAAACAACTCCTGCCGTGTAACTAACATGCCCCACTTCTTAATTGAAGTGGGGTTTATTTGTTGCTACGTTTAATCCGCCGCATGACATGTTCCAACGGCCGCGACTTTTCATCAATTTTTCCTTCAAACAACGTCTGAACGGTGGCGTTTAACGTCGCACCGATCATAACAATCATCCCCGACAAATCCAACCAAATCATGAGCACAATAAATACCCCAACCGTTTTGTAAGAGGTTACTGTTCGTGCAAACAAATGTGTGTACAATGAAAACACTTGTGACAACATCATCCATAGAAATGTGGCCAACAGCGATCCTGCCAATACATATCTTAGCTTAACCTTTGCATTGGGCACAAAGTAGTACAGCAAGCACAACATGATAAACAATCCGGCAAAAGTGACCGGCCATTTAATTGATGCCACAAAGCTAATTAAGCTCATGTCAATATGAATAATTGGTTGTAACTGCTCTAATAATAGCTGACCAATACTAAAAAAAACAATTATGGCCGCCATAATCGCAATTACTACAATCATCCAAACGAACGACACTACTCGATTAACAATCGCATTTTGGTTATGGGCCACCCCATATGCTCGGTTGACACTTCGTTGAAATGCTGCAACAGCCTGACTAGTTGACCATAATGTCACAATTGCACCGATTGACAGCAATCCGCCACTTCCATTGCGCAAAAAGTCTGAAATTAATGGCTTGATAAAACTATAAACAGTACTTGGCATAGCCGTTGATAGGTAGTTTAAAACAGTGTTAGCATTCAGCCCCACTAATGGCAAGATATTTCCAACCATAATGACAGCTGGAAAAATCGATAATAATGAGTAATACGCCAGTACAATGGCCGATGATGAAACTTCTGCCATACCATAATGTCTGAAGAACACTTTAAAGAAAATGCTCACTTTGTTGAATGCAGACTGTCTCATAGCTTGTTCCTTTCAAGTTATATCATTAATTAATCTCTTTTTGATTATACACGAAGCTTGGTACTGATACCAATTTGGGTACAAAAACGTCTTTTGTGATTTTTTTCATAGACCAAACGTGTTCGGCAAACGCAAAAAACAAGTCCAATCCAAACAAAAATACCACGCACGTAGATAAAATTTACCCATGTGCGTGGTATTTTTAAGATGAATTCCCTTTTTTTAACGCCTTTATTCACAACTTAGAATAGATACTTAGCATCAAATTCTGGATCTTGAGATGTTAAAATCTGAGGACCATTTTTTGTAATTGCAAGTGTATGTTCATATTGGCAGCTCAAACTACCATCGGCCGTTTTTGCTAGCCAGCCGTCTGGATCACTAGTATCAGCTTTCCATGTACCAACATTCACCATTGGTTCAACTGTGATTGTCATCCCTTCACGTAGTCGTACCCCGTGACCAGCTTCGCCATAATGTGGCACATTAGGATCTTCATGCATCGTAGGTCCAATTCCATGCCCCACAAACTCACGAACATCACCATAACCCATTTGGTCTTCAACATAATCTTGAATAACAGCGCCAATATCACCAATTCGGTTGCCAATCACGCATTGGTCAATCCCTAAATATAAAGCCTTATGAGTTACTGCCATTAACTTCTTAACTTCGGGACTGGCTTCACCAACAACGTAACTCCAGCAAGAATCACTGAAAGCCCCATCTAGGCTGACTACAGTATCAACTTTAACCAAGTCACCATTTTTTAGAATTAGGCCTTTACGTGGAAAGCCATGACAGATTTCATCATTAATGCTGACACAAGTAGCATACTTATAACCCTCAAAGCCAATCTGCTCAGCAATCCCCCCATGACTCTCAATGTAATGACGACCAAATTCTTCGATTTCCCAGCTGGAAATACCTGGCTTAATAATGTCACGCAAGCCAATGTGCATTCCCGCAATAATCGCACCAGACTTTTTCATTGCTTCAATTTCTCGTGGTGACTTTAAACTAATCATTTAATATGGAACTCCTTCGACTGAATTTCTGTACTCGACTATTATACTACTAGAATTGATTTTGTTCATTATTTAGAACTCAAAGTGTAAACAGTCACGCATAAAGTCTTCAATCTGCGATAAAAGCCGAGCTTTTGTGACCATGCAAACCTCGATGATTTCTTTACCAAAATATAACTAATTTCCGTACAAAATTTGTGTTTTTTTATTGCTAATGAATTATAATAAAGGTGAAGAAAATGTTACAGAAATGTTACATTTTTGGATGAAAGGGGTGCTTATCATGAAACGTATCTTAAGACTCAGTACCTTGCTTGTTCTTGTATTATCTCTGGCGGCTTGCGCCAGTGTTAATACTAAATCTTCTGACAATTATTCAGCTTCACAAGTTTCTAGTTCGCAAATCGCTAAAACAAATTCTACTTCAAATACAAACCAAAGTAATAGTGTCGTACCATCAAGTACTTCCGTGGTACCATCTCCCGTTAAAGCTACTGATGCGAAAACATATAGTCAAAGTAGTTCTGCCACTTATGAATCATCTAAAAATATGATGCAAAATGACCCAAATGACAGTTACAATAATAAAGTTAACAATGATCCTCATGCTGGCGATTCAGCAAGTTCATCTAGTTCTGCGTATGAGGAAGCAAAGAATATGATGCAAAACGATCCTAGCGATAGTTACAACAATAAAGTTAATAATGATCCAAATGCAGGAAACATGATCAATTAATTATCAACTATCACATTGATTTCCAAATAATTCTTAACTATCTTTAAGTTAAGAATTATTTTTTTGTGTTTATCTGGTATACTGTGATGGTTGAATTTGAAACGAAAGAAGGAATTATTATGGCCAGCGCACTAGTAGTTTTTGCGACCATCACTGGAAATAACGAAGACGTGGCAGACATCGTTACCGAAGCCTTTGAAGACCTCAACGTAGATGTTGAAGAAGTTGAAATTACGCAAGCAGATCCAAGTGATTTTGAAGGTGTTGATATCTGTGTTGTCTGCCCTTATACGTACGATGAGGGTGCTTTGCCTGAAGAAGGCTTAGATTTTTATGAAGACCTACAAGAAATGGATCTCGACGGCAAGATATATGGTGTTGCCGGTTCTGGTGACACATTTTATTTAGATGACTACAACGTGGCCGTTGATAAATTTGCGGCTGCTTTTGATAAAACCGGCGCTACACGTGGGGCTGATCCGGTAAAAATTGACTTAGAACCAGATACTGACGATATTAAGACACTGACTAAATTTGTTGGTAACTTAGTGGCTAAGGCTGGTACTGTTGATTAATCTTGCTCACCATGGCAGACGCTTAGGGATAAGACAATATCTAACCGTCCTGGTTCGCACTCTATTTTGGAGGTCCATATGCTTGCTCTTTTTAAAAAATATCAATCGGTGATTGCCTACATTTTTTTTGGTGGTGTTACCACATTGGTTAACATTGGCGTATTTGCTGGCCTTGATGCCATTCACTGGAACTATCAATTAGCCAACGTAATTGCCTGGTTTTTATCGGTACTCGTTGCCTATCTAACCAATAAAGTGTGGGTGTTTTCCTCACACTACACCACTATAAAGGCATTTATTATTGAATTCTTTGAATTTTATTTTTTCCGTGCGCTAACTCTCATTATTGATGTAGTCATCATGTACATCGGTATTTCACTACTCAACTGGAATGCTATTTTAGTCAAAGTGATTGATAACGTTATTGTAATTGTAGTTAATTATATCTTTTCTAAGTGGTATATTTTCAAAACGGTAAAAAAATAACAATGGACTTACCAATTTGGTAAGAGCATTGTTATTTTTATTCTGTCTGTTTTTCTTTATTATCAAAGTAATCCTGAATAACTTGTAATATTCTCTTGGCCGCATTGCCATCCCCAAACGGATTTGGTGCATGTGCCATTTTTTTATACTCGCGATTGTCGTTTAGCAATTCGAACGCAGCTCGCTGAATTTCTTCTGGAAAGGTACCAACTAACCGCACAGTTCCAGCTGTCACTCCTTCAGGGCGTTCTGTTTTATTTCTCAGTACTAGCACGGGCTTATCTAGTGCTGGTGCTTCTTCTTGCACACCACCTGAGTCTGTTAAAATTAGCGTACTACGCGCTGCAAAATTATGAAAATCTAGCACATCTAACGGATCAACCAAGTGAATTCGGTCACGGTCTCCCAATAAATCGTTCGCCATCGCAACTACATCTGGATTAGGATGAACCGGATAAATTAAATCAACATCTGAATTAGTTTCAACAATATCTCTGACAGCGTGAAAAACTCGTCGCATTGGTGTCCCCAAGTTTTCGCGCCGTTGCATGGTTAGTAATAAAATTCGATGATTGGCAGGAATTTTATCTAGGGTTGGATGATGATAGTCTGACCTGACCGTATATTTAAGCGCATCAATAGACGTATTACCAGTAACAAAGATATTGCTAGCTGAATGCCGTTCGGCCAATAAATTATCCCGACTCAGGGTCGTGGGAGCAAAATACAGGTCACTCAACACATCAGTAAGCTGCCGATTAGCCTCTTCTGGGAACGGAGCGTACTTATCATACGTCCGTAACCCAGCTTCGACATGACCAATTGGAATTTTATGATAAAAGCCAGCTAAACCAGCAGCTAGAGTCGTCGAGGCATCCCCTACCACCAAAATCATATCAGGTTGGGCCGCATTAATAACGTTGTCCAAATGGTGGAGCATTTTACTAGTCCGTTCACTTAAGCTTTCACGTGGTTGCATTGTATTAAGGTCAAAGTCCGGTTCAATCGCAAAAAAATTCAAAACCTGATCTAACAGCCGTCTGTGCTGGGCCGTAACCACAACTATTGGGTCAAATTGATCTGGCAGACTGCGCATCTCAGTAATAATTGGCGCCATTTTAATTGCCCCAGGACGCGTGCCAAAAATCATCATAATTTTGTGCGGTACTGCCATTCAATTCACCTCTCTTGATTTCTTAATATTTTCTTAATATTATTTTACTACTTTGCATTTAAATTAGCACTTAATTCACCATCGCTAATCTACAATAAATCTGACTAAAACAGTAAAACTGTTCAATTAACGCTCAAAAGATTGGTAAACCATTAGATTGATAACGCCATCAATTAGAAGTCTATGAGTATTTGTTAATCGCCTTGCATTTTTTATCGCAAGCATGGATGATTAATAGTAAATGTACAATTAAGAAAGAGGTAAGGACACTGGCAAGAGAAAATAAACCTGCATTAGCTCTAAAGATTGCAGAACTTCGTAATAACCGTAATTTGACACAAAAAGCTTTGGCTGAAGCACTTGATTTTTCAAAACAAGAAATCAGTAACTGGGAAACTGGCTTAAAAACCCCGCGAATTGCTGCATTAAGTAAAATTGCAGAGTACTTTGATGTAACTCTAAGTGAACTATTAGATGAACGTCTAGATATCACAAACGTGGAACGTACAGCACGGGTGTTAGCCACCCATCTTAATTCCCAAATCACAACCGAAGAATTGACCAAAATCACTAAGTTTATGGATCAATTTGCACATAATAACAACTAGCATCACTCGGATCATTTAATGATCCTTTTTTATTGCTCAAATTATGATTCTAGATAAAGCTAATCATTACGATTCGTTAAATATTAATGGTAGAATTAAAATATGGAAGTTATTAAAAGTAACTATCCACAATCAAAATTAGGCTAGGAGTGAAGTACATTGATGAACTCATATAAAAAGTTTTGGAATAATATTTTTAATTTTTCTGGTACAGCTAATCGACCAGATTATTGGTGGCCTGCAATCATCAACTGGGTTTTAGGTGTTATCATCGTTGCTATTATTCAGGGAAGTCTGGGCCACCCGATTTCTGAAATATACACTTGGCACGACTTAGGTGTTGCCTCAGTCAGAAACATTGTCGCGATTATTGTTTGGATTGCAACACTTTCAGTTTCCATTCGCCGTCTGCACGATACTGACCGTTCCGGCTGGTGGATTTTCATTCAAATCATTCCACTGATCGGTGGTATTTGGTTCTTTATCTTAATGTTATTGCCTTCCAAAAATAATCGCTGGAAAAATCAAGATAATTACTAAATGCTGTAATTAGAGTCAATTGTATACAACAAATATTTTTTAATACGATAGTTGTAAGTAACAATATACTCAAAATATATAATTAATAGCACTCTCATACAAAACAAGAACACCACTTATTTAATCAGTAAATAAGTGGTGTTCTTTTACAATCTATTAAATTTGATTCACTATGTTCCCATTCGGATTTGAACCGAAATCAACCGCTTAGGAGGCGGACGCACTATCCAATTATGCTATAGGAACAAAACAAGAATTATTTTCTCATTAATTCAAATCCCTGTAAAGTAAAAGTATGAGTGGCATTTTTTAGATTACATCGACTACTTTTTTTCTTCAGTCTGGTGGCGATGCTTCAATCGAATTCCTTTATTCTTGTTGTGTCTGTTCTTTTTGTGACGCTTAGCCTTGGTTGGTTGATCTTTTGCAACATCAATCGTTTTACTGACACTCTTTCCAATATTTACATGTTCATCACTCAATTGTTCTTTACGAACTACGCGATGAACCTTTTCTTGAACATTTTCAACTCGTTCTTGTTGTTCACCTTGTTTTGGTCGTTCATCAACCAATTGATTATGCGCAAAGTAGATTGGCTTCAATTCATATTTTTGATCCGCAAGTAGTTTTTTCAGATCACGTAAGTCATGATCATTACCAAAATTAACTACTAATCCTGGCTCTCCTTGACGCCCAGTTCGACCAACACGATGAACGTACGTAACTGCCTCTGTCGGTAATTCAAAGTTAATTACAGCTGGCAGTTTGACGATATCTAACCCTCGTGCCGCCACATCTGTTGTTAAAAGAAACTTTAACTGCCGATTGCGAAACATTCGTAATGCTTTTTCTCGTTCAGTTTGCCGTTGTTGTCCACCAAGCACTGCTGCAGCGACATGATCGTGTTTCAATTGACTAGCAACATGCATCATTGTTTTGGTTTGATTAAAAAATACTAGTGCCCGAAAGTCCTTAATGTGACTAAAGCGACGTAGCATTTCACCACGCTGATGACTACCAATTTGCATTTGTCCATGACGAACCAGTCCCTGTGAATGGTCTTCATCTCGTACATCGTATTCAATAATGTCTCGGCCAAACATATAATTTAATCCATCTAGTACTGGTGTTTTAGTTGCTGAAAAAAAGCCTAACTGTGTGGTAATCGGCGTAGCACGCTCAATGTCTTCAATTACCGCTAAAGTACTGTCTTGCAGCATATCATCGGCTTCGTCAATAATCATTGTTTGTAAATTACTCAGCTTTAAGTGCTTAGTTTCCAATAAATGAAGTACTCGTCCAGGTGTGCCCACCAGGATTTCCGGGTGGCTTTTAAGCTTGTCAATTTGGCGTCGCATATTTGCTCCACCAGTTAGTGACATAACCTTTAAATTCAATAGTTGCGCCCATTCACGCATTACTTTGGTGGTTTGAACTGCCAATTCTTGTGATGGTGATAACACTAAAACTTGAATTCCTTGTTTTGCCATCACTTTAGGTAGAATTGGTAATGTGAATGCGATCGTCTTACCTGACCCCGTTGGTGCGATTCCCAGAACAGACTTATCATTGGCCATTGCTTCATGAACTGCAGTTTGGATTGCTGTCGGTTCCTTAAAACCACGTTCCTTAAAATGTTGCTTAAAAATATCAATCATTAACTACCCCACCCTATCGATTATCTGCCGGAAATTCTATTCCTGCTGATTGACGCAACGTATACAATAATGAATTTACTTGTCGGCTCAACTTAAACCATGCTTGGTATTTATTTAACTGCTCTTCATCATCTGGATTAGCCAATAATGATGCAAAATCTTGTAGTTCTCCCACCATTGAATTATCTGCTACTGGAGCTTCTAAATGATGTTTTTGTTGCCGCTCGTCATAATAAACTGCCTTAGTAAGCTCTGCTGGGTTGTCCATTACTAGTGTATCCTTAAGTCCGTAGACTTCAGACTCAAGGTGTGAATTGGATGTTTTGCCAAAATTCAACGTAACTTCAAAATCGTCATAACGCAAAATAGCAACTCCCTTACCATCAGCTTTAGTAGCAATCATAGTTGGAAAGTATACAACACTGTTGGGTTCACCGAACAAAGCCACCGCAGTATAAACAGGGTATACACCTAAGTCCTGCAATGCACCACCAGCAAATTCTAATGAAAAAACATTGGGTGTTTTTCCGGCCAACACTTGGTCATATCGTGAGGAGTACTTCATATACGTCAATGTAGCTCCTTGAATTTGATTCATGGATGCTACTTGTTTTTTTACAGCAGCAAACATCGGCGTATGAATATGCCGCGCTGCTTCAACTAGCCGAACTTGTGGATGAGCCTGCAATAATGCTTCTATTTGGGCAAATTCATCTGGGTTAGTAAATGCCGGCTTCTCAACGATAACGTGTTTATCGTTTTCGATTGCCTGCCGTGCATATTGATAGTGTAAACTGTTTGGTGAAGCAATATAAACAACATCAAACACTCCACTGTTGAAAAATTCATCAATATCAGTAAAAAATTCTTGAGCGTGAAACTTTTCACTATATTCCTGAGCTCGTTGTTTAGTTCGGGAATAAATTGTTGTCAATTGCCACTGTTTTGTAATATTTGCGGCTTCTAAAAATTGATCCGTGATCCAATTAGTGCCGATAATCCCCAGTTTAAGCATGTTTGACCTCCTACTTGACTTATAATTACATTTTATCAGTTTATCAATGTATTTTACATAAATGTAAAAGAATATTTGTTAATTGTATTGTATAATGAAAGAAACGGAATTGATGATGGGGTCAATTGATTTTATTTTCAGGGGGAAGGAACGAGCAAAATGAAACGACATAACATTTTATTATTCGGTGCAGGATTAGTTGCTGGATTAACTAGTACATTAGGATTTGGCCGTTCAAAAACCACCCATCCTACCTCGCTACCCATTTTTTATGCTGGAACTTGGGAGTATTATGATCCCGAACGTGACCGTATTCACAAATTGGAAATTACACCTGAATTAAAATTATCAATTGATAATCACGATATTCCTACAACTGTAGAATTGATTGATAGTCAACAACTAATTTATATTGACAAGTTTGGCTACCACATTACGATTCAAGCAAATGAACAGCGTCCAGTCAAATTAATTGATGACGCTGACGATCAGACTTACACCATTACCGTACCGCAACCAGACTAATTATGTTTCAATCAAAACAAGCCAAAGTAACATCTGGGCTTGTTTTTTATTTTAAACATTTCATTACTATTCCGTGCCAAATCGTTCGTTCCATTCCTTCAAACTTCCATTAAAGACGGATTGCGTCACATCTGTTTTAACACCATCAATTTCTAGTTTTTGATGGCCAGTATACTGCATGAAAAAGACGCTCTTTCCTTGGCGTTTCAGTTTTGGCAAAACCATCCATTTTTTGGCTTGCGGTAAATTAGGATCAACCAATTCTTTTTGAACCGTCGGTGTTGCCCAAATAATGCATCCCTGCCCATAATGTTCAGATAATAATTCTGCTAAGAGAGCCAATTTTTTTCCCTGTTTTCTGGCATCTGGTGGATTATTCGCATACTTACCATAATACGAAACCTGAATTGCAATTGGTAAATTACCAGACTGCTGTTTTACCTGACTGACAAAATAATGAAACTGACTTTTTGCACTAGAAGAAAAACTAAACTGCTGGTAAATTCCAACCTGCAAATTACTACCAGAAATTCGTTGATAATTATCAATAAAACTATCATCCATATAACTGGCCCCAGAGGTTGATTTTAAATACGCAAATTTAATCTTATCATTTTGTAGCTGATGAAAATCAATGTACCCATCATCTTGAGAGACACTAACACCACGGACTGCATAGGCATTCAATGCAGATTGATGGTGATTATGCCAGATGAGTCCACCTATAATACAGACAACTATAATCCCAGCCAAAACACCCAACCAACGATATTTTCTTGAATGGTGTCGATCACTGCGCCGAAACGTATCGTCATAAATTGGTTCAATTTTACGCTTAGCCATTGACCGTCCCCCTTGGTAATGTCTTATATTTTACCAGAATTGTGTGTTTGATGATAGGGCAGGCACGTGCTGGTGCTATTTATTTGTAATTTGTTAACTTTTTGAATTTTTTTACTTATAAAACTGAATAGTTTTTCTTTTTATTCTTGCTTTGTGCTAAATATTTATTATTTATTTTTATAGCGGAAACTTGTTCATACCCACGAAACTAGATATATAAGAAATTGTCAGTTAATCAATTCTTATTGCTCACTTCCTATTTTTATAGCAGAAATGCGTTCGTACTCACAGAAAACTAGGTATAACAGAGAAAATCCAATTAATCAATTCACAGATCGAATTAATTTTTACTGATCACCTTCTTTTTTTATAGTGTAAACGCGTTCGTACCCACAGAAAACTAGGTATAACAAGGAAAGCCCAATTAATCAATTCATAGTTCGAATTAATCAATTGGGCTTTCCTCGTTATACTACGTTTCCTTACGTGGGTACTCACGCTCTTGTTTTGTTCATTACGGCTCTTACATCACTTATAATGCACTCTGTTTGCTCGGTGTGATGGATCGCTGTCATCATAAATAAACTGTCCATAATTGTCAGTTGTGCCATTAGTGACGACATGCTTTCTGACCTGAAATTTACTTCCTCTGCTACTGAAATTAGTGCCACATCAGCGTTTTGTGCTAATTCACTTGTTGGAAAACTAGTAATGGCGATGATCGGTACATGGCGCTGCTGTAACTGTTGAACTGCCAACAACGTTTGTTTATTTCTTCCTGAATGTGAAACTACTATGGCACAGTCTTCATCAGTCAATTTCACAGCTTGCATTAGTTGAATATCAAAATCCGGATGATATTCACAATCTAAACTTGTTCGTAAAAATTTATGAAACCCATCTAAGGCTACAATGGACGAACCACCCAATCCGAAAAAGCCAAGTCTTTTTGTCCGGCGTAACAACTCTGACGCTTGTTTTATTTTACTTTTATCAATCATTTTTTTTGTCGCTTTTAGTGCATTAATTGCACCATTAAATGTTTTTTCAGTAATTTGTAAATCAGAATCACTTTCTTCAATTTCACTAAAAATATCCCCATACGTATTTTTAGGCATTTCCATTAAAAACTCACGATAGTTTAAATAACCAATATGCTTAACAAATCGTGAAATTGATGCTGTAGAAGTATTACATTTTTTTGCTAAATCGCTAATTGTAAGCTCTTGAACCGTTGCTGCATGTTTGATCACATATTCTGCAATTCTTTTCTCGTTACCACTAAATCCATTGTAGTAAGCTTTAATACTTACTATACTGTCTTCTACCATCGCGGCCACCCCAAATATGTCATTTTGTCTCTTTGTAAATATTTTACAACAAATCACTTGAATTGTGAAAGCGTTTTTCATATAATGGAGTTCGTTCTTGATTTTTAACGCAATTTGAAACGTGCAAATTTGCCCAAATTCCTGGAGCTATAATCAGTTAACTTCGAGCACCAAATCTATGTTCAAAGTTAACTGAAATTATGCTACGGACTTTGCCAGGTCAAATTTGCACTCTAAATCTGAAAGGAAGGTTTATTTAATGGATTATATGATCGGTGTGGATTTAGGTACTACTAGTACCAAAGCCGTTTTGTACGATGATAAATGCAACGTACTGGGCTATGCTAATAAGCTATATCCACTTTACCAAGATCAACCTGACATGGCTGAAGAAGATCCTGATGAAATTTTTGATGCTGTAGTTGATGCCCTCACTGAGGTTTTACGTAAGGCTGATTTAACCACTGGCAAGTTATGTGGGGTTTCGTTTTCAGCCGCTATGCACAGTTTGATTGGTTTGGATGCAGACCACAAGCCAATCACACGTGTCATCACTTGGGCCGATAACCGAGCTGCTAAATACGCTGATGAATACAAAAAAAGCGGTGTTGGTTTCGAGTTATACAAAAAAACTGGAACACCAACTCACCCAATGTCGCCATTATATAAATTATTATGGCTCAAAACTGAACACAAAGATATTTATGATAACACTGCATACTGGGTTGGTATCAAAGAATATATTTTCTGGCGCCTTTTCGGTGTATTAAAGGAAGAATACTCAATAGCTTCAGCAACTGGCCTGTTTAACATCTTTAATCTCGATTGGGATGAGCAAGCACTAGAAGTCACCGGTGTTCGTCGTGAACAACTACCAGAATTAGTTGATCCACTGGAACAAGTTACTGGTATGCGTGATGAATATGCTAAGGTAATCGGGATTCCTGCTGACACACCATTTATCATGGGTGCTTCTGATGGAACCCTTTCGAACCTTGGTGTTAATGCAATTGAACCAGGCGTTGTTGCAGTTACCATCGGAACATCCGGTGCCGTTCGAGTTGTTACTGACAAACCAACAATTGATCCTAAGGGACGTGTCTTTTGTTACGCTCTTACTAAGGATAAATGGGTCGTCGGTGGTCCTGTCAACAACGGTGGTATTGTCTTTCGCTGGGTTCGTGATCAACTATTTGCACCAGAAAAAATCACCGCTGACATGATGAACATGGATTCATACGATTTGTTAACTCAAATTGCTAAGGAAGTTCCTGCTGGTTCAGATGGTCTTTTATTCCACCCATTCCTTGGTGGTGAACGAGCACCAATTTGGGATGCTAATGCCCGTGGTTCGTTTTTCGGATTAACTCGTAATCACACACGTGCTCATATGGTTCGTGCTGCACTAGAGGGGATTGTATATAACCTATACACCGTGATGCTGGCTCTGGAAGAAGTCGTTGGTAAGCCAAAAGAAATTATGGCCACTGGTGGCTTTGCCCGCTCTGAATTGTGGCGTCAAATGTTGGCCGATATTTTTGAAAGCCCAGTTACGATTCCAAAATCATTTGAGAGCGGTGCTTTAGCCGCTGTAGTAATGGGAATGAAGAGTTTGGGTGCAGTCGATGATCTATCCGCAATTAAAGGATTCATTGGTGAAACGAACACTTATCAACCAAATCCAAAAAATTACGAAGTTTATCGCGAATTAGTTCCAATCTACATTCGTTTAAGCCGTCAACTACAAACAGAATACGCAAACATTGCGGCATTCCAAAGAAAGCACGGAAATAAATAGAGTGTGAAACAAGGCGTCAAGATGTCGTAATCGGTGCATCCTTAGACATTCACCTCGACGCACGCAATTAACAGCAACAAATTACAAAAAAAACAAGTTTACTAAACTTAAGTGAGACAAAAGTTTTGACAATCATTTATAGATCCGGTTTTCGAACCTGTAAGACTGCCAAGGAATGGATTTTAATCCAATCTTTTGCCTCACTTTTTTATTTCTACCACTTGAAAGGGGTTTCACTATGGAGCTATTAGTCTTACTATTTGGAATTGCGTTACTATTATTTCTAATTATTAAATTCAAACTCAATACATTCGTTTCCTTAATCATTACATCAGTTGTTGTCGCTCTTGGGTTGGGTATGGATCCTGCTAAGATTGCTGAAAGTATTCAAGACGGAATTGGTAGTTCATTGGGTGAATTATCACTGGTATTTGGGTTCGGTGCAATGCTTGGTCGCTTAGTGGCTGATGCTGGTGGTGCATATAAAATTGCTACCACGTTAATCAATAAATTTGGCCGCAAGTGGCTCCAAGCTGCAGTTATGATTGCTAGCTTTATCATCGGAATTGCCCTCTTCTTCGAAGTAGGAATGGTGTTACTAATTCCAATCGTCGCTGCCATTGCTATTGAAGCTGGTGTGCCAATTTTATACCTTGGTATTTCAATGGCTGCTGCTCTCTCAGTGACTCACGGTTTCTTACCACCACACCCTGCACCAGTTGCTATTTCAGCGGCTTTACATGCCAACACTGGAAAAGTTTTAGTATATGGAATCATGGTAGCCTTGCCATCAGCCATTGTCGCCGGCCCTTTATTCACTAAGTTGGCTCGTCGTTTTGCCCCTAGTGCATTTGAAAAGAAAGGTAACTTATCCTCGTTTGGAGAAATTAAAGAATTTTCAGATGAAGATTCTCCTAGTTTCAAAATGGCCGTCTTAACTTCACTATTTCCTGTTATTTTAATGGCCATCACAACAATTTATCAATTGGCATTTAGTAACGGTTCTTATCCAAAGGATCCTAATAACATTGATAAAGCCATTGCATTTATTGGATCACCAAGTATTGCAATGTTAATTTCATTAGTCTTTGCGATGTGGTCAATGGGTGTAGCCCAGAAACGTCATGTGAGTGAAATTATGCAGTCACTTGAAGAAGCCATCAAGTCAATTGCCATGCTTTTATTGGTAATTGGTGGTGGTGCAGCCTTCAAACAAGTATTAATTGACGGTGGCGTTGGAAATGAGGTTGCTAAGCTATTCATTCATTCTGACATTTCACCATTAATTCTTGGTTGGCTAATTGCAGTTGTTTTACGTGTTGCCCTCGGTTCTGCAACAGTAGCCGCATTGACTGCTGCAGGTTTAGTTATGCCATTAATGACTCAAGCCGGTGTCGATCCAGCACTAATGGTTCTCTCGATTGGAGCCGGTTCACTAGCTGCTTCACACGTCAACGATGCTGGTTTTTGGATGTTCCGTGAGTATTTTGATTTAACAGTTAAGCAGACATTAGCTATCTGGACCGTGTTAGAGACCATCATTTCAATTGTTGGTTTACTCATGGTCTTGCTGCTAAACTTAATTTTCAACTAGTATAGCTTTCTACTACTGGAATCAGTGTTAATTTAACACGATTCCTTTTTTTGTAAGCTCAATTAATTTCCCCCTTCACTAATAAAATACGGTAAAATCAAGTTAAATCATTTAAGGAAGTTGATTATAATGAAGAGAATTGCAGTTTATTGTGGCGCCTCCACTGGAAATGATCGTATCTTTGAGAATATCACGGCTGACTTAGGCTATTGGTTGGTCGATAATCAATATGAACTTGTTTACGGTGGCGGTAAATTTGGTTTAATGGGCGTTATAGCAGAATCGGTAATGGAACATGGTGGTACTGTTTGGGGGGTTATTCCCGAAGAATTACGAAATCGTGAGGCTGCCTTCAATGAAGTTACCCATCTAAAAGTAGTGGCCAATATGTCCATCCGAAAACGAACCATGCTTGAGATGGCCGACGGTTGCATCGCCTTACCTGGTGGTCCCGGAACATTGGAAGAAATCGCTGAAGCATTTTCATGGGCCGTGATTGGTGATAACCACAACCCTTGTGTTTTCTACAACGTTGATCATTATTACGATCCATTACGGGATATGTTTGACGAAATGGCAAATCGTGCCTTTTTAGCACAGGAAAGTCGCGATAAGCTCCTTTTTTCTGACTCATTAACTGAAATTAAGCATTTTATGGAAAATTATGAACCACCAAAAATCCGGACCTATCACAAGTAAAAAATAACTTTTAAATTGGTCAGACAAAATAAAAAGACTGTCACTTAATGAAGTTTAACCTTGAAATTCATTAAAGTAACGGTCTTTTACTTTTCGTTTGGATTACTTAGTTCTGCAAAAATAGATCTTAAATATTCTTCTGGACCATTTGGAAACTCAATATTCATCTGAGCTTCAAATAGTTCATGATGGTTGCCCATAGTTAATTTGAATCCATGGTGCAATTGGACGCGAATTCCCATAATGATTGCTGCTTTGATTAATTGTTGTGCTGATCTTGAATAATCATTAGCAATCGCTACCAACGGCTGTGAGGCGTTCAAAAACGATGCATAACGATCATTAGCAATTTTAAGTCCATAGGTAACTAAGCTATTGTCTTCAACTCGTGACGCTAATTGGGCACCAATTGTAAGTTTAACGTTGGCCACTCGTTTCTCAGCAATTGCCAAAGTTCGTAAATATTTTTCTGGTGCCCTAAATTGTTCAGCAAACAAATGTAGATTGTTAATTAATTCAGTTGCCCTAGTCTGCAACCAGTCTGGCTGTTCATTTGGATTTTCTAGCGCTACCTCTTCATTTAGCTTTAATGACTCAGCTAGTCGTTTTGGTAAATCACTGGGTAGGTCAGTGACAAGACTATAGACTAAAAATAGCTCTAACAAATCAAGTGTATCATCACTTACCCCTGCCCGGGATAACGGATCTAAATCAAAAGCCCGAAACTCCAGATAATCGACGCCATCATCCAACATTTTACGTAGATCATCAGAACGACCTTTCAATCGCACAGGCCCATAAAACTCATGAATGGAGTAAAATGTTCCATCATTAACATAATTTTCCATCTGTTCAACTTGCGCTGTTAACGAATCATAGCTGATAGCTTCTTTATTAGTATTACTATATCCTAAGCTACTACTCCTGAGGCTCCTGACTGGCAGCTTCAAATCTTCTGGTAACTTACGATAGTGATTCTCTGATAACGGTGAGGCGCCAAACAAGTATGTGAAAAACCAGCGATACAGAGCAAAACTCTGTGCTAGTTTAAAGTAAGTAGCGTTTCTAAATGCTGCAAATGTCGGATACTTCTCGTTAAAATGAAATTCATGGTAGAGCGAATAAACTAAATCTTCGTTCAGACTATAGTTGATGTGGGTACCGCAAATAATCTCGTGTTCAATTCCATATTTACGTTCTAAATAATCTCGATATGTTTGAAACCAATCACGACTAAAATTATTGTGCGCAAATTCTAAATCATCATCCACCAATTTGGGCGGCATACTAAACGGCCAAATTCGTTCATCCTTATTTAAATGTTCTTGACTAATTTGCTGCAATATTTTTAGATTTTTAATTGCTTGCAAGCCACCCTTGGTCGGCTCAGTTACTAGCTCCAACATACTATCTGTAAAATCAGATTGGAGATATGGATGGGTCTTTCTAGAAGCATATTTGCTAGGATATGGATATCGACTTAATCGTCCGTCAGTTGTAATTCGATGTTCTTCAACCTCAACTCCGAACAAACCGGTAAATAATTTAGGCGCAATCTTCGCTTGAGCAAGTGTTTCTCTTAATTTATTGGGCATGTCATCACCTCATGTAATTGACCACTATTATAGCGAATTTTGCGCTAAAAACACCTAATCTAACTAGATTAGGTGTTTTTAACTTTTATTGAATTTTTTACTACTTTGCGAAAATTATGTGTGGCTGATCAGCAGGGTGTTCCTTCAACCAATTAGCTAGTTGTTGTCCAAGTTCTAGTGCCATCGGCAGTGCAGCATGCATTTGTTCGGAGGAAATATCATTCACATGCATCCCCGAAACAATAATCGCATTGTTTTGCAACACTGGTTTAATGGCATAGGCGACTTGCTCAATCAGAATTTTCTCCTGATGAACATGGCCCGGGCGACTAGGCAATGCTGTTGTTTCAGCATGACCTGTGTTATCAATTGACATTACAACTCCAAAATGTGGAACATCGCCACCAATCAATTGAATTAGTACATCTTGGCTTTGCCGCTCCAAAATAGCTGTCATAGTGTATCCACTCTTAGTTACATGCGTTTTAAAAGTAGTCGGTTCGTGGTTATTTTTGTTTGGCATCTTTGCGGGCATTGGCTAACCCCTCCCATCGTGAACTAACCGTATTTTCAATTTTTAAATGATCCAAAATTTTCATCACGGTGTGATTAACAATATCATTCACAGTTTTAGGATTATTGTAAAACGCTGGGATTGGTGGAATAACACCCACACCCATCTTCGAAAGCTTAAGCATGTTTTCCAAATGAATTTGGTTAAAAGGAGATTCGCGCGGCACAACAATCAATTGACGTTGCTCTTTTAAGGTCACATCAGCTGCTCGGGCAATTAAATTTTCACTCAATCCGGTGGCAATCGATGCTACGGTCTTCATGCTGGCTGGAATAATAACCATTCCGTCGTGAATGAAGCTACCGCTAGCAATTGTAGCGCCCAAATTTTGTTCAGGATAAACATAACCAGCCAGTGCCTTTACTTGAGATTCTGTATAACCAGTATCTTCAACAGCTAGATTTTCTTTAGCCCACCGACTCATTACCAGATGAGTTTCAACATCTGGTGTGGTTCGTAGGGCCTCTAATAATCTAATCCCATAAATAGTCCCACTGGCACCTGTGATCCCAACTACAATTTTTTTCATATGCTGCCGCCTCCCCTCAAACTAATTAATCTAGATATTTTTTCCAATCTGGAATTTCTTTAAATGCTGCGCGTTTAAATTTATCACGCATATCATAAGGTACCGTGCCATCAAGAACAAGTTTAGAACTCATCCCCCGAACTCGAATTCTAGCAGGATCATATTCTGGCAATTCCGAAGGATCAAGTGGGTGATTACGCATTCCCTCCAAGACCATAATATCTCTGTCTGCTTGGAAACGAGTATTAATAGTCCACATCACATCATTCCAATCAAAGATATCCACATCTTCATCAACCAAAATAACGGTCTTTAACTCTTTAAATGCAGAAAATGCTAGTAGTGCTGCTTGACGTTGAATTCCTTCATCCGCCTCATTATCCTTATGGATTTGCATAATTGTCATTAGTTTACCACCGCCAGCAGGAGCATTGTAAACATTCAACACTTTTCCTGGAATCGCACGATCAACCAGGCTCAAAATTGAAGCTTCGGTAGGAATTCCGGCCATTGAAACATGTTCTTCTGATGGTCCGATCGTCGTTTGCACAATTGGGTTATCCTTACGATGAGTGACAGCTTTAATCTTAACCACATTAACAGCTGGATTAGCAGTTCCGTTATATCCAGGAAATTCTGGCATAGCGTAGCCGGTATTAGTATTAATATCTTCTTGCATTTTTTTATTTGGCAAAATTTCAGCTTCGATGATCCATTCTGAGCGAGCAATCCCTAATGCATCCACTGCTACTCCCGGAACCACTTGCACTGGTTCATTTCTCAAGGCACCGGCCACCTGTAATTCATTATAGCCAAGTGGAGTCGTCGGTGGCTCAAAGGTTGCGCCAATGGTAATTGCTGGGTCCAACCCAATATTAATTGTGATCGGCATTGGTTTATTTTGTTCCTCATAATCCTTTAAGAATGCACCAATATGACGACCACCAGGCATGATGTACATACCAATTGTGTCTTTGTCCTCTAATACCATCCGGTGAATCGTAACATCACTTTGCTCACCATCAATACTGTGACCGTAAACAACACCCATGGTAATGTATGGACCAGCATCATCAGGTGTATTAGTAGGAGCGGCTAGTAACTTACGAATATCAAAGTCTGAATCAGAAGCTAGATGAACAACCTCTTGTGCCGGCGCATCTTCTTTTTTAACTTCAACTGGTTTAACTGGATTTGATACAGCTTCATTCAGCATTTGTCCTAGAGTTTGATAATCGTGGTGCAGGATTTTTCCAACTCGCTTACGAGATGCTTGTAAACCGATTAACACCCGACTACCCGGAAATCCCTTGACATTATTGAACATCATCGTTGGTCCTTCAGTAGTAGGACGTTTAACTGTTCCACCAGCACCAATATAGCGATAAACACCAGCTAGGTCAGCATTAGGATCTATTTCCTGATTTGTTTCGTGATACTGAGTAGGATCGTCCTTAATTTCTGCAAGAACCTTTCTTAAATCATATGGTTGTTCTGTCACGTTAGCCTCCTATTATAGAGTGCTAATTCAGCCGGTTAGGTGTTGTAATCTAAGTTGATTAAGCATTATTCGCATGATTTCAGCGAATGATGCTTAATTAGCTTAGCTCTAAACGCCTGGCTGAATTAGCACGTTTCAAAATACCAAGTGTTATTCCAGCCAATTAACGTCATCCCTTATCCAACCAAACTAACACCGTTCATTAACTTACAAAGTCATTGTAATTCAATTTAATCAGGCTAACAATTCAAGTTGCCACTACAATTATTCCATTATGGAATAGCTCAGTTATTCCAGTTTTTGTGCGTGTGTCTGTGCAAACTTCCAGAACAAATCACTACTTGCCGAATGCTTCCCATGGCGTCGTAAAAAAGCTAACTGACTGTACTTTTTGGGCTCAATTGGAATGGCCACTACATTTTTGTAATCTGTTAAATCAAATGACTTGTTCATCATGATTGAAACTCCCATACCTCGATTCAACATTTCCAAAATCAAGTCGATCCTTCGTCCCTCATAGGTAATGTGAGGATCAATTCCATCATGCTTTAATAATGTAACAATTGGTTCAAACAGATTCGTCGATGCATCTAGCAATAAAAACGATTCGTTTTTTAACATTTTTGCAGTTAACGTCTGCTTATTTGCCAACGGGTTTGTTTTCGGCATTAGTGCAACAAAGTAGTCGCGCTCATTAGCTAACAACTCATAGCGCGATTGAGCCTCACCAAAAAGCCGTGTAAACACAATATCAGCATTATCATCATCTAGCGTATCTAGCAATATCTCAGTCTCCGCTTCACTAAATTTGAGATTGATATCCGGATATTGCCGTGCAAATTCGGTAATTACATTGAAAGCCTGATATTGCGAAATTGATGGAATACCCTTAATTACCAATGTTTTAGTTTCATTGGAACTTTGCTCGTGAATCGTTTGGTTCAATTTTTGCTCCGTTTGTAATAATGCCAATACATCTGGTAGAATTGCTCTTCCGGCCGGTGTTAAAGTCACTGTGCGATGAGCACGCGAAAAAAGTTCCACATTCCATTCCTTTTCTAAGGCTAGGATATGTTTCGACACTGTTGCCTGGGTGGCAAAGATTCGTTCTGCAGTCTTACTATAATTTTTAGTTTGTGCCAAGTCAGCAAATGTTGCTAATTTTCGAGTATCCATGTTGACTCCTATCTACTTATTCCTATTTGGAATATTTTAGCACAAAAGTTGAATTGTTCTCACAATTATTAATCTGTAGACTACTAGGTTGGTTAGCAATAATCGTAAAACTTAGGAAACCTTTTCATACCAGTCGGTATCACAATTAATGCTTTATCAGTTTTATTAGGTGGAATTTTTGGTGCACTTGGTGGTAAAAGAATGTCTACCGGTCTAAAAGATGGACTAAATATGCCATTTGGGATTTGTTCGATGACAATGGGGTTCTACGCTATTGTCCCAATGAAAAACATGGCAGCAGTTATCTTTTCTATCATCATTGGTACTGGTTTTGGATTAATGATTCATCTTGGTGATTGGATCAACCGTGGAGCGAACCAAATGCAAAAATTAATTTCAAGATTTATCTCTTCACCCACCGGAATCGATCAAAAAAAACATTCGACGCAACGTTAGTTACCGTTATTGTGTTATTTTGTGCTAGTGGAACCGGGATCTATGGTGCCCTGACAGAAGGAATGAACGGAGATGCCACTATTTTGATTTCTAAATCAATTCTTGATTTTTTCACCGCTGCTATTTTTGCTGCTAACTTAGGTTACGTTGTATCGTTAATCGCAATTCCACAGTTTATCATTTTTATTATTCTATTCTTTGCAGCTCACCTAATTTATCCGCTTACTACCGCAGCCATGATCTTTGATTTCAAAGCTGCTGGTGGTGTTTTAATGTTAGCAACTGGTTTTAGAATGGTTCAACTAAAAATGTTTCCAACTGCTGATATGATTCCAACCATGATCATTGTCATGCCTATTTCTTGGTTGTGGATTACTGTTATCTTACCGATACTTTAAAAAAACAAAATTCTTTTTCCAACGATTTAGCAATAATTCTCAATGAATATAAAATTAGGCTGCGTAAAAAATACATTTTTGCGCCGCCTAATTTTATTCTCTAAATATCGATTGAATATTATTTGATCATCTTTTCCATTGCTCTAATCTGTTCGAATACACCATCTTCCTCCAACCGATCTCGCGATGTGGCCATATGGATGGTACTATCAGGACGATTACGTTTTGTATATAAAACACGGGGCAAATATACGTATTTTCCAGGTGTGTGCGCCACAAATGACGCTGTAAAAAGGTAATCTTCTGCCAAATGTAGTGATTCATCAAATTTTAAATCCGCATTAATTATTTCCTGCCGATTAAAAGCCTTATTCCACACATAACCGCCAATTTCACTGCCGTGTTGAGAAACTTGATCAAACATTGTTTGTTGATCAACTTCAATAAATTCATTGGACTGTGTTCTAGGTCTCCGGTACCATTCATATCCGACTGCCGCCATTACCGCGCCGCGTTGTAAACCATCAACCATTGTTTCAACAAATTTATCAGCTATCATGTCGTCACCATCAATGAAAGTAATTGCATCACCAGTAGAGTGTAAAAGACCATAATTTCGTGCTACAGAAACACCTCGATGAGGTAATTGAACCACATGAAATTCTGAATGACCCTGAACAAATTCTTCTAACTGCTTAAAAGTATTGTCGGTCGACCCATCATCAATTAACCATAATTCAAATATAGCTGTTTGGGCTTCCAAATCCTGTAATAATGCCTTTACGTATGTGCCCAAATTATAAGTCGGTACAACCACACTTAATTTCATATTCAGACCTCCATTTTGTCATTATTATGAACGGAATTTTGATTTGGTCAAATAAATAGCTTTCGATAAAAATAATATTCCATCACTCATCATTTTTATATTCTTCACAAATCTTTTGAATTTCTACCCAAGTAGAAATTCAAAATAAGTAATAACAACAATCACTTATTTAGATTTACAATATGTCGAACTTTTTTATTGAAAAAAAAGCACCTAATTCATTGAATTAGGTGCTTTTGCATATGTTTAATATAGTAATTAAATTAAGATTTAACGGCTTAAAACTGTAATACTCTCGATATGTGTAGTCTGTGGAAACTGGTCAACTGGTTGAATTGGCTGCTTAACTGTATAACCTTGTGTAGCAAACAGTTGAATGTCACGAACCAAAGTAGCTGGATTACAACTGACATAAACTACCTTTTTTGGTTCCATCTTAGTAGCAGCTTCGATTAACTCAGGAGCTAGACCCTTTCGTGGTGGATCGACCATAATCACATCTGGTTTCATTCCATCTTCTTGCCATTTTGCCATTTGATCTTCGGCTTTGCCGACCACAAAATGAGCATTGTTAATCTTATTACGTTTAGCATTATGTTTAGCATCTTGAACGGCGTCTTCGACAATTTCAACCCCGTAGACTTCAGCCGCATGCTGTGCAACAGCCAATGAAATTGTGCCAATTCCACAATACGCATCAATAACAGTTTCAGTACCAGTTAATTCAGCTTGCTCAATTGCTCGTTGATATAATTTCTCCGTTTGTTGTGGGTTCACTTGATAAAATGAGTTTGGCGAAATTGTAAAATTAATGCCCATCAATTGATCATCAATCGTTGGTTTACCAAAAATAGTGAAGTTCTTTTCACCCAATAAAACATTAGTTTTGGCTGAATTAACATTTTGTACAATACTTTTAACTTCTGGTAATTGTGTTGTAATACCATCCATTAATTCTTGGACCATGGGTAGTTTTTTGGTCTTCGTTACCAATACAACCATCATTTCATGACTATAAAAACCTCGGCGAACCATAACTGTCTTGATGACTCCTTTATTCGTTTGTTCATCATATGGTTCAATATGAAATTTTCGTAATAGGTCCCGAACAACAATGATTGCAGCATCAATTTTAGGATCTTGAATATAAAAATCTTCAATGGGTACTAATTCATGGCTACCCCGTTTGTAAAACCCAGTCTGTAGCTGACCACGTACCATTCTAACCGGAACTTGTGCTTTATTACGATATTGAGATGGATTGTCCATCCCCAGAGTAGGTAAAACTTCAATATCCAAATGTGATTTTTGCAACAGCTCAGCAATTTGTTGCTGTTTAAATTTCAATTGTGCTGGATAAGCTAAATGTTGTAAGGGTGCAATACCAGTTTGAGTATATTGTTTATTTTTCACCTCAACCCGATCAGCACTCTTCTTTTTCCAATCAACAACCCGACCAAATGCATAGTTTTTGCTTACTTTAGTAACCCCATAGGTGATTTCTTCGCTAGGTAAAGCATTGGGAATAAAGATTGGAAAGTTATCAACCTTAACCACACCCATCCCTTGATAGGTTAAATCCATAACCGTGCCATCTAATGTTTCATTTTTGTGTACCGGTGTATTAAGTTTCAATTTTTTTCTCCTTGTAGTAAAAAAGTGTGAGTAAGGGCGTTCAGATACCGTAGGATAAATTAGAAATAATGATTAATAAATCGGACTTTGATTTATTAATTGTTATTTCTGGTTCGGCTCTAGGTGTCTACCCGCACGAACACATCAAATCATATTCAACATCCTAAAAAATCCGTCTAAAAAAGCAGAACAATAGTAATTCTACCACATTCTGCTCTCGTTAACCTATTTTACTGTTCCATCATTATCTAACATAGTTTGATCTTCAGGTAGTTTTTGAACTTCTTTAACAAACCTATCTTCGGCACGTCGTACTTCTGGTGATATCCCCGTAACAGCATCATCTGGAATGGCATCCAAATTAGCCACCATTTCAATATGTCGTGCCAAATTTTCAAACGTCATTGGCGCATCTCCACCATACTCGCCGTCTAAATTAATCATCATTCGTTCATCGACTGGCTTAGCAACTAGTTTAGATGTTTTACGATAAATAATTTTAGGGTCCTCAACATGTTTCCCACCATTTAGCACCAAAGTCATTAAGCGCATAATTTCAACCACGTTACTAGTTTTAACAATAATCATGGTGAATTTACCATCATCAAGCGAAGCATCCGGAACGATCTGTTCGAAGCCACCAACTGAGTTAGTCAGTGCCAGTAAAAACATTGACGCCTTACCCTTAAACTCACCACCATCAAACTTAAGATCCATTTGAATTGGTTTAATTCGAGGTAATAATTCAGCACCTTTTACAATATAAGCCAGATAACCAAATAATGATTTGACACTTGATGGTACATCATATGTTAATTCAGTTAACAGCCCACCACCGGCAATATTGATAAAATAATTCTCACCAGCTTTACCAATATCCATCATAATTGATTGCTTTTTCAAAATTATTTTAGCTGCACCAATCGGATCCTCACGAGGGATACGCAAGGCACGTGCATAATCATTAGTTGTCCCAGCGGGAATTATGGCCATCTTGGGGCGATGTCTAAGCCCACCAATACCGTTAACTACTTCATTAATCGTACCATCACCACCGGCAGCAACAATTAAGTCAAACTTTTCTTTAGCCGCACGTGTGGCCTCATCCCTCGCAGAATTAGGCTCTGGAGTAGTAGCAAAGGCACTAGTTTCATATCCAGCGCGTTCATAAATCGCCAGAATATCCACTAAGTCACTTTTCAAGGCTTCACGGCCTGAAGTTGGATTATAAATTATCCGTGCCCGTTTACGCATACTTAAATTCCTCCATTTTGCTTATAATGCTTTAAGTGATTTCATTAATAATTGATTGACCACTTGTGGGTTGGCTTGACCATGCGTTTGTTTCATGATTTGACCCACTAAATAACCAACAGCACGGTCCTTACCATTCTTGAAGTCTTCAATTGACTGTTCGTTATTAGCTAATACTTCATCAATGATTGGCTGTAATTGAGCTGGATCAGACAATTGCACCAATCCATGTTCTTTGACATAGCTAGCAGGTTCTTCACCATTAGTAATTGCCTTAAAGACTTTCTTAGCCATCTTAGTTGAGATAGTTCCATCATCAATTAATTTAACCATGCCGGCTAAGTTTTCCGGTGTTAATTTAGTATCTTGTAAATCAACCTGATTATCATTCAAATAGGCATTCACATCACCCATCAGGTAATTAGCGGTCATCTTAGCATCAGCACCTTTTGCAACAGCTGCTTCAAAAAAGTCTGACATTTCTTTGGTTTGCGTCAAGACCATTGCATCGTATTCTTTCAGTCCTAGTTCATTGACATAACGATCACGACGATTACTTGGCATTTCAGGCATGTCTGCTTTTATTTCGTTAATCCAGTCGTCACTAATTTCTAGAACCGGTAAATCTGGTTCTGGGAAGTAACGATAATCATCTGAACCTTCTTTAACACGCATTAAAATTGTTTGACCACTAGCTTCATCATAACGACGAGTTTCTTGTCCAATCGTGCCACCAGACATTAAGACCCGTTGTTGTCGCTGTTCTTCAAAAGCTAGTCCCTTACGAACATAGTTAAATGAGTTTAAGTTCTTCAATTCGGTTTTAGTACCATACTTATCAGAACCGATTGGGCGAATTGAAATATTGACATCGACTCGCATGGATCCTTCTTCCATCTTAACGTCAGAAACACCAGTAAACTGAATGCGTTGGCGTAAAGCTTCGAGATAAGCATATGCTTCATCTGGAGAAGTAATATCTGGCTTAGAAACAATTTCAATTAATGGGGTTCCTTGACGGTTTAAATCAACGAATGAAAAGCCATTAGGACTATGCGTGTTCTTACCGGCATCTTCTTCAATATGCATCTCGGCAATTCCAATTTTCTTTTTTTCACCATCCACTTCAATTTCAATCCAGCCATCATGTGCTAATGGTGTTTCTGATTGTGAAATTTGATAAGCTTTTGGATTATCAGGGTAGAAATAGTTTTTACGATCAAAGTGTGGATTCTGTTCAATCTCAGCATGTAAAGCTAATGCAGCTTTAATTCCATCTTCGACGACCCCTTTATTGGTTGACGGTAAAACACCTGGATAGCCCCAATCAATCACGTTTGTATTTGCATTGGGTTCAGACCCAAATTGGACTGGCGATGGACTAAAAATTTTAGAATTAGTTTTTAATTCAACGTGGACTTCAAGTCCAATAGTTGTTTCAAAATTCATTATTTTTGGCCTCCTAACTTAGGTGTTTGCTTGTGGAAATCAGTTGATTGTTCGAACGTGTAAGCTGCCTTATACATTGTTTCTTCATCAAATGGCTTTCCAATAATTTGTAGTCCGACTGGCATATTATCAGCAAAACCAGCAGGAATTGACATTCCAGGTAGGCCGGCCATGTTCACAGGAACAGTCAAAACATCGTTCATGTACATTGACTTAGGATCAGTAATGTTAGAACCAATCTTATAAGCAACAGTTGGGCCAGCAGGTCCCATGACTAGGTCATGATCTTCAAATACTTTTTCAAAGTCTTGGCGAATCAAAGTTCTAATTTGGCTTGCTTTCATGAAGTAAGCGTCATAAAAACCAGCAGAAAGTGAGAACGTTCCGAGCATGATCCGACGCTTAACTTCATCCCCGAACCCTTCCGAACGAGAACGAACATAAACATCTTCTAGGTTTTTAACATCAGTAGCTCGAACGCCATAACGAATACCATCAAACCGTTGTAAATTTGATGACGCCTCTGATGATGAAATAATGTAATAAGCTGCAACTCCGTATTGCGTATTTGGTAATGAGACTTCATCAATGATAGCCCCTAATGATTCATAATGTTTTAAGGCAGCCTTAATCACAGCCTTAACATTTTCATCTACACCCTCTCCTAAGTATTCCTTAGGAACAGCAATTCGAAGGCCCTTAACATTTGTATCATCATTTAATTGACTTGCAAAGTTAGGTACTTCTTTAGTTGATGAGGTTAAATCACGATCATCGTGACCGCTAATCAATGATGTTAAGAGTGCGTTATCTTTGACGCTCTGTGTTAACCAACCCACTTGATCCAAACTAGAACCAAAGGCAATAATACCCCAACGAGATACGCGGCCATATGTTGGCTTCATACCCACAACACCATTATATGAAGCTGGGAGGCGAATTGAGCCACCCGTATCGGTTCCTAAAGCAGCTAACACTTCTCCAGCAGCTACCGCAGCAGCCGAACCACCAGAAGAACCACCAGGTACACGAGTTAGATCCCAAGGATTATGTGTTGTTTGAAACGCAGAATTTTCTGTCGAACCACCCATGGCAAACTCATCCAAGTTCAATTTACCAGCGTTAATAAAGTTTTGGGCTTTCAATTTTTCGATAACAGTCGCATCATAAATTGGCTTGAAATTACTTAAAATTTTGGATGCGGCTGTGGTCTTCAAATCTTTAGTGACAATATTATCTTTGACACCCAAAGGAATTCCAGCAACTAATTGATTGGCAGCAACACCTTGTTGATCAACCTCTGCAGCCTTTTTTAAAGCATTTTCTTCATCTAGTGTTAAAAAAGCCTTTACTTGATCATCATCAGCCGTAATATTTTCATACGTTGCCTTAGTCAACTCTGTTGAACTTATTTTCTTATTGACTAAGTCATCATGGAGTTTTGTTAAATCAGTGTCATAAAAATTCATTACTCGCCATCCCCACTTTCATCAATAATTGCAGGTACCTTAATGTAACCTTCTTCAGTATCCGGCGCATTATTTAATAATGCCTCACGTTGGTTGCTATTAACGGCAATATCTTCACGCATCGCATTAACCTGATCAGTGGCAGATGTCATTGGCTTAACGCCAGTAGTATCAACCTTGTCGATTGTTTCAAATAAATCAATAATACTTTCTAATTGAGTGGTAAATTTGCCTAGTTGATCATCGTCAAACTGAAGCTTGGCTAGTGAAGCAACGTGTTTAACTTGCTGTTCATCAATTTTGCTTGCCATTCTCGTAACCTCTTTCCCAAAATGTTCACTACTTACATCATAACATTGTAGCACAGGCGGCGAGATTTTATGCAGGATTTTAATAGTTATCAATAATTTTATTGAATGTTTTCTTGATAATCATTTCACTTTAAAATTAAACTTTTTTGGGTTACCTAACCGTGCAAAATACCGCAAATGCCTATTGTATAACACAAATAATCCTAGATGGTTCATAGTTCGATATCGGTCTATTTCGATTGTCTAAACGTGCAAAACGCCGCAAATGGCTATTGTATAACACAAATAATCCTAGATGGTTCATAGTTCGAACCATCTAGGATTATTTGTGTTATACCACGCCATCTTGACGCGGCGTTTTGCACTCTTTTAAATTAATAACTATCAAACACATGACTAGAGAACTTACTCTGTCCTGAATCTCTGTAGACAAATGCCTGCATTTCTTGTGATGATTGAATTTTAATGTCTATTGGAATTCCGCTTGGTAAGTATTTAGCTGCCGCTTGAGAAATATACTGTGTAAAGCTCGTAATTTCAGTCTCACTGTAGAACTGCGTCGTCACCGTTATGTGCATCCCCGACAAATCACCATCTTGATACTGTGCCTGTGCTGTCACACCACTTAAGTTCGGGAAGAATGACTGTACCTGACTCTTAAAGTTATCGAACGTATTGTTATCCGTTTGCCCATCACTATTAGAAGTAGTGGCATCCGAAGCCTTCGGATAAACTGCATTTTTAACATTCATTTGCTTCCAACTAGATAATTGAGTTCCCTTATTAGAACTGTATTCGAAGAAAGTTCCTCCAACAAGACTATCGTTAGACGCTTGTTTATAAAGTGCAATCACAATTGGAACATTTTCTAATCCTTTTTTCTGACGCATCCGCTTTAATATTTTTTGCGCTGCTTCTTCACCATATGCCCGCAAGTCAGCATCGCTAATTTTTTGTTTATACTGTGGTCCGTTAGTCGTTTTTCGATAATAATCAACAGAATTTAATCCAATTCCGATTGTAATACCATGCAATTTAAGATTATCACCACTTTGCTTCATGTAATCTTGTTCTTCAATTTGTTGAACATAAATTGGATTACGCTTGCCATTTGTCTTACCTTTAACTGGATTCAACCCGGTTTTGTTGCTTTTTGACTTACGTCCCAACCAGTTTTCAATTGTATCAGTATTCAAATACTGTCCTTCTTGAAATATATAGCTCTTAGTTGAGAATACTTTTTTGGAGACATTTAGTAGTCCAGACTCAAAACTTTTTAAGTTAAATGTATTATCGTTTTGAGCAACGTTAACTCCCCGAGACTTGCTAACCTGATACTTACCATTTTTAATTACACCCTCGTAAGTACCACTGTTTGCATCACCTGTCGTTGTATATTTTGATGACTTACTTGAACTCGAACTGCCAAATCCACACGACGCCAATACCATTGTACTGACAATTAGTAATACTGCAGTTCTTAATTTTTTCCAATTCACGATTAGGAATCCTCCTTCATTGCTGCTCGGAATTGTTCTTCATTCCAAACTTCAATTCCTAAAGACTGGGCCTTTGCCAGTTTACTACCAGCATCACTACCTGCAATGACCAAATTAGTTTTCTTTGAAACACTGCCAACCACATCCGCACCCTGAGTTTCCAGCCATTCTTGTGCTTGTGGTCGCGTCATCTCAATTAACTTTCCAGTTAAAACGACTTTTTGTCCGGTTAACGGACCTTCTTTAACCTCAGTTGCAGTCCCTAAGTATTCTGTATTAACATGAGCATTTTGTAACTCCTGAATAAGCTCGTGAACCTGGGTATTATTGAAGTATGTGACTACACTGTCACCAATAATCGGGCCGATCGCTTCAACACTAGCAATCTCTTCACTACTAGCATTCATTAGTGCCTCAATGTTTTTAAATTGAGCGGCAATCAATCGGGCAGCCTTTGCTCCAACATGTCGAATCCCTAAACCAAATAAAAGACGTTCCAAAGAATTATGCCTGCTATTGTCGATAGCTGTCAATAGATTATCAGCTGATTTATCACCAAATTTATCTAAAGTTAATAATTGGGCTTTGGTTAAATGATACAAATCAGCAACATCTGTAATCATTTTACGTTCAAACAACTGTTCCAATATTCTCGGGCCTAACCCATCAATGTTCATTGCATTACGTGAAGCAAAATGTGCAAGGCCTTCTTTAATCTGAGCAGGACACATTGGATTGATGCATCGCAATGCCACTTCCTCATCCAAATGAACTAATTTAGAATCACATTCCGGACAACGTGTCGGAATCTCATACTCAACACTATCTGCTGGACGCTTGTCCAATTCAACTGTCGAAATTTCGGGAATAATATCACCAGCCTTATGTAAATAAACTGTATCCCCAATTCGCACGTCTTTTTGTTGCAAGTAATCCGGATTGTGTAATGAAGCCCGTGCAACAGTTGTCCCTGCTAATAAAACCGGGTCCATTACAGCGGTTGGAGTAACCGTTCCAGTTCTCCCTACCGTCCATTCAATCTCACGAACAACCGTAGCTGCTTCTTCTGGTGGAAATTTATATGCAATTTCCCAGCGTGGAACCTTAACCGTGCTACCGAGTTCTTCTTGTAACGCAAGATCATTAACCTTCTCGACGATTCCATCAATACCATATTCTAAATCGTTGCGTTTCTGGGTGTAGCCGTTGATATAGTCTGCGATCTCCTCTTTTGTTGTAGCAACCTGATTATTTAAATTCACATTAAACCCTAGTTTAACTAATGCGGTTAGTGCTTCACTTTGAGTTGTCACACCAAGAGTTTGGTAATCAGGAACATAGTACATAAATGTACTCAATTCTCGGTTGGCTGTTACCTGTGGATCTAACTGTCGCAAGCTACCGGCAGCTGCATTGCGTGGGTTTGCAAATACAGGTAATCCCTGCGACTCACGTTGTTCATTCAATTTTGCAAATGCTTCCTTTGGCATGTAACACTCGCCGCGAACTTCAATCGTTATGGGTTGCGTCAATGTTTGCGGAATTGATTTGATTTTCTTTAAGTTTTTAGTGATATCTTCACCAATTCGCCCATCGCCACGTGTAGATCCCTGCACGAATTTTCCATTCTCATACATCAATGAAATCGCTAAGCCATCAATTTTAAGTTCTAAGTTGTACTCAGGATGATCAACGCCATTACGCTGAAGACGCTCATTAAAATCCATTAATTCAGCCACTGAAAATACATCACCCATAGATAGCATTGGATTTTGATGTTCAACCTTAGCAAAATCAGAAATTGTCGCCGCACCAACTTGTTGCGTAGGTGAATCAGGTGACTGAAGTTCTGGAAATATTTGCTCAAGCGTTACCAACCGTTGATAAGCTTGATCATATACATAATCCTCGACACTCGGATTATCCTTTTCATAATACTCGCGCCCCCACTCTTCGACTTGCAAGCTCAGCTCTTTGACTTCATGGGTGGCCTCTTCAATTGTTAATTGATCCACTGGTTTTTGCTTATTCATTGTTTAATTCACCTGTTGATTGTGATTTTGAATTAGTGCAAACGTGCTCCGGCCTGCAGATGTTTAGGGATAAGGCATGAACACCAATCAATAAATCACATACCGATTTATCTTCCTGAAACACCTTATTTACAGGCATACATATTTTTTTAAACGTGCTCCGGCCTGCAGATGTTTAGGGATAAAGGCATAAACACCAATCAATAAATCAAATACCGATTTATCAATCGGTGTTTATGCCTTTATCCTACAACATCTTAACGCAGGCCTACGCACTCTATACTTTTGTAATCGGCGCGAAGCTGGCCAAGAGTCGTTTAATTCCTTGTTCTGGGAATGCAATATCTAGTTCCATATTGTCGCCTTCACCAGCAACTTTAACAACTGTTCCTTGACCCCACTTTTTATGAGTTACCTTGTCGCCCGACTTCCAAGTTTGTTTGTCTGCACCTGTTCCCAAGTTTTGTTGGACCGGCTGTGCTGGACGCTTATAGGTTCTTGCAGTCGCATTTTTATGTGCAAACGGGACTGGTCGATTATTGGGAACTGCCGCTGCATTTTCATTTTCTACATGCAATAAGTCCGGATTGATTTCTTCAATAAATCGTGATGCCTGATTATTTTGACGGCGACCGTACAGCATTCTGGAATAGGCATTTGATAAATACAACTTACGCTTTGCCCGTGTGATTCCAACATATGCCAACCGACGCTCTTCTTCTAATTCATCATCTTCCAAAATTGCTCGTGATAACGGGAATATTCCTTCTTCCATCCCCATTAAAAAGACAACTGGAAATTCTAGCCCCTTAGCAGCATGTAATGTCATCAATGTAACTGCAGCTGTTTGTTCATCAACGTCATCTTGCGCAGAAACTAATGCTAAGTCAGCTAAGAAGTTAGTTACCTTATTAGCGTTCGATTCAACTTCGTCGTCTTGATGTGCATCATCATATTCTTTTGTCACCGACATAAATTCTTCCAAGTTTTCTTGTCGTGACTGCGATTCCAAACTCTTATTTGCTTTTAATGCAGTCAAATAACCAGTTTTTTCAAGAATTTGCTCAGTTAACTCAGTTACCGATAAGAACTCAACCATTTTAGTCAAATCATTGATTAATAATCCGAATTCTTCGATTTTATTACGTGCCCGACTAGTTAATTCATTGTTAATTGAAGCATTTTGTGCCGCCTCCAACAGTGACCAACCATGTTCCTGTGCAAATAACCGTAGTTTATCCACGCTACTTGAACCAATCCCACGTTTAGGTTCATTAACTACCCGTTCAAAACTGATCGAGTCAGCCGGATTAACTAGCAAGGTCAAATATGACAACACATCGCGAATTTCTTTTCTGTCATAAAACTTGTGACCACCAACCATCGTGTACGGTACGTTAGCCTTCAGAAATGTTTCTTCAATCGTTCGTGATTGTGCATTCGTCCGGTATAAAACGGCAAAGTCATTATAATTCAAATTATTTTTTTTGATTTCTTCATTAATTTTAGACACCACAAAATGAGCCTCATCGTTTTCACTTTGAGCTCGATAGTATGAAATTGGCTCTCCGGATCCATTTTGAGTCCATAAATTCTTCTTACGCCGAATTGTGTTGTTTTCAATCACTTCGTTGGCTGCATCTAAGATTGTTTGCGTAGAACGATAATTTTGTTCCAACATTACTGTTTTAGCATCTGGGTAGTCATGTTCAAAATTAAGAATATTCTCCATATTGGCGCCACGCCAACCATAGATACTTTGGTCAGCGTCCCCAACAACACATAAATTACGGTATTGTTGGGCTAATAAATTTACCAATTTATACTGGGCATCGTTGGTATCTTGATACTCATCAACGTGAATATAATGGAACTTATTTTGATAATAACTCAACGTATCTGGATTTTTTTCAAATAATTCAATTGTTAACATAATTAAATCATCAAAATCAACTGCCTGATTGGCCTGTAGCTCCTCTTGATACTGTCTATATACCTTGGCAACCACTTCTTCAAATGGACTGCTAGCGCTTTTGACGTAGTCAGCTGGTGTTTGCAGTGCATTCTTAGCATTTGAAATTGCGCTCAGCAACGCCCGTGGATCAAACTTTTTAGGATCTACATTTAAATCACTACAAACACGCTTAATCAGAGTTCGCTGTTCACCCGTGTCGGCAATTGTGAATGCCCGATTATATCCAATCTGTTCAATATCTCGACGCAAAACTCGCACACATAGCGCATGAAACGTTGAAACCCATACATCGCGGGCCCCTTCGTTTAAAAGTTTAGCCACTCGCTCACGCATTTCCTTTGCAGCCTTGTTAGTAAAGGTAATTGCTAGAACATTCCATGGATTGACATTTTTTTCCTCAATCAAATACGCAATTCGATGAGTTAGCACACGTGTTTTACCGGACCCTGCGCCAGCCATTACTAGTAGTGGTCCTTCAGTATACAAAACGGCTTCCTGTTGTTTATCATTCATTCCTGTTAATAGTGTTTGGCTTGCCACGTTGCATTCAATCCCCTCTAATTTCAATCAATGAATATTATACCAAATCCAACATATGAATGTGGCTATCTAGTGATAATTTTACAATAATTAAAAACCAACCGTTATCAGGCAACATACAAGTTGACCAAAAATGGTTGGTTCTAATTATTTTTGTTGATCTGATACACCAAAACTGTCCCAAACTTCGGTATTATCAACCTGCAACTGCAGCTTATCTAGCGGTAGGCCAGCAATTAGTACGTGACCAACTGTCGTTGAGCGTGATTCTGGTGTTTGTTGATAAAAGGTAAACTGCCAATTATCCTTTAGTAGCCATTGAGTCCGAATGCCATCCATTTGATTACTTTGGATAGTCATCATGATAGCTGGCTGTAAAGTTTTAATTGGTCGTAACGAAACCCCGATAATTGCTCGCAAATGCTGCTCATATTGGTCGACGTTACTAGTTTGATCAAATAGTGCGCCTTGGATGGTCAATGCCGGCGTAACACCTTTAACATATAAAGTACCAGTATCAGTTAGGTAAAATCCAATCTCAAAAACCCCAACATATTGCAGTTGCTGAGCCACGGAGCTACCAATTCTCATTATCTCTGCTAAAACATCATCAGATAAATCGGCTGGTGCAACCGCCTCAATTAGCTTTGTACCATCTAAGTTGAGTTCCATCAACGGAAAGGTTTGGGTATCTTTGTAACCCTTGGCAATAACTAATGAATACTCATGGGCATGCGGAATATATGATTCTAATACATATGTACCCGTTTCAAGAAAATCAGCCGCTTTTGTGATGTCAGACTGCTTATTAATAAGCATTGACCGCTCACCCAAGCCACGTTGAATTGGTTTTAGTACTGCCGGATAACCAATTGAATCAATTGACTGATATAAATCATCCAAACCAATTACTGTCACATAAGGGGCAATATTGACATTAATTTGGTCAAAAAAAGCCCGTTCTAATAACCGATCTTGAATAACCTCCAGCGTTTCTTTCCCCTGTGGCACCCATGAAAATTGACTAATATACTCAATTACTGCAGCATCAATGTGTGAACCAACATAGGTAACTGCATCACATTCTTGTGCGAATTCCTTTAACTTGTCTTTGTCAGTTAATATCCCTATTACACCAAAGTTGGCCTGCTTCATCGCTGCATCACCAGGCTGTGAACCATAGACCCCAACTTGAAAACCTGAACGTTGTGCCGTCTGTGCTAATCGAGCCCCACTAAATCCGCTTCCAATGATTCCGAGCGTTTTACCTGGGTATAAAACATGATTACTTTCTGAACTCACAATCTCTCACCTCAATTAGTTTTCTTCATCTGACATAAATGTTACTTGACCATCTTGTAATGATTTTATTCGTGCTAACGACTCTAGTCTAACACCTTGCTCGCGAATCTTCTGTGCTCCAGGTTGAAAACTTTTTTCAATAACTATCCCGACGCCGGCCACATTAAACCTTGCCTGCTGAGCAATCTCTAATAATCCAAACACTGCTTGTCCATTAGCCAGAAAGTCATCAATAATTAGTACTTGATCATTAACGTCTAGATACTTTTTAGAAACCGTAATTTGATTTTCAGTTTGTTTAGTAAAAGAATACACATTTGCGGTGTACAAATCATCAGTTAAAGTTAAACTCTTATGCTTGCGAGCAAAGATAACAGGAACATGTAATTGTAAGCCAGCCATCAGTGCTGGTGCAATTCCAGAAGATTCTACTGTTAATATCTTAGTAATGTGGGCATCCATAAACAACTGAGCAAATCGTTGACCAATTGCAAACATTAAATCAGGGTCAACCTGATGATTTAAAAATTGATCAACCTTTAACACGTTATTTGATAGAACTTGTCCATCTGTTTTAATTCGTTCTTCTAATTCTCTCATTTGAACTCCCTATCCATTCTGATCGTATTTGTCTAAGTGGTAAGTTTGGATAACTTGAATTAATTTAGCAGCATAATCAGGGTCAGTGGCGTATCCCGCTTCTTGTAAGGCCTGGGCCGCATCTTTATAGTTAGTTGCTTTAATTACGCCCGCATATTTGTCTTGATCATCAGTAGTTCCATTAACCATAAGCATTGTATGTGCGTCAATAGAGGCGGCCCAACTTGTGTACACCTGAAAGCGGCCATGAATCACGATCCAACTACCATTTTCATATTCTTTGGTGCTTAATACCTGACTGTTAGTAAGTGATGAACTTTTAACCCCAAAAAGATTATAATACTTTGCAGCCAATGTTGAACTGCCCCAGTCAGATTCTAGAATTGCTTGAGCCATTGTGATCGATGCTAATACATTGTGCTCTTTCATCATTTTTTGTGACTCTGGTGCAATCTGTTTAATAAATAATTTTTTAGCATCTGACTGTTTTGAAACAATTTGTTGTCGTTCACGGAGCTGGTGTAATTGGCCAATACCATATCCCACTAGCGAAATAGCTAGTATTAGAACTAATAAATTTAACCAACGGAACTGCCCTCGTTTGAATAAAAAGTTCGTTGTTTTTGACCTTTTTTTTCTTCTACGCGCCAAAAAATGTTCCCCTTTCCTAGCCACCGTATTTAATTAGCTTAGCAATAATCTTCATTTTACACTGAAAGTCACGCTAGCGGAAAAACAATTCCATTAATTTATGGTTCCTTAAAAATTCAACCAAATTCCGAGTCCCATAGCAATTGCAAAAAATAAAGTGATGATTACTGAATTTTTAACTGACAAGACAAATGTCTCACGTTTAACTTGATTTTGGAAAAAAATACGCACATTATGCCAAACCAGTGGAACACTCAATAGCGTCAACACCGATAATATTGGTAAAATACCAATCCAGACAGCAACTAACAAGCACAAGTATCCAGCGACATAACTAAGTGCAAACACACGCAACATTATTTTCTTACCAAAATAATACACAGCTGTTCGTCGATTATTGCGACGATCTTCTTGTTCATCACAGATATTATTCGCCAACATAATGTTTGAAATTGCAAAAATAGCAATACCAGAAGCCAATAACACTCGCCATAAAAAACTAAAGGTTAATGCTTGAACATTGTAGACATTCAAAAAAGCAGCAATCAGAAAAATGATAAAACCCATCGTAAACCCAGAAAAAATTTCACCAAATGGGGTATTAGAAATTGGTAGCGGACCAGCCGCATAAAAATAACCAACCGCAAAACTAAAAAGACCCAGCCACAACAACGGTAAACCAACTCTGACAACCAGATAAATTCCAATTATGGCCGATATACTTGCTAGTCCAATGGTGATTGCACGAGCCAAACCAATCGGGATATTGTTCACGCCCACTACGTTTGTCTTCGACTTAAACTCTAACTCATCATCAGAATGGATAAAATCTTGGTAATTATCGTTAGCATTGACTGCCATTTGTAACACGTTGGCTGCAACAAAAAATAAAATCATGTTTCCAACCTGGATCAGATGATAATTGTAGTACGCGTACATAATTCCTAGTACAAACGGAAAAACAGATGCAATTAGTGATTGAATCTCAATAAATTCAAAAAAAACTTTGGGCTTCAAAATAAACGTCCTCCAAGATAGTGAAATAAGATTGACAAGGCTTACAGTTATTTGTATCGTTAAAGATATAAATTCTTACTCCGGGGTAACAAAATGGCACATCGAATCTGGCAAAATTTTCCAGCTACAGCAGTCAAACTTGACGATTTAAAAGAATACATGTTTAGTTTGGTTTCGTTAACAAATAAACCCATTCAAACTAAGATTTTAGAGCTTCTTGGCGCTGGTGGCAAGCTTTTGCGACCAGGTTATTTTTATTTATTTAGTTCGCTAGGGCCTACACAAGATCCGGAAAAACTCCAAGCGGGAGCTGCTGCGTTAGAATTATTACATGTGGCAACTTTGATTCACGATGATGTTATCGATGAATCACCACTACGACGAAACGTTACCACAATTCAAACCTTATACGGGCAAAAAAATGCTATCTATGCCGGTGATTTTTTATTCACCCTCTACTTCAAGCAAGTAATCAAATCAGCATATAGCATGGATGATGTGGCCGCGAATGCAGATATTATGCATGCCATTTTAAATGGTGAATTAAATCAAATGCAACTTAATTATAACCAAAAAACCAGCGTCACACAGTACCTTACTGAAATTGAGGGTAAAACCGCTAAACTATTTGAACTTGCTTGTTCTCAAGGAGCCCGATTAAGTGGATGTGAACAAGTTATTATCAACACTGCTGCACAAATTGGCAAAAAAATTGGACTGGCCTACCAAATTAGAGATGATATTTTAGATTATACTGGCCAGAAAAAAAATACACTTAAGCCAACGCTGGAAGACGTCCGACAAGGTGTATATTCCCTACCATTAATTTTGGCTTTAGAAACTAACCGATCAGATTTAAAACATTTTTTAAACAAGAAAAATAAAATGACAGCTACAGATGTCACTCAGGTACAGCAGATTGTCGTCGCAGTTGGTGGTGTAAAACGGGCATTTGAGCTTGCCGATCAGTATACAACAGATGCATTGGAACTAATTAAAGATTTGCACAATAATTCTATCGAAGAACCACTCACCAAATTGACATCTAATTTGCTACAACGAGAACAATAATCGCAAAAAAAACGAACCAAAATGGAACTGAAGTTATAATTTGATACAAACATATAAAAGCACGTTCGAAAAAAGTAAAATTTATTCGGAGGTGTTTTTA
>NZ_BJDM01000004.1 GCF_005405145.1 Paucilactobacillus kaifaensis | reverse complement strand
TGGACATACAAAAATCCCTCCATAATCATCAGATGAATTATTGCATTTCATCTGACAACCACAAAGGGATTATCGCACTAATACTTCAAGTTAGCAGAGATTTTATAGTATACTGTGAGATAAAACGAATCTTATCTTTACAGGGAGACAAATATGACCTATTTGTTGTTATTACGCGGAATTAATGTTGGTGGGCATAATAAAGTAGTGATGAAAGAACTCAAAGTATCACTTACTCATTTGGGTTTTAATAATGTAGTTTCTTACATCAATAGTGGCAATCTAATTTTTGAAAGTCCATTACCACAATCAGTAGTTGCTGATAAAGTTAATCAATTATTAGCTACAAAATATGAATTTCCAATTGTTTCGCTAGTGATTAATGAATATGAATATAAAGCAGATTTAAAAAAATTACCGACTTGGTGGGGTGCTGATGAAGCTTTACGGCACAACGCGCTGTTCTTATTACCTGGCGTTGATAGAAGTTATTTTGATATGATTAAAAGTCGAATCGGCGAATATGATCAAGTTGAATTTCGTGATCATGTTATTTTGTGGACTTCAACCTTAAAAAAAGATTTCAGTAAATCACTGTATTCTAAGCTAATGAAGGAGCGGTTTTACAAAGATGTCACGATTAGAAATCGCAATACGGCATTAAAATTGCTGACGTTGGTATCGTAATTTTTAATATCATTTGAATCAGATCTAGTAGATCTGATTTTTTTTGAGTTTTTTTTTAATGCTAATATAACAGCTTGAACCGATCACTGGAAACGCTAACAACTGATAATTGCTCAAAAATTGGTTTGACTTGCTACGTAGTTTTATGCTAGTTTATTAGAAAATGATTAGAACGTTTAATCATATTTTAATACATACATAGGGGATGTTGTTTTATGCGCGTAAATAAATTAATGAGGGTACTGGGAACAGTAATGTTAGCCAGTACCTTAGTCTTAGCAGGCTGTAGTAGTTCGGCTGCCAGTGGTGGTAACAAACAAAGTGGGAACACAATTAAATTGGGAGGAAATTTTGAATTATCTGGCGCTGCAGCTGCTTATGGTGAAGCAATGCAAAATGGAGTTAAGTTAGCCGTTAAGCAAATCAATGCTGATGGTGGCGTTAAAGTTGGCAGCAAGAAAATGAAGATTAAATTAATCCAAAAGGATAATAAGTCTGACAATTCTTCGGCGGCCTCCGTGGCAACTAATTTAGCTAATACAAGTAAGGTTAATGCAGTAATTGGACCAATCACATCTGGTGCTGGTTTAGCAGCGTTACCCAACTACACAAAGGCCAAAGTACCATACATAACTCCAGGAGGAACACAAGATTCATTAACAGTTCAAAAAAATGGTAAGGTGCAACCTTATATGTTCCGTTCCTGTTTTGAGGACAGTTATCAAGGAAAAGCGTTAGCTAAGTATGTGTATAACAACATGAAGTTGAAGAAAGTTGCCATTTTAGGTGATAAATCAACTGATTATGCCCAAGGATTAACTAAAGCATTTAAGAAACAATTCAAGGGACAAGTTGTTTCAACACAGTATTACCAAGCAGGTGACAAAGACTTTAATACATTATTAGCGAAGTTAAAGAGTAAAGATTTCGATGCAATCTTTGTCCCTGGTTACTACTCAGAAGCTGGATTAATTGTTAAACAGGCACGGCAAATGGGCATTAACCAACCGATCGTTGGTGCCGACGGATTTGCTGATCCTAAGCTAGTTAAGATTGCTGGAAAGAAAAATGCTACCAATATCTATTACACAACACACTTTGATGCTAAAGCCAATACAAATGCCAAGGCGACAGCGTACATGAAAGCTTATAAAGCTGAATATCATCAAGAAGCTGGAACGTTTGACGCATTGGCCTATGATGCTACGTACATGATTAAAGATGCCATTGAAAATGAAAAGTCAGCAGATTCAACCAAGATTGCAACTGGATTGAGCAAGCTGAAGAACTTCAAGGGTGTCACGGGTACAATCTCAATTGATAAGATGCATAACCCCCAAAAACAGGTTATTATCGCTAAAGTTGTCAATGGAGAAGAACAAAGTGCAACTGCAGTTAAGTAATTTAGGAATAAAAGCGGATAATGGTTTATCTTGATTACTTAAATGAAAGTATTGTCGGTTAAGAATACGTTCATGTGGTGGTGCAAAATAGATGTAGTAATTTGTCCTCATACAATAAATTTTGAGGAAATCATAGCAATACACGATTAATATCTAAATTCCGAGGAGTACGACTAAGGGTGGTTTTGATTTGATGGGAGTAGGCAATAAATAGCTCAAGAAGTGGCTAATTGTCTGTGATTATCATGACGACCAATCCTTAGTTGCACTCTTCTGTTGGTTAAATTATAAGAATGGAAGTGAAGAACTGTGAGCACAATTTTGCAACAACTCGTTAATGGACTTTCGCTGGGAAGTATTTATGCTTTACTAGCATTGGGTTACACCATGGTTTATGGAATTATCAAACTGATTAATTTTGCGCACGGTGATATTTATATGTTGGGAGCTTTTTGGGGCTATTACGTGATTAACCAACTACATTTTAATTTTTGGCTGGCACTCGCATCAGCGATGCTGTTTTGTGCTCTTGTTGGTGTTGTGATCGAATATCTAGCGTATCGACCACTACGAAATTCACCTAGGATTGCAGCTTTAATTACGGCTATTGGAGTTTCATTTCTGCTCGAAAATGGAATGGCATATATGTTCAGCTCTAATGTTCGTAGTTTTCCCCAAGTGATGAAAGTTAAGCAGTATCATCTTGGCTCAGTGTCAATTTCAAACATTCAAATATTGATTTTAGCTGTTTCAATTATCTTAATGATTTTATTGCAATTAATTGTGCGAAAAACGAAGATGGGCAAAGCAATGCGGGCAGTTTCAGTTGATCCAGCCGCTGCGCAGTTAATTGGAATTAATATTGATCGAACAATTTCATTTACTTTTGCATTAGGATCCGCCATGGCTGGTGCAGCCGGTGTCATGATCGGACTGTATTACAATTCGATTGATCCATTAATGGGCATGACGCCTGGAATTAAAGCGTTTGTAGCGGCTGTGCTAGGTGGGATTGGTTTAATCCCGGGAGCTGCAATTGGTGGTTTTGTCATCGGATTGTTGGAAACTTTGATGCAGGCACTGGGCTTTTCAGCGTTCAAGGATGCTGCTGTGTATGCCGTCTTAATTATTATCCTGCTAATTAGACCAGCGGGTATTTTGGGTAAGAAAATAAAAGAGAAAGTGTAGGTGGCAAACATGAAGAAAAATCTAAAATACAATTTAACATGGCTTGCCATCATGGTTGTGGGCTATGTTGTAATCAATTTGCTTGAGTTTGCAGGAATTATTGATCAATTTGGTGAAAATACAATGGTTCTAATTGGAATCAATATTATTTTAGCGACCGGCCTGAATTTGATAATTGGTTTTTCGGGACAGTTCTCGCTGGGCCATGCTGGATTTATGGCTATTGGCGCGTATGTATGCGCCTTGATTACTTCTTCTGTTGCAACGCCCATGGGAATGGCCATTGGAATGATTGCAGGAGCAGCAGTATCTGCTTTAGTGGCATTGATTGTTGGAATCCCGACACTACGATTGGATGGTGATTACCTTGCCATTGCAACGATGGGGGTTGCAGAAATCATTCGAATTATTTTGAATAATTTGAAGATCACCAATGGACCTGCAGGACTATATAACATTCCATTATTGGCCACATGGCCGGTTGTTTATTTTATGGTCTGTGTTACAACCCTAATCATTGTTAATTTCATTCATTCTCGTGATGGTCGTGCTGTCATGTCAGTTCGTGAAAATGAGATAGCTGCCGAGTCAATGGGCGTTAATACGACTAAATGGAAGGTGCTGGCATTTGTAATCGGGGCAGCAACTGCCGCTATTGGAGGTGCCTTGCATGCTAACTATATTCAAACGATTGCACCAACGGATTTTGGGATTATGGAATCAATTAATATTTTGATTATTGTGGTGCTCGGAGGCATTGGCAGTATTACGGGTACCTTTGTAGCTGCTGTTGTATTGGGATTGCTTGATATGATCTTACAAAACTTCGGTACATTACGAATGGTTCTTTATTCACTCGCTTTGATTTTATTAATGGTATTCAAACCTTCTGGATTACTAGGAACATGGGAATTTTCTGTTCGAAATTTATTTAATCGGTTTACAAGATCAACGAAACAAAAGGGGGATGCCTAGCGATGACATTACTCGATATTAAAGAACTGACTAAGAGTTTTGGTGGCCTGACTGCAGTGTCTAATGTGACTATGCATTTAAATGACAATGAATTGGTTGCATTAATTGGTCCTAACGGTGCCGGTAAAACAACTTTGTTTAATCTATTAACCGGCGTGATTGTTCCCTCCGAAGGAACGATTGCAATGCAAACCGATAATGGTTTGCAAGTATTAAATAAGATGAAACCATATAAAGTAGCTCAAACAGGATTAGCACGAACGTTTCAAAATATTCGATTGTTCAAAGATCTTTCAGTTTTGGATAATGTTTTAATTGCGATGACTGCTAAAAATAAAGAAGGTTTTTTTTCAAGTATTTTCCGTTTACCATCGTTTTATCATAAAGAAGCAGCTTTGCGTCAAGAAGCAATTGAGTTACTGAAAATTTTTGATATGCAGGATCAAATAGACAATTTAGCAAAGAATTTACCATATGGGGAACAACGACGATTAGAAATCGTGCGTGCGTTAGCCACAAAACCCAAAATATTGTTTTTGGATGAACCAGCAGCAGGAATGAACCCAGAAGAAACTGCTGATCTAACTAGGCTAATTCGAAAGATTCAACAGGAATTTCATATTACAGTTTTGTTGATCGAACACGATATGTCTTTGGTCATGAACGTGGCTGAAAGAATTTATGTGTTGGAATATGGGCAACTCATTGCCGAGGGAACCCCAACACAAATACAGCAAAATGAACGGGTAATCAAAGCATATCTAGGGGGTGAGTCATAATGTTATTACAGGTAGAAGATCTATCCGTGAATTATGGTGTCATTCACGCAGTTAAAGGGGTTAATTTCGAAGTTAACGAAGGTGAAATTGTTTCTTTAATTGGTGCTAATGGTGCCGGGAAAACGACAATTTTAAAGACGATTTCGGGATTGATGCGTCCAGCGGGTGGCAAGATTGTCTATGATGGTCATGAAATTCAAAAATTTAAGTCACAGAAAATTGTGGCAGGCGGCATTTCTCAAGTGCCAGAAGGAAGACGAATTTTTGCTGGTTTAACCGTTATGGAAAATTTACAAATGGGTGCATTTTTGCGTAAAAATCGTGATGCGCTAAAAAAGGATTATCAAGAAGTGTTTGAGCGTTTTCCGGTATTACAGGAACGAAAAAATCAAGATGCGGCGACATTATCTGGTGGTGAACAACAGATGTTAGCAATGGGCCGTGCCCTGATGGCCAAACCGAAGCTACTATTGATGGATGAACCTTCAATGGGTCTGGCACCAATTTTTATTAATGAGATTTTTGATATTATTCAAGCAATTAAACAACAGGGGACCACTGTCTTGCTGATTGAACAAAATGCTTCTAAGGCATTGTCAATTGCTGATCGCGGCTATGTTCTTGCAACCGGCAATATTTTGATGACTGGAACGGGAAAAGAATTATTAGCAAATAAAGATGTGCAAAAAGCATATTTGGGGGGTTAATACTAATGAGCGTTGCAGATTTTATGACACAAAAATTAATAACGGTTCGACCAACAACCAGAATCAACGATGCAGTTGATTTAATGAAGCAAAATGATATTCATCGGTTACCAGTTTTAGATAGCGGCAGACTAGTTGGACTAATTACAGAAGGAATTATTCAGCGAGCCCTACCATCTAAAGCAACGTCATTATCAGTCTTTGAAGCCAATTATTTGTTGAATAAAACAACGGTTGCAGATGTGATGGAAAAAGATGTGCAGACAATTTCACCCAATTCTGTTTTAGAGGATGCTATCTATGCGATGCGTAAGCACAATATTGGCGTGTTGCCGGTCGTTAATGGCGCAGAACTTGTAGGAATCATCACCAATAATGATATCTTTGACGCGTTCTTAAATATTTCTGGTTATGGTCGTGGGGGAACTAATGTAACGGTTCATGTAAAAAAAGATGAGCTAGGTTTTATCGCCAAATTGGGCGAGACTTTGGCCAGTCATAAATACAATATTCTTACATTAGTTGTAACTAGGCGGGATGCGGAACAATCCATTGAAATTCATGTAGATAGTGAAGATACGGTTGGTATAACCAATGCGTTAACAGAAGCTGGTTTCGATGTTTAGTATGAAATAAAAACGGCTAAATAAAAAAGCATTAACTGATTCACTGAACTGAATCGGTTAATGCTTTTTAAGCTTAGAAAAATGGATTCTGAAGCTGATTTAAACTTCTTGACTATTAGGGGTTTCATTCTTAACTGTAAAAGCTAGTAAGAATGCAATGACAGCCAAAGCAAGTGTAAATATTAAGCCAACGTGAACACCGTTGGTAAAAGCTGTTCGTGAAGTTGTAGCCGCTGTTGAAATATGTTGACCAAAGCCTAATAAACTGGTTGCAACAGCGGTTGAGATGGCACCAATAATTTGTTGAAATGTGTTCATAATAGTACTACCATCACTAGCAGTCATCTGATCTAATGCATTTAACCCAAACGTTTGCGCTGGGGACATTGCAAGTGGGGCACCAATCATTAAAATAATATGGGCAAGCATAACATACCAGACGGGTGATGTTGCAGAAGCAAAGATCAACATTAGAATTCCAATAATACTAATTAAAAATCCCAAAATAGTAAATATTCGAGCACCAAAGCGATCAAAGAAACGTCCTGACATAGCTGATACCAATGCGTTAACAACACCACCGGGTAACATGACCACTCCGGTTAGTGCAACTGGGATAGCGAGTCCCTTTTGCCAAAACATAGGGAGCAGGTACATTGACGATAGAATGATTCCAAAATCAAACATAACTAAAATCGCACCAATACGGAAGTTTTTGCGATTAAAAACACGAAAATTCAAGATTGGCGTTTTTGAATGTAGTTGACGCCGAATATAGAAAAAGAGAATTAAAAGAGCCAAAATTAAAATGACTAAGACTTCGGGTGAACCCCAGCCATAGTTACTGGCCATGCTAACAGCAGAAACTAGTCCACCAAATCCAAACGTTGACAGGATGATCGACAAGAGGTCGACTTTGGGCTTAGTTATTTTGGCTACATTAGGGAGATATTTAATTGCTAATCCTAAACCAATTAGAAGAAATGGTACAAAGGCCCAAAAAATCCACTGCCATGACAGAATACCTAGGATTAAACCGGCTAGTGTTGGTCCAATTGCTGGTGCGAACATAATGACCAGGCCGATCATTCCCATTGCGGATCCTAACTTATATGGTGGGAAAATCAAAGTAGCAACAGTAAACATTAATGGCAAAATTAAGCCGGTTGCAATTCCTTGGATCATTCGACCAATCAGTAGAATTGTAAAGTTTGGCGCTAGTGCAGAAACAATTGCACCAACGGTAAAATCGACTAGCGCGAAAATAATTAACTGACGGGTGCTAAACCATCGAGTTAATAAACTGGATAATGGTAAAACAATTCCAATAATTAACATATAGCCAGTTACCAACCATTGAATTGTTCCAACACTTACATTCAATTTGTTCATCAAACTTGGTAATGCGATATTTAAAGATGTTTCACTTAACATACCAACGAAGCCACCAATCAGCATTCCCAACATTGCTAATAATGGGTGAGAAACTGATACAGCAGCTTGAGCTGTTGTTTCACGATCGTTCATAGTTGTTTCCATAAATTAATTACTCCTTTTATATATTTCATCAGACAAATGATTACATTAGCATAAAAAAAGTTTGCTCGTAAGTTATTTTTACTAAAAATCTGATTTTTTTGGATGAAAACGATTAAATTTAAGTCGACTTTTACCAAAGTGTCTTATTTGCTTAATCAAACTTTACTTGCGATAATTAAAGCGCAGATACTCGTAATTACTAAAGGAGTAGTAAATGAAAACATTAATTGATAAATTAGGATTGGCGAAATATGATAAGATTGCAATTCTCAATATGCCTAGCGATGTTGCACCTTTATTTGCTGAAATTTCATTTACACAGGCGCCGGGCCAGCAAACTGACTTTTTGTTAGAATTTATTTTTAGTTTGACACAAATGAAACAAGCAATAGTTGCGGTTAACCAGCAAAAGTTACTGTTACCTAATGGCTATTTTTATTTGGCCTATCCTAAAGTTCAAAGTAAACAGTATACTGGGATTAAACGAGATGATATTTTCCCGTTTTTGGATGTTAACGAAGAAACGGGACGCATTTTGACTACTGACCTTAAATTTTCGCGAATGTTGAGATTAGATGATAATTTTACGCTAGTTGGGCTACGATGGATTACAACAACACCAAGGTCAACAAATCGTGCTAGTCAACGAGTTGCAGATTATCAAGCTAGAGTAGCTGAATTACAAGTAATGTTAAGAAATTATGAAGTTGCTAGCCAGTTTTTTAATCAACTGGCCCCAGGATATCAGCGTGAGTGGGCACGATTTGTTTTTTCGCCTAAAACAAGTTCAACTCAGGCCAAACATTTTCAGCAAATGATTGAAATCTTAAATCAAGGATTTTCTTCCATGACGCTTTATCGCCAGAGAAATTAAAATGGAGGCAACAATATGAGTGAAAATGAAGCACTTTTGATTATCGATTACACAAATGATTTTGTGGCAGATCAGGGAGCGTTAACTTGCGGAAAGCCAGGACAAGTCATTGATGATAAAATTATTGGTTTGGCGAATGAAACGTTAGCTAGTGGTGGGTGGGTAATACTACCAACCGACGTTCACATTCCCGAAGACCCTTATCATCCAGAAAGTAAGCTGTTTCCATCTCATAACGTTCGTGGTTCGTGGGGGCGCGAATTTTATGGTTCATTGGCCAACTGGTTTGTGCAGCATCAAGATGATCCGAAAGTATTTATGTATGATAAAACGAGATATAGTGCGTTTGCTGGTACCGATCTCGATTTGCGGCTGCGAGAACGTAAAATTAATTTGTTGCATTTAACTGGTGTTTGCACCGATATTTGTGTGTTGCATACGGCAGTTGATGCTTATAATCTGAATTATGGTATCACAGTTCACAAGGCTGCTGTTGCCGCACTGACTGCCAAAGGCCAAGCTTGGGCATTGGATCATTTTGAGCATGTTTTAGGTGCGACAGTTAGATAAATTAAGTAATTGATCGTAAATAACATTAGATATTTTTGGGTAAGTAGTGTACAGTAAGTCAGGTAGTAATTTAATCACGCGTATAATTGATCAGCGTAAAGTCAGTCATGACTTTGCGCTTTTTTTAGTTAAATTATTGCAATTTATTTAAGAGATAGGGAGAATAGTAATTGAAATATTATATGTATTTACCGCGGAACAAAAGGGAATTTATGCTTTTTATGGCTATTGTGTCATTAATTTCAGTTAACATAATTGCACCGCTAATCACAAGTTTTGAAATTGGGTTTGGCTGGCAAACATGGCTAGCAACATTAAAAATTTTGCCTGTTATATGGCTGGCAGTGGTTGCAGTTGTTTTATTAACATATCAACCAGCTGATTGGCTAACTGGCAAGATTGTTGCCAAACAAGATAGTTTTAATGCCCACATTACCATTAATATTTTATGCACAGTTTTATTAATGTCAATAATTTTAACGGTTATTGGTACCTGGATTGGACAACGACAAATCAGTTTGGAACCATTACAGCATTTCTTTTACCGTTGGCCACGTAATTTCACGATTGCCTTAGCAGTTGAAGCATTAGTGGCTCAACCAATTGCTCGTCAAGCAATTTTTTTGCTGCATAAAATTTATTCAGCAGAAAAAGAATTAAATTAATTGCAGTTGACTTGAAGTTGAGAAAAATATCAATAAAAAAGGTTGACGGCCAGTAGCATAATCAGGTAAGCTGTTTTAGTGAGTTTATTGGTCCGTTGGTCTAGCTGGTTAGGACGCCTGCCTGTCACGCAGGAGATCACGAGTTCGAGTCTCGTACGGACCGCTTAGAGCAGTGCTTAAAAGTTGAAATAAAAATGCTAGCACATGGAAGTTTCCGTGTGCTAGCATTTTTTTCGACTACAAACGTTAGTCTAATTAAAATAGAAAGAAACCCCGTGTAATGTACTAAATAAAAGGTTACTGAGTATTAACAGTTAATTATGACCTAGAATTTTTAATTCTGCAACTGAACTATAACAGTTCTAGTAGGTCGGTTTGTGTCTGCCGGATGAATTGAAATTTTAATTGGTTGTTCAATGCCATCGTACTGATAATCAAATTCAAAGTCTTCGGTTTTGTTTGGTAAGACATTGTCATTGTAATCATCATCTTGCTGGTCTACGTTGATTTCGTTGTTGTTTTGAGAAACTGTGATTTTAGCTGTATCGTTGAACACGACAGCACGATTAGTTGTATTTTGCCAATCAACTTCTAATTCAAGTACACCATCTTCAGCCTCGGCCTTAATTTGGTTAACTGTAAAGTTATCAAATTCCCATTGGCTGGATAATAAGTTGGTACTATCATCCGCACCGAGACGAACTGATTGAATGCTTTTGTTGTTCGCAGAGGAGCTACTTTTTGAAGAATAGTCACTAGATGAAGAATTTGATTGATTATCGGTTTCTTGATTGCCACACGCGATGAGACCGATGGTAACACTTAGTACTAGTATTAGTGCAACTAATTTTTTCATTGTCAGTGATCCTTTCTAGATTAAGAGGATAAGCTACATAGTAAGCATAACGAGAATAGTAGAGCTAAGTCAAACTAAACACTTATACTAATGATAGATTAATTTTTAAATGCACGTAGCTAAAAATATTTGGTACAATTAAGAAAATAACTAATTATCGGGTGAGTAAATGGAAAAGAAAACATTAGCGGATTACGAAATTGACATCCCACAAGTAGCCGAACTTTTACACGATGATGAAAAGTTAGCAACTTTTTTTATGGCGCTAACACCTGGCTATCAGCGAGAATGGGCTCGGTTTATTTTCGGTGCCAAGGCACCAGCAACTAGGCAAAAACATATTGATCAAATGAAGGTTGTTTTTAAAGCTGGCTTTAAGTCGAAGAGAGCTTATGATCAACGAGAAAAGTAAAATAGATATGTAAGTGTTTTGGTCATTAAAAGGCACAATCCAAAAGTTAAGTTGTTGGATTGTGCCTTTTACATTAGTACCACGCTGGTTTGTCGCCATCAGTATTGGGTTTATTAACCCCTAATGATTCTTTGATATGAGTACTTGGATCTTGAATTAAACGGCTAACTAAAACACCTATACTTTTACGTGAAACTTCTGTTCCCTTGAATGGCTCACCTTTTTGTGTGAGTTCATAGTCAACTTCATCTTTGTTTGTTAACCATGCTGGGCGAATGATGGTGTAATCAAGATTGGATGATTCGATCACTTTGGCAGCAACTCCATAAGTTTGTAAGTAACCGCCATCGAGCATCGAATGGTTCCATTTGCCAAATTCACCTGGTACTTCATCATAAATACCTAATGTTGAAATCCAAATCAAGCGTTTAACCTGTTGTTGATTCATCGCAGACACAATTGATCTGGCCTGTTGTTCGATGTTTGATCCAGCCAAGTTAGCGTACACAACATCAACATTTTTTAGTGCCCGAACTAGTGTTGGCTGATCAGTAGAATCGCCTTCGATAACAGATTCGCGATTAGAGTCTGCAACCTTCAACCGATGAGCTCGTCTAAGATAGTCAATGATGTGGACATCACTATTAGCTAGTAGATCTTTGCGCGCAAACGTTGCAATATGGCCAGCTGCACCTAAAACTAAAACATTTGTCATTTTATTACCGCCTTTCATTTATCTTTTCAATTGTAACTATAATGCTGACAATTAAATATTGCAAATGTTAGCTACTATTTACTGGAATTAATTTATTTAGGTCTTGGCATAAATAGTTTGATTTGCTACCCTAAGAAGAATAAGGAGTATTACATAAATGAAGCAAACATGGACGAACATAAATGAACAACCAACTACGGTTAAACGTTTTTTACAGCGCCAAGGAGTGGGGCATCGCTTAATTGCTGATGTTAAACATGGTCAGGGTCATTTTTGGGTGAATAACATTCAAGTAACGTCATCGACTTCTATCAAACAAGGCGATCAAATTACACTAGAATTACAACCGGAGCCAGAAGATCAAACCGTTGCGATTAGTAATGAACAACTGGACATTGTATTTGAAGATACTAATTGGTTAGTTGTCAACAAGCCTGCTGGTTTAACTTCAATTCCGGGTCCCACCAATAGTACGGATACACTGCTCAATCGAGTTAAAGGTTATCTAAAAAAAACCGGGTCAGGCGATTTGCGACCACATTTAGTGTTGCGACTAGATCGTTTTACTTCTGGAATTGTTTTAATCGCGAAGCATCGACTGGCCCAAAGTATGATTTCGGCTCAAGTTGAACAACATCAATTAGAAAAAATTTATTTTGCACTGGTGGCAGGTAATATTGCCCAAGCGCACGGTGTCATTAATGAACCAATTGGACGAGTTGTTGATTCACCCAAACGGGCCGTTATGGCAACAGGCCAAACTGCTAGGACAGAGTTTTGGGTTCAAAATAATAATCCAAATTGGACTTTATTAAAATTGCAGTTACATACTGGCAGGACCCATCAAATTAGAGTTCACTTGGCATATTTAGGTCATCCATTATTGGGGGATGACCTATATGGTGGACCCACGGATGTGATTACACGGCAGGCGCTACATGCTGCTAGTCTAAAGTTTATGGATCCATTTACAAATCAACCAATTGAAGTAGTTACATCAATACCAATTGATATGAGACAGATTATATTGTCTGACTAATTAGATAAGGACAGTTATAATAAATGAAAAATTTTATTTTTGATGTGGATGGAACTCTTATTGATACGTTTAATATGTATGTGCCGGCTTTAAAGCAGGCACTAGAATCACATGGATATAAAACGACAGAAAGCGAATTGTCGCAATCATTTGGTATTAGCGGGGATGATGCGCTACGCAAAATTGGTATTCTTGACGATCAACTACGTCGAATAATTTTTGATGAATGGGCTCAATTATCTGTCAAAAATATTGATCGAGTCACTGTGTATCCAGGGATTGAGTCAACGCTTCACAAACTAAAAGTTCTTGCACAAGTTAAGTTAGTAGTTGTAACTTCAAAAACAAGACGAGATTATGATGAAGGATTTAAAACACGATATACAATTGGTTCAATGTTTGACGAGTATGTAACGGCTGATGATACGATAAAACACAAACCCGATCCAGAGCCCATCTTGGCTGGCCTGGACAAGGTGGATGCAACCCCAGAAGAGTCAATGTATATTGGCGATACTATTTTTGATATGACAGCTGCGCATGAGGCAGGAATAAAATTTGGGGCAGCTTTATGGGGAACTACTCAAAAAAATCAGTTAAACGGCGCTGACTTCTTACTTACAAGTCCAAGTGATTTATTGAAATTGATATAATTATAATGTAAAGAAGGTACCACAAAGAATTTGACACCCTTGTAGTACCTTCTTTACATTATAAAATAAACCGCAATAGTGCCATCGAAATAATTCCTATGATGACGATGATCAATAAGCTTTTAGAGATAAAAGCACTAATAATGGTGGGAATCGCTGCACCAAAATTTAGCCAGTTAACGCTAGGCCAAGAGCCAATTTTAAAAATCAGAATATTTTGAATTACTAATGCAGTCATGATAGCAACAGGGACAAAGGATAACAATTTAATTAGATTAGTTGGTAAGACAAAGTTTTTAACCAATATAAATGGAATCACCCGTGATAACCAAGTGACTAAGCCACAACCAAGAATTGTTAATAAAATATATGTATTTATGCCCATTTTTCTACCACCATTCCACCCAGGCACCCAATGATGGTTGCGCTTAAAAGAGCGATTTCTGGGTTCACAAAACGACCTAAAATAAACAGTGAACTGCTTACAATCAAAATTACTTCCAATTGTACTCGTAGTTTGCGCCGCCGGTCTCCAATCATTTGTAGGTATAATAACCCGATAAACATTGCGACCACTGCAAAGTCCAATCCTAGTGACTTGGGATCTGCAACCAACTTGCCTGACAATGCGCCAACTAGGCAAGCAAACCACCAAACTAAATAAGCAATGACGTTAGCTGTATTAAACCAAACGGGACTTAACTTACCCTTTGTTACTGCTACTTTATTCATTCCCAGTGCAAAAGTTTCATCGGTAATTAATGTACCAATCTGAATGTTTTTTACCAATGAATCTCTTTTAAAGTATTGGGCCATCGAAGTACTCATTAAAATCATTCGTGAATTGATTAAAAATGTTGATAAAATAATAGCAGAAATCGGGCTACTGCCAACTAACATGGTGGTAATAGCAAATTGCGCAGAACCGGCGTAGACGATTAAACATAACAGTGAAATTGTTAAAAGACTAAGATGCGCCGTTTGGGCAACAACGCCATAGGCAATCCCAACACCAATATAGCCAAATAGAGTAGGAATAACATCTTTAACTGAGGTTTTTACTGATAGATCAGCGTTCATGGGCAAGACTCTTTTCATTAAGTAATAATAAAAATTTTAACATAAATCTAATTATAATTTAATCTAAAATAAAAAATGAAACTCAACTTAATGAGTTTCATTTTAAAATAGTGTTATTTTAGTTGTGCAACGGCCTGTTTTAAAGCTTTTGACTGAAATTCAATCTGTGCTTGTTTAACAATCTTAGCTTGATCAGTTGCAGACATTTGTGGATTTTTAGTCATTGCCGCAGCAACTTTTGTTTCTACGTATTGCTTTGCTTGAGTCGCCATAGCAGTTTTAGTTTGGGTATTATTCATTTGCTTTTTCAAACTGTCAGCTTGATCAACGGTTATTTTTACCCAAGTTTTAGGATATGTGAACGTGTTAGTTCTACTAATTAGAGTGTGTCCCATTCCAGACCACATGTACAAGTATTTATAAAATGAATTTTTATATTCCCACCGAGTTTCAACAGTTGTTAATTTAGCGGTTGTGTTATTAGTCCATTTAACCTTGTTGTGGGTGTATTGGTTCGCTTGAGTATGTTGGGCCGTTTTTTGCGTTGGCTTACTGTTATAAATATAAACATCATCTTTACCAGAAGTTCCCACTGGTTTATATAATGCGAGTGGCATTGATTCTGAGTTGGAAGCTGAATAAATGGTTTGCGTTGAAGTTGTTTGGACTTTATGCATTCCAAAGTGATCTCTAGAGTTACCAATCATTAAGCCGATCGAGCCAACTAAGATGATCCCAGTGACCAAGATTGTTGTGATCCTAGTAACGGGTTTGAACGTAAACATCGAAGCGAGGAAAAATGAAATTGCGCCAATTATTAATAAAATAATGACCATTAGTTGGCACCTCCTTTATCAGAAGCAACTTGTGCAATTGATTGACCACTTGCATTTTTGTCGCTTAACAAGAATGTGGTGATTAATCCAACAATACAAAAGCCGATGGCAATCCAAAACGCAGCATGATAGCCGCTCATAGTGGCATTAAACGATTGAACCTTGTAAGCAAATGGTGTTTCGGTTAATAAATGTTTACCAGGCATATTGTTATTAGTAACGTTAGTTAACACTGAAACCAAGATCGCAGTTCCAACCGAGCTGGCAACTTGACGGGTCGTGTTATTAACTGCAGTTCCGTGAGAAATCATGTCAACAGACAATGCATTCATTCCAGAAGTTGTTACAGGCATCATGACCATTGAAATTCCAAACATCCGAATTGCGTATAAGAAAACAATGTAAATTACTGGTGTGTTTTGGGTGATCATAACAAAAGGCAAAGTCCCAATCGTTAACAAGAACATGCCACAAATTGCTAAGCGTTTGGCACCGTATTTATCAAATAAATTACCGGTGATTGGGCTCATAACCCCCATCATTAAAGCACCAGGCAATAGGGTTAAGCCAGAATGAAAGGCTGACATGCCATGGATGATCTGCAAGTACAACGGAATGACCATTTCAACCCCAATCATGGCCATGTTAACAATGGCACTTAAAGCGGCAGAAATAGCGAATTCACGTGATTTAAACACTCGAATTTCAAGGAATGGATGCTTGAGATGTAGTTGACGCAAACCGAAGACAACTACAAAGATGGCTCCAATAATAATTGTCGATAACACTAGCGGATCAGTCCAGCCCTTGTCACCAACGGATGAAAAGCCGTACAGCATCCCACCAAAACCTAGTGTCGAAAGGACTAGTGACCAGAAGTCAAGTTTTGGTCGACCGGTTTCAATAACATTTTTCATGAAGAAGAAACTACCAATAATAACAATAGCCATAATTGGCACGATCATCCCAAATAAATCACGCCAGCTGTAATTATCAATGATCCAACCAGAAAGTGAAGGCCCAAGGGCAGGGGCCAAACCAACAACGATTCCAGCCATTCCCATGGCAGCTCCACGTTTGTTGGCCGGGAAGATTGTTAACATAATCGTTTGCAATAATGGCATTGCAATCCCAACACCAATTGCTTGTACGAGTCTTCCTGCTAACAGAACCGCAAAGCTGGGAGCAATCCAGGCCATTACTGTTCCAATTTCGAAAATACTCATGGCAACAATGTACAGCCACTTGGTTGGGAACCGATTGCTAAGAAAGGCGCTAACTGGAATCATAATTCCGTTAACCATCAAAAAGCCAGTTGTTAACCATTGAACTGTGGCAGTAGAAATATCGAAAGCTTTCATTAAAGTAGGGAAAGCAGTCGTTAAAATAGTTTGATTTAAAACCGTACAGAAAACTCCTACTAATAGAAGAACAATTAACATCGTTCGGTTGTAGGGTTTTCCATTGACATCAACAGTTTTACTCAATGTAAAAAACCTCTTTTCATAATTAAAATTGCATGCCTAGTAATATAACGCTTCTATTTTTGCTTGTCAAATAACTTGACAAAGAAATTATAAAATATATACTGAATCGAGAAAATGTGAAAACGCTTTGCAGATTTATTTGGTCAGTTATCACTACATATATCGTATAGAGGGGAAGGTTAATTTGGAACAAATACCAGAAGAACTGAAGGGCCTGTTAGGCAAGCCAGAGCTACAATTGGGAATTGGTGATTTAGCACATGTTACGGGCGTATCACAGAGTCAACTACGTTATTGGGAATCTAAGAATTATATTCAATCAATAAAAACTAGTGAGAGTAAAAACAGAAAGTATTCCTTAAAGACGATTGGGGAAGTTCATTTTATTAAAAATTTCTTAGATGAAGGGTTCACATTAACAGCAGCGGTTAAAAAAGCTGAAAAACGAAAAGAATTCATCAATTTTATGCGTAAAGTGATTATTGACAGGTTTGAAGCTCTCACTGAAGTTGACGGACACCCAGCAATCGATTTGGGACCGCTTGAAGGACAAAGTGATCAAAATATTTTTGCTATCTTGATAGACCAAGAAATTATTTTACGTCTTTTACCCGCCAAATAGCTATCAAAAATTTAAAACATATGCTAGGCTATGCGTGAAGGCCTTAAGTATCGGAGCAAAAACTTCCCGCGTACTATTTAGTTTGAGTTGTAATAAAGTGTTGTACTGATTTAAAGTTAATTTGAACAGCGCCATAGAGCGCTTGATTATTAATTCAATAGAATTAATAAAAAATCGATCTAGATTGCAACAAACCGTTGAATTTCAAATTTTGAATTTCGATTAATCCGATCGCCTTCATTGCCCAAGCTGCGGGACTTGGGCTTTTTTTGTTGCCACGGTAAATGGCTAGTCGCACACTTTCTTTAATTGTGTGCTAGGATAGACACTAGAACTTAGTTTGTGATACCAGATTTTTCATAGTACCACGTGATGCTCAGGTAATCAAAGGAGTAGTAGAATGAACGATGAACTAGTAAAGATTGATGAGTTAGATGAAGAGTTACAACATAAGGCAGTACGAGATTTCGCTAAATTTTATATCAAACTTTTTAAACATGAGAATTTAGAAATTATCGCGAATGCCACAAATGGCCATTTCTTAATTGACATTAATGACTTGATTGATCGTAATCGGCATATTGATTTAGAGTTGTTAGTTGAAAAGAGTAGCACAGTATCATTTACACAGTACATTAAAGTACTTGAAAAAATCGATCAGAACTATTTTGTTACCGGAAATGCCCAAATTCCTTGGAATGAGTGGGAAACAAAACAACAGGAACATTTAGCCACAGCTTAATCAATTGATTATCAATAAGAATCACCAATTTGGTGGTTCTTTTTTTACTGTTTGCACTATTATGTGGTACAATAATTTAGACTTAATCATCGTGCGGATAAATAGAAACTAAAAAATGTTTCCGATTATTAAATATAACGGCTCATTGGTTACTGTAATGAACCTAAGTGTGTTGACACAGCAGTAAAAATAGGTTTAGATATCCTAAATCAATTATTTCTATTTATAAATTAGCCCAAACTAGGTTCAATTGCTTAAGCTCAAAAATACATAATAATAAATTTTAAAGAAAGAAAAGGTAGTTATGCGAAAATTAAAAGTTAATAATAACGAGGTCGCGTTTTACGCTATGGGCGGATTGGGCGAAATCGGTAAAAACATGTATTGTGTTCAGTTCCAAGATGAAATTATCGTCATTGATTGTGGGGTACTCTTCCCGGAAGATGAGCTACTTGGAGTTGACTATGTCATTCAAGATTATTCTTATCTCGTTGAAAACCAAGAAAAAATTAAGGCAATTGTGATTACCCATGGTCACGAAGACCACATTGGGGGATTACCATTTTTCTTACAACAAGTAAATGCACCTATTTATTCTGGCCCATTTGCACTTTCCTTGATTCGTGGCAAATTAGAAGAAAAGCATTTATTGCGAACTGCTGATCTAAATGAAGTTGATGAAGATACAGTTTTGAAGTTCAAGAAGATGTCTGTTAGCTTCTTTAGAACAACCCACTCAATTCCTGATACGTTAGGGATTGCGGTGCATACTCCACAAGGAACCATTATTCAAACAGGTGATTTTAAATTTGATTTAACACCGGTTGGTGGACTTCCTGCACCTAACCTACAAAAGATGGCTAAGCTGGGTGACGAAGGAGTTCTATTGCTGACTTCTGACAGTACTAACGCTGAGCGACCAGAGTTTACTAAATCAGAGCAGTGGGTAGATGTGCATATTCGACGGGTATTTGAACGTATTAAGGGGCGAATTATTTTTGCATCCTTTGCTTCCAACGTCTATCGTTTGCGAGAAGCATCAGATGCTGCTATTCGCCAGGGCCGTAAAATTGCGGTCTTTGGGCGGAGTATGGAAAATGCGATTGCCGCTGGGCAAGAATTAGGTTATCTAAACATTCCTGATGACTATTTAATTGATCAAAATGAAATCAATTCATATCCACCAGAAAAGGTAATGATTATGTGTACAGGGTCGCAAGGTGAACCTATGGCTGCACTAAGTCGCATTGCCAATGGAACCCATCGTCAAATTACGATTCAACCTGGTGATACAGTGGTCTTTTCTAGTAATCCAATTCCCGGTAACACAATCAGTGTTAATCAGCTCATTAACAAGCTAGACGAAGCTGGTGCCGATGTAATTCATGGTTACGTTAATAACATCCATACCTCAGGTCACGGTGGTCAAATTGACGAAGAGTTCATGCTACGTTTGATGAAGCCTAAGTATTTTGCTCCAGTACATGGTGAGTATCGAATGCAAAAAATTCATACTCATTTAGCTGAACTAACAGGTGTGCCATTGGAAAATAGCTTTATCTTAGCTAATGGGGATGTTCTTGCTTTAACTAAAGACTCTGCTCGAGTAGCGGATCATGTTGAAGCCGGAGATGTTTACATTGATGGTCGTGATGTTGGCGATAGCGTTGGTAATCCTGAAATTAGAGAACGTCGATTGTTGTCTGAAGAAGGGGTTGTAACTGCAATTGCGGTAGTTGATTTACAAAATCATCAGATTGTTGCTGGCCCAGATATTGTCTCACGTGGATTTGTGTACATGCATGAGTCACAAGAACTTATCAAGGCAGCTAATCATGAGGTCTTCTGGGCGATTTTGAATACTTTTAAAAACCGTAAAAAGATCGACGAACGGGCACTCAACCGGACAATTGTCAGCAGATTACAAAAATTGTTATTTGCACAAACTGGTCGTCGCCCGGTAATCATTCCGATGGTAACAATTATTAATAATTAATATCATTCGTTCAAAAAGACCTGCAATTCTGAAAGTTAAATCAGATTGCAGGTCTTTTTTTATTCAGGCTAGCCATATTTGCTAGAAACTTATATTTTTATTTTTTGATTCGGGATAGATCGTCATATGGCGATTGAAACGGCGGTTGAGCCAACTCTTAAATCGTTTGATGTTAGAGAATTCAAATTGTTTGAATTCAATCGTTCGTAGTTCCGCTTTGATTTTAACCAGTTCAGTTTTAAAAATCCTGCGGTTAGTCATAGGAAGTTGTTTAATTTGATGGTATAAATCAGTTAGTGTCTGATGTTTGTGACGCCATGCATAATTTGACAGCGTTGGATAATTTTGTTGAATACATTGGTCAATCGAGTCTAGTACTGTGACAACTTGAAGGTGTTCGGCTTTAAATGTATTTTTTGAATGTTTAAGTTCAGGTTGTACCTTTCCACCTAAGAATGTCGCACTAGTAGCACGTTGGTAAATGTTATACAAAAATAAGGTGCCAGCATGGAGCGAAAGTTTAGGGTCAAACGAGATTGAGCGAGTTAACTGTCGTTTAATTAGCATACCTTCAATGTTCATTGGTGTTTGACCTAACAGATAAGATGTAATTAAGTCCGTAGCGCTATTAAAGTGCTGATTTTGGCCATTATAGCCAACAATATCAGTTTGGTTTACTACTGCAGTTTGACTAACTTGACTTAACCACATTGGATGAAGACGCATTTTGGCAGTTAAAAACATTACGTACCGTCCTTGTGCGTGTGTAAGGGCTTGGTTATATGAGGTAGCTACGGATTGACGTATTCGTTGAGAAATGATTGTAGTCTTAATACCGCTTAATCGTTTGAAGGCCACTAATTGTTGGTATGTTTGATCCACTGAGTTGTTATCAACGAAAATAACTTCAAAATTTTTGTAATGTTGGCTTTTTAAGTCTGTTAGTAGATCTGGTAATACCACTGCATTATTTTTGACGGGCAAAATCACACTGACTAAGTTCATAAAAATCGCCTCTTTCAATTTATATTAGTTAATAATTATCGTCTTTATTATTATAAATCGAAAATACAACTTTGTCGAGATTCATACTAATGAATACCATAATGTTAACGTTATATGATCTTTTTATGAACTGCATTTAAAACCACTGTGTCAATACTTTATGGCGATCGGTTTTATACAATCGGTTAAATGTAATTTTTTTATGAATTTAAGTAAATAGAAGTTTGGTCTTATGATGGAGTGAAATAATGCCTGTGACAACAAAAAAGCAGCTTACGATTTGGTTTAAATCATAAGCTGCTTAATATTGTGATTAACCTTTGTAATTAATAATTCAAGTACTGTAGTTTAGTAATTGATGCTAACGACTAAGCTACATGTGCATTCCCATTTTATTATATGATTCCATTCCACCGAGCCACAAATCATCAATATTAACGCCACGTTCTTTGGCAAACGCGGTCATCAGTGTATGGTGATCCATTAACTCATACTTAGCATTAGGATTCTTTGGGTCAATAACTTGAAGCTGTGCCATCATACCACCATCTTCATGTTCAATAATGTGACAGTGATACATAAAAACACCAGCGACATCATACCAAACTTTAAGAACTACATGTTCACCGGGATTAACGCTAACAACATCTTTTAGGCCATACTCATTTGGATAAGGTGCGTGGCCATTGCGCGAAATAATCCTAAATGAAGTTCCATGCATGTGATATGGGTGAATCATACCGCTATCCATGTCGTTTGTGTTAGTGATGTCCCATAATTGACATTTGCCTAATGGCATTTTGTAATCAATGCGTTGCATGTCGAATTTTTTATCATCTAACAAAACTTCTTCATCCATTCCCGACATGACAACGTGCTTTACAGGTAGATTCTGGTCAACCTCAGGGTCGGGAATATCAACTAAGTGATCTGGCAGTGAGGTGTCATCAGAAGCAAATTGATGAATGCGAAAATGAACAATCGGAGTTTCGTCGGAATACAAGATAACTTCATCACCAGGTTTGTAATCGGCAAAATCAACGATGACTTCATGGCGTTCTGCACAAGTAGTCATCAAGTGGGTGAATTTAACCGGTTCAGGTAAGATGCCATTGTCAGATGCAATTTGAGTGAACTCTAGGTTATCACTGAAGTGCAAGCGCCATTCACGACGATTGGACCCATCTAGAATCCTTAACCGTAATCGTTGGGTGGTAACATCAAAATACGGATTGATGGTTCCATTTATCATTGGCGTTGGGCCTTGAACACCATCGGGATCATAATCAGCACGATAGTCCCATTGATTATTATCATGAAATCGGCGATCTTGCAGGATTAACGGGATATCGTCAACCCCATAATTTCGTGGAAATGGTAGCTGTTCTTCAACATCGTCTTTAATAACAACAGCAGTTGCTAGGCCATGCCAGACTTGAGAAGCCGTTGATGGACACGGATGTGCATGTAACCAGCAGGTAGCCGCCGGTTGGTTAATTTTAAAGGAAACATCTCGACTGCTATCTGGATAAACAGGTGCATGACAACCGCCATCTTCAATTGGACCAGGAATATCTAATCCATGCCAATGAAAAGTGGTTAACTCAGGTAGCTTGTTTTCTAAATGGAGATGAATTGTTTTACCATTTTTAAAAATAATTGTTTGACCTAATAAACTGGCATTGTAGCCCCAGGTTTTAGTTTTAGCTCCTGGAAGTAATTGTGTTTCACCAGATTGTGCAGTGACAGTGTAGTACATGTCGGTTGCAGTTTCTTGATCTGGCTGTAATATACTAGGAATATTAAGTGGCATTGGCGGTGTTGTTGGTTCTTCTAAGGGAATGTAACCACCATCATGAGTATTAAATGCAGGTTCGTCGAAAAAATAATTGTTATAGACTTTTTCTGTCATACTAAAACCCTCCCAAATCCTTAATTACTATTAGCATACTATTTCTAATGAAGTAATTAAATACCTATTCCAATCTTATTCATTCGTTTTAAGTGACAGACTATGTTTAGGTCGGTACAATTGAGTTGTAATGAATATCACTGAAGGGAATGATCTGATTGGCAATAGAAATTAAACCACAACAATTTAACAAAATTTTGGTTGGTGTTGATGATGCAGCAGATGCGCGCGCTGCTTTTAGTTATGCAGTTGATAAAGCTAAGCGTGACGGATCGCAATTGGGCATCGTTTCGGTGCTGGAAACAGCCGATATTAATATCTATCAAGCTTTATCAAAGGATTTTATTCATGGCACTCGTGATCAATTGGAACGTCGGCTAGGAGAATATGTTCAGGCAGCAATTGATTATGGTGTTGCAAAAGATAAAATTACAGCAATTGTGGATGAAGGTCAAAAGCCAGCTGAACGAATTGTAAATCATGTGTTGCCTGAGTTTCATGCAGATCTGTTAGTGGTAGGGTCAATTGGTAAAGTTGATAGTAAAAAGCTTTTCGGATCTCAAGCTGCATACATGGCTAAAAATGCAGGAATCTCAGTTACTATCATTCGTAGTTAAATTGCTAAATGTGCATATAAAAAGAAGCTTAGATAGCTTCTTTTTATATGCACATTTAGTTTTTATCTGCGGGTGTATTAAATAATTCTTCATCAATGCCACGCTCAACTTCAGCTTGGATCGTGACGTGACCAATATTATACTTTTGATGTAACAAATTTTCTATTTCTAGATATATTGGTTCAACTTCACTTAATTTAATGTCATGCAAGTTTATGTGGGCAGAAAAAATAATTCGCTGTTCATCAATCATCCAGGCATGCACATGGTGTACTGAGACGACACCATCAATATTTAAAATATCATGTTTAATTGCAGGATAATCTAAATCTGGGGATGACTGCATCAGAATGCTAAGGGTTTTGTGAACAATGGGCCATGTCTTGACGCAAATATAAATTGCTACAACTACAGTAATTAATGGATCGATCCATGTAATTTTAGTTAACGTAATAACAATTCCACCAATAATCACACCGATTGAGGACAGTGCATCACTTAAGATATGAAGATAAGTAGCCTTAATATTGAGACTGCTATTGCTACCACGATGTAATAAGCCAGCGGAAACTAAGTTTGCCAGTAATCCTACGATAGCAACACTCAACATTATTGGACCATCAATTGGCTGTGGTTCATTGAAACGCTGAGCCGCCTCTATAATTAGGAAGACAGATATAATAATGAGAAATAATGCATTTAATAGAGCTGCTAGGATCTCGGCTCTACGGTAGCCAAACGTTCGTTTCGCATTTTCGGGTCGAGATCCGATTAATTGAGCACAAAAACCCAATAAAATTGAAAATGAGTCGCTTAAATTGTGGATTGCGTCTGATAGTAGTGCTAGACTGCCGGACAGGATGCCCCCGACAATTTCTACCACAGTAATCAAAATGTTTAGTAATGTGACTAAGAAAAAACGTCGACTATTAATTATTTGTGAATGCATATAAACACCTTACTTTTTTGTTGGAGAACGTAAATTTTTCCATCAATTATTTCGATTGTTCTAGCGATTTATTCAAACCTGATAAGTAAGGGTAGTTAGTCTTGACCCTGGTTACAATCATATAGTAATGCTAGGTCGGGTTCAACCTATCTAGATAAACAAAATAGTATTAGATGACAATGGACAATTTTAAGTAAAAACATTTTTACTGATTTCATCAATAACCGCTTATAATTACTATCTTTTTTAAAATCTATATGGTATACTCAGTTCTGTAGTTTAGGTAAGGTAATTTTGGTTCGATCGTTTCATTGTTTGGAATATCCCCATTTGCACCGGAACATGAATTACAAAAATATAGTACGTGCAAATTGCACAGGAGGATTTTCAACATGGAACAAGGTACAGTTAAATGGTTTAACGCAGACAAAGGTTTTGGTTTTATTACACGTGAAGATGGCAACGATGTATTCGTACATTTCTCAGCTATCCAAGGCGACGGCTTCAAGACTCTTGAAGAAGGCCAATCAGTTTCTTTCGACGTTGAAGAAAGCGACCGTGGACCACAAGCCGTTAACGTTAACAAGCAATAAAAAACTTAATTAACGAATAACGTTTAAGCCCTTAAAACTAGGTTACTAGTTTTAAGGGCTTTTTTTGTATTTTAAAAGAGGTTGCCTTATGATGCATTCATAGTGCATAATTAGGCAGATTTAGTATTTTAGGCTGAGGTGATTTTAATGGTGACAAGTTCCAAGGCACAGGTCAATGTGATCAATGCATGTTTGTTGGCTGGGCGAATTTTGATTGAGAATGGATCAGAAATGACCCGGGTGGTGGATACGATGCAGCGAATTGCACATAATGCAGGGGTGGATTCAGCCCAAATGTTTGTAACGGTCACCGGCATTGTTATTTCAATTGATGATACCCCGAACGGACAGGTTGCCAGCATTGAGCGACGGACTATTGATTTGGGGAAAGTTGCACGAGTCAATGAACTTTCGCGTGAATTTGCAGAACAAAAATTAACACTCGGTATGCTGATCCAGCGCCTGAAAAGAATTGACAATGATACACCGACGTTTTCTTTTTGGACTAGATTGATAGCGGCGGCGCTTTTAAGTGCCGTATTATTAATTGTTTTTACTGGTGAATATATTGATGCACCAGCAGGGTTTGTGATTGGTGGGTTAGGCTATTGTGTGTTTTACTTTTTCAATCGCCAATTTAAAGTTCAGTTTTTAAGTGAGTTTGTTGCTTCACTCGTGATTGGATTATTAGCAGTTATTGCAGTTAAATTAGGGCTAGGTCGCTACTTAGATAATATTATTATTGGCAGTGTGATGCCATTAGTTCCAGGTGTTCCAATCACGAATGCTGTCCGCGATTTAGTGGGTGGTAATTTAATTAGTGGGCCCGCTCGAGCTTTTGAAGCACTCTTGTCGTCCATCGCAATTGGAAGCGGTATTGTTTGTGTGCTGCATTTCTTATAGGAGGTAACGTTAATGGCAATGTTTTTGTTTGAATTAGTGATGGCATATGTGGCTACCATTTGTTTTGGCATTATTTTAAATATTCCTACGAAAGCCTTTAATGTTGCCGGCTTGATTGGTGCTTTTTCATGGGGCTTTTATTGGGTAATTTCACAACTAGGAGTCGGCATTGCATTTGGCAATCTAGCAGCCGCTTTTGTAATTAGTGTATTGAGTATGTATGCAGCGCAGTATAAAAAGATGCCTATGGTCATTTTTAATATTCCAAGTTTGGTGTCGTTTGTACCTGGGGGACAAGCGTATCAGATGATTCGTAATTTTGCAATTGGTCAGTCACAAACAGCTTGGAGTTTCTTTGTTCAAGTGGTTGTGATTGCAGGTTCGATTGCGATGGGATTCATTTTAGGCGAATTGTATCATCAAATTTGGCGCTATGGGTTAACAAAGATTGTTACACGGCATTAGATTAAGAAAGTTATTGCAGCAATTATTATAATCACTAACATATGGTATACTTTGACTGATAAATAATTTGGGGGAACTCATAATGTATATGGAACAAGATTCAAGTCGACTAAGACGCTTTTTAATTAGTGGCATCATTTTTTTATTAATTGCAGGAATGATCATGGCCAACTCAGTGGCATTTCAGTTGCTAGATTCAATGTTACAAGGCTTTTTCGCTACTGATTCGCAAACGGCTTTTAGAACTTTGATGATGACTGTTATCTCAGCACTCGGTAGCCCTAAAATGGCGATCGTATATGTGGTGATTATTGCTTTTCTATTGTGGGGATTCAAATACAAAATTCCGGCGATTTGGGCCATTGCCACTCTCGGTAGTGGTGACATCGTTGCCTTTTTGGTTAAAAACATTGTTAAACGAGCACGGCCGGCCCAACATCTGGCTGGCGACGATGGTTTCAGTTTCCCTAGTGGGCATGTGTTTGGAATGTTCATAATTGCTGCAATCATATTTTTAGTTGTATTACCGAATGTTAAAAGTAGTTTATGGCGGTTAATTTGCCAGATTCTATTGGTTATATTTTTAATTTTACTAGCAATTTCACGCGTTTATTTATTTGCGCATTATCCTAGTGATGTTATTGGTGCAATGTTATTGGCATATGCTTGGGTCCAAGTTGCTGAATGGCTGTACGTTTGGTTTACGCCAATTTTGAAACGGTGGAAGTTTGTCGCTAATTCTGAAATTTAGCAAAGTAGTTGGTGATTACGGCAAATTGTGATAGATTTTAGGTAGTAAAACGAGTAAATGATATTTCTCATGGAGGTGCGCGATGAAATTACAACGATCTAGTGAAAAAGTTTTTGCAGGTGTCTTGGGTGGATTTGCTGAGTATCTGGGCTGGGATAAAACCTTAGTTAGGGTTGGATATGCTGCTGTAACACTATTCACAGCATTTATCCCTGGTATATTGTTATATATCGTAGCTGCAGTTGTAATGCCTGATGGTGACAATTTATAAAAAAACAATCTAAATAAACACCCAACCATAATGTTAATATATGGTTGGGTGTTTATTTGGCTAAAATTACTATTCGGGTTTTACTGGATTCGCAGAAATATCTTGAAGCCATTCAATGGCAAGTTGGAACCAGTGGGCCACATGGGGCTGATTGGCGTCTTGTTTCCAGGCCGTGCGTTGATCTGCCAATGCAAGTCCGTGGGGGCCATGATGAAAAATATGGAGCTCTTGTGGAATTTGATGTTGTGCAAGTGCATTACAGTACGCCAGTGAATTTGCAACGGGAACCAGTGTATCATCATTTGTGACCCAGCAAAACGTAGGGGCATTAAGTTGATTAACATGTTTTTGAGCAGCGTATTTATCTGGTTCGAGAGTCCACTGTTCAAGATTAGTGTTTGCGGGCGGGAAACCTAAATTAAAATCAATAACCGGATATCCTAAAATAATGGCATTTGGTTTCAACAAATCAGCTTGCGCATGAACTGCGTTTACGAGCCAATCTGTGTGCCAATAGTCATTATATAGACTGACAATGTGGCCACCAACCGAAAAGCCCATCACATTTATACTTTCAGGCCTGATGTTCCAATCATTAGCATTGGCTCGAATTAATTTAATACTGAGGCCAAGCTCAATGATTGGAGCTGGTAATAGTGGCTTTTTTTCACCGGTAAAACTATAGCGCAGAACAAAGCATTGAAATCCTTGTGCAGCAAAGGCAAGTGCAATAGATTCAGCTTGTTGGGTTGGAATGTGCGTATATGAGCCACCAGGGACAAAAACCAGTGCTGGTAGAGCTGTTTGATTAGCATGTTCATCTGGGGCCTTCAAATAGCATGTAAGAGTTGCTTGTGTGTCATAGTTGCTAGTTGATAATGATTTTTGAATAATTTGCACGGTTGCACCTCACGAATTTAATATAGAGTATGGAGCTATTATAATGCAAAAAAAGTATAAAACGAACCGTTTGGATTTGTCACAACTGACAGATCAAGATTTACCTGAGTTAAATCAGCTACTAAACGATGATCAATTAATGCAAGCAAGTGGATTGCAGTTGCCTAATGATAAGGAGCAGCGGTTATTGGCTTTATCGCTATTAGTTGGAGATCAATTTATTTATTTAATTCGGTTAATTCAGACTAACGAATTGATTGGTGTGATTGGGTTTTATCAATGTTATCGACTAGATTTTTCAGTGTCAACTAAGTATCGCGAACTTGGTTATTTATTATCAAAAGATTATTGGAGTAATGGCTATATGCCTGAAGCTGGAAATAGGTTGATAAATGAAATTATTGATTCAACTAATTATGAGTATATTTGTGCAGGTGTAATGCCTGATAATTTACGATCTGCGCGGGTATTGATTAAATTGGGATTACAACAAACAATCCGCCCACTTGATCTAGCAGCAGAACAGTTTGAAGATGGAGAACTGTATTTTCAGTTACCTACTGAATAATGTAACCGTACATTCATTAATTAACGGTACCAATGAATGGCTAGCGTTGCTTTATTGATAGTTACAGCCAACTGAAATTTTTTTAATTTAATTCTCATATTACAATATAATATCGGATATTTACTATTGATTAATCGATTGATATGTTAAGATTAACGTATCAAATGATATTTGCGAGGTGACAAACATGCAATTGACAAAAGCAATGGAACAAGCAGCTTGCATTTTAACGTTATTAGCAACTCAAGAACACGATATTCCTCTGTCGTCTGAGTTAATTCATGAACGACTGGGTGGATCGCAAAGTTATCTACAAAAGATTATGCGTAAACTGGTTGTTGCTGATCTAATTAAGTCTGTAAGTGGCAACAATGGTGGATTTACTTTAGCGAAACCAGCGGCCAAAATTACTGTCTATTCCATTGTGGAAGCAGTGGAGGGCGAAGTTCATTCATATCCTAATTTTGGGTTTATTGATCGTGTCTTTTCCGAGGCACAACCATTTGCTAGCATTGCTTCAAAAACCGTCAATAATATTTTTGATAAGGCGGATCAAGCCTGGATTGACGTGTTAAAACAGCATAATTTATTAGAAATTTTACTTAACCTGTTACAAGTAACTAAAATTCCAATGCTTAACTGGAACGATAGTTTGATGGCACCTAAAAATTTTGTTTCACAAATTAGAGCTAATTTATCTGAGATCAGCTAACAATGTCCTTGTGGTTTTACAGCTGTGGTGTATAATGGTTTGCATATCGGAAGAAGAGGTTGCACGACTCATCAGTAATTACTGTTAGATGATTAAGCATCGTAGCAGTAATGAAAGGGTGGCGTGCCGAAATGGATAATTGCTTATTTCAATTATCTGTTGGGATCTGGTTGAATAAATCAGGAACTGTCGCAATTAAAATTGCGGGGCGCTGTCGACGATCTGACCAGATGAATGAGTGGGTCTTTTTGTTTAGTGTTCCTAAACAAAGGGGCCCTTTTAATTTTGGCATTTCTGACTCTTTGGAAGAAACAATTATGTGTTGCTTGGACAACACAAAGAGGAGAGATTGGAATGGAAGAACAAGGTACGACGAACGAAAATCGCCAAGTAAAGCGATCATTGAAGACGCGTCATTTATCAATGATTGCTTTAGGTGGCTCAATTGGAACGGGGTTATTTGTTGCTAGTGGTTCAGCAATTTCAACTGCCGGACCAGGGGGTGCACTGGTGGCTTATGTGGCCATTGGAATTATGGTGTATTTTTTGATGACCAGTTTGGGTGAAATGGCGACTTATATGCCATTAACTGGATCATTTGCTGCTTATTCGACTAAGTTTGTTGATCCAGCTTTAGGATTTGCAATGGGGTGGAATTACTGGTTTAACTGGGCAATTACAATTGCGGTTGATGTGACAACTGCTGGAATTGTTATGAATTTCTGGTTGCCGAATGTGCCCGGTTGGATTTTTAGTGCTGTAGCGATGATTTTAGTGTTTTCAATTAATGCATTATCGGTTAGCTCATTTGGTGAAGCTGAATACTGGATGGCGATTATCAAAGTGGTTACAGTAGTGATCTTCTTAGCAGTGGGAATATTGACCATTGTTGGAATTTTAGGCGGTTCTGCGATCGGATTTCATAATTTGACGACCAAGGCTGCACCATTTGTTGGTGGCATTCCGCCCATTTTAAGTGTTTTCGTTGTTGCAGGGTTCTCGTTTCAGGGGACTGAACTAATTGGAATTACAGCTGGTGAATCTGAAACACCAGAAAAGAGTATTCCTAAGGCGATCCACTCAACATTTTGGCGAATCTTATTATTTTATATTTTAGCTATTTTTGTAATTGCCTGTGTCTTGCCATATACCAGCAAGGATTTATTGGGATCATCCGCTAGCGACATTGCGATCAGTCCGTTTACATTGGTATTTCGCCGTGCTGGGTTAGCAGCTGCCGCTAGCGTGATGAACGCGGTTATTTTGACATCAGTCATCTCAGCTGCCAACTCAGGAATGTATGCTTCAACTAGAATGTTATATTCGCTTTCTCGTGAGGGGTATGCGCCTAAATTGTTTGGTTTGGTGAATATGCGGGGCATTCCGATGTATGCTTTAATCGGAACAACGATTGTGGGAGCATTTACCTTTTTGACTGGTATTTTCGGTCCTCAAATTTATCAGTTTTTGATTGCTGCCAGTGGATTGACTGGATTTATTGCTTGGTTGGGAATTGCAATTTCACATTATCGGTTTAGAAGAGCTTTTGTCAGACAGGGACACGCGGTTTCTGAGCTTAAGTACCATGCAGCATTGTTCCCGTTTGGACCAATTTTTGCACTAATTTTATGTATCGTTGTTATTGTGGGACAAGACTTGGGTGCTTTTGCCAAGATGGATTGGCAAGCAATTGGAATTACCTATATGAGTATTCCACTGTTTGTTGTTTTATACTTGTATTATAAGATTAGACACAAAACCCATATGATTCCACTGGATAAAGTTGATTTAACACCAAAAACCAAAGGTGAATCTTGGGAAAAATAAATAGTAATAGCTAGGTTCGAATTAATTTCGAACCTTTTTTGTTGCTAATTAAGGCTTTGACTTTACTCACATCAAATTGTAATCAAGAAGTAATTTTAGATTTTAAGTGAAGATGATACAATGAAATGCGTACTGAATATTGTCAGAAATTACTGGAGGAGAATTTTTATGATTGTTTTATCAGGAACCATTGGTGCAGGCAAAACTAGTTTAACTCAAATGTTGGCGGATCACCTTGGTAGCAAGCCTTTTTACGAGTCCGTCGATGACAATGAAATTTTGCCGTTATTTTACAAGGATCCTAAAAAATATGCTTTTCTACTCCAGATTTACTTTTTAAATAAACGTCTTGATGAAATTAAGAGTGCTTTTGCCAATGATACTGATGTGTTGGATCGATCAATTTTTGAAGATTCGCTATTGTTTCATTTAAATGCTGATTTAGGTCGTGCTACAGATACAGAAGTGACAATTTATGATTCTTTGTTAAATAATATGATGGAAGAATTGCCAGACGAGCCACACAAGAAGGCACCAGATCTATTGATTCATATTCAGGTGTCCTTTGAAACCATGCTCGAAAGAATTAAAAAACGCGGTCGTTCGTTTGAACAAATTGAAAATGATCCTAGTTTATTTGACTATTATAAGACGCTCAACGAACGTTATATTAGTTGGTTTGAAGCGTATGATCAAAGTCCTAAGATTTCAATTAATGGGGATGAATATAATTTTGTTGAGGATCCTAAAGCGGCTGATGAAGTGATGCGTATTGTAGATCATGAATTAATGGCTTTATCATTAAAGTAAATATCAAGACAGAGTAGGTTTAATCTTAAAAAAATAATATTGACTTTTAAAAACCGTGATGATAAAGTTAAATAGTTGTTTTACAGCGATTTAATTAGTACCACGACGGTTTTGGAGGATTAGCTCAGTTGGGAGAGCGTCTGCCTTACAAGCAGAGGGTCACAGGTTCGAGCCCTGTATCCTCCATTTCACTAATAAGTGAATAGATTTATTTTTAATTTGCGGATGTGGCGGAACTGGCAGACGCGCTAGATTTAGGTTCTAGTGTCTTATGACGTGGGGGTTCGAGTCCCTTCATCCGCATATTACGCCGACTTAGCTCAGTTGGCAGAGCATCTGTCTTGTAAACAGGGGGTCGAAGGTTCGAATCCTTTAGTCGGCATTAGCAAAGGCTAAGTATAATGTTAGAATTATTTTCTGACATTGTGCTTGGCTTTTTTTGTTGTAACTACAATCTGAATATCCTAGATAAAAAGTATTTATGCATTAAAAGCGCTAAAAATGTAATTCTAAGAATTATTATACATAAAAATTCATAAATTCGCTTGACTTTATTCAAGTATTCTTCTATGATTCTTTCAACACAAAAGAAATATTATACATTTTGCTAAATTTTATTTTGCTTGTATTTACTGATATTATGACGTCTGATTGAATGATCGAGATTTTATAATAGAATAAATATTCATAAATATAAAGTTTTCAGTGAAAAATATTGGAGGATGATTGTATGAAGAAGTGGATGAAGAAAAGTTGGTTGGTATCATTAGGATTGGTACTGGTTTTGTCAGTTGGTCTTGCGGGCTGTGGCAGTTCTAACTCTGATAACAGTGTTAAAAAAATCAAGGATAAGAAAACTCTAGTGGTTGGTACTAGTGCGGACTATGCACCGTTTGAATTTCCAATTGTCAAAAATGGCAAAAAACAGATTACTGGTTATGATATTTTGATTGCAAAACAGATTGCTGATGACATGGGAGTTAAGCTTAAAATTGAGAATACTGAGTTTTCGTCATTAATTTCTGATTTAAAAGGTGACAAAGTTGATTTGATTTTATCTGGAATGACGTCAACACCGGCACGAAAAAAACAAGTTACCTTTTCTAAGAGTTATTACACAGTGAATAATTATTTACTAGTTAAGAAAGCTGATGCAAATAAGTACAATACCGTTGCGGATACTAAGAATGCTCAAATTGGTGCCCAACAGGCATCAACCCAGGAACAAATTGCTAAGAAACAAACCAAAGGTAACGTTGTTACTGAAGGAATGGTAACGAGTCTTGTAACTGAATTACAACAAGGCAAGCTAGACGGGGTAGTTGTTGAAAGTGAAATTGCTGATAACTATTTGAAGACAAATCCAGATAAATATGTGAAAGCTAAGCTCAAGCTCAACACACCATCAACACAGAGTCATATTAATGTGGCTGGCCGTAAGAATGATAAAAAATTGATGAAGCAAGTTAATAAGACGGTTACTAAGTTACAAAAGAATGGCGATATGGATAAATTACTGCAAAAAGCTGAAAATATTCAAGCTAAGTATGGTACTGCTAAATAAAAGAGGTATTAAAATGTTTGATTTTCTAGGTAAATACTATCCGCTTTTTCTTGATGGAACAGCTTTAACGATTATTATTTCAATCATTGGAGTTGGGTTAGGGATCCTAGTGGGCTTGCTAATCGTATTGATGCGGTTGTCGCACTTAAAAGTATTACGTTGGATCGCACAGCTTTATATTGGAATTGTGCGAGGGACACCCTCGATGATTCAAGTTATGCTGATTTACTATACGTTATCTAAGGTTTTACCGATTCCACAAGTTCAGATGATGGGATCTGGGTTGGATCGAATTATTCCGGGGGCACTTGCTTTAGGAATTAATTCGGGTGCTTATACGGCCGAGATATTTCGATCGGGGATTATTTCAATATCAGCAGGTCAAAATGAGGCTGGACTTTCGCTTGGACTTAGCCGACAACAAACAATGTTTTCAATTGTGCTACCCCAAGCAGTGCGCAATATTTTACCAGCTTTGGGCAATGAGTTTATTACTCTTATTAAAGAATCTTCAGTTTTGTTTTATATCGGTGTCCAAGAAGTTACTGCTCAAGCGTTGGGAGTTGGAGGGACGCTGTACGACTTTGTACCACCGTTGTTAGTAGCTGGTGCAATCTATCTGGTATTAACACAAGTCTTATCGCAAATAATGCAACTGATGGAAAAACATATGAGTCGCAAATATGCACGATAATAGTTACTATTGAGAAACAACCTAAGAGCACTGACCAATTTTAAATTTTGGTCAGTGCCTTTTTTTATCAACGGTTTAAGGTAAAAGTGGTTTAATTTTTTTGTTGACAGTTACTTTGCAATACATTATCATTATTAGGTCGGATATGTTCCGGCAGAAGTTACCTGAATAGTAAAATGCGGAAGTAGTTCAGTGGTAGAACATCACCTTGCCATGGTGGGGGTCGCGGGTTCGAATCCCGTCTTCCGCTTTTTCTTTTGTTTATTTTGCACCCATAGCGCAACTGGATAGAGTGTCTGACTACGAATCAGAAGGTTGTAGGTTCGACTCCTACTGGGTGCATCATTCGGGAATTAGCTCAGCTTGGTAGAGCGCAGCGTTCGGGACGCTGAGGTCGCACGTTCGAATCGTGTATTCCCGATAAATAGTAATCATGAGCCGTCATTGAGGTTGAAAAACCGATATGACGACTTTTTATATTTTGGGGATTGTCATAAATACTAGTGACGAGTTAGAGCTAGACAGGTTTAATTAGGTAAGGTAAACTTCTAAGAAAGCAATGGAGGAATTGAAATGAGCAAATTAGATCGTAATCATGTTTATTCACAGCATGCAGATAAATTAACTTTGTTTTTATTTTATTTCACGAGTTTTCTAATTATTGTAGTTTTAGTTTTAGCAATTATTTTGCAGAACTGGTGGTGGCTTGTAGTAATTCCTCTAATCGTGATTTTTTGGGGCTTTTACAGTTTTATTCGACCAACCGTACCAGTCTATGATGTGACTGAACAAAAACTGCTGAGCGTGCGTAATAAAGAATGGTCTCAGTTTAAAAAAGAATGTCCCAACCAAGTTGCTAAAAAAGGAAAAACATAATTTAAATTATGTTTTTCAATTTGTGGACCCAAACACATTAGTGTAGAATGTGAATGCTTATATTGGGAGCTTAATTGGATTAAATGTTAGTTATTATTTCAATGGAGTAATTTATATTTTAGGAGTAATGGGTGCATGAAGGATCTAATATCAGATCGTAAATTAATGAATACAACCATGTGGATTTTATTAATTGGGGTAGCTTTTTTTGGCAATGTCCCAATTTTTGTGGTAATTTATCTGACTTTCGCTCTTTTTATGATTTTGCGGACGACCCAAAGTCAGTTTCCCAAAAAAACTAAGGTTACTATGATTGTGGCATACGTATTTTTGGCTGTGCTACAAGACGTTTTTGTAGCTAATGTAGTTGATGTTAGTCATATTAATATGGTTACTGGTTTTTTAAGCCGTGTATTTGCTTCAGCAATTATTTTGCTACCGCTTGCGGTTGAGCGTAGCGTGGTTGTTAACAAAAAAACAGATTTTTATCTACCTTCGATTAAAGAGGTTGCCACAATTAGTTTTGAACAATTGAATACTAATCGAGAGGCTATTACTCAGTCGCTACAGGGGATTGGTAAAATCAAACACACACTGTCTTCTGAAAACTTAAAGGAAACTTTTGAGGATTTACACCGGCATAGTTCAACTAGGTATATTAATAATGGATCGTTAACTAAGGATTATTTTGATTTGGCGCAGCAATCATTAACTGATCCGTATATTTATATTGTTATTTCCAACACAGGGAGTAGTGCCAGTGAAATTATTTCATTGTTTACACAAAAACAATATAACCATGCATCGTTAAGCTTTGATGAGGATTTAAAAACGATTATTAGTTACAATGGTGGTGAAAAAGTTTATCCACCAGGCTTAAATTCTGAAATGGTTGAGGCATTTCACAAAAAAGACGATGCGTCGGTGCTTGTGTATAAACTTCCTGCTACAAAAGAGCAAAAACAACTGATTCTTGATAAAGTGCAACAAATCAATGAAACTGGGAGCGCTTATAATTTGTTAGGGCTCGTGATGAAACACTCATATCGACCTAATATCATGTTTTGTTCCCAGTTTGTTTATAAGATGTTAAAACAAGCTAATCTGGAGTTCTTTGACAAACCAGCTGGAGACGTACGGCCGACAGATTTCATTGAACTTGATTATTATAAAAAACTGAAATTTTGCTATGAAATTAAATTTTAAAAAAAGCTATAACAGCGGTCAACGCTTTATAGCTTTTTGTTATTTCTTAGTTTTTAAATGAATGTACTGGTGCAGGGATACGCACACCACGAGCTATAAAGTCAGTTGGCTGACTTGGATTAACTTGCATAATAGGAGCATGGCCAAATAATCCACCAAAATTAATATCCTCCCCAACGGATTAGCCGGTTGCTGGAATGACCCGAATTGCAGTTGTTTTGTTATTGATCATACCGATAGCAGCTTCATCAGCTAATAGCCCGCTAATAGTGGCCGCAGTGGTATCACCAGGAACAGCCACCATATCTAAACCAACTGAGCAGACAGCAGTCATTGCTTCGAGTTTCTCTAAACTTAAATTACCTGCCTGGACCGCTTTAATCATCCCTTGGTCTTCAGATACTGGAATGAAGGCGCCTGACAAACCTCCAACGTGTTCACAGGCCATGATGCCACCTTTTTTAACCGCATCATTAAGTAAGGCAAGCGCAGCTGTTGTTCCAGGAGCACCAACGCTTTCTAATCCAATTTCTTCTAGTATCTCAGCAACCGAATCACCTGCTGCAGGAGTAGGTGCAAGGGATAGATCAACGATCCCAAAGGGAATATTTAGCCGCTTAGCGGCAATATTGCCAACGAATTGGCCGACTCGCGTAACTTTAAAAGCAGTCTTCTTGATAGTTTCAGAAACAATATCAAACGGTTGCCCTTTTACTTGTTCCAGAGCTCGTTTAACGACACCAGGGCCGCTAATTCCCATGTTGATGACGCAATCAGCCTCACCAATGCCATGAAAGGCACCAGCCATAAAAGGATTATCTTCAACGGCATTAGCAAAAATAACTAAATTCATACACTTTAGTGGGTCAATAGCAGCGATATCTTTAACGATTGTTCCCATTTGAGCGACTGCATTCATGTTGATACCTGCACGAGTAGATCCAATATTGACTGAACTACAAACTTTGTTCGTCTCACTAAGTGCCTCTGGGATCGAAGCAATTAACTTTCGATCGCCACTTTGATAACCTTTTTGGACTAAAGCAGAAAAGCCACCGATGATATCGATACCCAAATCGGTCGCTGCTTTATCGAGCACCTTGGCATATGCGACATAGTTATCAGTAGCCACAGCGGCTGCAATCATCGCGATCGGAGTTACGGAAATTCGTTTGTTGACAATTGGCACACCGTATTCCATCTGAATGTCTTCCGCTACTTTGACCAAGTCATGTGCCTTAGTGGTTATTTTTTGATAGATTCGCTGGCAAGCTTTTTCGACATTGCTGTCAATACAATCAAATAATGAAATTCCCATTGTAATTGTACGAATATCAAGATGTTCCTCATCAATCATTTGGAGTGTTTCTCGAATTTGTTTAGTTTCCATAACGGTTTCCTTTACAGTTTTTGAATGGCATCAAAGAGCTCTTGACGTTGAATTCGAATAGTAACGTCAATTTGAGTACCAAGTTTTGTTAATTCTTCTTGAATGGCTGAAAATGAGGTTGTTTGATCACTAATATCACCAACCAACATCATGGTAAAACTGCCTTGCATTAAAGTTTGTGACATATCAATAATATTAATGTTCAGGTGAGCTAATTTTTGGCTAACTGCGGCAACAATCCCAACCTTGTCATTGCCGATTACAGTGATAATTACTTTCATAATAGTATCTCCTTCAATTTATTATTATAAATCAATTAGAATGATGAGATTAGTGTACCTCATTAGAGCGAGTTATTGAATTTAAATTTAATAATCTTGATTATTTGAGACTTTATTTTAAAAAAATTTGGTTAATATTGGTCTTAAAACTGATTTTTTTATAGACTGATATACCTAATTTAAAGAATTATTGACACACGAAACTAGTTTTAATGGGTCACTAAATTCAATAAAGTCAAGAGTTGATTTTACTTTTTTACAAGCATAATGTGTTAAATGGTTTATGACATTAATTAATGTCATAAACTAATTAGAAGATTCTGGTTATCAAACGAGGAAAGAGGAGACGGGATGCTTAGTAATTTCTGGAGTCCGCGGGGACGCCGAATTGCCTATGTTATTTTGGCATGTTTAATACCCGCAGTTTTATTAATTGCAATTTTTAATTTTATTCAATATGAACAACAGGCAGCAACTAAAAATATTCCAGTTGCAGTAGTCAATAATGATCAATCGGCCGAAGACAACGGTCAGGTCATTAATATGGGACAACAGGTGGTCAACACATTAAAGAAAGATCACCAAGTTAAGTGGAAGTTTGTTAGCGCAAAAACAGCTCAAAAGCAATTAGCCAGTGGAGATGCATATCTAGAAATTGAATTGCCAAAGGATTTTTCTAAAAATGCAACCACTGTGTTGGCTAAGCACCCACAAGTAAGTTTAATCAAGTTACATGAATCAAAACGAAATAACTTTTTATCAACGATAGTGACTAATACTGTCGCACAAACAGTCCAAGCACAAGTTAAAACAAAGGTTCAAAAGGTTTATAGTGCAAGTCTGTTAAGTGGTCTGAAAAAGTTAGGCAATGGGACTAAACAGGCCGCTACAGGAACGACTCAATTAAATGACGGTATGGTCCAGCTAAAAGACGGTAACCAAGAAGTTGCTCGTAATTTGGATTTATTGGCTACTAAAATGGTCACTTTTTCGACGGGAGCCAAAACTTTGTCATCTGGTGTTAACACCTATACAGCGGGGGTAGACACACTTGCAGCCGCTAATAAGCAAATGTTAGCCGGGCTACAAGAACTACAAACCAAGGCAGAACCATTAGTAAGCGGCACTGCGCAATTGGCAACTGGATCGAACACACTGGCCTCTGGTGTCCAGCAATATACCGGTGGTGTGTCAACGATGAATTCAGCTAATAAAAAGGTGCTAGCTGGACTATCACAGTTAAACGGGCAGTCCAAAACATTGGGTACTGCAACGACACAGCTGACTGCTGGCTCAACAAGTCTGTTGAATGGTACGCAGACATTTAAGTCTCAATTTGATGATGGAATTAGCCAACTCCAAAATGGAATCGCAGGGAGCACTTTAATTAACACGAACGTTGCTGAAATGAAAACAGCCCGCCAAAAGTCGGATAATGTTCAGACGCAGATGGCTAGTCTACAGTCGGGGATGGATATGCTTAATCAAGTGTTGCCGATGCTAAACACATTGAGTGAATCAAAAACTAAAATTAATAGTTTACAAACTGAGCTAAATTTGATGGCTAAATTGGCGCCAACTACAGATAAGGTTAAGACTGATCAAGCAGACGCCAATAGTAAACAAAAAGCGCTATCCGATGCAATTAATGCATTGCCAGATAGCGACGCAAACAAAGCTAATCTACAGACCTTAGCACAACAAAGTACAACGGCAACCACTAAAATTGGTAGTGATGCTCAAAGTTCCGCAAATGCATTTAGTATTGTTAAAACACAATCTACTAGTGCGTTGAATGAATTTAGTACGGAACTAAATGCGGCATCATCACTTAATACTGCTGATGCAAGTAAGTTAATGAGCTCTATTCAACAATTAGAAACGGATGCAGCTGATTTATTCGATTATACGGATAACAATTTATTGTCAGACGAAAAAATTAATGAATTACAACACAGTACTGATTCAATTACGGCTGGGCTGCAACAATTACAACAAAAATCAGATGGTGGATTAGACAGCTTAGTTACTGGATCAACTCAGTTAGCAGCTGGTAACAAACAATTATCTGACAGTGCTCCCACTTTGATTAGTGCTATCGAACAATTATTTACTGGTGAACAGCAGGTAGTTACTGGTGGTAATCAGTTAGATGCCAATACAGCTAGTTTAGTCTCAGGTGCCCTAGCAGTGGCTAGTGGCAATACAACCTTAGCATCAGCTGCACCGGCGCTTGTTAGCGGTGTTGATCAGCTAGTTAATGGTGCTAGCCAGATCAACGATGGCAACAATAAATTAACTGCAGCTAGTGCGCAGCTAAATGATGGTACCAGTCAACTTGTTACTGGGGCGCAACAAGCACAATCAGGTGCTAGTCAGCTTGCTAGTGGTTCTAATCAAGTTCAAACGGGGTTAGAAACAGCTGCAGATGGTGTTGCTACCTTAAATGACAAGTTGAAAGATGGTGCTGATCAGATCGGTACCGTTAATGATGGTTCAGATAATATTAACCATATTGCTACTCCAATCAGTAATAAAGAAGTTGACAGTGATCAGGCAAGTTTAAAGAATGTTTTTGCACCATTAGTGTTAGCATTAGTACTATTTTTGGCGGCGGTAGTCACTCAATTAGGATTATTTATGCCGCATCGCAAATTGCACACATTAATGGAAGAACCGTTAGTCGCAATTGGACTGTCCGCACTAGCACAAGCTGTGATTGCTGATATAGTTGTTGCAATGCTAGGAATCACTGTTACTAACTGGTTTGGGTTAATGATCTTTACTATTATCGTTGCATTTATTTTTACAATGATTTGCATGATTTTATATCACATGTTTGGCCGGGTTGGTGTGCTGTTTGCTGTTTTGCTGGCCTTAGTTCAAGTAATTGTCACCGGACAAGTCTTTCCAAACGCAATGTTGTCAAGCTTCTATCAAGCGGCAGCAAACGTGTTACCAATGACGTATGCCATTCACGGATTTGAAACCTTAATTAATGGCGCTAGTTATAGTGTGTGGGGCGCAGCTGCTCTGTTAATTATTTTTACTGCCATGCTCGGTGGGATTGCTTATTTAATTGATATTTTAATTCAGCATCGAAATGTAACGGAGAGTGAAGACTAGGCTTTTTCTAATTTATTTTAAATAAATTAACTATTACTAGTAAGTCGGAAGTGTGTTTTCAACCACAGAAGTTTAGATGTAAAAAATAACTGTAACCTTCATAAAACGAAGGAAACAGTTATTTTTTATTGTTAGCTTACAATTTCTAATGGTGGTTGAAAACACTCTTTAATTTAAATTATTTGCAATTAATGCTAGACTTTGTATAATGTTAGTCAACATTAGTCAAAGAATGGGGAATCAGTGATGGAGGGTCAAAATATTTCAGATATCATTGAGCAATATCTCAAGAGTATTTTATCCGACTCTGAGCACGTTGAAATTAGGCGTTCAGAGATTGCCAATTTGTTTGATGTTGTCCCATCGCAAATTAATTATGTGATTAAAACTAGATTTACCATTCAAAATGGTTATTTGGTAGAAAGCAAACGTGGCGGTGGTGGTTACATCCGAATTGAACGGGTTAATTTACTAGATGATGTTGATGTGTTAAATACACTCATTTCGGTGATTGGTGATGAGATCAGTGAACGTGACGCCGTTTCGATTATTCAAACATTGTATGATGAAGATGTCGTTAGCCGACGCGAAGCCGATTTAATGGCTGTCATGGTCTCAAAGCAAACCTTAGCATTGACGGATCGACAGGTGGCTGATGTGTTAAGGGCACACGTATTAGTTTCATTACTGAACCGGCTGCGTTATGAGAGCTAGAAAGAGGGCATTGCGATGAATAACCTATTTACACCAAGTGCAAAAAATGTGTTGGTCTTAGCGCAAGAACAAGCTAAGTATTTCAAACACCAAGCAGTGGGAACTGAACATTTATTGTTAGCACTAAGCATTGAACAAAATGGCATCGCAAACAAGGTGCTGCAGCAATTCTCAGTTACTGAAGACGATATTAGAGAAGAAATTGAACGATTTACCGGCTACGGTACGCTTAGCAATGTGGATAAGGATACTTATTTACCATATTCACCAAAAGCAAAGGAAGTTTTGTCTGTTGCTGGGGATGAAGCAAAGCGTTTAGGGGCTGTTAAAATTGGGACAGAACATTTGTTATTAGCTTTATTGGCTGATGAGAGTATTTTATCTTCCCGAATTTTAATGAATTTGAATGTTGATTTAAATCAAACTCGTAAAATTATTTTGCGGCGTTTAGGTGTTACTGATACACCCAAAAGGCATCAGGCTAACCGTGCTAAAGCAGCGCAACAGCCAGAAGGCACACCAACGTTAGACTCACTGGCTCGTGACTTGACCCAAAGTGCTCGTGAAGATCAAATGGATCCTGTTGTTGGTCGCGAACAAGAAGTTCGTCGGGTGGTACAGATTTTAAGTCGCCGAACAAAAAATAATCCAGTTTTAATTGGTGAACCAGGTGTTGGTAAAACCGCTATCGCTGAGGGATTGGCACAAAGAATCGTTTCAGGTGCTGTTCCAGAAGATTTAGCTAGTAAACGTATTATGATGTTAGATATGGGTTCTTTGGTAGCTGGTACTAAATATCGTGGTGAGTTCGAAGATCGCTTAAAAAAAGTTATTGATGAAATTTATCATGATGGACATGTGATTTTATTTATTGACGAATTGCATACATTAATTGGTGCCGGTGGTGCCGAAGGGGCCATTGATGCATCCAATATTTTGAAACCTGCTTTGGCACGTGGTGAGCTGCAAACAATCGGTGCCACGACACTAGACGAATATCAAAAATATATTGAATCGGATGCTGCTTTAGAACGACGCTTCGCAACTGTTCAAGTAGATGAACCGACTGAAAATGAGTCGATCGCAATTTTGAAAGGCTTACGGAGTCGTTATGAAGAACATCATCATGCTGAAATTACCGATGAAGCAATTGAACAGGCAGTTAAATTATCTTCTCGGTATATTAGTGATCGTTTCTTGCCCGATAAGGCCATTGATTTGATGGATGAAGCTGGTGCAAAGGTTCGAATTGATGCGCAAGATAAACCATCTAAGCAGTCTAAACAGGCTGATAAATTAGTCGATTTGAGAGCCAAGAAAGAAGCTGCGATTGAGTCGCAAGATTTTGATTTGGCTGCTAAATTACGCCAACAAGAATTGAAGTTGAAGGCTAAGATTGAACAACAAACTAGTCAACCTGATGACCAACAACCGCACTATGATTTGCAAGTTACTGAAGAAGATGTCGCCCAAGTTGTTGCAGAATGGACAGGAATTCCTTTGACCCAGTTACAAAAGAGTGAAAGCGATCGACTGGTTAACTTGGAAAAAGTGCTCCATGAACGAGTAATTGGTCAATCAGAAGCTGTTTCGGCAGTTTCACGAGCTATTCGTCGCGCTCGAAGTGGTTTGAAAGATCCAAATCGCCCAATCGGTTCATTCATGTTCTTAGGACCAACAGGGGTTGGAAAAACTGAATTAGCTAAAGCGTTAGCCGAAGCAATGTTTGGTTCTGAAGACAATATGATTAGGGTTGACATGTCTGAATATATGGAAAAATACAGTACTAGTCGTTTGATTGGTGCTGCACCAGGGTATGTAGGCTATGATGAAGGTGGACAATTAACCGAAAAAGTTCGTCAACATCCTTACTCTGTTGTGCTATTGGATGAAGCTGAAAAGGCACATCCAGATGTGTTCAACCTGTTGCTTCAGGTTTTGGACGATGGCTATTTAACTGATGCTAAAGGTCGGCGCGTTGACTTTAGAAATACAATCTTAATTATGACTTCTAACCTGGGTGCAACAACTCTTCGTGATGAAAAAGAAGTTGGGTTTGGCGCTAAAGATGTCCAACAAGATTACAAGGCAATGTCTGCAGCTATTAGAGAACAGCTGAAGTTGCATTTCCGTCCTGAGTTCTTAAATCGAATCGACGAAACAGTGGTCTTCCACTCATTAACAAAGCCAGAGTTACATCAAATTGTTAAACTAATGGCTAAACAGGTTGTTAAGCGAGTAGCTGAACAAGCAATTAATGTTAAAATTACGAATGCAGCTATTGATGTAGTTGCTGAGGCAGGATTTGATCCAGAATATGGTGCTCGTCCAATTCGGCGTGCATTACAGACACAGATTGAGGATCGTCTTAGTGAAGCAATGTTAGCTGATGAAATTAAGATTGGTGATACTGTTACAATCGGTGCACGACAAGGTAAAATTAGAGTCAGTGTTGCTGATGATCAACAAAACTCACATTTAATTACAAATTAAGGAGTGTGTAAAAAGACGATTAGATTTCGAGCATTAACGTAACTTTAGTAATGATTCCTGATTTTGGGATCGTTACTAAAGTTGGGTTAAGCGCAGAGATCTGTCTTTTGAAGCACGTTCAAAAAAGGAGTGTGTAAAAAGACGATTAGATTTCGAGCATTAACGTAACTTTAGTAATGATTCCTGATTTTGGGATCGTTACTAAAGTTGGGTTAAGCGCAGAGATCTGTCTTTTGAAGCACGTTCAATCAAAAAACGAAGAGGTACGGAATGAAAATTCCATACCTCTTTTTGTTTGGTAAGCTTAATTAAACTTATGAAGGTAAAGTTAGTGAAACTTGTGTAATTATTTTCATTACAAAGTGAATTACTAATAAATTTTCTATTGAAAAATACTGATATAACAGGCTTTTAAAAGTTTTAGTTGTCAAAAATCATATTTCAGGTGATAATTGAACTTGCATTTAAGCGTTAGAAGAAAGAAAATAGATTCATGCTGATTATAACTAAGGGGTAGATAAAATGAAACGGGCTGAGCAATTGGAAAAAACAAGAACATCAATTTTAAATACGGCACGAAAACTTTTTTTGCAAACTGGCTATCAAGGAACCTCGACTCGAGATATTGCCAGCCAGATTGGAATTACACAACCAGCGTTGTATCATCACTTCAGTGATAAAGAAGTAATTTTTTTAGAAGTTATCTCGCAAGTTGGTAGTGAAGTTCGTAATGGAATTAATAAAGTGTTACGCAAAAGTGATTTAGATCCGATTGATCGATTAACCCAGATTACTCAAGTGCTAACCCATCTGCATCCTAATAGTATTTTTACACTCATTCACGGTAGTTTTAAAGAATTGACTCCTGGGAGTCAGCGTAAATTAGGCATGATTTTTAGAATGGACTATTTAGCACCAATTGCTGAGTATTTCAAATTACCTGAGGTTAAACTGCGGCCAGAAATTTTGCCTGATGAAGCGGCAGAATTCTTTATTTCAAGCTTGAGCCCTGTTTTTACTAGTTTTCATCGTATTGGTGGCGACTCACTTTCAGATGAGGAGCAAATTAAATTACTGTTGCGTTTAATTATGTTTGGGATCGCTAAAGAAGCATAGCTAAAACTAAATATCGTTGTGATCGTTGTGACTTGACTTATTACGCCAAAAAACATATACTACTCTTCGTATGTAACTGTGTGTTTATTTGAATCGGATGATCTATTGTCCATGCGGTTCTTCATAGAAACCAAAGACAGCAAGTGCTGTTTTTGGATTTTTTTTGCTCAAAAGTAGGTAAAAAAGCAATTTGTAACCAAATTGTAATATTGCTTTTGGGATAAATGCACTGAATAAATTTGAGAGGTGAACAGCTTGGCCGGACATTTAGTAAAATACGGTAAACACCGTACCCGTCGTAGTTACTCACGAATCAAGGAAGTTCTTGATTTGCCAAACTTGATCGAAATCCAAAGCGATTCTTACCAATGGTTCTTGGATGAAGGTCTCCGGGAAATGTTTGATGATATTATGCCGATTGATGATTTCCAAGGTAATTTGTCCTTAGAATTTGTTGATTATCAATTATTAGAACCGAAGTATACAGTGGATGAGGCTCGCGAACACGATGCCAATTATTCTGCTCCTTTGCATGTTACTCTTCGTTTAACAAACCATGAAACTGGTGAAATTAAGTCGCAAGATGTATTCTTTGGTGATTTTCCATTAATGACCGATCAAGGTACATTTATTATTAATGGTGCAGAACGGGTAATCGTTTCACAATTGGTTCGCTCGCCAGGAATTTACTTTAATGAAGAACTAGATAAAAATGGTCGTCCTAGTTTTGGGGCTACTTTCATTCCTAACCGTGGTGCTTGGCTTGAATATGAGACTGATGCCAAGGATATTTCGTATGTTCGAATTGACCGAACCCGTAAAGTTCCGTTGACTGAATTAGTGCGTGCACTAGGTTTTGGTTCTGATGATGAAATTATTGATATGTTTGGTAACAATGAATCATTGTCACTGACGTTAGATAAAGACATCCATAAGAATAATGAGGATTCACGTGTTGAAGAGTCGTTGAAGGATATTTACGAACGACTTCGCCCAGGTGAACCTAAGACTGCTGATTCGTCTCGTAGTTTGTTAACAGCTCGTTTCTTTGATCCAAAGCGCTATGACATGGCTCCGGTTGGTCGTTACAAGACAAACAAGAAGCTTAATTTGAAGACCCGTTTGTTGAATCAAACACTTGCTGAAACATTGGCTGATCCAGAGACTGGTGAAGTAATTGCTCAAAAAGGTGACATTGTCACTAAAGAAGTAATGCATGATCTGGCACCATACTTAGATCGAGCTGACTTCAAGACAATCACATATAATCCTTCTGAAGAGGCTGTTGTGACTGAACCAGTTGAATTACAAAAGATCATGGTTTATTCAAAGGTTGATCCAGAACGTGAAGTGCCAATGATTGGTAATGGTCACATTGATTTGAAACTCAAGCATATTCAACCTGCTGATATCTTGGCTTCGATGAGTTATTTCTTTAACTTACAAGAAGGTATTGGTAACACGGATGATATTGATCACTTGGGTAACCGTCGTATCCGCTCTGTTGGTGAATTACTCCAAAATCAATTTAGAATTGGTTTATCACGAATGGAACGTGTGGTTCGTGAACGGATGTCAATTCAAGATAGTGCAACTGTGACACCACAACAATTGATTAATATTCGACCAGTTGTCGCATCAATCAAGGAATTCTTTGGTTCATCACAACTATCACAATTCATGGATCAAACAAACCCATTAGGTGAATTAACACATAAGCGCCGTCTATCTGCGCTTGGACCTGGTGGGTTAACTCGTGATCGTGCCGGATATGAAGTTCGAGATGTGCACTATACTCATTATGGTCGTATGTGCCCAATTGAAACGCCTGAAGGCCCTAACATTGGTTTGATTAACAGTTTGTCAAGCTACGCGCGAGTTAACAAGTATGGTTTCATTGAAACACCATATCGTCGTGTTTCATGGGAGACACATAAAGTTACTGATAAGATTGATTATTTGACTGCTGACGAAGAAGATAACTATGTTATTGCACAAGCTAACTCACCACTAGAAGATGATGGTTCGTTTGTCGATGATGTTGTTATGGCTCGTTCACAATCAGACAACATTGAAACAAGCATTGAAAACATTGATTACATGGATGTTTCTCCTAAACAAGTAGTCTCTGTTGCTACTGCATGTATTCCTTTCTTGGAAAACGATGATTCTAACCGTGCCTTGATGGGTGCTAACATGCAACGGCAAGCTGTTCCATTACTTGATCCTCATTCACCACTAGTTGGTACTGGGATCGAATATAAAGCAGCCCATGATTCAGGAGTTGCTTTGATTGCTAAGTATGATGGAACTGTTGAATATGTGGATGCACGTGAAATTCGTGTTCGTCGCGAAGATGGTGCCTTAGATACTTACAAACTAATGAAGTTCCGTCGTTCAAATGGTGGTAAAAACTATAACCAACGCCCAATTGTTGCTTTAGGTGACAAAGTTGATGCTAATGAAATTTTGGCTGATGGTCCATCAATGGAAAATGGGGAATTGGCTTTAGGTCAAAACCCATTAGTTGCTTTCATGACATGGCAAGGTTATAACTTTGAAGATGCGATTGCGATTAATGAACGGTTGGTTCGCGATGATGTCTATACTTCTATTCATATTGAATCATATGAATCAGAAGCTCGTGATACAAAACTGGGACCAGAAGAAATGACCCGTGAAATTCCTAATGTTGGTGAAGATGCATTAAAAGATCTTGATGACGATGGAATTGTTCGTGTTGGTGCTGAAGTTCAAGATGGGGACATTTTGGTCGGTAAGGTTACTCCTAAGGGTGTAACGGAATTATCAGCTGAAGAACGTTTGCTACATGCTATCTTTGGTGAAAAGTCACGTGAAGTTCGTGATACTTCATTACGAGTACCTCATGGTGGTGGCGGAATTATTCAAGACGTTAAAGTCTTTACTCGTGAAAACGGGGATGAATTGTCACCTGGTGTTAACATGATGGTTCGAGTATATATTGCACAAAAACGTAAGCTTCAAGTTGGTGACAAGATGGCCGGGCGTCATGGTAATAAAGGTACTGTTTCTGTGGTAATTCCACAAGAAGATATGCCATACATGCCAGATGGAACACCAATTGATATTATGCTTAGTCCCATGGGCGTGCCTTCACGTATGAACATCGGACAAGTTATCGAATTGCATTTAGGAATGGCTGCTAAAAAGCTCGGTATTCATGTTGCAACCCCTGTTTTTGACGGGGCAACTGATGATGATGTTTGGGACGCAGTTAAGGAAGCTGGGCTTCCTTCTGACGGAAAGACTGTTTTATATGATGGTCGGACTGGTGATGCGTTTGACAATCGAATTGCTGTTGGTGTGATGCACTATATGAAACTCGCCCACATGGTTGATGACAAGATCCATGCGCGTTCAATTGGACCTTACTCATTAGTTACACAACAACCACTTGGTGGAAAAGCACAATTTGGTGGCCAACGGTTTGGTGAAATGGAAGTTTGGGCACTGGAAGCTTATGGTGCTGCATATACACTACAAGAAATCTTGACTTACAAGTCGGATGATGTGGTTGGCCGTGTGAAAACATATGAAGCAATCGTGAAGGGTGAACCAATTCCTAAGCCTGGTGTACCTGAATCATTCCGCGTGCTGGTAAAAGAATTACAAGCATTAGGGTTGGATATGAAAGTGCTTGATGGCAAACAACAAGAAATTGAACTCCGTGATATGGATGATGATGGTGATGATGTTGTCAACGTTGATGCTTTAAGTAAATATGCACAACAACAAGCAGAACAAAACCAAGCTCAAGATGCTCCAGCTAAAGAGCAAGCACCTCAAGAAGAAACAAAACAAGATTAATTCGCTAAATTGCAGTTATTAAGTTAAGGAGGATCATCCTTTGATTGATGTCAATAATTTTGAAAGCATGCAAATCGGTCTGGCATCACCAGATAAGATTCGTAGCTGGTCATACGGGGAAGTAAAAAAGCCCGAAACGATTAACTATCGAACTTTGAAGCCAGAACGTGATGGCCTGTTTGATGAACGGATTTTCGGTCCCACTAAGGACTGGGAATGTGCTTGTGGTAAGTACAAGCGGATTCGTTATAAAGGTGTTGTTTGCGATCGTTGTGGGGTTGAAGTTACTCGTTCGAAAGTACGTCGCGAACGAATGGGACACATCGAATTAGCTGCACCAGTTACACATATTTGGTACTTTAAGGGTATCCCAAGTCGAATGGGCTTAGTATTAGACATGAGTCCTCGTGCGTTGGAAGAAGTAATTTATTTTGCTTCTTATGTTGTCTTAGATGGTGGCGATACACCACTTGAAAAGAAACAACTGTTATCCGAGCGTGATTATCGTGATAAGAAGTTAGAATATGGCAATAAGTTCAGTGCTGAAATGGGTGCTGAAGCAATTAAAAAGCTCCTTGAAGAAGTTGATCTTGAAAAAGAAGCAGCCGAATTGAAGGAACAATTGAAAGAAGCTTCTGGACAAAAACGGACCCGTGCGGTTCGTCGTTTGGATATTTTGGAAGCCTTCATCAAATCCGGTAATAATCCTGACTGGATGGTTATGGACGTTGTTCCAGTTATGCCACCAGACTTACGACCAATGGTTCAACTTGAAGGTGGACGGTTTGCGACTTCTGATTTGAACGATTTATATCGTCGAGTTATTAACCGTAATAATCGTCTTAAGCGTCTTTTGGACCTTAATGCACCTGGAATCATTGTTCAAAACGAAAAGCGGATGTTGCAGGAAGCTGTTGACGCTTTGATCGACAATGGTCGTCGTGGCCGTCCAGTTGCTGGTCCTGGTAACCGTCCTTTGAAGTCACTTTCTCATTTATTAAAGGGTAAGCAAGGACGGTTCCGTCAAAACTTGCTCGGTAAGCGAGTAGACTACTCTGGCCGTTCAGTTATTGATGTTGGTCCTTCGTTACGAATGAACCAAATGGGTCTACCAGTACCAATGGCAATGGAATTATTCAAACCATTTATCATGAAAGAATTGGTTAAGCGGGAATTAGCTTCTAACATTAAGAATGCTAAGCGTAAGATCGATCGTAAAGATGATGATGTTTATGATGTTTTGGAAGATGTAATTAAGGAACATCCAGTGTTACTTAATCGAGCACCTACGTTGCATCGTTTGGGAATTCAAGCTTTTGAACCAGTGTTGGTATCAGGAAAAGCAATGCGCGTTCACCCACTTGTGTGTGAAGCCTACAATGCCGATTTTGATGGTGACCAAATGGCGATTCACGTGCCTTTATCCGATGAAGCACAAGCAGAAGCACGTCTGTTAATGCTTGCCGCCGGTCATATTTTAGCTCCTCGTGATGGTAAACCAGTGGTTACACCTTCACAAGATATGGTTATCGGTAACTATTACCTAACTACTGAAGAAGCTGGCCGTGAAGGCGAAGGAATGATTTTTAAAGACATTGATGAAGCTAGAACAGCTTATCAAAATGGCTATGTGCACTTACATTCACGTGTTGGGGTTCTAGCCGCATCAATGACTGAAAAACCATTTTCAGCTGATCAAAAAGACAAAGTATTGATGACCACTGTTGGTAAGTTGATCTTTAATGACATTTTGCCAACTGATTTTCCATACTTAAATGAACCAACTAATGAAAACTTAACTGATAGTATTAATGATAAGTATTTCTTGGCTGCTGGTGAAGATTTGAAGGATCATCTAGCTGATGCTCCATTGATTCCACCATTTAAGAAGGGATTCTTGTCAGATATTATTGCCGAGGTTTATAAGAAGTATAAAGTTACGGCTACTTCATTACTATTGGACCGAATGAAAGATTTAGGCTACTACGAATCAACTATTTCTGGGTTAACGGTGGGTATTTCTGATATTACTGATTTGAAAGAAAAACCAGAAATCATTGCAAATGCTCATAAAGAAGTCGCAACGGTTTCAAAGCAGTTCCGTCGTGGACTAATCACTGATGATGAGCGATATGAGCGTGTTATTGGTATTTGGAATGACGCTAAAGATGAAGTTCAACAGAAACTAATTGATAGCATGGATTTGCATAACCCAATCAACATGATGAGTGATTCTGGTGCCCGTGGTAACATTTCTAACTTTACTCAATTAGCTGGTATGCGTGGTTTGATGGCCGCTCCTAATGGTAAAATCATGGAATTACCAATCATTTCAAACTTCCGTGAGGGACTAACTGTGTTGGAAATGTTTATTTCTACTCATGGTGCTCGTAAAGGAATGACTGATACGGCCTTGAAGACTGCTAACTCGGGTTACTTGACTCGTCGACTAGTTGATGTTGCTCAAGATGTAATTGTTCGTGAACGTGATTGTGGTACTGATCGCGGTTTGAAGATTACAGCAATTACTGAAGGTAACGAAATGATTGAACCATTGTATGATCGAATTTTAGGTCGTTATACAATGAAGTCAGTTATGGATCCACAGACTGGCGATAAGATCGTTGGCAAGAACGTGATGATTGATGAAGATGCTGCTCAAGCAATTATTGATGCTGGGGTCACTGAAGTCACAATTCGTTCAGCATTCACATGTAACACTAAGCATGGTGTTTGTGAACATTGTTACGGTCGTAACGCTGCCACTGGTGACAAGGTTGAAGCCGGTGAAGCTGTCGGAACTGTTGCTGCTCAATCAATTGGTGAACCAGGTACACAACTAACAATGCGTAACTTCCATACCGGTGGTGTGGCTGGTAACGAAGATATTACTCAAGGTCTTCCACGTATTCAAGAAATTGTTGAATCTCGGAACCCTAAAGGTAAAGCTGAAATTACTGAAGTTACTGGTAGTGTTGAATCGATTGAAGAAAACCCAGCTGAACGTACAAAGGAAGTTACTATTAAGGGTGAAACCGATACTAGAACTTATACTTTACCAATTACAGCGCGGATGAAAGTTGCTGAAGGTGACTTTATCCATCGTGGAACTTCATTAAATGAAGGTTCAATTGATCCTAAGGAACTATTACAGGTTCGTGATGTTCTATCTACGGAAACTTATCTGTTAGCAGAAGTTCAAAAGGTTTATCGTATGCAAGGGGTAGAAATTCTAGATAAACATATTGAAATTATGATTCGTCAAATGTTACGTAAGGTTCGTGTCATGGATCCTGGTGATACTGATGTTCTTCCTGGTGCTTTGATGGATATTGATGAATTCCGTGATGATAATTACAAGACATTAGTTGCAGGTGGTATTCCAGCAACTGGTCGTCCGGTAATCTTAGGAATCACTAAGGCTGCACTTGAAACAAATAGTTTCTTGTCAGCTGCATCATTCCAAGAAACAACTCGTGTGTTAACTGATGCCGCAATTCGGGGCAAAAATGATCCATTAGTTGGTTTGAAGGAAAATGTTATTATCGGTAAGATTATTCCTGCCGGTACAGGAATGTCTGAATATCGTGGAATTAAGCCTAAAGAAGTTGGTGTAGCATCAACTGAAGGAGTTTACTCCATTAGCGATATTGAAAAACAGATGAAGGAAAAAGAATAGAGTGCAAACAGCCACGTTTAGATGTCGTGGTGTAACACAAAAAAACTGCGATGATTCGAATTATGAATCATCGCAGTTTTTTTGTGTTACACAATAGACATCTGTGGCTGTTTGCACGTTTTCACAATTAAAATAGAAAGATTCGATGATTCGAATTGTGAATCTTCGCAGGTTTTTTTATGTTACACAATAGACGTCTGTGGTTGTTTGCACGTTTTTGTTAAAGTTTAAATAATTTAATCTAACCCAAACATAATTAACTCAGGAAAACTAACAATAAATAGAAAAGCAAATGATAGAAAGGGAACAAAGGCCAATTGACCTTTATGTTTTGAAATCAAGAAGTAAATAATTGCGGTTAAAGAACTAATTGCGATCACCAAGAGTACTCCGCTAAAACCAATTAATAACTGAAATAAGATGATTAGTTCTACATCACCAATACCAAGGCTGTGTGAAATTAAGGCAAAAAAACTTAAAAATAATAAGGTGGCCAGTAACAATAACCATTGTTGTAATGAAAAATCGTACCAGTTAACCAAAATAAATAGACTTGGTACAAAACCAACTAAACTTGCAGTGTAGATATAGTGATAAAATACATCAGTAGTTGTACAAAAAATTAAAGTGGTGCTGATACAAATCAAAGCAAGACTTGGCAATGCAAAGTATCGCGGTAAGGTAGAAAAAAACAGTCCAAGTGCGAGTTCATTAATTGTCGATAAAGCCGAAATATGACTATGACAAAAATGGCAACGTCCTCGCTGAAGTAAATATCCTAAAATAGGAATTAGTTGCCAAGCTTGCAATTGATGCTTACAACTATCACAGTGTGACCTTGGCGTGATAATGGATTGACGATTAGCTAGTCGGACAGCACATAATGTCAAAAATGACGCTAGACAACTCCCATAAACAAAGTACAAAAAAACAATCATAAATATCCCTCCTAATAAGATACTTACGCAAAAACCTAAGAATTGTGTTTATTGATTGTAAAAGGACGTTGACACTCAATATTGAGCGTGCTATTCTAATAAAGGTGCTTTTTTAGCAACGCAGTTACTCTGTCGCTCGGCAGGTTTGTGCTGTCGTCGGTGAGTAGCACAATTTAACACGATCTTTGTGTGTTTTTTTTATAAGATAAAAAGAACCACCTGGATGTGTGGACTTAAAGTAAGCTTGAGAATAAGAAAGGGGAACTAATTTCATGCCAACAATTAACCAATTGGTACGTAAAGGACGTAAGTCACATAGTTCAAAGTCGAAATCACCAGCTTTGAATTTTGGTTACAACAGCTATAAGAAGGCTTCAGTTGTTAACCCATCACCACAAAAAAGAGGAGTTGCTACTCGTGTCGGCACTATGACACCAAAGAAGCCTAACTCTGCTCTTCGTAAGTATGCGCGTGTGCGTCTATCTAACTTGATCGAAGTTACAGCTTATATTCCAGGAATTGGTCACAACCTACAAGAACATAGTGTTGTTTTGATCCGTGGAGGCCGTGTTAAGGATTTACCTGGGGTTCGTTACCATGTTATCCGTGGAACTCTAGATACTGCCGGTGTTGAAGACCGTCGTCAAGGTCGTTCAAAATACGGTACAAAGAAGCCAAAGGAATAAGGAGGGGTTATTTAAATGCCACGTAAAGGACACGTACAACAACGGGAAATTTTACCCGATCCAATGTACAATTCAAAATTAGTAACTAGTTTAATTAACCATTTGATGATTGATGGTAAAAGAGGAACATCTTCAAAGATCATCTACGGTGCCTTTGATTTAATTAAGACAGAAACTGGTAACGATCCAGTTGAAGTTTTCCAACAAGCAATGGAAAATGTTATGCCAGTCTTGGAAGTTAAAGCTCGCCGTGTTGGTGGTTCTAACTATCAAGTACCAATCGAAGTTCGTCCAGATCGTCGAACAACACTTGGTCTTCGTTGGATCACTCAATTCTCACGTTCACGTGGGGAACACACGATGACAGAACGCTTAGCTCGTGAAATTATGGATGCTGCCAATAATACTGGTGCATCTGTTAAAAAGCGTGAAGATACACACCGTATGGCTGATGCCAACCGTGCGTTTGCACACTATCGTTGGTAGACAGAGTTCTAACCAATCTATGTGGAAGCCTAATTCGTTAGGGTGGCTGTTATATGAATTCATATAGGAGCCACTTTTTCCGAACTAGGGGATGAATTAATTTGATTAATATTTGGAAGGAGAAACACTTTTAAGATGGCTAATAAACGAGAATATCCACTTGAAAAAACTCGTAATATCGGAATCATGGCCCATATTGATGCCGGTAAGACCACGACAACAGAACGTATCTTGTACTATACTGGTAAAATTCACAAAATTGGTGAAACACATGATGGTGCTTCACAAATGGACTGGATGGAACAAGAACAAGAACGTGGAATCACAATCACTTCTGCTGCAACTACAGCTGCTTGGAAGGATCACCGAATCAATATCATTGATACCCCAGGACACGTTGACTTCACTGTTGAAGTTGAACGTTCACTTCGAGTGTTAGATGGTGCCGTTGCTGTGTTGGATGCTCAAGCGGGTGTTGAACCACAAACAGAAACTGTTTGGCGTCAAGCTTCTGATTATAGTGTTCCACGAATTGTGTTTGCTAACAAAATGGATAAGCTAGGGGCTGATTTTGATTATTCAGTTTCTACCATTAAAGATCGTTTGCAAGCAAATGCTTTACCAATTCAAATGCCAATTGGTGCTGAAGACAACTTTGAAGGAGTTATTGACCTTGTTGAAATGAAGGCTGATATCTATGACGAAGACGAACTTGGCTCAAAGTGGGATACTGTTGATGTTCCTGATGATTACAAAGAAGAAGCCAACAAGCGTCGTGATGCAATGATCGAACAGCTTGCTGATATCGATGATGGCATTATGGAAAAATACCTTGGTGGTGAAGAGATTTCTGAAGCAGAAATCAAAGCTGCAATTCGTCGTGGAACTTTGAATTTGGAATTGTTCCCAGTTCTTGCTGGTTCAGCTTTCAAAAACAAAGGTGTTCAAATGATGTTAGATGCAGTTATTGATTACTTACCATCACCAGTTGATGTTAAGCCTTATAACGCAACTGACCCAGATTCAGGTGATCAAGTTGAATTGGTTGCCGGAGATGACAAGCCATTCGCTGCTTTAGCATTTAAGATTGCAACGGATCCATTCGTTGGTCGTTTGACATTTATCCGTGTTTATACTGGAACACTGGAATCAGGTTCATATGTATTAAATACTACTAAAGATAAACGTGAACGTGTTGGTCGTTTGCTTCAAATGCATTCTAATCACCGTCAGGAAATTCCTGAAGTATTCTCTGGCGATATTGCTGCTGCGATTGGTTTGAAGAACACTACAACCGGTGATTCATTGACTGATCCAGCGCATCCATTACAACTAGAATCAATGGAATTCCCAGATCCAGTTATTCAGGTTGCTGTTGAGCCAAAATCAAAAGCTGATCAAGATAAGATGGATATTGCGTTACAAAAACTAGCCGAAGAAGATCCTACATTTAAGGCTGAAACTAATCCTGAAACTGGTGAAACTTTAATTGCCGGAATGGGTGAGTTACATTTGGATATCATCATTGATCGAATGAGACGTGAATTTAACGTTGAAGCAACTGTTGGTAATCCTCAAGTTTCTTATCGTGAAGCATTTACTAAGAGCACTAAAGCTCAAGGTAAATTCGTTCGTCAATCTGGTGGTAAAGGTCAATACGGTGATGTCTGGATTGAATTTTCACCAAATGAAGAAGGAAAAGGCTTCGAATTTGAAGATGCTATTGTTGGTGGTGTTGTTCCTCGTGAATATATTCCATCAGTTGAACAAGGTTTGAAGGAATCATTAGCCAATGGTGTGCTTGCTGGTTATCCATTAGTTGATTTAAAAGCCAAGTTATATGATGGTAGTTATCATGAAGTCGATTCTAGTGAAGCTGCCTTCAAAGTTGCTGCATCATTAGCATTAAGAAATGCTGCTAAGACTGCTGGCCCAGTTATCTTAGAGCCAATCATGAAAGTTGATATTGTAATCCCAGAAGAATACATGGGTGATATCATGGGACAAGTTACGGCTCGTCGTGGTCGGATTGAAGGAATGGAAGAGCGTGGTAACGCGCAACAAGTTCACTCATTCGTTCCACTTTCTGAAATGTTTGGTTATGCAACAACACTTCGTTCAGCATCACAAGGTCGTGGTACATTTACAATGACCTTTGATCATTACGAACAAGTACCAAAATCAATTCAAGAAGAGATCATCAAGAAAAATGGTGGTTCAAACATCAAAGAATAATTGATGTAAAAGCATTCCGGTTCGGAATGCTTTTTTTTGTGCTCTAGCTAAGGAGAATTTTTAGCTTAAAAGTATGTAAAATATTTTTAATAAGCTGGCAAAAATTAAATCAGCGTAATATTTTTTTGTATAAATGTAGTCGAAAAGAAAGTTTGGCAAATTTAACTTTTAGTCCAACCAAAAAAATACAAATAAATATCAGAAAACACTTGAATTTAAAGCATTTCTCTAGTATCATAGAAAAGTGCTTGAGCTTTAAACAGGGAGAAGTATGCCCTGAGTGTAGTTTAAGTTGAACAGCGTTGATGTGAAAGGTTGCGACACACCCGGCCGCTTTGCCACAGGATGTGGCGGTAATTTTCACGGAGCTAGTCAAAATTTAAAATATTGACGAAGGAGGGAACAAAATGGCAAAACAAAAGATTCGTATTCGATTGAAGGCTTATGAGCACCGAACATTAGATCAGTCTGCTGACAAGATCGTCGAGACTGCGAAGAGAACAGGTGCTACTATCTCGGGTCCAATTCCGCTACCAACGGAACGAACACTTTATACAGTGATTCGAGCAACTCATAAGTTTAAAGATTCGCGTGAGCAATTCGAAATGCGAACTCACAAACGTTTGATCGATATCATTGATCCAACACCTAAGACAGTTGATTCATTAATGAAACTTGACTTGCCTAGTGGTGTCGACATTGAAATTAAGCTCTAAGAAAAAATAATTACAGGATATAGGAGGTGTACTCATGACCAAAGGAATCTTAGGAAAAAAAGTCGGGATGACGCAGGTATTTACCGAATCAGGTGAATTAGTTCCTGTTACTGTTGTTGATGTTACTCCCAACGTTGTTTTGCAAGTTAAGACACTTGAAAATGACGGTTACGATGCTGTTCAATTAGGCTTCGATGACAAACGTGAAGTTCTCAGCAACAAGCCCGAACAAGGTCATGTAGCAAAAGCAAGTGCTACTCCTAAGCGCTTCATCAGTGAAATTCGAGATGCGCAATTAGGAGAAGATACAAAAGTCGGTGACGAAGTTAAAGCAGATCTATTTGAAGCTGGTGAAGCTGTCGACGTCACAGGTACAACTAAAGGACACGGTTATCAAGGTAACATCCATAAGGATGGCCAACGTCGCGGTCCTATGTCACATGGTTCTCGTTATCACCGTCGCCCAGGTTCACTTGGTGCAATTATTAACCGAGTGTTCAAGGGTAAGCCATTACCAGGTCGTATGGGTGGCAACACGGTAACTATGCAAAACTTAAAGATCGTCCGTGTTGATACAGAAAACAATGTTTTGTTGATTAAAGGAAATGTTCCTGGCGCCAACAAGTCATATGTGACTGTTCAAAACTCAGTTAAAGCAAATACTAAGAAAAATCTTAGCAAGCAAAAAAATAAAGCTTAAGAAGGGAGGAACTAGGTAATGACAACAAGCGTTGCATTATATAAACAAGATGGAAGTCAAAACGGCTCAGTTGAGCTGAACGCCGATGTATTTGGTATTGAACCCAATGAAAATGTCGTTTTTGATGCAGTTTTGCGTCAGCGTGCTTCACTTCGCCAAGGAACACATGCGGTTAAAAATCGTAGTGCTGTTCGTGGTGGTGGAAAGAAGCCATGGCGTCAAAAAGGAACAGGTCGTGCTCGTCAAGGATCAATCCGTTCACCACAATGGCGTGGCGGTGGAGTTGTCTTCGGACCAACACCTCGTTCATACAGTTTCAAATTACCACGTAAGGTTCGTCAATTAGCAATTAAGTCAGCACTATCGCAAAAGGTATTGGATGACAATTTAGTTGTAGTTGATACATTATCTTTTGACCAACCAAAAACAAAAGAATTTTCTGCTGTTTTGAGCAACTTGAAAGTGACAGAAAAAACTTTATTAGTACTTGATAAAGATAGCCAAAATGCTGCATTATCTGCACGCAACTTACCAAATGTTACGGTAGTTGATGCAAATGGTGTTAACACTTTGGATGTAGTTAATAACAATAAGTTAGTAATTACCCAATCAGCTCTTTCTCAGGTAGAGGAGGTGCTCGCATAATGGAAGCACGAGATATTATTCTACGTCCAGTTGTTACAGAAGCAACTATGGCAACAATGGATGACAAGCGCTACACATTTGATGTTGATGTACGAGCTACCAAGACTCAAGTAAAAAAAGCAATCGAAGAAATTTTCGATGTTAAGGTAGTTAAAGTAAATATTATGAATGTTCGCGGTAAGTTGAAGCGACAAGGTCGTTACGTCGGTTATACAAAAAAGCGTCGTAAAGCAATTGTTTCTTTATCTGCCGATTCTAATGAAATTAAGTTATTCAACGAAGAATAATTAAATCTGGAATAGGAGGAAAATAAAGTGGGAATTCGGAAATATAAACCAACCACTAACGGCCGCCGTAACATGACTGGCTCAGATTTTGAAGAGATTACTAAAACTACTCCTGAAAAATCATTGCTAGCTCCAAAGAACCGTACTGCTGGTCGTAACAGTTATGGACATATTACTGTTCGTCACCGTGGTGGTGGTACTAAGCGTCAATATCGAATCATTGATTTCAAGCGAATCAAAGATGATGTGACTGCTACAGTTAAGGCAATTGAATATGATCCAAATCGAACAGCAAATATTGCTTTGTTAGTATACGCTGACGGAATTAAGTCATATATCATTGCTCCTAAGGGATTGACAGTTGGAATGCAGGTTCAATCAGGACCAGAAGCTGATATTAAAGTCGGTAATGCATTACCACTAGCAAACATTCCTGTTGGTACTATTATTCACAACATTGAACTAAAGCCTGGTAAGGGTGGTCAGATTGCACGTTCTGCTGGTGCATCCGCTCAATTACTTGGTAAAGAAGGTAAGTATGTTTTGGTTCGTTTGGCTTCTGGTGAAGTTCGAATGATCTTAGCTACTAACCGTGCCACAATTGGTGCTGTTGGAAATGAACAACACGAGTTGATCAACATTGGTAAAGCTGGTCGTAAGCGTTACATGGGACAACGTCCACATGTTCGTGGATCAGTTATGAACCCTAACGATCACCCTCATGGTGGTGGTGAAGGTAAAGCACCAGTTGGTCTTCCATCACCTCTTTCTCCATGGGGTAAAAAGACTGTTGGTAAGAAGACACGTTCACACAAGGCTCGTTCAAACAAATTAATTGTGCGTGGTCGTAAACGTGGTCCACATACTCGTTAATAAATATTGCAACGTAAAGTCCGAGAGGAGGTAACAAAATGGGTCGTAGTTTGAAAAAAGGACCTTTTGCCGATGCTCACCTATTAAAAAAGGTTGAAGCACAAGCAGATCAAGAAAAGAAAACGGTCATTAAGACATGGTCACGTCGTTCGACAATTTTCCCAAGTTTCATTGGTTACACATTTGCTGTCTATGATGGACGCAAACACGTACCAGTTTATGTTCAAGACGATATGGTCGGACATAAGCTTGGCGAATTTGTTCCTACACGGACATTCCACGGTCACTCTGGTGCCGATAAAACAACTGGAACTAAATAAAGGAGGGTGAATTATGGCAGAACAAATCACATCAGCTAAAGCAACTGCTACAACCGTACGAGTTTCATCTCGTAAAGTACGTTTGGTATTAGATACTATTCGTGGTAAGAACGTTGCTGAAGCCTTTGCAATTCTGAAGTTCACTCCTCGTGGTGCATCTTCAGATGTTGAAAAAGTTTTAAAATCTGCTGTTGCAAACGCTGAAAATAACTTTGATTTGGATCGTGAATCATTGGTTGTTAGCGAAACTTTTGCAAATGAAGGACCAACGCTTAAACGTTTCCGTCCTCGTGCCAAAGGGTCAGCTTCACCAATTAACAAACGAACAAGTCACATTACAGTGGTTGTATCAGAAAAATAGGAGGAATAACAAGTGGGTCAAAAGATTAATCCAACTGGATTCCGTGTTGGCGTCATTCGTGATTGGCAAGCAAAATGGTATGCAGAAAAAGATTTTGCTACTTTCCTAAATGAAGATTTACGGATCCGCAAATATATCACAAAACGACTTGCTGATGCCTCTGTTTCAACCGTTGAAATTGAACGTGCTGCTAATCGTGTTAACGTTTCAATTCATACAGCCAAACCAGGAATGGTTATTGGTAAGGGTGGTTCAGAAGTAGAAGCACTTCGTAAAGAACTAAACAAACTTACAGGCAAACGTGTTCACATCAATATTGTGGAAATTAAAAAGCCTGATTTAGATGCTCATTTAGTTGGTGAAAGTATTGCTCGTCAACTTGAAGGTCGTGTTGCTTTCCGTCGCGCAATGCGTGGTGCAATGCAACGGACAATGCGTTCAGGTGCTAAGGGTATTAAGACGCAAGTCGCAGGTCGTTTGAATGGGGCCGACATGTCACGTGTTGAGTCATATTCTGATGGAACAGTTCCACTGCATACTTTACGTGCTGATATCGATTATTCATGGGACGAAGCACATACAACATATGGTCAATTAGGTGTTAAAACCTGGATCTATCGGGGAGAAATTCTTCCAGATAAGAAAGGCGTTCAAACAAACGCTAAAGAGCAAGGAGGGAAATAAACATGCTAATACCAAAGCGAGTAAAGTTTCGTCGTGAGCACCGTGGTCACATGCGTGGCGAGGCAAAAGGTGGCAAGACTGTCACTTTTGGTGAGTACGGAATCCAATCATTAGATTCACATTGGATTTCTAACCGTCAAATTGAAGCAGCCCGTGTTGCGATGAACCGTTATATGAAACGTGGTGGGAAAGTTTGGATTAAGATTTTCCCTCACAAATCTTACACTGCAAAAGGTGTAGGTGTTCGAATGGGTAATGGTAAAGGTGCACCTGAAGGCTGGGTTGCTCCTGTAAAACGTGGCAAGATAATGTTTGAAGTAGGTGGCGTTTCTGAAGAAGTTGCCCGCGAAGCATTACGTTTAGCAAGTCACAAATTACCAGTTCGAACTAAGATTGTAAAACGTGAGGAAGTAGGTGGCGAATCAAATGAAAACTAAAGATTTCGTACAAGAATTAAATGGATTAACCACTGCTGAAATGCTTGATAGAGAAAAGAATTTGAAGGATCAATTGTTTAACCTACGTTTTCAATTGGCTACTGGTCAGTTGGAGAACACTGCAAGTCTAAAGCAAGTTCGTAAAGACATTGCACGAGTTAAAACAGTTCTTCGTCAACAAGAATCAAATAACTAGAATACGAAAAAGGAGGATTAACGTATGGCTGAAGAACGTAATGCCCGTAAGGTATACCAAGGGCGCGTCGTTTCTGATAAAATGGATAAAACCATTACTGTTAAGATCGAAACATACAAGAACGCTCCGATTTACGGCAAGCGAGTTAAATATTCAAAGAAATTCTATGCACATGATGAGAATAACGAAGCTAAAACTGGCGATATTGTTCGGATTATGGAAACTCGACCACTTTCTGCTAAGAAGCGCTTTCGTCTTGTTTCGATTGTTGAAAAAACAGTTAATATCTAAATCGTCACTTAAATTCGTATTCTGATTTGAAGATGGAAGGAGGACATAGCCGTGATTCAACAAGAAAGTCGGTTGAAAGTTGCTGATAATTCTGGTGCCCGTGAAATCCTAGTAATTAAAATTTTAGGTGGTTCACGAGTTAAAACAGGAAATATTGGTGATATTATTGTTGCTACTGTAAAACAAGCAACACCAGGTGGCGTTGTCAAAAAAGGTGACGTTGTCAAAGCAGTCGTTGTTCGGACAAAATCAGGTCTTCATCGTACTGATGGTTCGTATATCAAATTTGATGAAAATGCAGCTGTACTTATTAAGGATGATAAGAGCCCACAAGGTACACGTATCTTTGGACCTATCGCTCGTGAACTACGTGATAATGACTTCATGCGAATCGTATCATTAGCTCCGGAAGTACTGTAAATTCATCTTAAAAATAAGGAGGTGCGCAATCAACATGTTTGTAAAAACTGGTGACAAAGTTCGAGTAATCAGCGGAAAAGACAAGGGCAAAGAAGGAACAATTAAGAAAACTTTGGCTAAGGATAACCGTGTGATTGTCGAAGGCGTCAATATGGTGAAAAAACACCAAAAACCTAGTAATGAATATCCACAAGGCGGCGTAATTGATAAAGAAGCGCCAATTCAAGTTTCAAATGTCATGCTTGTTGACCCTTCAAATAACGAACCAACTCGTATTGGTTTTAAAGTTGTTGATGGCAAAAAAGTACGCGTGGCAAAGAAATCAGGACAAACTCTTGATTAATTTTTAAGGAAGGAGGAACAAAACTTCATGGTGAACCGTTTGAAGGAAAAGTATGTTAATGAAGTAACACCTTCATTAGTTGAAAAGTTTAACTACACTTCTGTTATGCAGACACCTAAAATTGACAAAATTGTCTTGAATATGGGTGTTGGTGATGCAACGACAAATGCTAAAAATCTTGATGAGGCTGTTGAAGAATTATCATTGATTTCTGGCCAAAAACCTTTAGTTACAAAGGCTAAAAAGTCAATCGCCGGCTTCCGTCTTCGTGAGGGAATGTCAATTGGTGCTAAAGTTACATTGCGTGGCGAACGCATGTATGATTTCTTGGATAAATTGGTTAATGTTTCGCTCCCCCGGGTTCGTGATTTTCATGGTGTTAGCAACAAAGCATTTGATGGTCGCGGTAACTACACTTTAGGGGTTAGAGAACAATTAATCTTCCCAGAAATTAATTATGATAATGTTAATCGGGTTCGCGGATTGGATATTGTAATTGTTACAACTGCCCAATCTGATGAGGAATCACGAGAATTGTTGGCACAGTTAGGTATGCCATTTGCTAAGTAAATAAGGAGGTTCCACAAATTGGCAAAAAAATCACAAATTGCTAAAAACAAGCGTCCAGCTAAGTTTTCAACACAGGCGTACACACGCTGTGAACGTTGTGGACGTCCACACTCTGTTTATCAAAAATTCCATTTATGCCGTATTTGCTTACGGGATCTTGCCCACAAGGGTCAAATTCCTGGTATGAAAAAGGCTAGCTGGTAAACAATTTAAACCAACAAAAAGGAGGATAAACATCGATGTCTATGACTGATCCGATTGCAGATTTCTTGACTCGCATCCGTAATGCGAACATGGTTCGTCATGAATCATTAGAAGTTCCTGCATCAAAAATTAAGCATGACATTGCCGAAATCTTGAAAAATGAAGGTTTTGTTCGCGATGTCGAGTATGTGGATGATGATAAGCAAGGTATCATCCGTGTATTCTTAAAGTATGGCAAAGACAACGAACGCGTTATCTCAGGTTTGAAACGTATTTCAAAACCAGGGTTACGTTCATATGTTAAGGCTGACGCTGTTCCTAAGGTTTTAAACGGCTTAGGAATTGCTATTATTTCTACTTCACAAGGTGTTGTAACTGATAAAGAAGCCCGTGCTAAAAAAGTCGGTGGCGAAGTTCTCGCCTACGTTTGGTAATACAATAAATATAGTAAGGAGGTGCACATAATGAGTCGTATTGGATATAAAGTAATTGAATTGCCAGCCGGTGTTGAAGTTAAACGTGATGGTGATGAAGTGACGGTTAAAGGACCTAAAGGTTCATTGACACGAACAGTTTCTCCAATCATCACAATGAATGTTGATGGTAACGAAGTTAAGTTTGAACGTCCTGATGACAACAATAAGACGCGTGCTATTCATGGAACAACTCGTGCCAACGTAAACAACATGGTTGAAGGTGTTGTGAATGGTTTTTCAAAAACACTGAAACTTGTTGGTGTTGGATATCGTGCACAATTAAAGGGTAAAAAATTAACTTTGGCTGTTGGATATTCACATCCTGTTGAATTCGATACTCCAGAAGGACTAACACTTGAAGTGCCTGATAACACTACAATTAAGATTAGTGGAATTGGTAAACAAGCGGTTGGTGACTTTGCTGCGGAAGTTCGTTCAGTTCGTTCACCTGAACCTTACAAAGGTAAAGGTATTCGTTATGAAGATGAATTTGTTCGTCGTAAGGAAGGTAAGACTGGTAAATAGTCTTAAACATTAATAAATAAAATAAAGAGGTGACTGTTGTGATTACAAAACCAGATAAGAACAAAACCCGCCAACGTCGTCATGCACGCGTTCGTGGTAAGATCTCTGGTACTGCGGAGCGCCCACGCTTAAATGTTTTTCGTTCAAACAAAAACATCTACGCTCAATTAATTGATGATGTAGAGGGTGTGACGCTCGCAAGTGCCTCCACAATAGACAGTGAAGTAAGTGGCAAAACTAAGACAGAACAAGCAACTGAGGTTGGTACATTAATTGCCAAGCGCGGTGCAGCTAAGAATATTGCTGACGTTGTTTTTGATCGTGGTGGCTACTTATATCACGGACGTGTTCAAGCTTTAGCTGAAGCAGCACGTGAAAATGGATTGAAGTTCTAAGAAAAGGAGGAATAACCCGTAATGGCATTTATTGACCCATCAAAATTAGATCTTGAAGATAATGTTGTTTCTATCAACCGGATCACTAAAGTTGTTAAAGGTGGACGTCGTCTTCGCTTTGCCGCATTAGTAATTGTCGGCGATAAGAAGGGCCACGTTGGCTTTGGTACTGGTAAAGCGCAAGAAGTTCCCGAAGCAATTCGGAAAGCTGTTGAAGCTGCCAAGAAAAACTTGATTAAGGTTCCAATCGTTGGAACAACTTTGCCACACCAAGTGCTTGGTGTTTATGGTGGTGGCCGAATCTTGTTGAAGCCAGCTGTTGAAGGTTCTGGAGTTGCTGCTGGTGGCGCTGTTCGTTCCGTCATGGAATTGGCCGGTGTTGCTGATGTAACTTCAAAACGATTAGGTTCTAATACTCCTGTTAACGTTGTTCGCGCAACATTTGAAGGATTAAAAGAACTTAGAAATGCAGAAGAAGTTTCAGCTTTGCGTGGCGTTTCACTCGAACACTTAGCACAATAGTAGGAGGACAATTATGGCTCAAGTAAAAATTACTTTAATTCGTAGCGTGGCCCACCGTCTTCCAGCTCAACGTGCAATTGTTAAATCGTTAGGGTTAGGACGCGTGAATAGTTCGGTTATCAAACCTGATAATGCAGCAACTCGCGGCGCTATTTTTAAAATTGCTCACTTAGTTTCGATTGAAGAAGTTAAGTAGTTTACTAAAATATACAAGGAGGTGCCTACCAAATGAAGTTGCATGAATTACAACCTGCCGAGGGTGCCCGTGGAACACGAGTTCGTCGTGGTCGAGGGACGTCAGCCGGTAATGGTAAAACATCTGGCCGTGGTCAAAAGGGTCAAAAGGCTCGTAGCAAAACACGTGTTGGATTTGAAGGGGGCCAAATGCCTCTCTATCGTCGAATTCCAAAGCGTGGATTTACAAATATCAATCACAAAGAATTTGCTATTGTAAATCTTTCAGCATTAAACCAGTTTGATGATGGTAGCGAAATTACACCAGCATTATTGGTTGAAAATGGAATTGTCAAAAACGAAAAGAATGGCGTTAAAATTCTGGGCAACGGTGAGTTGTCAAAGAAGTTGACTGTCAAAGCAAGCAAGTTTTCTGCTTCTGCTGTTTCAGCAATTGAAGCTGCAGGTGGTAAAACTGAGGTGATTTAATGTTCACAACTATGAAAAATGCATTCAAAGTCAAAGATATTCGTAAGAAGATCATGTTTACTTTGTTTGTTTTAGTTGTATATCGACTAGGTGCGTATATTACCGTTCCAGGAATCAATGCGGCTGCACTTCAGGAAGTTGCGTCCACTGGACTAGCATCTATCTTGAACACATTTAGTGGTGGTGGGTTGGAAAACTATTCATTGTTCGCGATGGGAGTTTCACCTTACATTACAGCGCAAATTGTGGTTCAACTGTTACAAATGGACATTGTGCCTAAGTTTGTTGAGTGGAGTAAACAAGGTGAGGTTGGCCGTAGAAAGCTGAACCAAGCGACACGGTGGTTAACAATTGTACTTGGATTTATCCAATCGATTGGAATCACTGCTGGGTTTAATGCATTGAGCACACTGAAGCTAGTTAATAATCCTGGTCTAAAAACCTATTTAATGATTGGGTTGATTTTGACGGCTGGAACAATGTTAGCTACTTGGATGGGTGACATGATTACCGAGCGCGGTTTGGGTAATGGTGTTTCCATGCTGATTTTTGCCGGAATTATTGCTCAGATGCCAACTGGAATCAAGCAGTTATGGGACGATCAAATTGTTGGTGCTTCTGGAAGTGAACTATGGATGGGAATTGGTTTTGTTGCGTTAGTTGTTGTTGCCTTGTTGATCATTGTTACTTTCGTTACTTGGGTTCAACAAGCTGAGCGAAGATTACCAATGCAGTATACTCGTCGAACAACGGCAGCTCCCGAAAGTAGTTATTTACCTTTAAAGATTAACGTTGCTGGTGTTATTCCAGTTATCTTTGCAGGTTCTTTCGTTTCGACACCACAAACAATTTTGATGGCATTCCAGCAAAATCATAGTGGTGATCGATGGTATCAAATTATGACTAATATCTTTAATATGCAGACAACCAGTGGAACAACACTTTATATTGTATTAATTGTCCTGTTTACGTTTTTCTATGCTTTTGTTCAGGTTAATCCCGAAAAATTAGCTGAAAATTTACAAAAACAGGGTAGTTATATACCTGGCGTTTGGCCAGGTAAAGCGACACAAAGCTTTGTTTCATCGCTCTTGATGCGTTTAAGCACGGTTGGAGCGTTGTTCTTAGGTGTTATCTCATTAATTCCATTGTTAGCTAGCAACATTTGGAACCTAAGTCAATCGATTGGATTAGGCGGAACTAGTTTGTTAATTATTGTCCAGATTGCTTTGGACGTGATTCGTCAGCTGAATGGTTTAATGATGAAACGGGAGTATATTGGTTTTATTAGAGAATAGTTCAGATAATGGGAGGCAAAATCTAGTGAGTACAATGAATCTAATCTTGATGGGGTTACCGGGTGCTGGTAAAGGCACACAAGCTCAGAAGATTGTTGAAGAGTTTCAAATTCCGCATATTTCGACTGGCGATATCTTTCGGGACGCAATGAAAAATGAAACTCCAATGGGACTACAAGCCAAAGCCTTTATTGATAAAGGTGAATTGGTTCCCGATGAAGTAACAAATGGAATTGTCCAAGAAAGATTAGCTCAAGCTGATACAGATGATGGCTTTATGTTGGATGGTTATCCACGTAATTTAGTTCAAGCTAAGGCTTTGGATCAGATGCTTAGCGAGTCAAATCGTCATGTGGATGCAGTTTTGAATATCGACGTTGATCCTGCTGTTTTAACACAACGATTAACGGGGAGATTCATTTGTCGAAATTGTGGTGCAACTTATCATCGACTTTATAATCCACCTAAGGTTGAAGGAACTTGTGATGTTTGCGGACATCATGACTTCTACCAACGGGAAGATGACAAGCCAGAAACAGTAAAGAATCGGTTGGATGTAAACATTAAAATGAATACACCACTGGTTGATTACTATACTAAGGCTGGTGTTTTGCACACAGTTGATGGTGAACAAGAAATCGGTCAGGTTTATCAAGCTGTACAAAAAATCTTGACGAATTTATAGGAGGCCGGTGGCCATTCTTGCTTTGATTAGTAACCTGTGGTAAACTACTTTAGGTTTAGCTAGAAAAATGCAAGGTGGAACAGTGTTTCCACCATTTTTACGTCAATTTTTGAAAAGTTTCAGCAAGGAGGAACCTGTTAGTGGCAAAAGACGACGTTATCGAAATTGAAGGTAAAGTAACAGAAACTTTACCAAATGCAATGTTTAAAGTTGAATTGGAAAATGGTCATGAAATCTTGGCTCATGTTTCCGGTAAAATTAGAATGCACTATATTAAAATTTTACCTGGAGATCGTGTTCAAGTTGAAATGTCACCATATGATTTATCTAAGGGACGAATCACATTTCGCTTTAAATAAAATAATCAAGTATTGGACTTTTAACTTTCTAGGAGGTTATTCAGATGAAAGTAAGACCATCAGTAAAGCCAATGTGCGAACACTGTAAAGTGATCAAACGTAATGGCCGTGTTATGGTGATTTGCTCTGCAAATCCTAAGCACAAACAGCGTCAAGGTAAGTAATTTTATTAATGAAATGGAGGTGCAGTAATTAATGGCTCGTATTGCAGGTGTCGATTTACCTCGCGACAAGCGAATCGTAATCGGATTAACTTATATTTTCGGAATTGGCGATACAACTGCTCAAGAAATTCTAACTAATGCTGGGGTTTCTGAGGATGTTCGTGTACGTGATTTAACTCCAGATCAGGAAGATAAGATCCGGACAGAAGTTGACCAATTAAAGGTTGAAGGTGATCTTCGTCGTGAAGTATCATTGAATATCAAGCGACTTCAAGAAATTGGTTCATATCGTGGCATGCGTCATCGTCGTGGTTTACCAGTTCGTGGACAACACACAAAAAACAACGCTCGTACTCGTAAGGGTAAGACTGTTTCAGTTGCTGGCCGCAAAAAATAATTAGTAGAAAAGGAGGTTTAACATTTCTATGGCTACAAGAAAAGGTACGCGTAAGCGTCGAGTAAAAAAGAATATTGAATCCGGTGTGGCTCACATCCATTCAACTTTTAATAATACATTAGTTATGATTACGGATATGCAAGGAAACGCCGTTGCCTGGTCTTCAGCTGGATCTCTAGGATTCAAGGGGAGCCGTAAGTCAACACCGTTCGCTGCCCAAATGGCTGCAGAAGCTGCTGCTAAAGCATCAATGGAACACGGCATGAAGACTGTCGAAGTTGCTGTCAAGGGACCAGGTTCTGGTCGTGAAGCTGCTATTCGTGCACTTCAAACAACTGGACTTGAGGTTAGCGCAATTCGTGATGTGACACCAGTGCCACATAATGGTTCTCGTCCTCCAAAGCGTCGTCGTGTTTAATTCAATGCATTTCCGTGGAGAAGTTCTTCATACCAATGTAATTTCGTATTAATAACGAACCACGTTTTGAAAGGGGTAAAAGATAAGAATGATCGAATTTGAGAAACCAAACATTCACAAAGTTGATGAAAGTAATAACTATGGCAAGTTTGTCGTAGAACCACTCGAGCGCGGTTATGGTACAACTCTTGGGAATTCACTGCGTCGGATTTTACTTGCGTCACTTCCTGGGGCTGCGATTACTAGCATTCAAATTGATGGTGTGTTACATGAGTTCTCGACTGTTGAGGGCGTTACGGAGGATGTAACTCAAGTTATTTTGAACATGAAAAAGGTATCTTTGAAGATTGATACTGAAGAAGATAAAACATTGGAAATTGATGTTAAAGGACCTGCTGAAGTTACTGCCGGTGATATTCAAACTGATGGTGACGTAACAGTATTGAATCCAGATCTTCATCTTGCTACTGTCGCTGATGGAGCTGAGTTGCATATTCAAATGACTGCTGATAAGGGTCGTGGATATGTTTCAGCTGATGATAACAAAGCTCGCATGGATGATCTTCCAATCGGTGTTTTGCCAATTGATTCCATCTATACCCCAATCGAACGCGTAAACTACACAGTTGAAAATGCTCGTGTCGGCCAACGTAACGATTATGATAAATTAACACTTGATGTTTGGACAGATGGTTCTATTACGCCAAGTGAATCAGTTAGTTTAGCTGCTAAAATTTTAACAGAGCATTTATCTATGTTTGTTGATCTAACAGATACTGCCAAAAATGCTGAAATTATGGTCGAAAAAGAAGAGACTCATAAGGAAAAAATGTTAGAAATGACAATTGAAGAACTAGATTTATCTGTTCGTTCATATAATTGTCTTAAGCGTGCCGGAATTAATTCTGTGCAAGAATTAACTGATCGTTCAGAAGCTGATATGATGAAGGTTCGTAATTTAGGACGTAAGTCACTGGAAGAAGTTAAGGCTAAATTATCTGATTTAGGATTATCACTTCGCCAAGAAGATTAATTATTCACAAAAGGAGGAAGCCAGTTCATGAGTTACCGTAAACTAGGTCGTACAAGTTCACAACGGAAAGCTTTATTACGTGATTTAACTACTGATTTAATCGTCAATGGTCGGATCGAAACTACCGAAGCCCGTGCTAAGGAAGTTCGTCGTTCCGCTGAAAAAATGATCACGCTAGGTAAGCGTGGCGATTTGCATGCTCGTCGTCAGGCCGCTTCTTTCATCCGTAACGTTGTTGCAGATGTTAAAGAAGACGGTGATGATGTTCGTGTACAGTCTGCTCTTCAAAACCTATTTGAAGAATTAGCACCTAAATATGCTGATCGTAATGGTGGATACACACGAACTTACAAGACCATGCCACGTCGTGGAGACGCAGCACCAATGGTTATTTTGGAATTCGTTGATTAATTTCTAAAATTAATTGAATACGTAATAAAGAATCACTATGATTGATGGTATAGAGCGTTATGATGGTGGAAAGTAATTTCCTAGTCTAGCTTGAATGCGAAACTTGTTTCGTGCGCCGCAATTGTAAGTGATTTTTTTATTTAAATTTTTTTAGTTTTATTTTGATGGTTAGTCGGATATGGTATTATTGAGCTATCGGTGAACACAGGAGCGAAGAATAAGATGACAGCAATAATTCGTGCTACAAATATTTCTTATCACTATCCAGACGAAACTAATGATGTAATCCATAACCTGTCTTTTGAGATAAAGCGAGGTGATTGGGTTGCAATCGTTGGGCATAATGGGAGTGGTAAAAGTACCTTGGCTCGAGCAATCGATGGCCTTTTAGAATTAGATCAAGGTGAGATTTTTGTTAACGATCAACTAGTAGCACAAGAAAATATTTGGGAGATTAGAAAACAGATTGGCTTTGTTTTTCAAAATCCTGATAACCAATTTGTTGGTGCAACGGTTGCAGACGACGTCGCTTTTGGGCTAGAAAATCGTCATATGCCCCGCAATGAAATGATAGAAAAAGTTAATGAAGCACTTGAAATGGTTGAAATGAGTCAGTTTGCTGAGCGTGAACCGGCTGCGTTGTCAGGTGGACAAAAGCAGCGAGTGGCGTTAGCAGGAGTTGTTGCTATGCGACCAGATATTTTAATTCTGGATGAGGCTACTAGTATGCTGGATCCTGAGGGACGAGAAAGTATTTTAAAGTTGTTACAGCAATTACGGCAGCGGTATCACCTGACTGTGATTTCAATTACACATGATATTGATGAAGCGGCAATGGCAGATGAAATTTTGCTAATTGATGATGGTCGATTGGTTGCAAAGGGTGTTCCAAATGAGATTTTGATGCAGGGTGACCGTTTGATTGAACTAGGGTTGGATGTTCCTTACGGTGAAAAAATCAAGCGAGCGTTGGTAAAAGAAGATTTACAAACTCCGACTGAATATATGGATAGCAACAGGATGGTGGATTGGTTGTGGCAGAAATTGAATTTAACGAAGTAGGGTTTGTTTATCAACCAGGTACTCCGTTTGAAGTTAGCGCACTGCGCAACATTAACTTAACAATTGAATCAAACTCGTACACGGCTATTGTTGGTCATACTGGGAGTGGAAAGTCGACGTTGATTCAACTACTTGATGGTTTATTAAAACCCACAAGTGGTCGACTTTTGATTGGCCAGAGTCAAATCGATGCTAATAGTACCAATCGACAGCTAGCACAACTACACCAGCATATTGGTATTGTCTTTCAGTTTCCTGAAAACCAGCTGTTTGAAGAAACTGTCATTAAAGATATCGCATTTGGGCCAAAAAATTTTGGCAAAAGTGAGTCACAAGCGCGTGAATTGGCATTAGAAGCGATGGAACTAGTTGGTTTGAATGCTGACTTAAGCGAACGATCACCATTTGAATTGTCAGGTGGTCAAATGCGGCGTGTGGCAATTGCTGGGGTTTTAGCAATGCAGCCACACACTCTCATTTTAGACGAACCAACGGCGGGGTTAGATCCACGTGGTCAACGAGAAATCATGGAACTATTTGCAAGTTTACAACAGCAACAACATTTAACGGTCATTTTGGTAACCCATCAAATGGAAGATGCGGCACAGTACGCTGATAAAATAGTAGTAATGAATCATGGCGAGGTTGTTAAAGTTGGGACACCAAGAGATATATTTGTTGATCCAATTTGGTTGAAAAATAATCATTTGATGGTTCCTAAAACAACTGCGTTTGCCCAGCGGTTGCAGCAACGCGGTTTTTCTTTTGATCCGTTTCCGCTAACCGTAGCTGAACTAGCGCAACAAATTAAACAACAGTTAGAAAGTGGGTCGTAAGCATGTTTTCAAAGGTCCTATTTGGACGCTATGTCCCAACAAATTCTAGAATTCACCAGCTTGATCCACGGGCTAAATTGGCACTTAGCTTTTATTTTATTATTATTATTTTTTTCGCCAATAATTGGATTTCTTATGCCTTTTTAGCAGTCTTCACTCTGGCAGTTATTTTGGGGACTCGGGTTAAATTGAGTTTCTTTTGGGACGGGATTAAGCCGCTAATTTGGATTATTTTATTTACTGTCGTGCTACAGATGCTGTTTAGTAGTGGGGGGCATACATATTGGCATTGGGGTATTTTTACAGTTACTCAGTTTGGCTTAATTAATGGTGGCTATATTTTTTGCCGGTTTTTACTGATTATTTGTATGTCGACTGTTTTAACGCTCACAACGCCACCATTGTTAATTGCTGATGCAGTCGAATCATTAATGAAACCACTGGTTAAAATTAAGGTTCCCGTTTATGAAATAGCCTTAATGTTGTCAATTGCACTTCGGTTTGTCCCGACCTTACTTGATGAAACTCAAAAGATTATGAATGCACAGCGAGCTAGAGGAGTAGATTTTGGTTCGGGCAGTATTTGGAAGCGAATCAAGTCGGTGGTCCCCATCTTAATTCCATTATTTATCAGCGCATTTAATCGTGCTGATGAATTGGCTACTGCAATGGAAGCTAGAGGATATCGCGGTGGTGAAGGAAGAACTAAATATAGGATGCTTAAATGGCATCGTCAAGATACATTAGCATGTATATTAATGCTAGTAGTAACAATAATTTTAGCGGGAGTTAGACACTATTAATGAACGAAAAGAAAACGCGGTATAAAATCACATTTGCCTACGATGGTTCTAACTTTGCTGGTATGCAGGTGCAGCCACATCAACGTACTGTCGAGCTGGTATTGACCAACGCGGTTAATAAAATCGCAAAAAAGCCCCAACCACCGATTGCAATTATTGCGTCAGGAAGAACAGACGCTAAAGTTCATGCACTTGGCCAAGTGGCGCATTTTGATTTACCATTTACAATTAAACCAACAGCATTATTGAAAGCACTCAATAGCTCATTACCACTTGATGTGTTAGTTAAAAAGGTAGAAGTTGTTACAGATGAATTTCATGCGCGGTATAGTGCTCACCATAAGCGTTATCGTTATCGCGTGTCGCAGGGTGAGTTTGTAGATCCATTTAAGCGTAATTATACTGGCCATTTTAAATATCCCTTAGACATTACTAAAATGCAGGTAGCAGTGAAGGACTTAATTGGTGAACATGATTTTACTAGTTTTGTTGCTTCCGGTAGCCACGTTAAAAGTAATGTGCGCACAATTTACGATGCAACTGTGGTGCGTGATGAAGCCAATAATGAAATTGTGTTGGAATTTGCTGGCAATGGTTTTTTGTATAATCAAGTTCGAATCATGGTCGCCGTCTTATTGGAAATTGGTACTGGTCAACGGCCGGCTAATGATATTCCAAGGGTGCTTGCTGGCAAAGATCGCCAGCTAGCTCGGTGGACAGCACCAGCTAATGGTTTATATTTAGTCAACGTAGGTTATGACATTCCTCAAAATTAATCCCAAGATTATATCGAAAAGCATTGACGGAACGGCAAATTTAAAGTAAACTAGTCGTTGGTATTCTTTGTCCACCTAATGGGCCCGGTACGCTTATACGTTGACGAAGATAACAGAAAATGGAGGATTCAACATTGAGAACGACTTACTTAGCAAATCCAAATGAAATTGACCGTAAATGGTATATTGTTGATGCTACAGACGTACCTATGGGACGTTTATCAACAGTAGTTGCATCAATTTTACGCGGCAAAAACAAACCTACTTTCACCCCTAATGTGGATACGGGTGACAATGTGATTGTTATTAATGCATCTCAAATTAAATTAACTGGACACAAAGCGACTGACAAGATGTATTATCGTCACTCAGATTATCCTGGCGGTTTAAAGCAACGTTCAGCTGGTGATTTGAGAGCAAAGAACCCAGAAAAATTGATTGAAATGTCAGTTAAGGGAATGTTACCTCACAATACGCTTGGTCGTAAAATGGGGATGAAGCTCCATGTGTACGCTGATGCAAATCACAAGCATGAAGCTCAAAAGCCTGAAGTATTAGACATTACAAACTTAATCTAAGGAGGAAATGGAATTGGCTCAAGTACAATATAGCGGCACAGGCCGTCGTAAGAATTCAACTGCACGTGTTCGATTAGTACCCGGTTCAGGTAAAATCACAATGAACGGGAAAGATATCGTAGATTACATTCCATTTGCTAACTTACGAGAAGTAGTTTTGCAACCATTCACAGCAACAGAAACAACTGGTACCTATGATGTTTTAGTTAACGTTAGAGGTGGTGGTTTCTCTGGACAAGCTGGTGCAACTCGTCACGGTATCGCCCGTGCCTTGTTGGGTGTTGACCCAGATTTCCGTGGACCTTTGAAGCGCGCTGGTTTATTAACCCGTGATGCTCGTATGAAGGAACGTAAGAAACCAGGCTTGAAGAAAGCTCGTAAGGCTAGTCAGTTCTCAAAGCGTTAATCCGGCACGTTATAACAAGCCTGATTACGGTTTTAACTTTTACCCCAATTGGCAAAATTCGCTCAGAAAATTTAACTTTGGGGTAAGGTTTGGGGTAAATATTATCTCAATGAGAATGTTGAACGTCAGATTAGATAATCTGGCGTTTTTTTGTACTTTCTTTTTTTAATCGATTTACGAACATTTCGTGCACCTTAGTGGAAATGACATCCGGCGTATTGACGTAAATTTTTGTCGTTGCTACGTCGGAATGAGTGAGTGCTTCGGAGATATCTTCGAGGGAAGCACCACCTTCACGGGCAAGTGTACCAAAAGTGTGACGCAACTTGTGTGGGTGTAATTTAGCCAATTCTGGATGACGATGATGGATCGACTTGATTCGATAATTCAAATAGTCGGAATGTAAGGGAACATTCATGTGACCACGAAAATCGGTATACGTGAATACAAATTGGTCAGGTGTTTGCTCAATTCCAATTTGCGCTAACTCTTCGGCTTGCTGTGCCTTCCATTCTGCAATCTCACTAACTAGTTCTTCTGGAATAGTTAGCTGAGTGAACTTATGGCCCTTAGTGTCTTTGAGCTTCTTAGATTTAGAAAGACTTTGAATGATGAACAGGGAATTAGTTTTCAAGTCAATATGACGCCACTGTAAGCCATAGGTTTCACTCTTACGGTCACCAACGTGTAAAGTTAGCAAGAAGAGTAAATGCTGCATCAACGTGATTTTACCGGCTTGATAGTCTTCCTCTAGCGCTTCGAGCCAGTCGAGCAACTTTTGCGCCGTGAGTGCTTCTCCTTTCGCTTGACGCTGCTTTTTTAATTGGTCATGGTAAGGAGATGCAACCATGTTTAGAACCTTACCAACGCGATTATATTCGATATAATCCATTGCTTCGGCGAGATCAAACACTTGGCGTGTGTAACTCTTGATATTGCGAATATTGCTAAAAGTGGCAGATTTCATCGTCAATTCATTGATGACAATTTCCTTATGATTGTTCAGATAATTCAATGAGTAATTACCAAACATCGGTAGAATATGAAGTCTAAAAATTGATTTTTGATAATCGATTGTCTCAGTTGTAGGGACAACGCGTGTCCGTCCAGTCGCACCCTTAACATAAATATCCATGAAGACGTTGTGGTAAAAATCGCTAAATAACATTTCTCCTTTAGTTTCCAATGAACGCGGGCTATCATCCTTTCGTACCTGTTCAATTTGCATCAACACATTAGCTTCTTGAATCTTAGCTGTCTTGAGACTTGGCAGTGTTTTCTTGTAGCGGCGTTTGTTGTCGAAAAATGGTCTAAGCTTTTTCGGGTATTGCACTTCTACAAGATAACTTCCAGATTTTGTTTTACTAATAGTCATAACTACATTCCTCCAAAAAAATTAATTGAAATTTTTCAGAGCGAACGTAAGGCTTCAAAGTTATTTTAACTCATATGCTTCATTTCGTCAGCTCTAGTTATTAACCAATCATCAACAGATGAGCGATCAAAGCGAATGCAACCACCAATTGTGATCGATGGTAGGCCCTGAGCAATCCAGCTATCTAAAGTATTGTTGGCAATTTGCAAGTAATTAAAAAGATCCTTTTTCTTAAGATAGCGGGTACCAATGGCGGCATCAGTCCTTACTCGCTTGACTTCACCCATGATCATTTGATAGATTTCGGCACGTAGTTTATCTTGTTGTTGATCACTGATTGTGATCGTGAATTCTGAAGTAGCGATAGTGTATCATCTCCAATCAGGTATGAATGACTAATGGGGGAGAATTAAAAAAGTCGGGTGTTGATTTCACTTCCTTTCAAAAAATAGTGCAACAGTTTAATGGTGCTGTCAGACCTTGCTACCCAGTTCCGTCACTAACGGACATAGGAATTGCACCTCTCCTGCTTACGTGGGAGCCTCGCGGAAGTATCATTATCTACTTAATTTGTACGATTGTTAGTTAAAAATCGTAGTTGAAGTGTGGGTGGCGCTCGCAGTTCTGGTCATGGCGTCCACAGATCAACAGTTCAAGTAAAGTAAGAAAGTTAGGGTAGCAATATTCAGTTGTCAAAGGGCTCACAGGTAATATTTCCTGTTCACTATATACATACAAATAAAGGATGAGAAATGAAACCAAAAAAGCAAATTAATCAAAAAAGATTAATCTGCTTCTCGTCTAACTACAAATAACGTTCCAAATTAAACTTGTAGGTTGTTCGAATAAATTGTTCAGTTAATATCTGATAACGATCCTCATCAAAAACTGAATGCCCCCGACAAGTGATGCTAATAATTAATGGCTGAAATTCTTTTATCAGCTGAGCCATAGCAAGTGGGTCGCCATGCTGGGCTGCGTAAATCGTTTCGGTATAATTCATTGCAATTCGCTCTCCTAGAGTTAGATTTGGGTCGTCTAATTCTTAGAAGTGTTGGGGGAGACCGAATTTTTATGGTTAAACTAGTCGAAGAATGTTGAGCCGATTTTGCTCAACACCTTGCGATGCTGTTTGGAAATCGCTTGACTGCTGACATGAAGAATCTGACCAATTGCCTTATCTGAAAGTTGTTCAACGTATTTGTAATAAAGTAATTTCTTTTGAGCATCGGTTAATCTGGCTATTGCAATGATCAACCGTTCGTTAATGAGGTATTCCTCAAGGTGAATAGCTTGTTCCGCTGTTATTAATTTAATAGTTGGTGGGCCTTCATTGATCGGGTACTCCACTGTTTCCTCGTTTAATGGTACTTTAGGAACCTGATGTTGTTCCTGAGTGTAGATTGAGCGAGTTTTGTTCACGAGTGACAGCTTGGCATAATGTGAAAATGCTTGTTTGACATCTTGATCAGACATAACAAATCCTCCTTTTACCAAACAAATACATATAATTTTTTCAAAGTGAAACCGATTTAAAGAATATTGCATTAAATTTTGATTTTTTTAGAGAGAGTGTCAAATTTTATGTGTAAATAGAAAAGCCTCTCGTCCTTTTTTTAAAACATAGATTCTAATGTGTCTTCAA
>NZ_BJDM01000003.1 GCF_005405145.1 Paucilactobacillus kaifaensis | reverse complement strand
ATTGTAATTGAAACAGTCCAAAACTACATCCAATTTTGGAATAATACTCGTATTTTTACCAAATTAGGCAACCAATCTCCAGTTCAATACCGGGAATCGATTGCCTAATCGGAAGCAAAATGACTTTTTAGAATCTGCTTTTATTTAATTGTCTCAAAAAATAGTTGCAGTTCCTTTAGTGTCCCTTTTTTTGTTCTACTTTGCATACTCATATTTCTGGTAAACTTTATCAAAAAAGTATACGATTAAACACATAAACAGTTAACCGTATTAATATTATTCAGGAGGAATTACCGATGCTTTTAAAAGATAAAGTAGCCATAATTACAGGCGGAGCTTCAGGAATGGGGCTTGCAACGGCAGAGCTATTTGCTAAAGAAGGTGCTAAAGTAGTCATTGCTGATTTAAATTTAGCCGGAGCTAATGATGTCGCTGAAACAATCAAATCTGCCGGTGGAATCGCAACTGCAGTAGAAGTCAACGTTTCCCTACAAACAGATATTGACCAACTTTTTAAAACAACTTTAGCAACCTTTAAACGTGTCGATATTTTAATTAATAATGCCGGTATTATGGACGACATGGCCGGGATTGCTAACATATCCGATAAAATTTGGCGACGTGTTTTTGCAGTTAACGTTGATAGTGTCATGATGGCATCCAGAGTTGCTATGCAATCTTTTTTACCTCAAAAAAATGGAGTCATTGTTAACATTGCTTCAGTCGGTGGTTTACGCGGTGGAGCAGCAGGTGCTGCTTATACAGCAGCCAAACACGCAGTAATTGGGCTAACTAAAAATACGGCTTATATGTATGCTCCGTCTGGTATTCGTTGTAATGCAATCGCACCTGGTGGGATTGCGACGAATATATCCAAATCAATGTCTAGTGTCGATCAAGACGGCCTGATGCGAACTCAAGAAGGTAGCAACATTATGCCTACTCCTGGTCAGCCACATGATATTGCCCAAGCAGCTCTTTACCTTAGTTCAACTCAAAGCAAGTATGTTAACGGAATTACGTTGACAGTAGATGGTGGTTGGAGCACATATTGATATTGTTTATTAATAAAATCAATATTCATAAAATAAAAAATTGTTAATTATTGAATAAATTAGTTGCTACAAATAGTCTATGTGCGGTAAACTTACTCCTAACCAATTAGATAGAAGGTGATCTCATGGTCCAATTGTATTTTCACACTAATGATCCTTCCAAACGTAAGGCTGTTAAATGGTTAGTTGACCATGATGTAATTGCAAATCAGCGAAACATTGAAAGTGAGCCACTAACTGAATCAGAAGTCATGCACCTACTTTCATTGTCCATCGATGGTACTGATGAGCTGATTTCAAAGCGGTCAAGGGACACAAAAGCCTTGAACATGGATCCTGATCAAATGACAATTAAAGAATTAACGGCAGCAATTCTAAAAACGCCTCACATTCTCAAAAACCCAATCATTTTTGATAAGCGCAAATTAATGACTGGGTTTGATTTAGAGAAAATTGGTATGTTTGTACCTAAAAAGCTGCGTAAATTAGAATTATCGGCGCTATTTGCTAAATTAACACCCAACAGTGGTAAAAATATTAAACTAGCATGATACAATAGAACTTGTCAAATTGACGAGTTCTTTTTGTTTGAAATTAATTCATAATGTTAGGTTATATTTGATCACAATTGGGAGGAACTTTAAATCATGAAACAGTTGGAATTATACTTTGTACGTCATGGAGAAACATTATTCAATACTATGGATAAATTGCAGGGTTGGGCTGATTCCCCACTAACAGAAAATGGTATCAAAATTGCTCAGCAAACTGGCCAAAGGTTGGCAAATACAACGTTTCAGTCTGTTTATACGTCTGATATGAAGCGAACTATCGATACTGCTAATTACATTATTGCAGCTAACAAAACGTTTACTGGCATTGCGCACCCCTCCGCCAATTTTCGTGAAGCTTTTTTTGGAGGATTTGAAGGCTTAGACAACCAAAGTGTTTGGCACTCCATTGCGGCTCCCTATGGTGCCAATAACCAAACTGAAATGCTAGAAAACGTCACTCCCGGTACTGTCCGTGATCGCATGCATGCTGCTGACCCACTTCACTTAGCCGAAACAGGGGACCAATTTTGGTCCCGTGTAACAACAGGTTTTGCTGAATTGTTAGACAAAGAGGCAGATCACAACCGCGTTTTAATCGTTGCCCATGGAACTCTGATTCGCTCATTAGCAATCAGGTTCGCTGATCATAATATAGATCCTGTACATACGTTTCCTCAAAACGGAAGTGTAACCAAAATTTTACTCAGCCCACAACAAGTAGAAGTCACCGACTACAACTTAACCAAATAAAAAAATAGCATTAAAACTGGCTTTGAGTCTATCAGTTTTAATGCTATTTTTTAATTTTTAAATCCCATTGGAATGCCACTCATACTGTGCCCGTTGACCGCCAACTAGTTTAGGCCGACTTCGCAAATAAGTAACGTGAGCAAAGCCCACTTCCTTGATCGTAGTTCGCACCGGAATCTGCACAAACTTGACATGCATGCCAATTGAAGTGTCACCAAGGTCAATTCCCCCAGCAGCAATAATATGCTCTACTTCAACTGGATCATCAAATTGTTCATAAGCAGCTACCTGCGTTGCACCACCAGCGTGAAGCGCCGGTACAACGGTTACCTGTTCAAACCCTCGCTTATCAGCCTCAATACGCTCCATCAATAGTGACCGATTAATATGTTCACAACCTTGAATTGCCAAATGTAGATTACGATCTTTAATCGCATTAAAAACCACTTCTACAATCATTTTACCCACAGCAATCGAGGAATCCTTGCCAATCGTTTTACCTTGGACCTCGCTTGTACTTGAGCCAAGCACAATCAAAGAATCAGGAGCAAACTCTGCTTGATCTAAAAATTCATTAACTCCTTGTTGCAACTGCTGCTTAGCTAATGCTAAATTAAATTCTTCCATTGCACTTACTCCTTTTTTTCAATTAAATGTGAGCACTCTTATTATCCGAACTGACAAATAGTGAGTCAACTGGTTCGTTATTGTGCACATGGGCAATTGCAGATCCAAGTAATGGCGCCACTGACAGCTGGATCAACTTATCGCTTTTTTTACTTTCCGGTAAGTTAATCGAATCCGTAACAATCATTTTTTCGATCGCTGACTCATCAATTTTGGTCATTGCATCTCCAGAGAACACCGCATGTGTAGCACATGCCAACACATGTTTGGCTCCAAAATTTTTAATGGCAGTTGCGGAAACTGCCATTCTGACACCCGTATCGATGATATCGTCAATAATAATAGCTGTTTTTCCTTTTACATCGCCAATAACATACTCGGGAACTTGCTCTGTCTTCCGCTCAATTTCTTCAGGATTACGATTATCAATGATTGCAATTGGAGCCTTCAAAATTTCAGCAAACTTACGTGCTCTAGTGACACCAGCATGATCTGGTGAGACAACTACAATATTATCTGTTAAATCATGAGTATAAAAATAATTGGCCAACAGTGGTGCTGCTAACAAATGATCTACCGGTATATTGAAAAATCCTTGTACTTGTGCAGCATGCAAATCAAGTGTAACAACACGGTCAGCATGATCCATTTCCAATAATGTCGCAATTAATTTGGCCGTAATTGGTTCTCGAGAACGAGCTTTACGATCTTGCCGTGCATAGCCATAATACGGTAAAATCACGTTAATAGTTTTGGCGCTAGCTCGACGTAGTGCATCAATCATAATCAATAGTTCCATTAAAGTTGAATTTACTGGATCAGATATTGACTGAATCACATAAATTTCACAACCACGAACACTTTCATCAATGCTGATTTGAATTTCCCCATCTGCAAACTGTTTGATGGTGGCATCACTGAGCGGTAACCCTATTTGATCTGCAACTCCTTGAGCCAAAGGTCGATTTGAATTTAACGTAAATAATTTCACATTTTCCGCATTTTTAATTTCTGTCATGGATGGGCTCCTCTAGAATGAATTTCCATTATATTATCGCAACAATTAAGCAACTGTGCAAGCACAATAATCTTTTATTACACTAACTATTTAAAAAATCCGTGGGCTTAACACCATGCATGCCAATCAAAGGGTCTACTTGACCATTTTGAACAAGTTGCATTGTCAAAGTGTAGGAAACAGGATCATCTTCAACCGACACATCTTCAGTTGAACTAACAGTCGCTATTTCTTTAGGGGCTGCAACTGACAAATTATTAGCCGATGCTGGAACTGGTTCTCCTTGAAAGACATCTTGCAACCTCAATTGAAGTGATGTATTACGATTGACAGATTCATTTTTAATACTCAGCGCAAACGCCTCTGGATCACCTACTAATACTAATTTACTTTTTGCTCGAGTAATCGCAGTATACAACAGATTTCGTTGTAGCATTCTACTATATTGTCGTACCATCGGCAAGATAACCATCTCAAACTGACTGCCTTGCGACTTATGAATTGAAATACAATATGCTAACGTCAATCTTTGCCATTCATTTCGTGAATAAGTAACTTCAGTTTGATCAAAGTCAATTGTAATTTGATCGGTTTTAGGTCCCTTTGTTCCCTTAACACCTAACTCGATACTGACAATAGTTCCAATGTCACCGTTAAAAACATTGTTCTCTGGACTATTGACCAGATGCAGCACCTTATCCCCAATACGAAAATGCTCCCCGCGAAACTCAACTTCCTTTTTTTTCGACTGATCAAGTGGGTTAAAAACATCTTGCACTAACTCATTTAAACGATTAATACCAGCATTGCCGCGATACATAGGTGCTAATACTTGTGTCTGTGTAGCACTGAAACCTCGACTTTTTGCTCGTTCAACAACTTGATCAATAACCTCTGCCACCTGGTCAGTTCGACAAGCAATAAAAGAGCGATCAGGAAATGCAGCGGTAAAATCAGTTGGCATTTTACCCATTTTGATTGCATGAGCTAAAGGAATAATAGAAGATTCCGCTGACTGACGATAGATTTGATTTAATTCCTGCTTCGGTAAATGGTCAAAATTTAGCAAATCATGAAAAATCTGCCCTGGTCCAACTGAAGGTAGTTGATCTTTATCACCAACTAGAACTACCTGCATTGAACTGGGGACTGCCTTTAATAGCGTCTTAAACAGCAAAGTGTCAACCATTGATAGCTCATCAACAATTAGCAAAGCTCCAGACAAATCACTAACATTCATGTCGGTTGGTTGCTCTCGCCCATTTAACCCCAACAAGCGATGAATTGTACTAGCCGGTAATCCCGTTGTTTCACTCATTCGCTTCGCTGCCCGGCCGGTTGGTGCAGCTAACAAAACCGGAAATGGACTATCTTTATATTCATTAATATCCAGTGAATAATGGTGTAATTTAGCGAATGCCGCAACGATACCATTGATAATAGTTGTCTTGCCGGTTCCCGGGCCACCAGTCAGTAAGAAGACATGTGACTTAATTGCAGATCTAATTGCCCGTTCTTGTGATTCGTCATAGTCAATGTTTAGCTGCTTCTCAATTTGCCTAATAACTTTATCAACTTGTTGGCCGTCGATATCAATTGATTCATCAGACATTAATCGAGACAAATGTTGTGCAATTTGCCATTCAGCATTAAATAAAGAGCTGGGATAAATACGTTCATCCTGGGCCACTAATTTATTTAATTTAGTTAACTCAATTAATTGATCAGCAATCTTTTGGGGAGCAACTACAGTATTGCGGCTTTCTTCTAACAATCTTAATGCTTCAGTTAACAATGGCTTAGCAGTAGTATAAGTGTCCCCACTTTGCATTGTAACTGTATCCAACACCTGCAAGATTGCTGCATTGATTCTGCGTGGATCATCATTATTGATATGTATTTGTTCAGCAACCTGATCCGCACGTTTAAAACTAATTCCATCAATATCTTCTGCTAGTTGATAAGGGTTCTTAGCAATTACTTCAAGTGTCTCATCCCGATATTTTTCAAAAATGGTAGTTGCTAACGAGCTACCAAAGCCAAAATCGTTGAGCCCAATAATAATTTGATCCATTCCCTTACTTTCCGTAACATTGTCAATTAAAACTTTGACTAAGTTAGGTCGCAGGTGTAACGGAGTTAAAACTGAAGAATCATTAACAATTTGATCAATTGCACTAGTTCCCAATAAGTCCACAATTTTAGTAGCTGTCTTTTTACCAATGCCAGCAAATTGCTCTCCTGATAGATAGTTAATCAGTCCTTCTTTAGTGGTAGGTTGTGCATTATGATAGTTATCTGACTGAAATTGTTGACCATATTTCGGGTGATCAACTAATTTTCCTTCAAACCGATAAGCACTTTCTTCATTAATATCGCCAAAATTTCCAGTCACGACAATTTCATCTTGCGACCAATCAAAGTTATTTTCCATTGGTTGAACAAGTAATACTTTATAAAAACTATCAGCACTCGCAAAAAAAGTGGTGATCACTTTACCAATCAAAAAAGATGGCTCGCTTGGACCATCAAATAAACTAATCGAATTGTCCATAGTTGTCATCTCCTTATGTTACTTGCTACTATCTTTTTGATCACGCAATACTTTTTCAATATCAGCTATCCGTTGTTCACTTCGCTGATAATAATCAGGATCCAGTTGCTTTGCTTGAGACAAATAATCTGTATAATCCTCACCAAGGACCATCGCTACTAGTCCACGATTAAATTGCGTATCAGCCCTACCAGGATGGCGAACTAAAATTTGATCATAGAAATCTTTGGCCTGGTTAAAGTTCCCCAATGCCAATAATGCATCTCCTAAAACCTGATTAATTTCTGGATCTTGTTTACGTATGTCATGCGCCGTTAGGCCATAAGCAATCGCTCGTTTATAATCTTTCTTTTGCATCCAGCTTTGCGCCATCATTAGGTATGCATCTGCTTTTAACTTGTCATCAGTGATTTTTTGATACCACTTAAGTGCTTCATCAAATTTCTCCACTTCATAATATAAGTTGCCCAGACCATATTCTAATAAATTGGTGGCTGCCTTATTTTGGTCGAACCGGCCTAAAGCCTTCATAAACAAATCTTCAGATTGTTCATAACTCTTCAATCGCGTTAATAGGGTACCTAAATCGTAGTAGTTTTGAACCTTATCTGGTTGAGCATCAATGTCTTTTACTAGCTTTGTTACTAACTTTTCAGATTGAACTTTAATATTTTCTTGAATGGAATCTCGTTTTTTTTCTGTTGCCATATAAAACAACCCCTTTATATCGTATCAGTTGGATCAGCCACTGATTTTCGTAGATAGCTGGTATCATTCCATTTGAGTAATTTAAACTCACTGCCCGTTCTTGTTTCCAATACAGTTGTAGATGTATTATTTAATCCACCTCGATCTCTTAAATACGCCAATGGTACACCTAATAGTGAATTAATAACAGCATTTAACGCCGCTCCATGAGAAACAATTAAAACATTCACATCGCCTTGATTAGCTCCGGAAATTTCTTTAATTGCACCACCCATTCTGTTAATCAGTTGTGCAAAAGTCTCTCCATGAATTTGAGCCGGATCATATTGATCCGGATGGTGTCGAAAGGCGTCAAACTCCTTTGGAAACTGGCGTTTAACATCATCAAACAACATTCCCTCCATTTGCCCTAAGTCAAATTCAGCCAGCTGACTCATCAAAGTAAACGGTATCTTCTGATGAATACTTTTTTGTAGCTCAAACGCAGTTAGCCGTGCTCTTCGAATGGGGCTTGAAAATACATGCTCAAATCTAATAGGACGCAAGAATTGACCCAATTGTTTAATTTCCGCATAGCTCGCAGGTAACAATGGTGAATCACCGTGAGCACCTTGATATCTGGATTCTAAATTCCACTCAGTTTTACCGTGTCTGATTAAATATAGCTTTGTCATTTTAACTTCCTTTAACTTGTCTCACAATAACAAATTAATTATACCAATAAACAGATAGCCTGAGCCAAAATAACATCAAGTTTTTATTAATTTTCATCAGGCTACTGATTTCAACTTATTAAAAAATACTTGCTAATACCAACAAGCTATTATAATAAAGCTTTAATTTCAGACCAACGAATTTAATTAAGAATCCAGCAAAAGAAGATGTAATATGCAATATCTTTTAAATCAATAAGAGGCTGACCAAAAACATACTTTTTGGTCAGCCTCTTATTGATTTAATTATTAAACATATTGAAGTACACGGGTGTCATTATACGCCTCATCAATAATGGCGCTTCCTAAACACTCTTGACCATTATAAAACACAACGGCTTGCCCAGGTGTAATTGCTCGGACAGGATCGTCAAATGCAACCGTAACTTGTTGTCCATCATCAGATAATTTTACCGTAACACCTGTATCTTTTTGACGATATCGGAATTTAGCTGTGCAGTGAAACTCATTACCATAATCGTCAATTGCATCAACCCAATGAATATCACTAGCATTTAAATGCGTAGCATACAAATGTTCGTTATGATAGCCTTGACCAACATATAGCACATTCTTAGCCTGATCTTTACCAATCACAAACCAAGGTTCATTGCTAGCACCATCGCCACCAATACCAAGCCCTTTACGTTGACCAATTGTATAATACATCAAGCCAGCATGCTCGCCTTTTACGTCACCATCAAGCGTCACCATTTTACCAGGAGTTGCTGGCAAATAAGTACTCAAGAAATCACGAAAGTGGCCTTTTTCGCCAATAAAACAAATTCCCACCGAATCTTTCTTTTCAGCAGTTGCTAACCCAGCCGCCTTAGCAATTTCACGTACCTCTGGCTTAGTAAGCTTTGCTAGTGGGAACATCACCTTATCAAGCTGCTCATGATCCAGTTGGCTTAAAAAGTATGTCTGATCCTTATTTTGATCTGTTGCACGCATTAAATGCATATGGCCGGCATTATCACGCTGCAAATCAGCGTAATGTCCAGTCGCAACATAATCTGCCCCTAATTGATTAGCGTAGTCAATAAAGGCCTTAAACTTAATCTCTTTGTTGCAAACTACATCTGGATTAGGTGTTCGATCTTTCTTATATTCATCTAGAAAATAAGTAAAGACACGATCCCAATATTCTTTTTCGAAATTTACCGAATAATACGGAATTCCGATTTTTGCTGCTACCTTAGCAACATCCTTGTAATCTTCTGTAGCCGTACAAACGCCGTTTTCATCAGTGTCGTCCCAATTTTTCATGAACACACCAACAACATCATAACCCTGCTGCTTTAATAACAAGGCCACAACTGATGAATCGACGCCACCGCTCATGCCGACTACTACACGAGTATGACTGTGATCAGCCATTTCATCACCATCATTTCAAATAGATTCTGGAAACATCCACGATTTGAAGGTCGTAACAATCCAGTGCTGACTATTATAGCAAAAAAAAAGCGGCAACTCTACTTTCAACCCTTCAAAATAGAAAATTGCCATTTTAGTCAATCGCTTAATCATTAATAAGTATTATTAATTTTTAATAAAAACGCCACGTTTAACCATTTCATCAAGAATGTAGTGATATTGAGTGACAAACTCATCAGCCCGTGCATTGGTAAAAATATTCATAGCAATTGTGCCACTAGCATTAACTGTGCTCATTTTAATTCCAGTTAAGTCTTCATTAATTACAATTTTCAATTGTGCTGCTGCCTTATATGGTGAACTGGGATCAAGCGAACGTTCAAACGTAAAGGTTCCCCGTTTAGATACTTCAAAGCCTAGATCACGAAGTGTGTACTTCTTGATCGCAGGACCAATTGCATAAGTGTCGTTATCCCCAACTACCTTAACTTGTTTTTCAAAAGCCATCTTAGCTAACCTCACTTTTTTCAGTTAATCGATTTGCAATTTTAGTTACTGCTTGTATGAACGCGTCTATCTGCTCTTTGGTAGTATAGCGACCAAAACTGATCCGAATTGACTCACTAATTCGAGGACTATTTTCCCCATACATTGCTGTTAATACATGTGAAGGCTCTAAATTACCAGCAGTACAAGCAGATCCTCCTGAAATTGCAAAACCCGCCAAATCCAAGTTTGTTTGCATAACATAGGTCGAGATTCCTTTAAGCCAAATGTTTAACACGTGGTTTAAATTGTCCGGTTTTATTTCACCATTCACCTCAACTGCAACTCCATTGGCTTGTAGTCCATTTATAATTCGATTTTTAAACTCAAAATACTTTGTTTGCCGTGCCCTTTTTTCTGCACTAGTAAGAACGCTAACTGCAGTCCCAAAAGCTGCAATTGCTGGAATATTTTCGGTTCCAGCGCGTCGCTTATCTTCTTGCTCACCACCCTTAACAAAACTAGGAAAATTAATTCCATTGCGGCGATACAAAAAACCAATCATTTTAGGGCCGTTAATTTTATGAGCTGACGTTGATAACATGTCAATATGATCACGTTTAACATCTATATCTAATAGCCCATATGTCTGAACAGCATCCGTATGGAACCAAGCTTGGTGATCCTTAAGGAGCTCACCGATTTCGTGAATTGGCATTCTGCTACCAACTTCATTATTACCCATCATAATAGTAACTAGAATCGTGTCATCACGCAAAGCGTTTTTGAAATCAGACAACGAAATGTTTCCATTTTGGTCAACTGGTAAGTATGTGACTTCAAAACCCTGACTTTCCAAATATTGTAAAGGTTTTAACACCGCTTCATGCTCAATTGCAGTTGTAATAATATGCTTACCTAAATTTTGACGCGCAATTGCAGTTTGCACGATAGCAGTATTATCACTCTCACTACCACCACTGGTAAACGTAATTTCAGTAGTGGCAGCATTAATGCTATCCGCAATAATTTGTCGTGAATCTTCCATCACCGTGTGAGCCTTGCGCCCAAAACTGTACGTTGTGGAAGCATTACCCCATACGTGATTCATTTTATCAGTCATCTCTGCAATAACTTCTTCTGACATTGGCGTAGTCGCCGCATTATCTAAGTATACTGGTTCCAATTAACCATCCCTCCCTAATTATTTAACATGGTGTAATAATGCTATAAGCATTTGTGCTGACCGATGACCTGCGTCAACAATAAATTCATCAAATGAAACACCAGCGTCATCATTGCCTGTATCTGAGATGGCCCGAACAACGACATATGGAATCTTGTGATCAGTGGCTACTTGACCCACTGCAGCACCTTCCATCTCGCTTGACAATGCATCTGGAAAATGTTGAATAATTTGATCAACTGCTGTTTGACTAGCAACAAATTGATCACCAGTAACAATTAGGCCCTTGAAAATATTTAATCCAGTCGACTTTCCTGCCTCAACTACTGCATCTGACCATTCTTTGGAAGCAACAAATCTCGCCGGCTGTCCAGGTAACTGACCATATTGATACCCAAAAGCCATTGCATCAACATCGTGATATGCTGTTTCCGATGAAACTACCACATCGCCCACATGCAATTGAGCACCAATTCCACCCGCCGAGCCAGAATTAATAACCACATCCACGTTAAATTCCACAATCAGATGTTCAGTCGTAATCCCCGCCTCTACTTTACCAATTCCAGATTCAACTAACACAACTTTTTGCGAATTAATCTGGCCTTCAAAATAATTTTTGCCACCTAATTGTGTTTCTGTCTTATTTTCCAGTACCGCAACTAACTCTTTTATTTCTTCCGGCATTGCACAAATAATTCCAAATTTCATTTTTATTTTTTCCTCAATTCAACTTTAATAAATTAGCCCACAAAAAACAAAACAAGATAGACAATAATAATTGCCAAAATCAATCCAATAATCACTAGATTTAATTTTCGCTTTAATTGATGCACTTTTTGGCCGCCGTCAACGATATTCGTGCTTCTAGACATTGGTTCTTCTTCAAGATTATCTTGTTGCGGATCATCTACCCGTTGGTCACGATGCGTTCGCGAATATTCTCGTTGAACCTGCACTCTTTGTTGATCACGCTTTTCAAATTCATCTTGCGATGCTTGCTGCTGCTTGCGGTACTCTTGTCGTGTTTGTGGTTCTTGATCATCATTTTCATACTTCATTTACTTATCACCACGCAAAGATAAAGTTTGCCAATAGTAAATAGCCATAATCGTCTTGGCATCACAAATTTGACCTGATTTAATTAATTCTAATGCTTGTTCCAAGGTTACCTTTACTAACTCTAAATTCTCATCGACATCTTGCGGTAACTGTTTGGCTACTGCTGTTAAGCCTCGAGCTAAATACAATGTCATATATTCATCAGAAAAACCGACAGATGAATAAAATGAACTAACCTTCGTTAATCTATCCGCTACCAATCTGGTTTCTTCATTCAATTCACGAATTGCTGCATCGCGGGCATCGCCATCTCGTTGATCAACTTTACCAGCTGGTATCTCGAGTGTCGCTTGATCAACCGCTGCACGCCATTGTCGCATCAACAGCATTTGTTGATGGTCATCAATGGCTAAGATTGCTACTGCCGGTGCATGCCGTACAATTTCTCGAGTAGTCATTTGACCGTTAGGTAATCTTACGTCTGCCACTTCAACATCCATAATATGACCGTGAAATATAGATCGAGAGGAAACTCTCTTTTCTTCTTGCGACACCATTAATTCTCCCCTTGATCTTCCAACACACTTACATGAGCAGCTTGTGGTCCTCTAATACCTTTAACAACCACTAACTCTACTTGTTGTCCTGCAGCCAGTTCTTTATGCCCAGAACCTTCAATACCACTGAAATGAACAAAGACATCCGGTTCGTCAGCAACTTCAATAAATCCAAATCCCTTTTGATTGTCAAAATTTTTTACGATTCCACGTAACATTGATATCATCCTATCTGCTTTAAAGCTAATTGACTGCTAGGCTTGAAATAAATTTCTCGTAACTTACTTGTTCACCAGTATCACTAAATTTGGCCTGACTAAAATCACCATCCAGAGCAGCACTCAAGTCCAATTCTACAGTACGAACAAAAGTAGCATTACCAATCAAATCAATGGAATCATCGGCTTTATTTTGGTAGTGAACATCCGTTTTAACCATTCCACCAGGGTTACGAACCGTTATATCAGTGTTATTCTCAATTTGATCACCATGTAAGATAACACTAACCAAACTAGCAGCTGACATTCCTGTCCCACAAGCGTTAGTGTAGCCAACACCACGTTCAAAGGTGCGAACAAAAATTTGATTTTTGCCTTGGATTTGAACAAAACTAACATTAACCCCATCTGGGAAAATGGGATTCGTTCCATTATTTAAATAACGACCTAATTCACCAAGCTGATCTCCCTTAATAGTCGCTTCATCAACAAAAGCGATTAAATGCGGATTGGGCACTGCGACAGCAGTAAATTTCAGATTCGAGTCTAGCTCTTCAATTGACTGATCAATCAATGTCTTAGCCTCATGATTGACGTGCATCTTCAAATCATGCGCTTGAAAACTGACTGGGGCGATCTGTACTCGATATGTTGGTACGCCAGCTGCTAATTCAGTCATTTTGGCGACTGGTAAGTCGGCCTCCATTGTTTCCACAGTAAATGACTGTTTATGATTTTGTTCAGCTAAATAACGAGACACACTCCTTAATCCGTTGCCGCACATGCTGGCTTCGCTTCCATCAGCATTGATAACTCGCATTTTACCAAGTGGCCCTTGATGACTGGCACGATCAACCCATAGTAATCCATCTGCTCCATCACCTAAACCAGCCCCATTACGTTTACAAATCTGAAGTGCTAATTTTTTAATTTCTGATTCAGTTAATGAACGATCAAACTGCTTTGCATCCAGCATATAAAAATCATTTTCAGAACCATGTACTTTAATTAATTTCATTTTTTCACCCTTATCATGGTACAAAAATACCAAGTAATTTTCATTACTTGGTATTTTACACCGTTCAGTCTTAAATGTCAGGTGTTGACTATTTTTCTAATCCTTCATTAACAGTTTCAGGAAATTCAGCTCGGACAATAGCAGCACAACGGGCACATAATTGTGGATAAGCACTATCTGAACCAACATCTGTCGTTGTCATCCGACATCGTTGGCAAACCTCGCCTTGTGCAGGAGCAACCTTGACTGCGACACCATCATTAAAGTCTAATGCATCTGTAGGGGCATCAGCTAATGGAGCAACATGTAGATCTGAAACTTCTAATAGTTGACGCACATTAGCATTTAAGGAGTCCAACATTGCCTGATTTTCATCTGAAACATATAAGTTCAACTGAGCTTCAAGTGACTTTCCAATTTTCTTATCATCGCGAGCCTCTTCCAATACCTTAAGGACATGCGATCTTACCTTCATGAATTCGTTCCAATTTTTAAGCATTGCATCTTCATTATCAAAATGCTCTACTACAGGCATTTCAGCCAACTGGACAAACTCTTCTGGTTCCTTTAAGTATTGCCAAATTTCTTCAGTAGTATGTGGTAGCACTGGAGTTAATAACTTAGTCATTGTTACTAACACTTGATAAAAGACGGTCTGCATCGAACGACGCGTCCGTGAATTTTCGGCATCAATATATACCACATCTTTGGCAACATTCATATAAAAGGCCGATAATTCAGTTGTAACAAAATTCATTAACTTTTTATAGATATCTAAAAAGTCATAATCTTCAAAATGTGCTTGTACTTCTGCCGTAAATTGGTTTAAGCGAATTAGCATAAATTGATCAACAGACTCTAACTCGTCATATTTAAGTCCATCTGTTGCTGGATCAAAATCAGTCGTATTAGCTAGTAAGAAACGCATTGTGTTACGAATCTTTCGATAGCTTTCAGATACCTGTTTAAAAATTTCCATTGAAACACGGACATCGGCCGACGAATCAACGCTAATAACCCATAAACGGATAATTTCAGCACCCATTTGTTTAACAACTTTATTGGGCTCAATTGTGTTACCAATTGACTTGCTCATCTTTCGACCCTCGCCATCAAGCGTAAATCCTTGAGACAGGATTGTTTTGTATGGAGCATGACCAGAAACAACCACACTAGTAATCAAACTAGAATTAAACCAGCCACGGTACTGGTCAGATCCCTCCATATACATATCAGCAGGATAAGTGAGATAGTCACGCTCTGCTAGCACACCTTGATGTGAAGAACCTGAATCAAACCAAACATCCATAATATCAGTCTCTTTTTTGAACTTACCATTTGGAGAATGTTCACTAGTAAATCCTTCTGGCAATAAATCTTTAGCATCACGATCAAACCAAACATTTGACCCATATTCCGCAAATAAATCTGCAACATGCCCAATTGTTTCTTTGGTCATAATTGGTTCCCCATCTTCGGCATAGAAGATAGGCAATGGAACTCCCCAAACACGTTGCCGGGAAATAACCCAGTCACCACGATCACGAATCATATTGTGAAGACGCACCTTACCCCAACTAGGATAAAATGTGACATCGTCAATAGCCTTTAAAATTTCATCTTTGATTTTATCAACAGATGCAAACCACTGATCGGTAGCTCTAAAGATGATCGGTTTTTTGGTTCGCCAATCAAATGGATAACTATGAACATAAGGCATATACTTCAGTAATAGGCCGGCATCTTTTAACTTATCTAATGCAATTTGATTAGCATCTTCATAAAATACACCTGCAAAATCCGACCCAGTATCTTCAGTAAGATATCCCTGGTCATTAACAGGCACATAAACATCCAAGCCATATTTTCTACCGACATTGTAATCATCTTCACCAAATCCTGGTGCCGTATGCACCAATCCAGTACCAGCATCCAATGTAACAAAATCGCCTAACATTGTGACTAACTTACGGTCTGGATAAAACGGATGCTGAGTTAAGACGTTATCTAATTTTTTACCCTTCATCGTCTTAACTGTTTGAACATCGCTCCACTCAAAAAGCTCAGCACATTGATCAACTAATTCAGTCGCCAATACATACTTCTTGTCATCACCACTATGTGTTACCACAGAGTAATCAAATGATGCATCAATCGTGATCCCTTCAGATGCTGGAATTGTCCATGGTGTCGTCGTCCAAACAACCATATACGTATCATCATCTAATACACCTTTACCATCAACAACTTTTTCACCATAGAAGGCTGATGGAGAGGTAACATCTTTATAGTCAACTTCTGCTTCCGCTAATGCAGATTCTGATGACCATGACCAAAATACTGGCTTTTTACCACGATACAGCAAGCCTTTTTCTGCAAAATCACCAAACACACGAACTTGAGCAGCCTCATATTCTTTTTTCAGAGTAATATATGGATTATCCCATTCGCCAGCAACACCTAATCGTTTAAAATCATTCCGCTGTTTATCAACTTGCTCCAACGCATATTTACGACACAAATCACGAAATTCTGAGGTGTTCATTTTTTTACGGTCGTAGCCCATCTTGGTTAATTGTTGTTCGATTGGTAAGCCGTGTGTATCCCATCCAGGAACGTAAGGTGAACGGAAACCTGACATTGATTTATAGCGAACAATAATATCTTTCGTTATCTTGTTGAGCGCATGACCAATATGGATATTACCGTTAGCATATGGTGGTCCATCGTGTAATACAAATGTTGGTTTACCTTCATTCAGCTTTTGTCGTTGTTCATAAACCTTATTTTCTGCCCATACATTTTGACGTTCAGCTTCCTTGACTGGTAGATTCCCACGCATTGGAAAACCAGTCTTACCAAGATTAAGTGTTTCCTTAATTCTCATTACTATTCCTCCTATTATATGTATCAAAAACTGTCCGAATTTATGGTAAAAAAAAAGCTTCACCCGCAAGGGACGAAGATTTCGTGGTACCACCCAAATTTAGAATTTAACAATTCTCTTAAGTCATTAGTTAACGGTAATGAACCGGTTTGGCCTACCCTATTGCTCAACCAAATTGTCTCAAGAGAGGATCTATTAATTTAGTTAACCGATCAACCTTTCACCAATCGTTGACTCGCTAGCGGTACCTAAATTAACTTGCTGTTCTCTTCAATCATTTGTTTTTCGTTCAGTTAAATCAGTTAAATTAAAGCTACTTTTGATTGCTATCTGGGAAGATAACTACCGTTTCACCTTGATCTTTTGCATTCTCTGTTTCGTGAACAGGTTTTGCAACAGCGGTTTTTTTTGAAGTAGCTATATTTACACTTGATGCCATTGAGTTTACACTCTGATTTCCCTGATTGTCAAGCGTCTTTCCTAAAACCTTTTGAATCTCATCATATGAACTCGGATCAGCTTGTTGCAATAATGAATCCCAGTCACTACTATTAACCACTGCTAACTGTGATTCTAACATTACTTGTAATCGCTGGCGGAAAATGCGTGTTTGCTTTTTCAGATCGTTAGTTTGAACAGACAGTCGCTTAGTAGATTCAGCCGAATCATGAACTAATTGATTAGCTTTCTCATTTGCTTCTGATACGATATCTGTTGCTTGTTTCTGGGCCTCACGTAAAGTAATATCAGCCTCTTTTTGTGCATTAGATTTCACCTTGTCAGCTGCTTCCTGGGCAACCAAAATGGATTGATTTAGTGAATCTTTTAATTCTGTAAAGTATTTTAACTTTTCCTGATCCGACTTAACAGTCTCTTCTAGTTCACGATTTTTTTCAGTGATCGTTTGAAATTCTGCTACAATACGATCTAAAAATTGATTCACTTCATCAACATTGTAGCCTCGCATTTTAGTCGAAAATTTTTCATTTTGGATATCTTCAGCTGTTAAACTCATTAATTCTACCTCCAATTATTTTGCGTTCACAAGTGCAAACGTAACTCTTAATTTATCTTTTTTTGTCGTTCCATCAATTGCACTCAACTTTATTCGCCCACCATGACGGACTGAAATCATGTCATGAACAGCAACTGGATAATCAGGTTTGACTACATCCACCCAATTGACCCGAATTTTTTGTCCTTCAATCAACGTCTTGGCACGATTACGTGAATAATTAAATGCATTCGCAACAACGACATCTAGCCGCAATGAACTAACAGTGGTATTAACAGTTTCCCAATCTGATAAAGGAACTAATATATCCTCCAGTTCAACCGGTACTAATTGGACTCGCAGAGAAGCAATCTTATCAACCTGATCAATAAAAAATTCTGCCAAATTATCCTGGACAACAACTTGCCATTGAACACCATCAGTGATGATATCTCCAAACGTAACTCTCTCAATCCCTTGACTCAAGAGTGTACCCAACACCTGCCGATGATGTAGCTCAGCAAATTTTTGTGGATATTTAATTTGAAGTACTTGTAATTGAAAATCACTGACCTGAGGCTCATAATACGATGGATATACCAAAACTCGTTGCATTTCAGCATCGGGAAATCCTCCGCAGCTTTGAAATGAAATTTCATCATTTTGATTAACTAATGTTTTCGCAATATATCGTTGTCGCGGATTTAAAAAACCTGTTAAAATCGGACGATACTGATCCGTTGATTGTGCAATCCAACCATTAATTTCCTCAATGATTGGCATTTCATCAACACGAAAATGTTGAGTTATATTTTTATCCACAATCAACTGGCTCCTTTAACTAATTAATTGATATGTAACTGATTGTAGTGCCGCCACTCCATATTGTGCTAGTGATAAAACAAGAATCGCAACTAATGGAGAGAAGCTTAATCCACCTAATGTAGGAATAAAATCAAACAATCTAATGTATGGTACGACCAACCTACTAATCAATCGTCCAAGACGACTTTGATATGCGCCTGGAAACCAAGAAAGTAGCGCCCACACAACAATCAGCATCATATAAAAATAGATCAAGCGATCTAAGGCGTAAAATATAAATCCGATCAAATTAAATACTCCTTATAGGTTGTCTTGTTCCTTAGTTAGGTTAGCAGACAAGTTTCCTGTCACTTCATAATTATGTGGTGTACATAGAAAAATCTGATCACCAAGACGTTCAATAGCGCCATCAACTGCATACACAGTTCCATTCAAAAAATCAACCACTCTTTTAGCAGCATCATTATCCATTTGTGTAAAGTTAACAATAATCGCCCGATTGTTTAACAATTGGGTTGCAATTTCCTTTACATCTGAATAAAGACGTGGTTCGAACAATGAAATTTTGCTAGTTTCATTTTGACGACTGCTATTAATTGAAACTACCTTTTTTCCGCGTTCAACCGGTACTGAATTTTGAGAAGTGGTTTCCTCATAATACTGATCTTCATCAGGTTCTTCGTTCATACCAAAGAAATTATTTAAACTAAATTTACCAGCCATACCTGTCATCTCCTATTAATCAATGTTTCAGCCAGATTAATTCTATGAACGACGTTTTTTGAAAAATGGTGGAGTGTCTAATCCATCATCCGTATCATCTTCGTCAGTCTGGGCTGTATCATTATCACTACTAAATACATTAAAGTCTGGTTTTTCAACTTGGGCAAACTCATCAGTATCATTTTGTGAATTTGCAGCCTCATCTGTCTGGGTCGTTTGCATGTCCCAACCGTCAAACGGATCATCAGCTGACTTAACTCGTGAACTAGTTGCATTAGTATCACTTGATCGCGCCGAGTTTGTTTTGTCTTTATCAATTCCAGTTGCAATCACGGTTACTCGAACTTCATCGCCAAGACTTTCGTCGATTGATGTTCCAAAGATAATATTAACGTCAGTCGTTGCCGCTTGAGTAACAATATCAGAAGCATCTTGAGCCTCAAATAATGATAGATCAGGGCCACCAGTTATGTTTAACAAAACATTTTCTGCTCCGTCAATTGACACTTCTAATAATGGTGAAGAAATTGCCTTTTTAGTAGCTTCCGCAGTACGGTTCTCACCTGTAGCAGAACCAACGCCCATCAATGCAGAACCTTGATTAGACATTACTGTTTTTACATCAGCAAAGTCCAAATTAACATAGCCAGGAGATGTGATTAAGTCAGAAATTCCTTGAACACCCTGTCTTAAAACATTATCTGCTGACTTAAATGCTTCCATCATAGGCGTCTTTTTATCAACCATTTCTAATAAACGGTTATTGGCAATGATAATCAGTGTATCTACATTGTCTTTCATTTTAGCAACGCCTTCAGCGGCATACTTACCACGTCTAGGCCCTTCAAAGCTAAACGGACGAGTAACGACTCCAACCGTCAGAGCTCCTTGATCTTTTGCTATTTTAGCTACTGCAGGAGCGGCACCGTTACCAGTTCCTCCGCCCATACCAGCAGTAACAAATACCATATCTGCGCCTTCTAGCGCTTCAGCCAATTGTTCTTCACTTTCCTCGGCAGCTTTAGCTCCAATTTCTGGATTAGATCCAGCACCTAACCCACGAGTCAATTTGGGTCCAAGTTGAATTTTTGTCTCTGCACTTGAGGCATCAAGTGCTTGAACATCGGTATTGGCGACGATAAATTCGACACCCTTAACTTCTTCTGAAATCATGCGGTTAACAGCATTACTGCCCCCGCCTCCGACACCAATAACTTTAATTTTGGCCCCGAAAGTCTGACCCGCATCCATTGAATAATCCATATTTAAATTCCTCCGTCATTGTCAATTAATCAAAAAAGTTGTTAAAGAAGTTTTTAACTCCTTCTAACCGATCTTTTTTAGGCTGTTTTTGTTTTGGCTCTTTATTAGATTCAGGCTGTTTTTCTTCAATCGATCGAGGCTGAACAGCTCGTGTCCTAGTAGCTTTCTTTGATGCCTGTACTTTTTTATTTGATTTACTAGAACCATTGTGAGATGCCTTAACACTCTGTGGTTGGCTAAATGCTACTTCATTGCCAGCCAAAAGAGCTTGCTTAATAAGTAGATCGATATCAACTAACCCAGCCTCATAACTGGCTAATGATAACCCTTGAGTAAATCCAGGATGTCGGATGCCCATTTGGTCTGGTACATACACACGTGAATTAACTCCAAAATGCTGCGACGCCAACTCAGCAACGCCAGGTAACGCGGCAACACCGCCTGTTAGCACAATACCACCTGGTAAATCTAATGCCTTGATATCTGTTAAACGAGCACTAATTCGCTCAAATATCTGTGACACCCGTGCTTCGATTACTTGTGCTAAATAATGTTCACTAATTTCAGCTGGTTCATTTTGTCCAACCACTTCAACCGTAAACGTATTTGCTTCAGACGCTTGACTTGGATCAGCAAATCCATAATCTCGTTTTAGTCGTTCCGCATTTTGCAACGAAGTATTTAAAACAACTGAAATATCCTTGGTGATATACTGACCACCTTCTGCATCAACATACGAAAACTTTAGTTGATGATCATGGATTACACTGGTAGTAGTTTGGCCACCACCAAGATCAATTACAATTGTCCCAAAGTCTTGTTCGCCATCATTTAATACATTGGCGCCAATTGCCAACGGAGCAACAACTAAGTCGCGAACATTTAACCCGGCTTTCTGAATTGCCTTTTTGGTATTATGCACAACTGTCTTGGGTCCAGTGAATAAAGTACCATGTAACTCCAAGCGCACCCCAACCATGCCTCGTGGATCTTTAATTTGATCAAACCCGTCAACGATAAACTCATCGGCTAATAAATCAATCACTTCTCGCTCAGGAGGAATATTTTGAGTTAGGGCAGCCTTAGCAACCTCAACAACGTCCTGATCCGTAATTTCTCTAGATTGGTTTTGCGATGCAACCGTAATCATACCCCGACATTTTTCAATCTTAAGGTAGTTAGCAGGTAACCCCACAATTACATCTTTAATTTTAACGTTCGATTTTTCCTCTGCTTGTGCAATTGCCTTTGAAATCGCCTGTGCGGTTTTATCAATATCGACAATAATACCACGATTAAGCCCAGCGGACGGTTGATTACCAACACCGACCACATTCAACTGTCCCTTTACATTCTCGCAAACAATCGCTTTAATCGAGGTGGTTCCAATATCTAATCCAACGTAGATTCCTGAATTATCCATATACACGGAACCCTCCTATTTATTTTTATAATGATAACTGAATCAAGTTTAAATATTTTTATCTTCAACTATAAAGATTTTACCACACTTAACCCGCTTACCGAAAGTCTTTACTGGCATTTGTTCGCCCTGTTAATTTTTTTTAATGTTCTTGGCTCCCATATGAATATGAATACGCCCCTAATTCGAGATTTACAACCCCATTTTTCGACATTGAATGGGCAATACTAGGATAATACGGCATCTTTTTGGTTAATTTTGAATATTTAATTAAGACTTCGTTACCATCATTCATAAATAGTCTTATGCGTTGATTATCATTTTTGGTTGGTTGAAATTTGATTTCAGAAACTGCCATCCTCACGGTTGCGGATAATTTTGAATATTGTCTAACCGTTTTGTTTAACACCCGTCTTGACTTGAAACCATCATACACAGGCTGCCCATTTTGTGGCTGCGATAATTTATTCTTTTTTACGTGGCCACTCGCTAAAATTGGGTAATAATAATTACCCTGTTTTAAAAAGCCAACAATTTTATTCTCCTGAATTACTAGTTTAACTGTTTGTAATCCCACCACTTTGACTTTTACATTTCTAATTTCTGGATTAACTTTCTGACTGGCAATATTAATCTGATTGCTATGCCACCAAGTTTGCCACACAAAATCTCCCTGATGTACTTTAGTAGCTGTTAACACACTTTGGCGATCTACCTGTTTATTACCAGTAATTTCAATTTGATTAATTTTGCTGACAGGTGCAACTAGGTAAACCATGACCATCAAAACAGCTCCGAAAACAACAAGCAAACTCCCTGCCCGTATTGTAGTTGACCAATGACGTTGCTTTTTTAAATTGGGTAATTTATTGCCAATTGGGGCCGATCCATGACCACGTTGAAAACGAGATTTTTTTTGTAGGTCTCTTCGTTCATCAATCTTTGCTAGCCGCTGAGCATACTTTTCCTGCTCTTTTGCTGACTTACGTTTACTCATTTCACCATCCCCAATCGTCATATAAGAACCCTAAAGATTATCTTCTTGTGCTTTTTTTAATAGTTCAATCAAACGATCCGCTGAATCAACCATCCCCATTTGCTTTGCAGCGGACGCCATTTTGGTACGCAATTTTTCATTTTGCATTAGTGTATCTGCTGCTGCAACCAATGATTTACCATTCAACTGGTCTTCAGTAATCATTTCAGCAGCCTGTTGATCAACCAACGCTTGAGCATTTTTCACCTGATGATTAGCAGTCACATACGGACTCGGTATCAAAATAGATGGAATTCCCAAAGCAGTAATTTCTGCAATACTAGTTGCCCCAGCACGACCAACAATCACTGCCACTTTTGGTAACATTTCTGGCATATTACTAATATATGGACGAATAACAATATTTTTTTCAACAGCCACCTGCTGTAATTGCTGGTTAACTTGTTCAAACCTCTTTTGACCGGTCGCAAACACAATTTGATAATCGCGTTTATTGAATTCAGGGATCGCCGCTACAACGCTAGCATTAATTTTTGGAGCTCCTTGACTACCACCAAAAATAAGCATGGTTGGTTTTTGCTCGTCTAATCCCAGTTCATTCCAGCTAAAATCACTAACGGTACTAGCCACCTGCTGTGCTCTCGGGTTACCTGTCATTGTTACTTTATCAATTGGAAATTGATCCCTAGCGGCCTCAAATGAAATTGCAATTTCATTAACAAACCGACTTAAGAATTTGTTAGTAACCCCAACCACACTATTTTGCTCATGGATCACAGTTGGCACGTGTAACCTAGCAGCTGCATATAAAACAGCCCCACTCACATAACCACCCGTTCCTAAAACAACGTCCGGTTTAAAATCACGAACCATTTTTTTTGCATCATGAACGCTTTTAAGAAATAGGTAAATGGTTTTAAAATTATCAAGTGATAACGAACGTTTAAAGCCCTGAATTCGGATTGTTTTGAATGAAATATTTGCCGCAGGAACAATTTTATTTTCAAGTCCCCGATGAGTACCAACATATAAAACTTCAGTTGTTGGATCAAGTTGTTTCAAGCGTTCAATCAAAGCAAGCGCTGGGTAAATATGTCCACCAGTGCCGCCCCCAGAAACCATTAATCGCATTAGTCCGCCTTCTTTCCAGTTAACTGTTCCACTGCCTTAATGTAAGTATCCCCACGAACCTCAAAATTAGGAAATTGATCCCAACTAGCATTTGCGGGTGAAAGTAAAATAACATCGCCGGTTGAACTTAGTTGGCGGGCCACGAAAACACCAGTAGCACAATCTTTAGTAAATTTAATTGTTGTAATACCGGCCTGTTTAGCAGCGTCAGCAAGCTTATCTGCAGTTTCACCAAACAATATGATTGCCTTTACATGTTCCTTCAATGCTGGCACTAACTTTTCAAACGTATACCCACGGTCTAAACCACCAGCTAATAATACAACTGGTTGCGAAAAACCCTTTAGTGCCATTTCTGTGGCCTCAATATCAGTTGCCTTGGAATCATTGTAATATTGCCGTCCTGCATCTTCTAGCACAAATTGCATTCGGTGCCGAACTCCACCAAAAGTCTTCAACACGTGAACAATATCTTCAGTATCTACGTTTTGTAATTTGGCAACAGCAATTGCTGCCAAAGCGTTTTCAATATTATGATCACCAACAACTTTAATTTCGTTAGCAGTAATAATGGGCTCGTCTCGCCAATATAGTTTTCCATTATTTTCATAGGCACCATTTTTATTTTTACCTAAACGAGAAAATGGAACCACTTGAGCATTTGATCGCTGACTTAACTGCTGCCACTCCGGATTGTCCCAATTAATCACAAAATAATCTGATGAAGTCTGATTAGCTGTAATTTTCATTTTGGCGTTCACATAATTTTCTCTCGTTTTGTGATAATCCAAATGATTAGAAAAAATATTAGTAATGACCGCGATGTGGGGGTGTAGAGTTCTTGTTCCTACCAATTGAAAACTAGATAATTCTGCCACAATCGTATCATCTGAGTTTGTCTTTTGAACCACTTGACTAATTGGAATTCCGATATTTCCTGCGTCAAAAACATGGTTGGCGTTTTTTCGCGCCAACATCTTTTTAATCATAGTAGTCGTCGTTGTTTTACCATTACTACCAGTGACACCAATCAAAGTTCCGTCAAAAATAGTTGCTGCCACTTCAACGTCTGTAACAACTGGTATATGTTGCTTTAAGAATCCAGCCACAAGTGGATTATCGTAAAAAATACCTGGATTTTTAACAACTAACTGAAATCCATCTTCCAGCAGTGACATAGGGTGCGAGCCAGTAATGACATCAATACCCAACTGTTTCAAATTGTCGACCAATGTAATATCTGACGGGTCATTTTTATCATTAATGGTTACTTGTGCACCCAACTTAATGAGCAGCTTAGCTACGTTAGCACCACTTTTGCCTAAGCCAATTACTAGCACCTTTTTATCTTGATAGTTGGTAACTTGTTTCATTACTTGTCGCTCCTTTAATGGTTAATTAGCCACAATAATCCTAGTGAAATTAACGATGCAACCGCTCCTACAATCCAAAAAACATAGTCTACTTTCCACTCACTCCAACCGGACATTTCAAAATGATGATGAATTGGACTCATTTTAAAAATTCGTTTACCAGTTAGTCTAAATGATCCCACCTGTAAAATAACACTGGCGGTTTCAACTACGTAAATAATTCCAATTAACAATAATGAAAACTCATGATGTAAGATTAAAGCTACAGCTGCCAAAGCGCCGCCTAATGCTAATGATCCCATATCACCCATAAAAATTTTGGCTGGTTTGTGATTGAACGGAAAAAAACCAACTAAGGCACCAACAATTGACAAACAAAAAATGGCAACATCATATTGATGTTGATAAAGAGCAATTAAAAAATAAGTTAAAAATGAGATGATGGCTAAGCCAGAAACAAGGCCATCAAGGCCATCAGTCAGATTAACAGCATTCGAGAAGCCAACCAACCAGAAGACAATAAAAAGTCCGTATAGCCAGCCAAACTGCCAATTACCAAATCCCATTTGGAATCCTTCGTGTTGATATATCACAGTAAAGATTAAAGCCACGACGATTTGTGCTAACGCCTTTTGCCAAGGCTTGAAGCCTTCGTTTTGGTGCTGAAAAATTTTGATGCTATCGTCCCACATTCCGATTAAGCCATACATAACTAACGTAAATAATAACGCCCACATAGTGTTAGTTAGCCAACCCTGCCAAGCTGAAACCCATAAAGTCGTGATGACTGCAGCCAAAATAAACAGTAGGCCACCCATTGTTGGGGTTCCAGCTTTTGATGCATGCCATTTAGGCCCAATTTCCCGAATCTGTTGTCCTTCTTTTTTTGCACGGAAGTAGCGGATTAAAAACGGCATTAACCCAAATGTGATAACAAATGAACTAATTAAAATTAAAATTATTATGATTATATTCATGTTAAAGATCCTGCCTTGTCGCTTATTTTTGGTGATACTGAACTACAATTGTTTGTCCCTTAGTTATTTTATTTCCAGCTTTAATACTTTGCTTCTTAGCAAATCCATTACCTTTATTAGTAATTTTCAATCCTGTTAATTGTGCAAATTGATTAACTTGTGCTTGAGACCAATCAGTTAAGTCAGGCATTGTAACTGTCCCACCAGTAGTCAAGAAAATGCGACTATTTGTAATTGCAGTATTTTGTGCGGCTATTGATTGTTCAGTTACTGCTGCTTTGTTTCCGATCACGGTTACTTGCAACTTCTTATCAGTTAATAATTTCTGGGCTGAAGTTGCCTTTTTACCAATAACATTAGGAACTTTGACCACTCCAGTTTGCTTTTGATTAGCTAACTTAGCTTGGTCTAGTGCCTGTTTCATCACTGATTTAAACACTACTGCCATATATGTCTCTGCAGATTGAGTCGTATTTTGTGGCTTTTTCAATGTAATGTACATAATATATTTAGGGTTCTTCGCTGGTGCCATACCGACAAACGAGTAAATATAATCACTAGAGCCCGATTCGTACCCACTAGCTCCACCAATTTGTGCAGTTCCCGTTTTTCCTGCAATCCGATAACCGGATATTTTATATTTGCTTCCAGTCCCTTTATCAGCATACACAACATCTTGCATATATTTTCGCACTTGTTGCGCAGTTTTTTTAGTGATTGGGGTGCTAACAACTTTTTTATGGTTTTTAGTGACGACCTTATTCGTATTTGGATCCACTACTTTGTCGATAAAATAAGGCTTCAACATTTTTCCGTTATTAGCTATCGCTGTAAATCCTTGCATCATCTGCATCGCTGTAACTGTAATTCCTTGACCAAAGGCAGTGTTTGCTTGCTCCAAGGCACCCTTAAACGGAGTAGCTCCTGTTGCTTCATTGGCTAAGCCAGAATTTGTTGACTTCAAAAAGCCAAATTTATTCAAATACTTTTTCCAAGTTTTAGCGCCCATCGCATTTTCTAGGTGTGCCATGGCAACGTTACTTGACCGTTCAAATCCTTCACGATAAGTGATAGATCCCCAACCGGTTGGATTCCAGTCAGTTACTTTACCACCACCGATTTCATAACTACCAGAATCGTAATATGCATTCGGATTGAAGTTTCCCGAATTAATCGCCGCAGCCATAGTAAAAACTTTCATCGTTGAGCCAGGCTCAAATGCATCCTCAACCAAAGTATTACGCCAAACTTTACTGAGTCCTTCTTTTGTATCTGCGTTGAAAGTCGGTCGCTGTGTTGCAGCTACAATAGCACCTGTTTTAGCATTCATTACAATTGCATTCATCGAGGTTGCTTTCGACGCTTTCTCAGCTGAAGTCATTTGGCTTTCTAACAATGTCTGCAATTTATTATCTAAAGTTGTGTAAACATTATCTCCATTTTGTGCTTTCTTAGGTGTCTGTTGTGAACCCGTAATTTGATAACCAGATGTGTCTTGCTTAACTTTTTTGAAACCATTAGTACCTGTTAGTTGTTTATTGAGTGCAAGCTCAATTCCCATTTGACCCACTAAAGTAGTTTTTCCTGTTTTGGTACTAGTCTGTGCCTGGGCAATTCCGATAATTTGTGACGCAAACGTTCCATTTGGATATTCACGCGCAGGTGAAGCAACAAAGTTAATTCCTTTTAGATGTTTAGCCTCAATTGCTTGTTTAGTTGCCACCGAAATATTCGCTCCTGCACTTCCAAACTCCACTTGAAAGACGTTTGGTTTGCTAGGCGTCAAAACTTTCAACGCTTTTGCTTTTGAAATTGATAAATATTTTGCTAACACAGTTGCCGCTTTTTGCTTATTAGTAACATATAGTGGTTTACCACTAGCTGTTTTTTGGCTGTGATCAATTACTGCGTAAATTGAGTAAGTACTTGTGTCTTCAGCAATGGCTTTACCGGACGCATCATAAATCGTCCCCCGCTTAGCAGTAATTGTTCTTTTTTGTGTATATAGCTGTGCTGCTTTACTTTTTAAATTAACATTTTTTACATCTTTAAAAATCCCAATATACGCAAAACGAACGATTAACAGCGTAAACAGAGCTACCACAATGAAAAACAGCCATTGGCCGAAAATTTTGCGATTTTTTCTTGTTTTACTACTACTCGTTCGTTTTGGATGATTATTCATTACTTATTAACGTTCCTTATATCAGTATTCGAAATCGTCAAGCCACTTTTTTGTGCCACTTTTTCTAAATGTGACTGACTCGTCAATTCATTAATTACCTGCCGAGTGCTTGTATTACTGTTATTAACCTTTGAAATAGTTGTATTAACATTTTGAAGTTTATGCTGTGAATTAGTAGCAGCAATTTTAGTTGCCACCAACATTACCATCATGAATGTTAACACTAAACTACAACTACTTACTAGTACTTTTTCAAATTTTGACCAAGTGATTTTCTTTGGCTGGGCCAACGGAACCGAGGTATGTATTGGACGTTGCATTGGTTGTGCAATTTCAACTGCTTCATTCGTTGTTTCATCTATTATTTGTTCCGCCGCATTTTGTGCCATGATAATCACTTTCCTTTATCTTATTTTTTATTTTATTTTATTTTATTTTCTCAATTATCCTTAGTTTAGCGCTGTGAGCACGACGATTTTGCTGCAGCTCTGTCGCACCTGGAAGAATTGGTTTTCGATTAACTAATTTAAAGTCCGGCTGCATTTTGGCAGGAATTACCGGCAATCCCGCTGGAACATCTTTTAACGTTGTATTTTCTCGAAACAGTGCCTTAACCAACCGATCCTCTAACGATTGAAATGTAATTGCGCTGATTCGACCACCTACATTTAAAATTGACAGCGCTTGCTCCAATGATTCTTCTAATGCTCCTAATTCATCATTAACTGCAATTCTAATTGCCTGAAAACTTCGTTTAGCCGGATGACCACCATGTCTTCTGGTGGCCGCTGGAATTGAATCTTTGACTATCTGAGCTAACTGCAATGTAGTTTGAATTGGTTCAATTGCGCGTTGCTTTTCAATTGCGCGGGCAATCGGCTTAGCAAATTTTTCCTCTCCATATCGATTTAAAATTTGCACTAACTTTGCATATGGCCATTGATTCACAACAATTTTCGCATCTAGTGACTGCTGCTGGTTCATGCGCATATCGAGCGGAGCGTCATACTGATAACTAAATCCACGTTTGGCATCGTCAAACTGTGGCGAAGATACCCCTAAGTCATAGACGATTCCATCAATTCTACTCACCTTTTGCTCAGCAAGTGCTTCTTTCAGTTCACGAAAATTACGTTGGACAAATGTTAACTGTTTCGACTGTAAATACTTCGCAAGGTGCTCTTGATTATAGTCAATTGCTGTTTGATCTTGATCAAACGCGAATAAGTGTCCACCATCAGTTAGCTGTTTTAAAATCTGTTCACTATGGCCGCCACCGCCGAGTGTAGCATCCACATAGATCCCATTAGGTTTAACATTCAAGCCAGTAACGGCTTCGTTTAATAGCACCGTAACGTGATTAAATTCAGTCATTACTGCACCTCCCACACTGTTTTATAGTCCGAAATCCATTTTTTCAGCAATCTCATCAAAATTATCTTCTGCTTCCTCTGCAAAATTATTCCAACGATCTTCACTCCAAATTTCAATTCGATCAGAAACACCAACCACAACACACTTCTTTTCGAGACCAGCATGACTACGTAATGTGACAGGAAGATTGATTCGTCCTTGCTTATCGAACTCACATTCCGTTGCGGCTGAATAAAAGAACCGTACAAATGATCGGGCATCTTTTTTAGTCAGTGGTAACTCTTTTAACTTGTCCTCTAGCGTTTGCCATTCATCCATTGGGTAACCGAACAAACATCCATCCATCCCTCGTGTAACAATGAACTGTGTCCCTAGTTGATCACGAAACTTAGCGGGAATGATTAATCGTCCTTTGGTATCAACTGTATGTGAAAATTCTCCCATAAACACGATCAATCACCCCCTTTACTAGTACTTACAAATTAGTCTACCACAATTACCCACTATCCACCACATTATTTTATAAATTAATTTGAAACAAAAAAATAGCAGTATTTCTAATCAAAGAAATACTGCTATTATGGGCTTTATTAACATTTAAATATAGGTGGGGCTTTAACCCATAAATCGATAAAAAATGGAACAAAGATACGCAATTGTGGTGTAAACTACACTGACCCGCCAAAAAACAGGAAAAAACCGTCTATATAATAGTTCACCTTTGCTGATGATCTGGACGATCACAATTAATATTCCCAAAGTCATCCAACCAATCATGACATATGGAAACCAATTCCAAGACAAATTAAGAGCACTTAAATATAATGTAAATAGGGGCCAAAAATCGTAATAGCGTAACCGTTGCGGCCAAAGACTATGCAGTAGTCGGCGCAATAATATAATTATAATTGAGCCCAAAATCAATAATAATAGTTGTACGGGTAAATTATTCATCCATGAATTCACAAATTCCACTCTCTCGTTTATACTTTAGCTATCTTCATATTATAGAAAAATTACTAACACTATTCAATCAGGAAATAAAATAAACCGAGGTAGCCAATATGATTCAATACTTTTCATCTGACGAAAAACAATTAACACCCATGGCCAATCCAGAAATGTCGGTTAATATTGCAAGTTGGATTAATGTTGAGGCCCCTACAGAAGCCGAAATTAAGGTCTTAACTCAAACCTACCAGTTACCACATCACTTTTTTAGTGCAATCCTTGACGATCAAGAAAACTCACGGGTAGTTGGTCTTGACGACAAATCGGGCAGTCCATTAATGATTTTAATGCAATATCCCAAGTTTACTACCAGTCCGTTAGGCTATTTAGGCTACGATACATATCCAATTGCGTTCATTTTAACCGAAAAAACAATTATTACCGTTTCTAACCATCCCGCTGCATTTATTCAACATTTTGTGATGCATCAAAGATCATTAGGGCGCGTTATTGCCAATCATGAAGACTTTATCTCACATATTCTCTGGTTTATTTCACATGACTTTGTCACTGCTCTACAAGGGACAGCCAAACAAATGAATCGACTAGAACGACAGCTAACTACTGCTACTAAAAATGAACAAATTTACCAAATAATGGCTCTGCAAAAAACATTAATCGAATTTAATGCTGCCTTACAGCAAAATCAACCGGTCTTAAAAAAAATCAGCTCAGGTGATCAATATTTTTCAACAGCAGAGCTAAATGCACTCAGTGACCAAACGCTTATTGAAAATAACCAAGCAATGACTATGACCAAAAATCAAAGCCAAATCTTAGATCAATACAGCAATATGGTTTCAGCAGTTGTGTCTAACAATCTAAATGATGTTATGAAAATTTTAACATCAATTACGTTGATTTTGACCATCCCCACAATTATTGGCGGCTTATATGGTATGAACGTTGGCTTGCCAGGTGCCCAACTAGCTTCTGCGTTCACTTGGATAATGGTTGCTACAATTCTAATTTGCCTAATAACACTTCATATTTTGAGAAGACATAACTATATGTGAGTCTAAAGATTGAATTTTAAGCAACTTTTAGTTACACTGTAATGAGTATTTTGAAAGGTGGTCACAATTCGATGCAGAAAAAGAAGCGTTCGGGTTTTGAAAAAATAACGATGATTGCTGTGTGGGTCATGATCATTTCAATGGTTGGCGGGTTAATCCTTGGTGCCGTTGCTGGTCTAGGCTTATACTAAACTAAATTTTACAAAAACGACTGGAAAAAGTTTTTCCAGTCGTTTTTATTAGTTCATAAACTTTTAATTATTACCAAATGACATTCAAAAAAACATGCTATAACAGTCATTGGTCTTTTTTTGTTACCTGCTAAAATTACTCTTGTTTTTCTTTAAAAACCTGTCGTGGTTTGGACCCCTCAGACGGTCCGATAAAACCACGCTGTTCCATTTCATCAATCATTCGAGCAGCTCGATTATAGCCAATCCTAAACCGTCGTTGAATCAAAGAAGTTGATGCCTTTTGTTGCTCCACAACAAAATCAAGTGCTTCACTAAATAACTCATCTTCGTCTTCTTTGTTTTCGTCTGCTTGGATCTCTTCATCTTTGACAACCATTGAATCATCATACTGGGCAGTTTGCTGTTGCTTAATAAAATTAACCACCGCCTCAACATCACGATCAGAAACGAACGCACCTTGAACACGAACCGGTTTGTTTTGATCGATTGGCATGAACAACATATCACCTCGACCCAGTAACTTTTCAGCACCATTAGAATCCAAAATCGTTCGTGAATCAATCCCACTAGAAACTGCAAACGCAATCCGTGAAGGTACGTTAGCCTTAATCAAACCAGTAATGACATCAACTGAAGGTCGTTGAGTCGCTAAAATCATGTGAATTCCAGCAGCACGTCCCATCTGAGCAATTCGAACGATTGCATCTTCCACATCATTAGAAACCGTCATCATTAAATCTGCCAATTCATCCACAATTACCAAAATCAATGGTAGGTATGGATGATCTTCGTTATCATGCTCGTTTGACTCCTGCACCATTTTATTATAGCCGGCAATATTACGGACACCAAACCCAGCAAATAATTCGTAACGCCGCTCCATCTCACTAACCACTTTGGCTAATGCTTTTGCTGCTCTTTTGGGTTCAGAAACAACAGGACTTAATAAGTGTGGAATCCCATTATAGACGCTCAATTCAACTTTTTTAGGATCAATCATTAAAAACTTAACCTGATGTGGTTTGGCTTTTAATAAAATACTAGTAATAATGACATTGATTGCAACAGACTTACCACTACCGGTTGCACCAGCGATTAATAAATGTGGCATCTTAGTTAAATCAGCTGTCATCACTTGGCCAGTAACGGCTCGACCAAGCGGTACTTCAAGCATTTTATCGTTTTTTGGTGCTGCCTCAACCATATCGCGAAATCCGACCGTGGCAATTTGCCGATTAGGGACCTCAATCCCAATCAAGGATTTCCCTGGTATTGGTGCCTCGATTCGAATATCTTTTGCAGCTAATGCAAGTGCCAAATCATCCGCTAAGTGTACAATTCGACTAACCTTAACTCCTACTGCAGGTCGTAGTTCATACTTAGTAACTGATGGACCTAAATTAACATTTTCAACCTGCGCATCTACTCCAAAGGAAGCGAGCGTATCTTGTAATGTCTTCGTGTTCACCTTAATGGCATTTAATTCTTTACTTTGATCGGTTGCCTGCACTTTTGTTAACAAATTAGTTGATGGTAATTGATAGTCAGCATTTTCACTTTCTTGTGCCGGTTGCAGCTTAACTTCTGTCTCACCCTCATCTGTTTTACTGCTGCCCCTTTCTTCAGAATCACTGGCTACGGTTATATTGGGAGTTTTATCATCTTTTGGCTCGGCCTTATCATCATTAAAAAAATCAGGTATTGGTCGTTTAGGCTCATCCGATGCTAGTAATTCTTCTTGTACCGGTTCTTTTGCCTTAGTAGCACGTGACTTTTTGGGAGCCTTATTCTTATTTTTTTCATGATTTTTTTGAGCAACCTTCATTTGAGTCATCACTTTACCAATTACAGTACCAATACTACTTAAAATTTTAGTAACTGGTAGATTGAAGAAAATAACTATGCCAATCAAAACAAGCAACCATGCTAATAATGTAGTCCCCAGATCAGACACCAAAAAATAGGATAGCTGATACAAATATGCACCCAACATCCCACCACCAACTGGCATATCCAAACTGCCTTGAATAATATCCTGATTCAAATTGGTCCAAGTGATTGTTGCAAAGTCTGAGTGGCGATCTAATTGACTAAACATGGCCCCATGAAATAACAATACGAGTCCAACATAAGCTAATAACCCACCAATCAAGAGCCGCCGATTAAAACGCGGCCAGCGTCCCTTAAAAGTCAATCCAATTGCATAGATTGCAATTACTACTAACATAACTGGATACGTTTGCCCAACAATCACTCTGAACATGTTGGCAACTAACGTTCCAACTGCACCCAAATTAAAGAGACCCAACAACACCAATAAAATGATTACAACTCCTAATAAATTATTAAGCGCAGAATCATATTTATTTTTGTTATTGGTTTTTCTTGTTGTTTTTCGTTTTCTGCTTGTTTTTTTTGCAGCCACCAAAATCCCTCTCTTTATTGTTCTAATTGTTCAATTTTATCATAGTTTAAAGTGCACCTTCACTTTATTTTAACTTATCGTGCTCATACTCATGCACTCGCTGTAAGTGCAAAAAGTTCTGCTGCCGTAAAACTTCATAAATCACAATAGCAGCACTATTAGATAAGTTTAGTGCCCTAATTTTAGTATCATCTTGTGGAATTCGAATTGCATTTTCCGGATACCGACGCATAAATGGTTCTGGTAATCCAGTTGTTTCCTTACCAAACAAAAAATAATAATCTCCCGTTGCAGCAGAATAATTAGGGCTAGCATAATCTCGACTAGCAAACTTAGAAACAATAAAAAGTTTATTAATGTCCGAAACGCTAGCAATAAATTCGGGTAAGTTTTCGTGATATGTAATATCAACTTTATCCCAGTAGTCCAATCCAGCTCGTTTCATATGTTTATCATCAACCGAAAAGCCTAGTGGTTTAATTAAATGTAATTTTGTATCGGTACCAGCACAAGTTCTTGCAATATTACCAGTATTAGCTGGCATTAGCGGTTCAAATAATACAATATGGTTAGTCACAATTCCTACTCCTCATCAGTTTTCATTAATTTTTGCCAAATAAAAAAGCAGGGTCTCGGTGTGGGCACGGCGAAACGCTGCTTTAATGAAGTACTCCTTGGTAACCACCAACGAACCAGTCGATGTCAACTACCAAACGATTTCTACCTAAAATGTAACACTACAATGGCAGAATTGCAAATTTTCTCAAATCTTAACTATTTTCTGCGCTTAACAATGTGACATCAACAGTCACCGTTTTCAGTTGTGTTAATTGCGTTTCAGTTAACTCCCGTGCATTCTTACCCCAATGGAGTGGTGTCATTTTAACAATTGCCGCCGTTAAATTAGCTGGTACTTGAAACTGATACTTAATTGTTTGAACAGTTGTCTGTGGATAATGTTTTTTAAACAGTTCAATCACGTTTGTATTGTCATATTTTGCGTGTTCACCACTTGGATACAGTAACCGCCGTAATTCTACTAAATATTCAGCATTAGGGATAACTTTAAGCAATGTTCCCCCTGGTTTTAAAACCCGGTTAAATTCCCCATAGTCCGAAGGAGAAAAAATTTCAATCACTGCATCAAAACTTTGGTTCATAAATGGCAATTTACGTAAATCAGCAACACAAAAAAATGCATTCGACAATAATTGTGTTGCCAAATTAATACCATCTTTAGAAATATCAAAGCCAATCGCTGTATCTTGATCCTGACGCAAACGCTCTAAACTTACTAATGGTGTCCCTTCACCACAACCAACATCTAATATCATCTGTGATTTTTTAGGTAGTTGCTGAGCCAATTGCTCAACTATTGGTTGAAATAAGCCAGCTGTTAATAAGTTTCTACGAGCGCTTAGCATTGATTGATCATATTCCGTTTCAACCGCACGCTGCAAAAAGTACAAAAAGCCATGCTTATTAAAATCAATTGAATGATTTTGCTCACAAACCAAACTATTACCGTTAATTGCTTCCATCGGTGATTGGCAAATAGGACATCTAAATAATTTTAAATGCTGACCAACAAAATTTTGACTCTTTTCTCTTTTTTTCACAACTGCACCTTTATTCCTTAGTCTTTGGTTGTTCATATAATGAGGAATTGGCTTGGTACCAATTGAATAAGTGCACAACCAAAACTTTTAATACCGCATACCCTGGAATTCCAAAAATAACTCCTAAAACACCAAACATTTTGCCAGAAGCAAGTAGCACAATAATAATTGTAACTGGATGAATCTTTAAATTACTTCCCAAAATTAGTGGCGATAAAACACGGCCTTCAATGGTTTGTTCAACCACAAATACTAACAGTACCTTAACGAGCATCCAAGGCGAAACAAAAGCCCCAACCAAAATAGCTGGAATCATTGCTAAAAACGATCCAAGATATGGAATCATATTTAAAATACCAGCAATAATCCCAATTGTTAACGCATATTTTAATCCAATCACTAAATATCCCAACCAAAACATAATTGCCACAAAAAACGCAACTGTTAGTTGACCGCGCACATAATTACTAATTTGTCGATTGATTTCTCCTAGTACAGTTAAAAATGACGGTCTCATTTTATTAGGGACAAATTGCACTAAATATTTAGGAAGTTGTTTACCATCACGCAATAAATAAAATAGAATAAATGGCATTGTAACCAGCGCCACCAGAACAGTGGTCAAAGTACCAAGTACATTTCCTAACGAATTAACAGTCGATTTAACGTACGCACTCGAACGTTGTGACAGTTCTTTTGATGCTAAATCACTTAAATGATTTACCTGATCTTGAAAACGATTAAACATTGGCTGACTAATTAAACCATTAATATCGTTACTAATATGTTTTAAATATGATGGCAATGCTTGAATCATTGCTTGAATCTGTTGATTAATGACCGGGATGATACTCCAAATTCCCCAACCGAGCAGTAGTATTACGATCACAAAAACGGCACTAATTGTTAACGTGCGATTAATTTTAAAACGTCGCTCAAGCCGGTCCACCAATGGATTTAATAAATAGTAAAAAACACCAGCAAGGACGATTGGTAAGCCAACAATACTCATAAATTGTTGCAATGGTCTAAATAACCAGGGTAACTTACTACTAATTAACAGAATTAGTAAAATTAGCAAAACAACCATAAGAACACTAACAATGCGGCTACTTTTGATTAGATTCAAAACTGAATTCACCTTTTTAGGTGGCTGTGGGTTTGTTTCTTTCAATATTATCTACTCCAATCGCCAAAAATTCTTGTTAATAGTGTAACATAGTTTCTCCACTGACTAGCATTGAACTGTTTCAATTGTTATATTATAAGTAGAACAATAGGAGGCAAAACTAATGTTAGAAAATTTTTTAATCGGTACATACACAAGAAAATCTAGCCAAGGAATTTACACAATAGAATTAGATACTAATACTAACCAATTATCCGAAGCTAGTCTACTGGTTAACGCGCAAAATCCCACTTATTTAGGAATTTCTGCTGCCAATAATCTATATTCCGTTGTTAAAGACGGTAGTCAAGGAGGCATTGGGGCTTACAATCTAGACACCACCCCAGTTACAATGCTAAATTCAGTTTTAGGAGCGGGCTCGCCTCCAGCCTATGTTGCAATTGATGAACAACGTCAGCTGGTCTTTAGTGGTAACTATCATCAAGGAACCATTACCGTTTTTAAAATCAATGATGACGGCAGTATTACACAAACCGATCAGGTAACCCATCAAGGCTTAACAGGTCCAGCGAAAGAACAGGATGCTCCACATGTCCATTATTGCGACTTAACTCCAGATAACCGGCTGGTTGTTTGCGATCTTGGAATGGATTTAGTGGCAGTTTATGACATTTCTGCTGATGGTAAGTTAACGGCTGTCTCACAGTACCATAATGAACCTGGATTTGGTTCTCGCCATATTAAGTTTAATCCCGTTAATCCAAACACTGCATATGTATTGGGAGAATTAAGTAGTAAATTAGAAGTCTTAAAATATAACCAATCTCTGGGAGAATTTACACATCAACAAACAATCTCAACAATTCCCACAGACTGGACAGCTCATAATGGAGCTGCAGCAATTCACATTTCTGCTGATGGTAAGTACATTTATACCTCTAATCGTGGTCAAGATACCATTGCAGTATTTAAAGTTTTATCCGATCAATCAGTTGAATTAATTCAGTCGATTAGTACAGAAGGATCATTTCCGCGCGATTTTTCCTTTGATCGGTTAGAAAAGTTTATTGTTTGCGCTAATCAAGAAACAGACAACTTAACCTTATTTGAAAGAAATTCAGTCACTGGTCGCTTAACACTCCTACAAAAAGATGTTCGTTGTCCTGAGGGTGTTTGTGTCAAAATCAAACCATAATTGAAATTAATATTCAAAACCTATTAATAATTAGAGTACAAAATAAAATATCACTCGTATAGTTAAAAGTTCACCTATACGAGTGATATTTTATTTTGTACTTACAATTATGCAACTTAGTCTCCATTTATTAAAATTGATCACCATTTTTTTGAGCATCATCAAACTAAGTAGTTTAAAAATAATTGTGCAATCGAAAAATAAATCATAACAGACGTTAAATCGGATACAGTTGAAATAAAGGGACCACTTGCAACTGCAGGATCAACTCCAATTTTATCCATTAAAATTGGAATTAAACTACCCGCTAAATTGGCAACTATAATCGCAACAAGCATTGAAATACCAATCACACTACCTAAAATAAAGTTTTGTTTCCAAACACCGACAATTATTGTAATCACAACTGCAGTTACAATACCAATCAAAGCTCCAGTCAAAACTTCATTACTAATTAACCGCCAAATCTTACGATCATTTTCAACAGAAATTTTGCGAATAGCAATCGCCAAACTTTGTGTCCCTGCATTTCCGGCAGTACCGGTAATTAGTGAGATAAATACAGCTAAGATGCTGGCTTGGCTGACTAAACTATCAAAATGATTGATTAAACTTGCAGTCGACATTCCTAATACCAATAGTGTAATTAACCACGGTAACCGGTGAAGCGCTGCTAACCAAGGGCTCTCCTTTGTATCGTCAACATTGACACCAGCCAAACCAGAATAATCTTCAGCAGATTCTTCATCAATAACATCAATAATATCATCAACTGTAATGATTCCGAGCATATGTCCAGTTTGATTAACAACAGGAACTGCCAAAAAATTATATTCTCGTACTTTTTGTGCTACATCTTCTTGGTCATCATCAACCAGCACACTGTAAATATTTGGATTCATAATAGATCGAATTTCCGTCCGTTTGTCACTGACCAATAAATCACGAAGGGTCACAACTCCGATTAAGTTTTGGGCATCATCCAGTACATATAAATAATAAATAATTTCCGCATTTTCAGCCTGATGGCGAATTATCTGCATTGCAGTACTAACTGTCTTACTTTGATCAACAGCAACATACTCCGTTGTCATTAATGCTCCAGCAGTTTTATCATCATAGTTAAGTAATTTACGGATTTCAGGAATTTCATCTTTGGGCATTAAATTCAGATATGTTGCCAAATCAGATTTTTCCATTTGTCCCAAAATATCAACTGTGTTATCAGTGTACATTTCTGACAATACAGTTGCGGCTAATTGAGGCGTCATTTCTTTCAGATAATCAATAACAGTAGTTTCATCAACTGCAAATTCGTCAAACATGTCCCCTAATTCTTTAGGAGTCAAAAAGCGGTAAATAATTTGTCGTTGCTGACCTGAAAGCGTCGTAAACAAGTGCATTTGATCATAAAAATGCAACTCCAAAAACTGACTACGAAATGCAGCTTTCTTTTGACCTTCCAACGCAGTTATCATATTTTGTTTTAAATTATCTGTTTCATTCATATCCACTAGAGCTCACCTACTTCACATCTGGGCAATAAAATTATCCATATCCGCTGGCAGCGGACATACTATTTCAATTTCTTTTTGAAGAAATAGACTATAAAACATTAAGCTACTGCAATGTAATGCCTGGCGACTCATCCAGTCCGGTCCTCCATACATGTCATCCCCCACCAACGGGTGTCCTAAATAACTGAAGTGTACCCGAATTTGATGTGTTCTACCAGTATGTAGCAAAACCGTTGCCAGTTCCGCCCTATCGCCTTTTTTTTCACTCCAGTATTCAGTTTGCGAACTCTTTCCGTCACGACCTACTTGCCGTTTAACAAACGAATCTGGATCACGTCGAATGGCAGCATCAATCAATCCATGTTCAACACTAATGTTTCCTGAGACAATTGCTTGATACTTTTTAACAACTCGGTGTTGCTTCAATTGTTGATCAAACGCAGCATGCGCGAAATGATGTTTGGGAAAAACAACGATCCCACTTGTATTTTTGTCGAGCCGTGTAGCAATATGAGTAACCTGATCTGAATAATGTTGTCGCTGATAATAACCCTTCACCCGATTAACTAAACTATCTGCAACCGCAACATGATGAGCTGGGACAGAAGCCACACCTGCCGGCTTATTTAAGATTAAGTAATCATTATCCTCATACAAAATATCAATCGGATCGTCACTACGCTCCACATTATCACTGGCAACTTCATCAGGTAAAACTAATGTAGCTTGATCCCCCATATGCATTAAATCGATTGTCCAGACGTGCTTTCCATTGATTAAAATATCGCCACCATGATATTTGGCGACGATAATAAGCGCTCTAGTTACACCATGATTCCCCAAAAAAGTTCTAACTTTGATGGGTGCCTGATCATGATACGTCCAAGAAAATCTCACTTTAATCCTCCAATAAATGCCTCATCAACACGCTCCCAAAAATTAGTATGACGATACCGTGCAAAATAAATTTTACTCATTGAGATTTGATAATGCATAGTTGCAATTGATCGTTTTTCATTTAATCCATGTGCTTGTAACTGATCACAACTTACAATCAACCGATCTTCAGTTCGTAGCTCCAGATCCAAATATTGATCTTTTCCCACAATAATGGGTGATCCCAGTGTTCTAAATACTCGGTTATTAATTGATGCAATTTCGCTTAACTGTAATCCCACCAAGCTCGGATCAATTACTGCTCCTCCAATTGATTTATTATATCCAGTCGATCCCGTTGGGGTTGAGACGCATAAGCCGTCACCACGAAATCGTTCAAATAACTGTCCCTTGATATAGATATCGCAGACCATTGTGTTTTCAATTTTTTTGATAATGGATTCATTTAATGCCACAAAATGTTCTTTAGTTCCGTCAGTATAATTAATATCCACATCAACTAACGGATAACTGACTCGCTGTCCATTATCTTGTTTCAAACTTTCAACTAACTTGTCTGCCTCAAAATCGCGCCAATCAGTATAAAAACCCAAGTGACCAGTATGAATTCCAACAAAGCGCACATGCTCTAACTGATCCCGGTAGTGATGAAATGCTGATAATAATGTTCCGTCGCCGCCAATTGATAAAACAATATCCGGCGCAACATCGTCAATGATGATACCAGTATCCACCAAAAGTTCTTTAATTCGGCTGGTAACTTTATTAGAATCGTTTGTTTGATTACTATAGATTGCAACTTTCATAGTACTTTCCTCTTAACTTTGGCCCGTTTGGCCCGTATCATCTGTTTGCTCATGATCTTGATTTTCCTGGATACTCCAAGAATTACTTTTACCATATGAAAATAAATTTTGTGCTTCTTGAATTTCTTCTCTAATTTCTGACATTTCATTATCTAGCTTAAATGCTGCTTCACCAGCCCGTTGCAATCGAGCACTCAAATCGTTTGGAAAATCGCCTTGATATTTGTAATTAAGTGAATGTTCAATTGTTGCCCAAAAATTCATAGATAGCGTCCGAACTTGAATCTCGGTTAATAACTTCTTTTCACCGGAAACTAGTTGTACTGGATATTCCACCACAATATGATATGAGCGATAGCCACTCGGTTTGGCATTGGTAATATAATCTCGTTCTTCTAGAATAGTCATGTCGCTTCTTTGACGCAACAAATCAACTACTTGATAGATATCTTCAACAAATTGACACATAATTCTTAATCCAGCAATATCTTGCATATCCTGTTCTAATCGGTCCTGTTCAATATGTCGACGAACCATTTTTTCTTTGATACTATCCACAGGTTTTACTCGACCTGTCACAAACTCAATTGGAGCATGTTGATTCAAATCTTGAAATTGTTTTCTCATACCACGTAATTTAATTTTTAATTCATCAACTGCTTGTTGATAAGGTAACAAAAAATGTCGCCAGTTTTCTGCCATGCTTGTTTTCCCCCTCATCTTCGAATACCATTCTATCATATAAATACCAATTTTAATTAACTGAAAGTTTTTCACAAGCTAGATTAACTGCATATTTCTTTACATTCTCACCAATATTTGGCAAAATACGAATATTGATTTTAAGAATACATTCACTAATTTCACAAGCTTTTCAGTTGTTTTTTGCTGAATGTTTGGTAAGGTTAATGTGCAACAATTTAAGAACATGAATACATAGTTTAATTGACTGTTTTATTGAGGAGGATCTATCTTGTTAGAAGTTTATTTGTTTGTTAACCCCCTGGAAACAAAATGCATGCGGTGTGAACACGATGTTTTGAGGCTCGATGGAAAGTTGGATGGTAATGTTTCGTATCAGTTCATCCCATTACTTAACCTACAAACCATTACAGCGACACTCGAATCACATGGCTTAAACCCACATGATTTAGCACTAAGAAACAATGCATCAGATATTTTATTCCAAATTATCATGGATTATAAGGCAGCCCTATTTCAAGGTCGTAAAAAAGGCCGTAGCTTTTTACTTCAATTGCAACAACACTTGGTCTGCGAACAGGACGAGTATACAACAGAACTTAGTGCACAGATTGCCAAAGCCGTAAGTCTAGATATTGATATGTTTATGGAAGATCGAAGTTCTGAATTAGCCCACCAAGCTTTCATTGCTGATCAAAAGATGGCCAATGATATGGGAGTTACCAAACCTTCTTCTGCCGTTGTTTTTGATGCAGATCATTCAGACTATGGTGTCCTAATTGAAAATTTTGATTACCAAACACTGGCAGATATTTGCACTCATAAGACCCAAGAATTGCAAAAATCAGCTCAAGAATTTGCTGATTTTTATCTCCACCAAAATAATCCTGATTTACATGTTTTGTAGTTCTTTCAAGGACGGCTAAGGCCGTCTTTTTTATTTCCATATCTAATGCTGGTTAATATAATTGATCTTACTAAGACTGTCATTAAACCACTTAGGCGAATTAATATAGCACACACATGTATTTACAGTAATAATCTGATGTTTTTGCAATTGAATCGTAAATTCCTTTAAATATTTCAACTTAACTTGATCAATTGGCAATAAACAAGGGAATGTCAGCCATTGTTCTGGAGCAATTTGGTTTAACCATGCAAACCAATTTTCTAACGACCACTGGTGATAAAATTTTACTTTTTCTAATGCTAGTAAAACCTGTGTTTGCCAGATAGTTAAACCGTAAAGCGTGCATGGCCACTGCTTATCAATATGGTGTCCCACAATTGGAATACCGACAAATAGATGCCCAGCCTGATAACATTGCTGCACAATCGGCAATAGCCGCTGATTGCCAGCCATTATTTGCTGTTCAATTCTTTTAGTTTGCTGCACCACTACCTGTCTTGGTGCTGCATGCTTTGGCTGACAAAAATCCACATACAAATAATTTTCCCCATTCATAAACTTGCGTTTCCCTGTACTCCAAAATAATAAATCAAATTTATTAAAAATAAGCTGTGTAAATTGAGCTACTTTACTTGCTGTTAAGTGACGGTCTTGATAAGGACTTCCTAAAATCCACCATACTGGCATTTTTAGTTTATGATACCCTACATTTCGCTCTTGTAAACGTTGAAGTGAAATGGGACTGCACTGATATTCTAATGCCACAGACTGACCATTTATTTTAATCAAAAGGTCTGGTCGTTGTTTAATTTTCGGTAAATATACCTCATAAACTGGCTCAAAATGATGTTGTTTGGCCCAATTATAAAGCTGTTTTTTCCCGAGTAAATGTTCGCGCGTTTCACCCTCACTAGCCACACAATCTGCGCCCTTAGTATGGGCAAAATGGGCTATTTTTATTGTCCCACGACGTAAATAAACTTTTTGGTTGCAAGCTGGACATGTAAAGCAACCTTTTTGTGTACTAGCATTAGCAACTACTAGTTTTCTGTTTTCCATTGCCACTAACATGTTAATCACCCCTACAATATTCACATACGGGTAATTTTATATTTCCAATTAAAAAGACTGGAGTAATTTCATCCAGTCTTTTTAAAATTATATTTTTGCTAATGCTTGATCTAAGTCAGCAATTAAATCATCAACGTTTTCAATTCCGATAGATAACCTAATTAAATCTGGAGTAATCCCAGCTTGTTGCAGCTCATCTTCGTTTAATTGCGCGTGGGTAGTTGATGCAGGATGAATAATCAAGGAATGTGCATCCCCCACATTCGCCAATAGTGAGAATAGATTAAGACTCCCAATCAGTTGTTTGCCGGCTTTTTCACCACCGGTTAAGCCAATTGTGAAAATCGACCCAACCCCTTTAGGAAAATACTTAGTGGCCAAACTGTTATATGGACTATCAGCTAGCTCTGGGTAATTAACCCAGGCCACCTTCGGATGATTATTTAAATATTTAACGATTTTTCGTGCATTTTCAACATGTCGTTCTACTCGCAATGATAAACTTTCCAAACCTTGGATAAACAGAAATGAATTCGTTGGACTAATAGCCGCACCGGTATCGCGCAGTACCTGTGCTCGAACCTTGGTTGTGAACGCTCCTGGCCGTAAATTATTCCAGACAAGTCCATTATATTGGTCATCAGGTGCTGTAAATCCTGGGTAGCGATCTCCTTTAGCGTAATCAAATTGACCGTTTTCCACGATTACTCCACCCATTGACGTTCCATGACCACCAATGAATTTAGTCGCTGAGTGAACCACAACATCCGCACCGTAATCCAGTGGTTTAATCAAATATGGTGTTCCAAATGTATTATCAACGATCAAAATTAGATTGTTTTCATGAGCAATTTTTGCAATTGCTTCAAAATCAACTAAATTAATACCAGGATTACCAATACTTTCAACGTATAAAGCCTTAGTTTTTGCGTTAATTTTAGTGGCAAAATTAGCAGGATCATCAGGATCAACAAAGTGCGTCGTGATTCCTAACTTCTTTAACGTCACACTAAAGAGATCATAGGTTCCACCATAAATTGTACTAGCAGAAACAATTTCATCTCCCGCATCAGCCACATTTAAAATTGCGGCAGTAATTGCGGCAGATCCCGTCGCTAATACTACCCCTGATGTTCCATTTTCAAGTGCTGCCACTCGTTTTTCAAATACGTCAGTAGTCGGATTAGTTAAGCGCGTGTAAATATTACCAGCGTCGGTTAGTGCAAATCGTCCTGCTGCTTGAGCAGCATCCTTAAATACATATGAAGTGGTTTGGTAAATTGGTACTGCCCGTGCACCTGTTTCATCAACTGTTTGACCTGCTGTTACCTGTAAAGTTTCAAATTTTAATTTTTTTGTCATTGTAATTCCTCCGATTTAATTTAAATTTGGTTTAACCAATTAGTAAAAATTTGGGTACCGGCACTATGCCAGCGATTAATTACTTTTTTGCTGGGATCATTCGCATAGAAGTAATTTTCTGGTAATTTAATTTGTATTCCTTGCTTCAAATCCCGAAAATACTCATCACCCAATGTATCTGTATTATATTCTGGGTGACCAGTAATGAAGGTATCACGATGGTCTTTGGTAGTGATAAGTTGAGGACCAGTTTTTTTTGAATCAAGCAAAAGTTTTAATTCGGCATGTTGTAAGACGTCACTTGTTTCAATAGTTGTTCTTCTTGAATGCGGTAAATAAAAGATACTGCTCAATCCCGTTAGCAAGGAGTCCGGTTGCTCAATACGATGTTCAAAAACACCAAATATTTTTTGCTCAACACTGTGTTTTTTTATGCCAAATTCATAATTCAATGCGGCTTGAGCAGCCCAGCAAATGAATAAACGTTGTTTAACATGTGTTTGTGCCCAATCTAATAATTGAGTGAACTCATTCCAATAGTCTACTGCGGCAAAATCTAGATTTTCAACAGGAGCACCAGTTATGATTAACCCATCAAAATAATCATCTCTAATTTCATCTAATGTCGCGTATGTTTTTTTCAAATAAGGTAAAATATTTGTTTTAAAATGATGTGTTCGCGGATATAAAAAGGTAAAGCTTAAATTCTGCGAACAATCAGTACAAAGATTTAAAATCTGTCCCTCAGTTTCTAATTTATTTGGCATAATATTTAGCACCAATAAATTTAATGTTCTAGTTGAAGCTACGTTGCATCGATTCAATACAAACTGTTTAGCATATTTTTGCTGCACTTTTGTCAAACTAGCACCTCCATTTATCGACAAAAAAAGCCTTCATCCACCAAATGCCATGACGACATTTAGGGACGAAGGCCTCGCGGTACCACCCATATTTATATTAATTTCACAATTAATACCTCAAAAAGTACATCAAAACAGACTATACTCCGCAAAATATCGCTTGCAAACGGCTCATCAGCATTAACACACCAAATCACTAGCTAAAAGATCATCTTCACGCCTAACTCAATTTGTTTCATCTCACCAACCGAAACTCTCTGGATAAATGAGTAGTCGCTACTCTTCTTTATTATTGCCATTAATTTTTAACTTGTTTTTAATCTTAACATCATATTTATGAAAGTCAATCTTTTTCCTAAAAAAAACTCTGCTCAAATGAGTAGAGTTAACTAAACCTATTTATTAAAGTAGAATCGCGTTACATTAATATGCTGTTAAATCAACGTTAATAGACAAAAGTACCCACTTTTTCCCACTGCATATATTCACGCATATAATGAATGTGAATGCATAATCGAGCTAAGGCAATTAATACATATGATCCTGTTTCTACTATTATAATGCAATCATCCTTGTATGAACAAGAAACCGACCTTTACTTTTAGTTTTGTTATTAAATTCAAAAGTAAGCTAAAATAAAACACTCAACTTTGCAATATTTGCCATTTATTTAATATTACCCACACAAAAAAGCCTCTAACTCGCAATGAGCTAGAGGCTTAATTAATCTATTCTGTTTTGATTGATGCATTCTCAATGTGGCTTGCATTTTCAAGATTAATTTTATCATCTTGGTTTGCTATTTTAGAAGATTGTGTATTAATCTCTTTAATCAATAAATCTTCTTTTTTTATTCTTCCACTAACTATTGTCATTTAAATACACCCCACTTGTTTACTCGTTTATTACCGTTAGCATTACCAGTAGGAAGATACCCATATTCATTAGCGCGAGGTTGACGAATCCAGACATACCCACCAGAATATCCGTAAGCATTGTACTTAACCACACTGCCTTTTTTCAGTACGGCCAAAAGTGGAGATTTAACACTTGCAGAACCAGATCGCAATTTAATACCCGCTGGATCAGTAATTGTGAATGTTCCAGTTTGTGCAATCCACTTAATTCCAGTTGATGGTGTGGCTGCTGGTTTACTTACTGCTGGTTTGGATGATGTTGTAGTTGCAGACTTAGTAGCAACAGAACTGCCAGCGCCATTAGCAATATCTTTAGCCAGTTGTGTCTTATCAACGCCAATCCGTTTAAGCGCGCCATAAGGATCACTATGATCGGTACCACCCAGATTCTGCGATACCCAGTTATGAGTTTTAACACCATTACCGGCAGTATCTAGAGTCAATGGAATACCATATTTCTTAGCCATATCGCGTGCCAGCTCAATATAAGTATTATAAATACGCCGTTGTTTGGCAACGTCTGCAGATTCTTCCATCTCAATCTGCACTGGTGATAAACCGTTAACCCTGGGACCAGCGCCCCAAGCCACATATCCTGGTGTACCAACTTGATAAACGACTCCGTCACCGGCAATAAAGTGAACATAAGCTGTGTTCCACGTACGTTTTTCATATGCAGCGTTGTTTTTAGCGCTGGCACCCACATTAGCAGTTGAGTGTAAGATCAAATACTTATTGCTAGCCTTTTGGCTGGCACCTTCTTTGGACGCTAATGCAAAACTTTTATCAATTGTATAAGCCATTATTTGTTACTTCCTTTCTTTAATACCAATTCACTGTCACTCACGCCGCTAGTCGTGGGATCAACTACAATCCCTAGCAATGCTAATAAACCAAACACAGCGTTAACTACAGCCGTGAGTTGAACACCTAAACCTGTAATGTCCCAGTTGTAACCAAACGGTGTAGCTACAGTTTGTGCCAACAATAAAACAGCCGGCACTAAAGCCAGCCAAAACTTCTTACTTTTAATTCTGATTTTCCAATTAATATTTTTCATGTTGTCTCCCTCTTGTTAAGTTCTGTTTGCAACTTTGTCACCTGTTTTTGCAGTTGTTCAACCGTGTGGTTCAATTGCTCAATCGTGTTCTTAAGCTCGATTGACTCGGCATTACGCTGATTCAATTGATCATTCAACTCAATGTTTGTATCCATCATCTTCTGAGCTTGGTCATAGATGTCAGGTATATTTTCAGCCTTAGCCTTGTTGACGTTACCACGGTTCAAATAAACATTTCCGATAATTGTGCCGGCTGTTGTGATTAAGGCAACCATGATTGCCACAATCCATTCATTTGTCACGTTTAACACCGCCTTTTAAGCCCTTCAAATCAGACCTAAATAGTATTGATGGCTTAACCAGGTTATTACCAATTCGAAAAACGACAATGAATGAATACAGAGTAGCGGTCAATGCATCAGGTGATTTAATTGGCATACTAATTGCGTGCCAGAGAAAGCCAACGAAGATAAGTGTAGCCACAAATTGAGCTAAGCCAGCCATGACTTCACGAGCGCGCAACCAATGAACATCCCAAATAGCGAAGCCAATACATATAGCACCGACACTACTGAGCAAAATGGTCATCCAAGGATCACCAAAATGTCTAACAATGTGTGAGAACGGGTCAAAGCCACCTGTATCAAATTCATTCTGCATGTACACGAAGACGATAGCCTGACCAACAAATTCCAGACCAGTTTCAAACCAGAAATGATTTTTAAAATAGTTATACAACATCTGCATTCCCCCTTTTTAAATAGGGTCATACCCTATTATTTACTATGCTTCGGCTGGTTGTTCCTGTTCTGGCACTGTAGTAATATAACCAGCCGTTTTAGTGCGTGCCAGTATTTCAATTTCTTTGCGCTTTCTCAGCTGAATCCGTATCGGCAACCACACTAGTAGATGTGGTTCTATCTGGTACCGTGCTATCAGGAGCAAACCCGTCACTAACTGGACTGCTAATTTTCATAGATTCAGGAATATCTTTAGAATCTACCTCAACCGCGGTAGACAGATGATTATTGGGATATTCGCTACCAGTGATTGTTTCGTATTGATTAGTGGTGATCCGGTTCAATTCAACTGCTTTGGTCACTTGATCAAGTTTCCAATAGCCTTTATCATAATAGCTCTTGATCGTTAAATAACTGGGAAAACTACTCATTGGTGTCTCCTCCAATCATCAATTGATATGCCATATTGGCATTCTGCCGTTCTAATGAACTCAACGTAGTTTCAAAGTTGTTTACTTTAGCAACGGTTGGATCTTCGGTACTGACCAGCCATGTGTGAGTTAGCCAATCAAAACGCACGCCCTTACCAGATAAGTCATCTGGGATTGGTGTTTTCGTAATTGGTTGAGCTAGTTCAGAGGTGTCTGGTACTAATATCGGAACATAATAATTACCGTCTTCATCAGCTGTATTTTTGGTTAAATAGGCTGTAATATAATTCATCTAATCATCCTTTCTATGTTGGCTGGTATGGCCAAACATGATCACCGTAGCACAACATTGGTTGAGCCACTAACATATGTTGACTATTACGATTGTAGAATGCGAAGTGTACTTTAGATGCCCAGTCTGGTGAAATAACTGGTAATATCTCAATATACACCCATTCACTGCTAGGGACTGTACTTTCAATTGCATATTTGAAAGTGCTCTTTCTAGATGCATCGTCATTCTCGAATCTCAATTCAACCCCACCATCTGTATTCTTGTCCCCTTCTTGATGGTACCAGAAACTATATGACATTTTCTGATTTCCTAACACATTAGAAACCATCTGTCCAAGCCACAAATTTGAATTATTTCCATGAGACATTGCAACTACGTTTCCTTGATGAACTCCTAGATCGTTTGGATAGGTAAACCATCCTTTACTATTCTCCCAATTATTTAATCCATCTTTAAAGCTTGAATTTTTTAACAAATTTGGATGTGACTGAACCGAACTCATCATGTCAAACCAATTAAAAGCTCTCTTCGATCCGTCCCGACCCATTTCTGGCAGATACTTCTGCACATCGGACCATTTGATATTCATACCAATTGAGCTATCAGTACTATCATTGAGTGTCCCACTAATACCGTTAGAATCTAAAATCCCACTCTTTTTTGTATTGGCATTAGACAAGCTAATGTTGTCCGCATACAATTCAGTGTGAATGTATGAATTGTTTTTCGTGTACTCGGATTGATTGGCATAAGCATCCAATGTGTAACCCGTTGGTCTTACAACCGTCTTGAGCATGCCCCCACCAGTCATCGTAGAAATATGTTTCAGCATGCCATCTTTAAATTCCATTGAACCCTTAAACTCAGTTTGCATTTCATCAAAATAATCAAATGGCACCGTGATGTCTGGTGAATTTAAAGTGGCTGAATCAATTTCCACTGAAACTAACTTAGTCAGTACCAACACTGATTGATCAATTGTTGATGGCACCCACTTACCTGATTGACGTACAAAGAACCCGGTAATGCTTGTACCGTTAGCATCAGTAATTTGCTGATACCACATATCACCATTTTTTGAACTAGCTGGCTCAACAGATGACACAGTTACAATTGGTACATCCTTAGAACCGGGTTGTCCTTGCAGTCCTTGAGCTCCACGAGTTAACTGCCACACGTATTTGCTCGGATCGCTTGATTGTGCAGAAGTGTCATCTGAGTAAGTCCCTAAATAGTCACGGTTATGTGCTTGATCTTCATCGGTAGTAAAGTCGGTTTTCCCATCAACACTATTGGCATAAGCCATATGCAAATATGCACTATTTCCATCCGTTCCATCTAACCCATTTGTTCCATTAGCTCCCTTTACTAACATCCAGTGGCCTTTATAGTCAGTGGGGTCATTAGATGCAATTGGTTGATTCTTTTTGGCTACTAAGGCCACATAGAGTTTATCCTTTGGTGATGCTGAAATTCCAGTTCCTTGGTCATCATCAGCATATCTTATCCAGACAAAATAAGTATCGCCATTTCTAATGCCGTTAACCTTTTGTCTTAACGCAGCAATTTGTGCTTGAATTGATGAAGTTAACACCGTGTAATTAGTAAACGTGGCTCCCCCTTTAGACGGGTCGGTATATGACTTATCCAAAGTTGAAACCCTAGCCTGTAAATATAGTGCAGGGTTATAGTCGTGATCAATCATTTTAACGGTGTCACCAATATCAAGTGCTGGGTCAATAACTTGCATATCTGCCTCATAAGTGAATTGTGGTTGCGAACGTTTTTGCAATTGAGTAAATGTCCTATTAAATAACTCTGATTCGCTACTTGTGTCGTATTCATAAAAGCTCTCAACATAGCCTTGATCACCAGGATTAAATTGAGCATTTGCTGTCTTGGCTCTTAAGAACTTGTCTCCCTTGGTTGTTACAAAAGCACCATCATCATATTCCATGTCAGCAAAGTCTACATGCTCTTCTGGCTTACTAACATCCGTTTCCGTTGTGTCGTTGGTGTCTTGAATAACAGAACCAACCCCAGAAAGTGCAGTAACAAAAGTAGCTCTGCTTTCTGTTTTTTTGATATCATTTAAATCGCGATTATACAGAATTTGAATGTTGTCTTGAACATATCCAATCTTTTTGTAAACATTTATTACATACTTAATTGGAACAGTTCCTTGCATTTGAATATCAAATGTACACTCCGCGTTATTAAATGCAGTTAAAATTGATAGCAAGCGCCCTAATCCAGTACCCCGTGAATCGTATGTTAATGTTCTGGTAAGTCCTTCAAGCTGATTAACCCCAAGCTCCCAAGGTGTGCCATCAGTAACAATATCAAAGTAATATTCAAAAGGATGTGGGTCTGTATATGTCCAAATATCCACTGCTTTATTGATTAATTCAATTCCAACGTCCTCTGTATACACTATCTTAGTATTTTGGGTTTCATCATAGTTGAGAATAGAAAACGACCAAGGTTTCCCCCGGTCGTCCTGAAATACTATATAGTTTCCTGAAACCATAAATTCAGCTGCTTTATCTGTTTTATCAATTGTAAACTCAAAACTTGAACTACCAGCCGTTAACGCTTTGTGGTGCGTATCGTCGTAGATTTTGGCAGTAGTTGCTAGTGCGTTTTTTGACCGATCCAATACATATATTTGCAATTTTCTACCCCTCTCTATAAGTAACGTTTGCGAATGTAAGCTTTAACATCTGGCCGGTTAGCAAAATCGGAATACATAAATGAAATCATGTTTGTACCTTGGTAGGCCATAACTGATTTGGATCCAATCTCTTGCATGCCCAAGAACAACGATCCATTCACAGACGTTTCCACTGCCCCTTGGTCATTATCTATTACCACTGAATCTCCATCATTGAATGTGTTAGGAATGTCAACATAGTTTTCAACATTGTCTTTTTGAAACCAGAAATCATAAAAGTCTTGCCAAGAAATATCGTTAATTTTATTGCCCCACATAGCTTTCCAGTACGTGAAACCATTGGCAACTATTTTGGCGCTGTCAGGATCATCAAAAGTGATTGTCTGTTTAGCGCCTGTGCCACCCTCAATATCTTGAACTGTAATTGTATAAGTATTGCCATGTCGATCAATCTGAATTGAACCGAAAAACCTATCCCAGCGGGCATTATTCTCGTCAATGTAAGCCCAGTGTTTGCCAATTCTAATCTTGATACCGCCGTGGCCGTTGTTAGGTTTCCACAACTGAACACCTGCTATAAACTCACGGTCGGAACCGCTTATATTAACTTGTGTCAATCCACCTTGTTTTATATTTGTTGACATAATATTTACGTATGCACGAGATGTGAAATTAACTGCACCAGTGGCACCTTTACTATCGACACCAAATTCTGTGTAAATTGTTGGCCCATGCCAACCACGATTATTAGATGCTGAGTTACCCCAATAGTCATAACCACCGTTATTACGCAAACGCCAACGTTTTTCATAAGGTGGATGGAACTTACCGGCTTGCACAGGTGTTTCATTCAAATTGTTTAATACCCCATCATTGATAGTCCACTGTGACAGCCCAATGGAGTTGTCTTGCTTAGTGGTAAAGAGCCTCTCAGAATTTTCCACAATCCCACCATCCACGTCATTAGTTTTACCCAATAAAATTGACTCGGTATCATTGGTAATTCCAAAGAACCCGTTGTCACCATGATTGGTTAACTCAAATCTAATCGGCACTGGTAACGGCCCATCATTAGTAACAACTAGTGCATCCGATACTGGTAATGTCAGTGTGACATCAATGTTTGTGTAATCCAGATACATTGTGCTAGCCGTGTTTGCATCTGTGTCATTAGTTCCACTGAGTGCATAAAAATAGCCGTCAGCATCTAAATAGCTGGCGACTTCCGCAGCCGTGAATGTATACGAATTTTTTGACGGTGAACTAGCTGTGTTAACCTGTGTACCCGTCCACTCTGTGCCGTTCCAATACTGAACTCTAACACCGTATCCAGAGGCACCTTGACCGTATGACCAAACATTAAACGTGAACTTAGTTAGATTGGCTTTTAGCCATGCAATCTTATCAGCCACATCAATAATACCATAGCGTTGCCAGATACCCGGATAAGAATTATTAATTGATTCCAGCACGTTAAACTTCATCATTAAACGAGTTGAGTTCTCCAATTGAGTACGTTGATAACTACCAGTAATCCCGTCTAACATTTGGACTTGATTGTAATTGTATTGTTCCCACTCCCACCAAAAGCTGTCTGGTGCGCGGTTTTCAATCGCGTGCCATTCAGCACCATAAATTGTATTAGGATTACTATCCAAATCGCCTTGGATCTTAGTGCGATAATCCAATGACAACGATACTGTTTGTGCTGTGTCGCTGAACTCAAATTCATCCTCGCGCATGTCATAAGCATAGGGATCATAACACAACCACTTAATTGTGCCTGACCAATCAACTGAGTCACTTTCTGGCAAACTAATGGAGCCATCTGGAATCGCTAAATAATAACGATCCATTCTGTCACTCATAATTAACTTTTTTGGTTCTGTTACATATAATGCTTCTTTTAATTTATCTGTTTTGTTTCTCAAATCTCCCGTCATAATAAACGGCATTTCAATTGTTCTTTTCACTACTTTGGATGAACGTAAACGAGAGCCAATCATATTACCAGGACTCAATACATCATCTGTACGTTCTGGCAATAGCATTTCGTCTTTCCCCATCTTAACTTGTAGATATTGAGTAATCTCAATGCCATCGAACCAAACTTGCAATTTTGACATTATCTAAACCCTCGCAATCTGTTTTCTCTGACCGATATCTTATCTTGGCGTTTGCTGATTAACGGTGCTAATCCATCGGCCATAACATCACCATTCATTGTAATTACAACTTGTTTGCTATTCTGGTCAGCTACAGCTTTGATTAGATCAGTAATGCCACTGGCTAACATTTTAACTTGTGCTACTAGCTGATTATTCTGCGCAACCAAAGCATTATTTGAGCTTTGATTATCAGATACGGTCAAAGTTTGAATAACTTCTTTAGGCTGTTGAATAATATCAGAACTAGTAGGCACGTTTAGTCCTTTAGCAAACTGCGGTAATCCCGGAAACATCTTAGCTGTTCTAGTTGCGGGAATAACTTGTGCTCTTTTTGGCAATGGAATAGTAACGTTACGTCCATGTGGGATAAATGTTTCCCCAGTTGGGAGCTTAACCAATTCACGGAACGTACCGCCTAATTGATCATTAACTGTGGCATATCCACCTTGAAAGTTAGTAGTACCATTTTTCAAACCAAACTTTTTAAGTAAGGCTTTTGTTCCGTGGGCCACGGCGTTAAACACAGCTGTAATTGTTACTGATTTACCATGAACACTGTTAATAGAGGATCTGGCCGAACTAATACCACCACCGGTTCCGTTTGAAGCTTTAATACTCTTGGTTGCGTTCATTCCCATAAAACCGCTAACTGTGCTATGTGCACTAGATGTTCCACTACCAGCGTTGTTAGATGCAAATAGTTTCTTAGTTCCATTTGGGCCTAAGAAACTATTCTGAACTGTGCTGTGTGCGCTTGAAGAACCACCACCAGCATTATTGCTGGCAAATAAGTTCTTTGTACCATTAGGCCCAAGGAATCTTGATTGAATAGTATTGTGTGCACTAGCAGTACCTGTTCCGGTGTTATTAGAAGCAGTTAAATTCTTATTGGCATTACCAGAACTAAAATTCTGAATCTTTGCATTCGCTCCAGCTAATTTTGAGTCTAAATCTTGACTGTTTGCAGATAGTTTCTTTTCTCCTGGCTTCTTCAAAGCATATTGATCAATGTTAATGCCAGCTTGTCTTAATACGGCAGCCGCTTTGGAATCGTTGGCTAGTAGGTTCTTTACAGGAACTGGCAGTTGGTTCCAGGTATCAACGTTATTGATTCCCTTAGCAACAACTTCGGGACTATTACTGCTTGCCAGTAATTGTTGCTGTTTAGGCGTTAGAGCATTCCAATCTTTGACACTTCCAACCGCCTTAACAATTTTGGATTGTGAACCAGCATCGTTAAATGCAATCTTCTGCTCTTTAAGTGTCATGCTATTCCAAACACCCATCTTTGATAAGGAACCAAGAAGATCAGTTCCACCCTTAGAATTAACAATGGCTTCCTGTTGTTTGAGCGTTAATTGATTCCACATACCACCTTGCATAAGCAAATCGGTAATCTTTTCTCCGCCCTCAGAACGGATTAGTGCTTTCTGCTCTTTCCACGTCATGGAATCCCACTTGCCTTTTTCAATGGCTGCTTTGGCAACCATCTCAGTAGCATTAGTGGATAGATGTCCTTTCTTAGCAAGTAACATAATAGCATTCCAATCTTTGGAACTACCTGTGGCTTTGTTAATTTCTTCTTGTGCATTAGTGCTGACTTTCCCAGTTTTTGGATCGAAAATTAATTCATTCCAAGTATTGGCGGCGGCCTTAACACTCTTACTCATTCCGGTAGTTGTCTTAACTAAAGCACTACCAGACTTAGATGCACTCTGAGCTTGATCATCAATGATCTTTTTAACACTAGACCAGGTGTAACCCAGCGATGAGAACTCAGCTTTCATTGAGTTGGTACTCATGCCAGAGGCTTTCATTGTGTTATACAGACCAGCAACAATCTGATCATCAGTCTGTTTGTGCGTGCTGCCTAATTCTTTGACGGCAGCTTTGTATTCCTTAGAACTTATAGTGCCGTCCTTGTAGTAATCTTTTAAAACTTTCTTCTGTTTAGTATATCTGTCAGCTTCCTTATCCAACGAATCTTCCAGATCAATTCGAGTCTGGTTAAGCTGATCTTTAGTCATCTTACTTACGTCATTATTCATGGCGGCTAAGATGGCCTTTTTCTTCTTACCAGAAATGCCAAGCACTTTGAGTTCTTGATCGGCCATACTCTGTTGAGCATTACCAACCATGATACCCTCGTCTTTGGTTAGCTTGTAATGGTCCTTAGCAGAATGTTCCATAATCGTGTTAACCTCGGCAGCTGTTTTTTTAGCAGAACTAGCAGCCTTAGTATTTGATTTTTCTGTTTCTTCAATGCCTTTTCTGACCAACGCTTGCACACTTGTTGGCAACTTGCTTAGAGACTTCTCCAGACCACTATTAGTTTTCTTTGCGTCACTATCAACCTGTTTTGCCATATCGTCAAAAGCCTTTGAAACACTTTTGGCCGATTTCTTTCCATTTATTGAAAAGTTGTTAAGAGAAGCGCCAGCAGTAGTTTCAAATGACTTAAACTTGCCAAGAGACTTGTCAGCAGCAGTACCAACATCAGATCCCCATTCCGCTGTACGTTTAGCAGATTCATAGGCTTTCTTACCCCAAAGTTCCCAAACTGCAACACCAGCGGCAACTGCAACGCCAACTCCAATTAATGTAGCTCCCAATGGTGTTAACGCAGTTCCTAATACACCAACGCCACCCTGCGCAACTGTCAAACTCTTACCAAATAATTGGAATCCTGTTTTAGCAGTTGCCGTTGTTCCATTAACTGTAGTCAATGTTTTGCTTGTGCCATTTAATGCATTACCAAATTTATCAACAATAGTTTTGTTGCTTGATGTAGCAGCAGCGGTTGCGTCTAATGAACCTTTCAATACAGCATTCTTAGCTGACCAACCAGAGATTCTGGCAATCACGCCTACAACACCAGTAGATACAAGACCAAATCCTTTAGTGATTCCACCCAGTGTTTTAAGCAATGGACCAGCGGCTGCAACTGCTAATCCCATATGGATAATAGTTTTTTGTGTGGCCGAATCCATATGCGCAAATCCGTTGACAACGTCTGTAGCCTCTTTTACAAGCGGCGTTAATGTTGGCAACAGTTTCTCACCAATCGTAATACCTAATACTTGAATAGATGACTGGAATCTCTTAATCTGGTTAGCTTTAGTATCATTTAATTGATCAGCAACTTTCTTGGTTGCACCACCAGCGTCCTCTGTATTCTTAGTTAGTTTACGCAAACTGTCTGAACCAGACTCAACTAACGCATTAACAGCGGCTTGGTTTTCACGCCCAAAAGCTTGTGCAATAGCATGAGTACGCTCAGCTTTAGTCCACCCTTTGGTGCCATTGGAAATATCGTCAATTAACTTAGGTAAATTATGTGAATCCTCGTTCAGATCTTTAGCACTCATACCCATAGATTTGAACGCAGCAGTATTTTGTTTAGTAGGCTTAACCAACGAAGTTAACATCCCTCGCAAGTTAGTACCTGCTTTTTGTCCCTCAATACCACGGTTACTTAAGATACCAATAGCAGCAGCTGTTTCTTGAACACTTAGGCCAAGACCTTTGGCAACCGGTCCAACGTAGCTCATAGCCTCTGACATATCACCAAATCCAGCAGCGGTTGCATTAGCTGCATAGGTTAGTGAATCAGTAACCATTTGAGTATTCTTCATGGTTCCTTTAACAGAATTAGTCTTTAAACCAAATTGTTCAACAATAGAAGCTGTAGCTTGCATAACTGTTCCTAGGCTTTCACCAGATGCCTTAGAAGCGTCCAAAACGGCCGGCATTGACCCCATAACTTGTTTAGTCGTAAAACCACGTTTTATCATCTCTGACATAGCGTTGTTGATATCAGTTGTTGAAATACCATACTGCTCTGACCATTTTTTTGAGCTGCTCGATAATTGATCAAGCTGTGCCCTGAATTTAGCAGTAACAGCACCACCGTTTGTCAGCAGTGGACCCATTGCTGATATTTGAGAATCAAAATCAATTGCAGATTTAGCAGCTAGTCCTAATCCAAGTGCAACTGGACCAGACACTCTGTTAACCGCTGATCCCATAGCTGACATCTTAGTACCAACGCTAGTGGCTCCTTGACCAATTTTATTAAGTGCCCCAGTCCAACCGGTTGTTTCAACTCTCATTTTTGCCATTGCTCCAGCATTATTAGCAAGTTGAGTTTTGAACGAAGCTAGTTTACTAGTCGCATTTTGTAACTGTGTAGCTAGCTTACCAGTTTGAGTAGTTGCTTTCCCATTAACAAACGAATTGTCATAGGACTGTTTTAGGCTCCTAACAACACGTTCCTGTGCGGTCATAACATTAGTCAAACCACGTTGCTTTTGTTGTAATACGTCCAACTGACGACCACTAGCAGACATTACAGACATACCCGACTTCATTTCAGCCATCGCATATTTAACTTGCTGTTTAGCCCCAGTTATTCCTTTACCAAACGCTGAACTATCAAGTCCTAATTCAATGACCATTTGTCCTAATGGTTCCGCCATAACATTTCCTCCTCTCATTCAATATTTGAACCATTAGATAGACTTAACAAAGTCAAATAAGTCCATAACTTCATCTTCTTTTTTCTGCTCTTTTGGTTCTTTTGCTTCAATAGTGCTAATTAGCTTTCCATAATCTGTGTTTAAAACGTCATTGATGGTGAACCCGGGAAAGGCTTGAAGCACTGACTTAATCATCGTGTATGCACCATCTAACGCTTCTTTTGCGGAGGCTACGCTATCGGTATCTCCGCTACTTCGTTTGGGTCTATACCTAGCATTTCAGCAATTACGGTTTCCATGTCATCGTCTGCAGTGGCAGCACTTAGTCCGTTAATTACCGACTTTTCTGTAACTTCTGGATCGCGAAATAAACTAGCGACAAATGCAGCTTTTTGTTTGAACCAATCAACTTGGCTAGTTTCACCTTTTGAAACTTTTTCGTTCATTTCTAGCATTTCAATATGCTTAGAAAATGGCACAAAATCATCTTCAAAATGTTTTAATTCTCCGTTAATCATCAAATCAATTTTTACAGGTTTTGACATATTTTTTTCTCTCCTTACAAAAAAACGGGGTCATGAACTAAGTCATAATCCCGTTGGCTTCCTATCATCAATTAAGCTGTTGGTGCCGTTGGTTCCGTTGTCGTTTCGGAAGTATGCAAAATTTGTTCACGCAATTTTGTAATTGCTTCTTCATCTGCTCCAGCATATTTACCAATGTACTGACCCTTGGTTTCATCTTCTGCATCAGATGCCATTGCAGAATATGACCAGTCGTCTGCTTCTGGTTTAAATGTTTCTGCTGGGTCCAATGATTCCATCGAAACTTTGTCACGTGAGAATGTGCCTCGGAAGAAACCAAGTAATGCAACATTACCGTGACCATCAGACGATTCAAGCAGCATTGATGCATAAGGTGCTTCTGTTGCTTCGCCTAAATAAGAAATGCCACTTTCTGATGCTAACCATCCTAACAATAGATCGGCTTCATCTTCTGGAACATCCAATAAACCAAGATCAGCCTTAACATCCCCAACACCCGTACGAGAGATGTAATAGGTGATGTCTGATCCAGCAACTTTGGTTGGATCCTTTGAAAGGCCTGAAATATCCGCTTTAGTTGTGGCACCTTTGTTTTGTTTACCTTCAATAACAATTGGATCACCTTTTGGCTTGCCATCATTGTCAAAAATTTGTGTTGTCAATCTCTTAAATCCTACTAACATTTGAGTTCCCCTTTTCTATTAATAATTAGTGTCATAAATTTCCGTGTTGCCCTCATACCGTCTAGCGTCAACGAATAACTTTGTTTCAGGGAAATACTCGTCTAAGCCATCTGTTAATTGGGCAAAATGTAAGGCAGTCATCTGTTGTTTGACGGCCGCCTGTACTTGTTTACATATTTTTCTGTCTGTCGATTGAACGTCAATTTGGAAAATAAAATTGGTTGTTAAACCTTGATCGCTCCCACCAACTTGTTCTTGTGGTGGTCGCAATGGATTAATGATCATTTTAGTTTGGTTAGTGTCCTCATTTTCTGGATAGTCATAGTATCTGATCCGATTACCAACAAATTGTTTAATAACTGAATCACTCGTTAATTCGGTATATATATTCGTTAACATGTCTTGAATCATAACAATTTCTCCAATTCGTGTTTTTCCAATGCTTTCATTGGTTGCTTAGAACTCTCATAAGCATTCTGAACCTTACCAATACCACGAGGGCTATAACTACGACCAAAGCGAGTATAGCCAAACTCATTAAGATGCACTAATCTATATCGTTGCTTAGAGCCACCACCATCCCAACCAATCTTAATTGTTCGAACTCCGCCTTTCAGACGAGCTTGACCCACAGTAACTTCATTAACCGTTGCGCCAGTGTCCCGATATGAACTAACTGCCGATTTTAGGCGGACAGCCATATACCTACCCGCAACATTCAACGCCTCGTTACTATATCTAGCCACTGATCTAGATCCCAACTTCTTCTCCATATTGGCTAAGACTTCGTCCATGCCTCGAATGTTTACGCTCATGATCCATCACGTCCTAGGATTATTTTGATAAAACGACTGTCATGAAAGTCAGGACTAACTTCAACAATATCCCATGTTTTAGGCTTGCCATCTTGTCCCTTATAGCGGTAGTCATCTATTTCAGCCAAATGTTTATTTGACGGCAGATACTCGCCTAGTGGATCAGGGATGTTAATTGTGACACCCTCATTAACACTGTGAGAATCTAGGATGGATAAATCCTTAGAACTCGGATCGTAAACTTCGGCTAAGCACCAAAAGAGTTGATCACCCTTATCAGTACCCGGCTCTGGTCCCGTTGAATTTTGAGTATAAAAATAGACCGGAGTATTAATATCCCTGGTCTTAATCTTTGGTGGCTCATATTCAAATTGTGGTCTAATCGCCATCAGTCTCACCTTCCTCACTAGGAACATAACCATCTAATGAAAGACTCAACAAATTTGATTGAAAATTAGCATTGAAGAATTCTAACGAGTCGTTGTAGTCATAGCGGCATCGTTCTAAAACTAACTCAATGAATTTAGGGTCGTCTATTTCTTCATACCCTGTATCACGCGCAATTACTTGCTTAGAAACTTCAATCATCCTGTCCAATCGTTGATCATCGACATTATGAAAAATACGTAACTTCGTTTTTAATTGCTGAGCAAGATCAGCATTTTTGAGTGCTTGATCAGCCATTTAATCACCTACTACTTTTCTTTTTCGTCTAAATCCACTTCCAAAATAACAGGCCCATCAAAACTATCATTAGGCCCTTCTTCTTTTGTTAGTTCAGCAATACGTGCCTTGGTAGTTGCTCCAGCATATTTTTGAAATGGGTATTCATCCCCAACTTCATAGATATGTCCTTCTGCCTTAGGGTTGCCATCTTTAAACTTACGAATCACTGTATACATAAATCAATTACCTCCAAATTTTAATTACTAGGCTTTTGCAGTTTCTTCTTCGCCACCGGTTGTTGGTTCATTAGTGGTTGTTCCGGGAGTTGCAAGTGCCAAATCATAAACTACAGCAGCATTATTATCTTTAGCTTTACCAAAGAAGAACTGTTTAGCAATGTATAAATCCATATCTTCCATTGCCAAAGTCTGGTCAAACGATTGAATGCTCAATGATCCAGCTTGATAAGCATTGTAACGCCCTTGAACGAATGCAATAACTTTTCCTTCTGGTACAAATTCAGATTCAGCAGTTGTAAGTCCAAATGGCATTGCTGTCACAAATTGGCCGGCTAAGTTCTGCACCATGAACTGTGCTTCTACATCTAATGAATCACCCGGAGCCATCAACAATACGGTCTTGCCTTTAGCAACAACCGGATGTCCATCTTCCTTAGTTGATAACTGTTTGATTAGTCCGGCCAGTTCTTTAGCAGCGGTCTTGGTGTTAGCAAAAGTCAGTGTCCCCGCTGATGTCTTTTCTGGATATACACCACCTGTTACTGTTACGTCTTTCTGAACTTGACGATTTAAACCGATTGGCTTGTTGTTACCATCACCAACGATGAATGCCGATTCAGCACCAGCTGCAAAAGCTTCCGTAATTTGCGTAACTACATATTGTTTAATCCATGCAGGCCCGAAATCTTCAATATCTTTAGGTAATGCAACAAATGCAGTGGCCTTACTTTGGTCTGCTTCGGTAATGTTGAATGTTGCGTCAAGCTGTCCCTGAATATCACCGAAAATCTTACCCCAAACAATTGCACCCTTGGCATCAGATTGAATAACTTTCAAACTAATACCTTGATTTTGTAGTCCAATCAATCCTAATACTGGATGTTCTTGAACCATATCATCAAATACTTCTGTGATAACTGTTTGTGGTAATAATTTGGGTTCCTTAGTGCCTACATCAGTAGTGATTGCATTGAAGAATTCAACTTCTTCGTTCGTGATTTTGCTATCGTTTTGACGTGCTGAAAACATTTCAGCAGCCTTGGAATTAACTTGTTTTGTAATTTCGTTCATTGAGTCTTCACTTAAAGCGTCCATCATTGCAGAGAAAGCAGTTTGTTGTGTTTCTGCGTCTGCACTATTTTTTACAGCATCTGCATATGCACTTCGCTTTTCGGCAAAGTTTGAAAATTCCTTAGTATTTAATTTCATTGTCATTGTGTTTCTCTCCTTTTTATTTGAACTAAAAAACGAACGGCTGAAATGTATCAGACTGTTCGTTTGATTGATTTTTATATTTTGTTTCAAGTACGTTAATCTGTTCAGCAACTATTTTAGAAAGTGCTTTGTCATCAATTGTGATAACTTGTTCACTGGCTTTGCTACTCTTAGTCTTGTCAACTAAAGCCTCACGTGCTTTGTTAATCACGTCCGGAGCAACTAAGCCAGCGTTATACGCAGCCGTTAATTGTAATTCTGGTTCCGTCTCGTCAAACATAACTTCATCAACTAAGCCCTTAGCCTTTGCATCATCGGCATTTAACCAAGTAGTCTTATCCATCATACTCAGCACATCATCTTGAGACATACCAGTTTTTGCAACATACGGAGCCGAAATGCTTTTGTTAAACGTTTCTAATACTGCGGCCTCTTTCTGATGGTCAACTGAATCACCATATACACTAGACTGCACGTTGTGAATCATCATTTGAGCAGTTGGGCTCATAGCAATGTGATCACCTGCCATAGCAATTACTGACGCAGCAGAAGCAGCCATTCCTACAATTTGAACATTAACCGTGCCTTTGTAGCTCTTTAATGCAGTATAAATCTCACTACCAGAATCAATCATTCCACCGCCAGAATTAATCACTACATCGACATCCGAACCATCCTCAGGCAATGAGTCGTTAATATCCTTTGGAGCAGTTGCAGGCATTTTGAAGTAATCATAAAACCACTTGTCACCGTCAGCTACAATTGGGCCTTTAACATTAATTGTTGTCATCTAAATCACCACCTTTCGATTGTGTCGTATAGTTCTTAGTAATCACATACTCGTCACCATTAGGACGTTTAGCTAAACCCAACTCATGCAAGATAACATTAGGATTAGCCACACCAGAACTGATTAATTTGTCTATTGGTTCTGCAACATCAAACATATCAGGACGATCAATTCCTACCGTTTCAACGTGCTTACCAGACTCGTATTCAGCTTGTGTAAACAGTTTAGCGTTCAACTCATCATCTATCTTATTCAGCAAAGGCTTTAAGCAATACTGGATAAACGACTTACTATTCTGGTCGACCTCGGCATTCTGCCCGTGCACTAAAGCTGGCGGAACACCTAAAATATTGGCTACTTCATCAGTGAAGCCTGCCAGCAGCTTACTAATCTCATCAACTGACTGGTTTTTCTCGCCTGCGGTACCAGATACTTCGTTATACTCAAACCCATCAGTAACTGGCACAATTGCAACGCTATTCTTTTTAAACGAACTAAATATCTTATCAACATATTTCTGTAGTAATGCTTGTTTCTGTTCTTGTGTTCCCTGAGCAATGTTGGCTTTAACGGTTCCTCGTATCTGATTATTTCTAAGATTAATTTCAATTAATCGACCAAGTAAGCGTCCATAATCACCCCAAAGGCCACTAACATATCGTTCTAAATTTTCATTGTTATAAGTCATATACCAAACTTCATCCATGTTGAACGAACGTTTAAATTGGTAAGTTTTAACTGTTACTCCATCGAAGATATCAGGAAAATTAGCAGACTCGTGTCTAACAAAACTATCAGCAATCAGTAAATCGTCAGTATCATTCTTGATGACTAACACTTCGTTATCCTTAATCAATTTGTAAACAACTTCTTGCCAAAAATTAGCCGCGGATAAATCAGTGTTAGGTCTCACATTGAGTTTATAATCCCATGGAGATTTTAAATCATTGGTGCCGTTGTAAAACTTAAATTCAGTTGTGCTAACAGCTCTTGCAATAAAGTTGATAACTTTATCAACAGCCATTCTTTTGGCATATATCTTGTCGCCAACATCATCTAAATAATCAACATCAAACATATAACTAGCATCTTGCCGCTTTTGAAATAACTCCATGAAGTTCTCAAATATTGCCATTAACTCACCTTCTTTCAATTAAAAATCAATATCAGAAATCATATCTAGTTCTGCACCAATATCCCAGTCTGGCAACTCATCAACTAGATACTGTCCGTATTCAAACGCTTTGAAGCCATCAGTTTTTCGCCTGATTTCTTCTTTTTTGCCATACTTCTTATTACCTCGTGAATCAATAGTTACTAGTACGTTTTGAGTGTTCCATCGTAGTAATGGATCATCGCCCCAAACATATAGCCCACTGGCAAATCCGTTTTCAATTCTTGGAGCAAGCAGTCCGTCAATAGCGGTAGGATTTCTAATTACAACAACTTCGAAACCTGCATCTTCAAAAAACTTCCGTAGCAAATCTGCCCGGAAGTTATCTAGTACTACCTTTTTAATTAAGTATTTTTCACGTTGCTCAACAAACCAATCGACAACTTTTTGTGGATCGATTGTTGATTCATCCAAGATAGTAATTAGTCCCTGTTGTTCCCACTTTCCGATTGGAGGGACGTTTTTAGGGCGGTCAGCCGGGTTAGTTGAATAACCATAATAACGATCTACAAAACCTTTACGCGCAAATTGGTGGCCTAAATAATATTGTTTTCCATCCAACTTGACAGTTAAACCATTGGCTGTAAAATCCCGTATACTAGCAAAGTCAACAGATCCTATAGCTTCATGGCCTATTAATTTGTCATATGGAATTATTTGGTTGGTAGCCTTAACTTGATCATATGGTGCAACGGATTTCTCAGGGTCTTTAAGTGGCAAATCCATCCGCTTAGTTAAAAATTCTTCGCGCATACTTGGTTCAGACTGCATTTTTACATATTGTTTTTTGATTTTTCTAAACAAAGTTTTGCCATAAGATGTTAATGGCTTAGACAACATTGGATTGGCTTTTTCCCACATATCAACATTGTCAACTTCACTTTCATCATCAAGTCTGCACCAAAACGGAAACATTGTGTCTGGTGGTAATTCTCCTTGCATAACTTGCAATGCAATGTCTTTTTTCTTATCCAGATAGCCATCACGTACATAGCCGTCAGAGCCAACTTCGAATTGCCTCGACTCTGGCACCTTACCTAATCCAGACTCATAAACCTGCACACCTGAATCGTCAGCATACATATGGATTTCATCAAACACATCAAACCCATCACGCAGTCCATCTTTCGTTTTGCCGTTAGATGTTTGATAAGTGACAACAGAACTAGTGTCAGGAACCTCGATAGCAGACTTGTTAGCCCTAAACATATCACTAAGCGTCTCACTGCCTTGTACTGTGTTATAAATTTCAGTAATTGAAGTTTTGGCTTGCTCTTCTGAGTTAGCGACAATTGAACCGTTGTAACCAGGTACATTATTAAGCGGACTGATAAAGAATGCACTCAATGCACTAATCGAACCGTTCTTACCTGCGCCACGACCCAGCACCCAAAAATGTTCATCGTAATAAACATCATCAGTTCTTGTATCATACAAAAACACAAATGCAAATAAGAATCTCTGAAACAAAACTGTTGGGAAAAACCACTTTTCGGTAAAAGCAACGCAATCATTAATTTTCTCTTCATCGAAATAAAGTTGATCATTTGAGAGCACATATTTCTGTAAATATTCAATCAACATGATACGCTCTTTGTTAAGCTTAATTTGCCCACTATTATAAGCCTGTATGTACTCATCTACGTATTTCTGATGAATCATACTAGACCACCTTTGCTTTCGTTAGGGGGCGATTTAGGATGTGATTTTGATACTATATTAATAGATGAATAAATTGTTCGTTCTAAATCCAACAGTTGGACGTTTAGCTTTTGCTTTTCTGCAATTGCAGGATTAAGTTTTACATATTTTTGCGAGCCGTTCTCTACAACGATTACTACACCATCAGCTTTTATAGTGTTATCTAGTTTGTTATAAATCTTTCTCAAGTTTAAATATCTAGATATTTTTTCTTGCAAAATGTAATTCTCAGGATCACTTTTTTCGCGAAAATACTTTTCAACATTTGATAACGTCAATTACACCCACCCCCTCGTGTAGATTTTTTTAATGTTTTCTTGTGGAGTCGAGTCCTACCCACCGGTTCCCATTTCAAATTTTCATTCAAACTTTTTGACCCCGGGGGTATGACAATTTTTATTTTTGTTTCTGCCTGAGAAAGCATTTTTCCACATAGTATTCTGACTCTGCTGTTTGACTCAAATTGAGCTGACGAGCATAGTTCTTAGCATGATGCATACTGTCGAATGCTCTATCAGTGTTGACTATACCTGTGTGTGTCCTCTTCATGACTACATAGATGATTACCTCTGACATGCTGTGCCTCCTATTGTTAGTTAAAGTATGTCTTGCCCGTTACTACATCAACCTTGATCTTGTGTAATGTTGGTTGATCATCTGACTTAAGATAACAACTAACAAGATAATACTGTTTGCCAGGTCCATCAAATGTAGACGTGACATACTTAAACTCACACGAAACAATGACTGCCCGTTCTCTGTCTACATATACTAGAGGCAACTTGTTGGTGTTATCCAACCTAATCAATACTTCCCCTTTGCCTATAACGTGTCCGGCCATTATGGACTTATCGCTAGAGACTTTAGTCTTGTCTACACTTTCGTCGTGCTTAGATATTTCCTTATACAATTTGTACTCATCGTAAGTACAACCAACTAATGTATGTGAACCATCAGCATGTTCAATGTTGAGTCTGTGATTGCGCTTGGCACCACACTTAAGGCACACTTCATATTGTTCATCTATATCGCTATCCTTGTCTTCAATGTGTTTGCCTGCCCATTGCCAATCATGAACATGCATTGATTTAAATAGATCCCTTAACCCCATTGCTCAGTCCCACCTTTCGTCTTTGCTCCACTTGTTATCCTTGTTAACATGCTTATGAGTTGAGTAGTTCATTCGATGATGTCTCTTGTTGTGGCAGTCTTTACACAACGTACGTAGATTGTCTGGGTCGAGCGCTAACTCTGGATAGTATTCCAGTTCCTTGATGTGGTCTACTTCCAATATGATTGGCCTACCATGGTTATCCACATCACCCTGTCTAGTCACACGTCCCTCTGCTTTGCACCACTGACACTCATAGTTATCGCGACGTAACACATAGTCATGCATGCTGTGCCACTTAACTGAGTTGTAGAACTCTGCTCGATGTGAATGTGTATCAGTCTGTAATTCCAACTATCTAGCCCCTATCATTGTTGTTCTCTTATGCAGTCAATAATGGCAACATCTTGTCTATTACAATCAATCATTGTTACGTACATTATTTAGATCTACTTGTCATCAATAATATAATTACCATATCGCGTAGCGTTGGCAACTTGCTATTACCAATTAATATTTTTTGATAAACCAACGTTTGCCCTAGATAGATAATCAATTATCATGCCCTCTGAACATCGCTGTCATAGCATCTAACGCCACCTGTCTCGCTAGATTTGTATCACTTGTATCACTCAATGCGGTTTGATACATTGTTAAATACTCACGTGATAGTGAAATGGATTGCTCTCTCATTTCCTGATCGAACACAATACCCTTAATGTCCATCTCGATATGTTTCAGCATATCGTCCTTATCCATATATGTTTGCCTCCATAATAAAAACCACATCAGGAATCGAACCCGATGTAGCTGTTGATGCAACTCTGCAATTTGAATTTGCTTAATCTGATTTGAGCAACGCACGATTTATATTGATAATACTTTGCCGTCCTCAATCAAATTTGCATGCTATTAATATAAACCCTGTAAAGCAAGATGTCGGCACCATTAAGGGTGCTACTTTAATGATACCTAGAACAATTTAATTTGATTCTTGTTTTCTTCTGGCATATCCCACATATCTAACCAAACCAATCTGCGTTTTAGCTCTGCATGAACACGTTTGATAGTCTGATATGAATAGCCAATGTCTGGTATGTCTGCAATATCCATCAATGTTTTGCCATTGATATACTTCTCTTTCAATATAGTATTCTCAATTCCACTGAACCGATCTAGCAAGTTCATGACTTCGTCTTTAATCTTGTAATCCTGTTCTAGCAACTTCTTGTATTCAGCAATTATCTCTTCAAGCTGTGAAGCATTAGACTTCTTGTTCAGCTTGATATTCCTGAGATCACCATCAGTATATCTGGATAGCTCGATTTCAGTTCGTCTCAAATCTAGCTCAATGTTGGCAATCTCTTCTTCGTTATCCAGATATGTTTTAAGCCACTGGAAACTGTTATGACTTCCCAATCTACGCCACCCCTTGTGTTATAATTAAATTTGTAAGTTAATTTTGAGTGGTGACGTTTCCTTAATTGGGAGCGTCTTTTTTTATGCAATTATTTATCCAATTCCATTTCAGTTTGTCCGTCCGCTTCACGTCGCTCATCAGTATCTAGCTCTGTTTGGTTTGGAGTAATTGCTAGAGTAACCTTTGAATTAATTAAATTGGCTAACTCACCAATATGCCCATCTAACATTGCTGTATCAACTTCAAGAGTTATCTTAGTAACTCCTTTATTCGTTGGGTGAACATCTGCTAATACTGCTTCTACATCAATAGTGTTGTCTTTAATTTCATTCATTATGGTTCCTCCATTTGATATTCAAATTCATTAATTGAATTGATCTCTTTAATTACAATTTCAACTCGTGGATTATCACTATATTGCTTCTGCGTAATAACCTCACACACCAAGTTATCGTCAGTCCAAATATTAGCCTGTGACAGACCGTCTAATATACCTTTAGTGTAATTATCTACGTCGGGCTTTTTAATCGGTAGAACGTCTCCTGTGGCTTTTAAAGCATATAGCTTTTTTGACGTTGATTTTTGAATTGGTCTATAAACTTTAATCATCACGGATAACGGTTCATCCAATGCTTTGTTTGACCACGTCTGAGCAACAACATCAACGATGTGTTTTTTATATTCTTTTGATTTTGGCGGATCATATGTTGTTACAAATTTGCCACGAGAAACAAATCTAGGTCTGCCCTGTGCAACTGGTTCGCCTGGTATTGTCAGTTCATATTGCAACGGCTAATCACCTCGCCAAAACAATATAAATGTACCAGCTGCTACAATATCACATGCCACTAATAACCAGCCTAGGTCTGTTAGTCCATGCAAAAATACATAAGCAGCATACCCAGTTAAGATTGCGATTGAGCCTGCTAACAAGGCTAGGAAGATTCCATTAATTGCTTTCTTCATCTTCTGACACCTCCACAATCGTCATTGCAGGAACAGTCCACCAGTCTGGGTAGTCCGCTGATGCGTCGATAAACTCTTCTGCTTTTTCGTATGTCCTAAATGTGGCAATTACTTCACCGCCAAACATATTGCGACATTCATACCTCATCGTCTGTCACCTCGGATATATTTAATCGTGTCGTATATTAACCAACTGAAAAATATTAGCGGTATGAACATGAACGCGGTTGTGTTGAACCATCCGAATAACACGAACCAATAGATGCAAATTAATGCGGACACATCCCCAAAGATACAAATCGCGATTAATAAACATCTGAAAAACAACACTAGCTTGCTTGCTTTTGGTTTCGGTTTGAATTTCAAGTCCTCGACTAAATTGTTAGCCGGGTCGAAATCATGCTGTCTTGTTTTCATTTTTCAGCCTCTTTTCCATTTAAATAACTCCCTCACGCTGTAATTCGACACGGCTTTAACATTTACGGTTCCTCTTCACAACAGCAATATTTCACCGTTCTTATTATTTCCGCCCTCGTACCATTCAGGGCTTGACCCATAAGCATTATTCCCAATGTTGTACGGAATATCTGCGATAACCAACTGAGCTTTGGGAATGCCATAACGTTTGTAATTTTGAAAATTATCGTTAAAAAGTTCCATTACATACCCTCCAGTTTAATGTGCATCCGTTTAGCACGTTTAATTACTACATCACGTATCACTTCATGTTTGATCTTAGACAAGCCATTCAAATACTGAACTAGATTGTCGATGTTCATTTCAGTGTTCATAGCTACCTCAATCTGTACATCAACGATTCGCTTTTCTTCACCAGTTAATTCCGGAACGCTTTTGTATGATGATTTTGGTATCAACTTACGATACCGACGATTAACATATGGTGCATCTACAAACGTTCCATAACCTAGATCATTAATTATCATTGTAATCTGATCAAACGACTTTCCGTGTGCTTTCTTATCCAAAATGATTTTGTCAATATGCGACTGATCGTTGTGATCAAAGTCCATCGGCTTTCTTGTTAAACTAATTGGCCTAAACGATATACGTCTTTCGATTTGTGAATTAGTCACATTGATTCGAAGCGGTCCCGACTTATTAAGCCAGTAAAGTGTCTCTACCTTTGACCAGCCGTTCTTAACACCTAATGCTATATATTTGTCCAGTGCTTGATTGATCTTCACCACACGTGACGATTGGCGGTCTTCTTGACTTCTTTCAACCATGAACGGCTTACGTAATTCTGCTAGTCGTTTGTCATCTTCTGGGACATGGGAAAGATTCCCATAGTCACTCTCCAACACATGGAGCAATTCCATATTAATTTTCGTCATCATCCACCCATTCAGCGATATACGATTGCTCAGGCAACAATCTAATATGACCATCTGATGTGGTTACCTTGTAATACAAATCGGAATAGCCTATCCAACCATCATCAGTAGTATTTCTTGGCAGCATACTGTCAATCGCTAATTCGATTGAGACAACCTTTGGTGTGTCCTCACTTGTCGGCCCATACGGGTTCGTATCAAATGGAAATCCAATCATTTTCACCATTGGAGTTGGCGACATATTACCAGTAATGCCATCTTGCTCATAGGCACCTAATCCAACACTCTGTAAGCTAATTATTTTCATCTGCTTCAACCTCCACAGCATCTTGCTTATATGCCCCTGGCACTTGCTCAATCTCCGCTTTCGTAAACGTTTGAATTAAATTACTTTGTCTGCGACTCGCAAACCAATGACCGTTTCGTTTACTTTTCCTTGACAAATATTGTTGATATCCATCTGATGTTTTCAAATTTGGTAATGGAATTCTGTACAGCTGTTCTTTCTCAACTTTGTAGCCGTTTATGATGGCTTTGATGAAATTAAGCTTATCGTCATAACCGGTATCATCTAGTTTTCTATTTTCTGTCTGGTTGGTCACAATACAATAAATTAAGTTTGTTTTGTCAGTGTCTCTCTTGACCCATTCATCAAACCACGCTGGCACTTTGACTTTTGCGGTTGGCACTTCGTATTCCTGTTTTGATACTAAATTAAACGTAATGTGTGAACTGCCGCTGTAGTAACCATCAAACCAATTTAATTCGCCAAACTGTTTGGCTAGTTCTTCACCTGTCATTTTCATTTGCCTGCCTCCATTTTTTAATTCGAATGTAATACTTTCTATTTTTTGAATCGGCATCATATCATCGTTCATTTATCTGCCTCCTCAAGATGTTCTTTGGCATGTTGCGCCATGCGCCGTTTCTTTTTCCTGATTGCTGATCGTTTGTGTCCGTGCTTCATTCGTCTACCTCCAACAATTCCATGTTCTCGTGAGTGTTACCAATAATCTCTGGAATCATATCGTCCCAAACATAATTACGAAATCCACCTGTCCAAACGCAGAATCAACCATTGAAAAACATAACTTTTCCGGTGTAATCAGTGCCTTGATAATCATTTTCACAGTGAACAATATCGCCTTCATAAATTTCTTTGCCGTTCACGTCTTTCAGGCCGGTAAACTGTTCAAGCTTAAAATAACTTGCATCTAAGGCATCCAAGGTCAACCCTTTCAATTCGTCATATTCCCTAATTACCTTGCACTCGTTGTCCCACACTCTAAACTTAATCATCTTCGCCATCTCCAAACATAATTTGGTCTAATTTCCATCACATACCCTCCAGTTTAATGTGCATCCGTTTAGCACGTTTAATTACTACATCGCGTATCACTTCATGCTCAGCAGCTTGCCCAAAAACAGTACAAAAGTTATATAGCCTGCAATAAACATTAATATTTTAATTAACATGTGCTATCCTCCAATTCGTAACTTAACCACTTCTACTGTGCCTTTATACTTGTCGGCATAGTCTGTGGCTTTTTGTTTATCTAGAAATACTACCCGTGGCTGTGTCTTAATGACTATTACATAACTGTTAATCTCGTGATCCATGCTTCATTCCCCTTGTCGTTGCTCTGTGTCCAATCTGTCTAGCAATACGACTAAATCATTGCTTAACTGTTCAGACTCACTAGCGCGGCTTATATCGCCCTCATATTTGATGAGTAAAGCAGACAGATACGTTTCACCATCTTCAATAAATTGCCACCCTTGTTCATGCTCTTGCTCAGCTATCCAGAATGCCTGCCATACGTCTTCAATCCGTTTTGTGTCATATTGCCTGATGAATTTTTGAAGTGAATCACTAGGATGTTTGTTAAACGTTGCTTGCAGCTTCTTCTGAACGTAGGAATAATATTTTGCTCTTCCTAGCATTGCCTTGACCGCTAAGCTCTCTTTGTAGTTAGCTGACTTCATTAATTCTTTATATTCGTTATAGTCCATGTATGCCATATTCATCACAACTCCTGAAATAACATTTCTTCACCATTAAAATGGTAATTAATTCGTCCTAGAGAGCCTTCACGGTTCTTCTGGATAATTAGTTGTTCAACTTCTCGTTGCTCCTCATATGGACGATATAGGAACCCTACAACGTTACTATCTTGTTCAATAGAACCTGACTCTCTTAGATCGCTAAGCTGTGGTGTTTTATCGTTCCTTGATTCAATGCCACGATTTAGTTGTGCTAATGCAATGATTGGAACATCAAACTCGTTAGCCGTAATTTTTAGTTCTCTTGTAATTTGGCCAACCTCAATCCAACGATCTTTATTACCAGAAACAGATATCAAGCCTACATAGTCTATGATCGCAACATATTTATCCTTATCCATTTGAGCAGCATTTCGTCTAATCGTCTGAACGATTCCATCAAGTGTTGGTAGCTTGTCATAGATATGCAAATCGTGTCTTACAATCCATCCCATCCCACGCTTTACAATTTCTTTTTGAATATCATTCAATTCAGATGCTGGATTACGTAATAGTTGACTAGAAAAACCAGTGTCTCTTGAAACAAAACGATTTATCATTTCTCGTTTGCTCATTTCTAAGGTGAAATAATCCAAATGAATTTCTGGATCTTGTTTCAAAATTTCATAGGCCAGATTGACGCTGTATGCTGTCTTACCAACAGATGGGCGAGCACCAATCGTCAACAACATGGATCCATATAATCCACCGGCCAGCAATGTATCCAACTTCTTATAAGTCTTAATGCCACTAGGCTGTTCATGGTCTAAACGATATTGCAGGTCTTCCAGTGTCTTCTTGATATCACCGCTATCTTCAACTTCACCAATATTTTTTAAATTATTAAGAGCATCCAATAATCCTTGCTCTGTTTCTGCAAATGGTGATTTCTGATAATTTCTAACAGCTACATCAACATCACGTTTAACAGCCAACTTGTGCAAATATTTGACATTGCTGTACAAATTAGCAGCAGTAATAAACTGCCCTTGTAGCTTAATTAACTCGTGAAAAGATAGTGTAAGATCTGGATAAATCATCTTGGCCTTGCCATATATATTCATTAATTCGGCATCTGATCCCCCCAACTCATCAATTGCATCAAAAACAGCTTTGTAATTGTGATCAACAAACCACTCTGAGTTAACTGCAACAGTGTTAATTAAATGTGGATCATTAAGTAGAACTATGATGATCGAACCCTCAATATCATTATTCACGTTGCTACGTCCTTCTTTCTTTAGCGGAATTTTCTTTCTTTTTTAGCCCATGTGGTTCAGGCAAGTTCATTCTTGTAGTTCTGGATGTGCTGCTAAATATTTTTTAGTAGCCTCATCTGCTTGTTCCTTCTGCTTTTCTTTATTTCCTATATCATCAACTACTGTAGATTCGGCCTTTTTGTGCTTATTATTAGCCGAATTAGCATCATTCAAATATCCTTCAAATTTACTTGGTATAAATAATGTACTAGGTCGTAAAAATTGATTCATTTCTGGATCATTTTTCCACTGGCTTGCTTTATATTCGACCACTTTTGCTAAATCAGCTTTGGTGTATCCTTCTTTAATTCGATTATTAATATTTGTTCGATTACCTTTAACATTTTTAAAATGCCGTCCAGTTTTTTTATTAAACCAATTAAAGAAATCTTCAAAATCAATTTTTGTGCTGTCGGGTTTGCCCGACAAAGAGTGTTCTTTATTAGCATTCTCTACATTCTTGTATGTGGCGGAGTGTTGGCGGTTTGATGGCGGAGTGTTGGCGGTGTGCTGTGCAGTTTCTTGGTACTCGTCCCACTTAATCACTGTAACCACGCTGTATTTAGTAGTTGTTTTGATGTGCAACATTTCCATACTTTTTAATTTCTTTAGCAATCTCCATGCAGAGTCAGCAGAAATTTGATGGCGGTTTGGTGAACCGTAGTTGTACTCATTGCCTATTGCTATGCGCCCTGTGACGAATTCACCGCTGTGCAAAAGTATTTCTTTACCGTTGAAATTAAACGATCCTGTTTCGTGACTCGCTTTAGTTAGGCATAAGATCCACATCTTCAGGAGATTAGGATCCGACCAAACAAGCGAATCAGTTATTTTTCTGTAGATCTTTATCCAACCTTGTTTGGCCATTGATCATCACCCCAATTTAGAATGGCAAATCGTCATCTGAGATGTCGATTGGCTTGCCATTATTAGCAAACGGATCATTGGCACCGTTTTGTGTACTAGCTTGGTTCATCCCTGCTTGTGCATTGTTAGCTGCATCATTAATATCATCTGTTTTAAATTTATGTGCTACGTTTGGGAAATCAGTGGTACTGTAATTCCATGGAGCTACTCGATTAACTTCTGTCGTCTTGCCTTGATAAGTATTATCTTCAGTTTTTACAAAAACTTTAACTGGCTTACGCGACATGAATTTGATAAATTCATCTGGATAATCTACCGCTTTTTTATCTGGCCAGCCAACAGCTTTCAAAATGCTATCCATGCCGTCTAAATCGTATTCTTTAGTTGTTTTACGTTTCCAGTTATCATTAAATACATGGCGATTATGATATTGTGCATTAGTACCTTTCAGTTCAGGCACACCATCTAAATCGTTGCGTACAATCAAGTCAATTTGTAATGACTCTGCACCACTTTTTGTAGCTGTTTCCTGCACTTTGTTGATTACCATCTCGTAAGTTCCTTCTGGAAGTGGTCCATAACTGTGTTCCTGAATGTTTGAATAGTTTGGTGTATGTTTAGTCATGATTATTTACCTGCCTTTTCTTCTTTTTTTGTTGTTTTATTTTGTTCTGATCCAAAGCTGTACAATTCTTCAATTGGTGCTGACGTTCTGTCATCTAATCGATTCTTGGCAAAGATTCCGTCATTGCCTTGTAGAATCACACCACGGCCACCAGTCTTAGGATTGATAACTACTCGACCGACCACATCAGCCATACCTAACAAACCATCACGTACACTCTTTCTAATTTGCGGCGCGTACTGGCTGAATGTTTGGCCAGTCTCGGTAGTTACGTCATTCTGTGTTTCCCATGCCGTTGTGAGGATATTGATGTTGTCTAACGAGTAAGCAACAATCATGATGCGAGCAAAGTAGTTCGTCCATTGACTGTAGTCTTGCAGTTCGTTACTAATGCCGTTATGTGAAGCACGTCCTTTTTCAACAAACCAATCCTTTTCAAGCGATGAAATATTATCAATCACTAAGTTGTCATACTTTTTAGTTAACTCAGTCGCCTGCTTCAAGAACTCAATCAATTCTTCTTCTGGCTTTGAACGATCAAATTGGATAACATCAACATCCAACCCCTCAAGCACTTTGGCTGAATTATCTAAATCCAACACGAGCGTCTTACCTTTGAGATACTTAATTGATGATGTTTTACCAACACCCGGCTTGGAGTAAATAATCACTCGCCAATTTTTGTTTCGTTTAATGTTTTTTGCATTTACAATTTCCAATATTTATCCCTCCTTGTTCTGCATGTAATGGATCTCATTTTCATCTAAACAACTAGCTACCGTTTCTAGCTCATCATCGGTGACGTAAAGGCTGACACTGTATTTATAAACAATCTCACCATCATCATTAATAAACTGTCCTGACTGCTTGTTTATGCCGTCTGGTAGCTTGCCAACACTAAACCGGTTCATGAGCGTTAACTGCTCGCTAATTTCACGTTTAAGCTCAATATCACTTATTGATTTGGTTAACCATTTCGATTTAACCTCGACCTTATCTGGGTCGATTTGGTAACTAAATGCCATATCGGCAATCAAATCTTTAACTCTCGTTTCCCTGCGTAGCTTTTCGCCCATCTCAATTGTTTTGATTTGTGCATCGATTGGTTCTTTAACTTCATGAATCATTGATTTGAGTTCGTTTACTTGCTGTTCCATACCCTTGTATGCGTCAACGTAAGGCTTTTTAAGCTCCTTTTTTCGATCATCAATATCTTTAGTAAGCTTGTTTAACCCAGCTCTTACTTTTTTAGCCTGCTTAGCGTCAGTCACAACTAAATCCCGGTACTTATCTAACACACTTCCTAAGTTCTTCTTAGTCGCTTCAAATCGATCAAATACTACTGGTTCTAAATTCATTATTTATTCACCCTTTCTGACCACAAATCTAAAAAATCTGTTAATCCGTTCTTTGCAATATAATCGCGTGCGCCATCGATCCAGTCATCTTCGTAGAACGACGTTCCGTCAGCTAGTTCCCGCTTGTTGTTTGCTGGTTGACCGTTACCATCCCAGAACTCATCGGCAACACCTTTTGTAATTGGGTTATCGAGTCCCATTGCGTGACATCCCCAATCGTGCTAAGATTCTGTTAATCATATTTTTCATATCTAGCCGATTTGAGTTGCCGCTCAAGTCGGTTTTTTTGTAGATTAAATTTGTTTGAATAAGATAATAATTTTCGTTAATCATTTTTCACCTTCTCCAAACAATTTATCTTTTCCAACCTTTCCAATTCCATATCCAACAGCAATCCATACACCTGTTGCTATAATTTTCTGTAAATATATTCCGATTAACACGTACATAATTAATTCCCCCTATATTGCCTTAGCTCGGTCATTTGTTTAATTTCGCAGTTGATTGTTCTTAACCCATTCATCAACTGCTTTAAGGGAGTAGCTGTAATTTTCTTTGTCGCCTAACTGCATTCGTGGAAACCCTGCTGTGTTCACAATTGCTGCCATAGTCTCAGCACGACAGTGAAATACATTTTTTTGTAAATAAGTTTGATTAACAATTTCATCATGGTCACGTTGTTTGTCGATTAGGGGTTTCATACTGTCCAATAGTTGCTGAGTAAATGTTTCTAAAAATGATTTACTTGCTTGATCATTGAACTCAATGTTGAACATTTAAATCACCTTCTTTATTTCTGCCCATATGTCTCACCTAGTTTGCCTGTAAAAATCTGTTGATAAAGTAGCTTTGCCCTTTGCCAGTAACTTTTGGTGTCTTAGTAGTAACTGTTACTCCATCACCATTGATGTGTGTTGATTCTTTAATTTCAAATAACCCTAATTCCATCGAACGTTGTGTCGGTGAATTATAATCAGCGCCCTTGCGACTAATTAAGTAATGCTGTTCTCGTAACCAGTTGAATAATCTACGTGCACCTGTTTCAATTCCGTTCTGTTTTAAAATCTTGGCTAGATCGCCAACTAAAATTGATGTGTGACTAGTTGCTACTGCATCAGCGAATAATGCTTTAGGCTTCAATACTTCAATTTTTTCAGCCTGATCAGCTGCAAGTCTTAATGCCTCAGCCATATTTGTTGGTACTTGGTAACCACCTGTTTGTTCAATCTGTCGTTCCATTTGATTGAATGCATCAATGTACTTAAGTTTGAATCCTAATGCCCGTGTACCAGTGAATCCCATAGCCAATAATGTAAAACCGTCGCGATTCATAAAGATTTGCCGATATTGTCTGCCACGGCTATTCGTATATAGGGATTCTGAAAACATATTTTTCACTCCGTGATTTTCCTGAGTGAGATTGTCGATGGCATCTAAGACATCATGATGATTCTTTCCAAACGTTTCCGATACCTGCAAGCTGCTTGTTACTGCTTGCTGTTCTTTCATAATTACTAAATCGTTCATTGTGGTGCTCCTTTCTATTTGAGATAATTAGTTACTCCAAAATATTGGTGGTCATTCTTTTTTTATTGTTGCGTTTTGCTGAAATTCTTTAATTACCAAAGTTGATAAATGTTGCCATAGTGACGTGGTCAATTCGTGTTCTTGTACAAATTCAACCAGTGATGCTGCTAATTCATTTTCTTCTTCAACTGTAATTACTTTTTTCACATCCATTCCCCCTACTTCATTCCTAAATATTCTTTGACCTTCTGCAAATTTTTCTCGGCTGCTGGTCCCATAGTTGTTCCGGTAACTAATTGACGTAGATATTGATCCGACCATTCAAAATGTCTAGCAACCTCAACTTGCTTCATTTCTTTGTCAATTAATCGTTTCTTAAACCGTTTCTCAAGTGTTGACATGTATGTGTTCACCTACTTCCTTTTTTAATTAATAATTTCAGCTATAAAAGTTATTGACTAAAAAGTATTATCGTCGTACAATTAGTGCACAGTTAAATAAGCAATTAAAAGTCATGTAACTCACGTCTGCCAACGTTTAAACATGTTCGTTTTGTTTTGCTTATTAGCTAATAACCTTAGCTGATGAATAAAGTATAACGACGTTCGTACTTTATGTCAATACATTTGTACGAATATAATACTTTTTATTTTCAGTTATTTGGAGGAATGCCCAAATGACACTATTTGAAAGAGTTCAAAAACTTGCAAAAATTCATGGAATGAATGTAAAAGAAGTTGCGATTAAAGCCGGACTTAGCGAAAATGCTATCTATGGGTGGAAGACACATGTTCCCACCAAGGCAACTATAAAAGAAGTAGCACGGATAGTCGGATCAACATATGAGGAATTAACTGGTGAAAAAGAAAATATTGAACCAACTAAAATCGACCTAGGTGCTGCTCTAGATGATTCAGATGATGTAATCATGACATTTGATGGGAAACCAATACCCGATGAAGACAAAGAACTAATTAAACGGCTGTTAAGAGGTAAATAATATGGACGATATCGTAATAGATTTATGTAATTATGCTATGAAACATAATATAGGGTTTATTCTAACAAAGCATTTAGATTCTAGTACTGTAGCTGCTGCCAACACAGAGTCACGTACCATAATAGTTAATACGAATTACAAGGATAAACGACAGATACCATTACAGTTTGCTCATGAAATTGGGCACATTGTTAATGGTGATCATTCAATGAGAGCTTTGTATTTTACACCATCAAGATATGGTATTGAATTAAAAGCTAACATTACTGCATTAAATTTATTAGCATCCTATTATTTAGAAGATAAACCAGATGAGTACGTGGACGTCGATTCATTTATGGAAATGTTCGCCGTTCCTGAGCATCTACGAGATGCTGCTGAACAAGTTTTATATAGTAATGATTAATATGTATTGTCCGAATGGCTGACGACAATAAAAGCCGCCTACCTAATTAATGAAGTGGTCTCATTGGTTAAATAAAATTCAAGGAGTCAGGTATATTATGTCTAAAAAAATTCAGGGTGAAGATGGAAAAACTTATGTACAAAAGAAACCATTCTACAAACGTTTCTGGTTCTGGGTTTTAATTATTATTATCGTTATTGGTGTGGGTTCACAAATGGGAAATGGATCAAGTTCAACATCCAGTAGCTCATCCTCTAGCGAATCATCATCTGCAAAATCATCATCCTCATCAGAAAAAGTGCCAACAGAATACAAAAATGCTCTAATCAAAGCTCAATCCTATGCAACAACAATGGATATGTCGGAAGCATCTGTTAAAGCACAATTAACTTCTGACTCTGGTGAAGGCTTTTCAGAAGACGCTGCTAATTATGCAATGAAGAATTTGAAGGGTGTTAATTGGGATAAAAATGCTCTTGCCAAAGCAAAGAGTTATCAAGATGATCAAGCTATGTCTGTAGATGCAATCCGTGAACAATTAACTTCAACTGCTGGTGAACAATTTACAGCAGAACAAGCGGATTATGCTATTCAACATTTAGGAAATTAAATTATTCATTCCACCACTATGGTGGATTTACATATGCATTCACTCATTATTAAAATCTATTTATTGTCCCTAACACAGACGACATTAAACTCGGTGAAACTATTGGGAGTGAAATTTATGTCTACGTTTTTAGGATTTATTTGTGTTATTGGGATTGTTGTTACTATTGTCGGTACTGTAATGTTGATAATTGATTATGCAAAAGAAAGAAAAATTAAAACTTCACTAATCGTCTTAGGCACAGGTATTACGGTTGGCATCGTTGGATTTCTTGGGGCTGGTGCCGTTGAGTTACATCAAGAACGGGTAGCACAAGCTCAGGAAAAACAGGATGAGCATGCCTTTAAAGCTGCGTCGGATAAGTTTACATCAAAATATGCAGTAATTGGATCTAATTGTGAGGACTTAGGAAATACAGTTTATAAAGCATGGGGCACTGCTATTGATAACTCTGGTGATGATTATGACCCCACTGATACAGTCAGCAATATAATGACTGACAACATTGATGATGTTTATTCAATTGATAGTGATGTCAAATCAGAAAAGAAACTGCTTGATACCATGGAAAAGCACAAGAACGATAAATATAATTACACGGCGTATAAAAAAGCATATACCGATTTGAAATCTTTTAGCGATACCGTTACTTCTCCATCTGGTAGCTATAATGATTTTGCATCTGATTATTCTGATGCTGATAAAACTGTTTCAAATCAGTACGATAATATGGCAAACAATTAATTCACCAATAAAAAAAGCACACCCTCATCCCCGACCAAAGTTTTGAGAGTGTGCTTACAAACCTGACACTACAAGAGTATCTGATTCTGACTTATTTAGTATACCTGAAAGGAAGTGACCTGACAAACATTTATCCAAAAAAATTGCCTTAGCTCGGTCTAATTTGAAAGGATAAATAAAATGAAATATTTAGATGAACAAAAATTGAAACGTGATCCACGAGTTAGAAGCTATAAAACTAAAGATGGTGACAAACGTTATCGTGTTAGATTTAAGAAAACAATTCTAGGCAATCAACTTTTATTCGAAAAACAAGGTTTAAAAAATTCACGACTAGCTACCCAATGGGCTGATGAAGCAATTCATCAGGCAATGTTAAACAATGGAACCGCCAAACATGTCAGTGTTCAAGAATACTTTAATCTTTGGCGAAAACGGCATACAGACGTAAACGATTGGAAACCAGATACTATCCGTGACTATGACATGATTTTTAATAATCACATTTTGCCACGATATGGTAATACTAAATTGGAAGACATTAATCGTAATGAGTTCCAAGAATATTTGAATTCATTATACGAAATCGAACGTGTTGGTAAATCGTCAACCAAGATTGGCTACTCGTCTAAGACAATTAGTACTATCAAACATAATTTTAGTATTATGCTAAACGAAGCAGTAGAAGATGAGTTAATTCCAATCAATCGAATTAAGCGTTGTCGTGTCAAAGATACTGATAAACACAAACGCAACTTATCGATTACCGAAGATAAGTATTTTGAGGCCATAGACGCAGCCAATCGGGTATTAGACCCAATTGGTCTTGGAATGTTTTACCTGTCCCTATTGGCACTTAGACACGGTGAAATTATGGGTATGCAACCTCAATATGTATTCTTGGACCACGTTCAAGTAGAAATATCCAGAACCCTTGCAGCACCAGACGGGAATACACTAAAAAATAAGCGTTCATACCGTGATGTTCCAATTACCCCCAAAGTACACAAGATTTTACAGAATGCGATTAATGCTTCACGTCAAATTTATTCGGAGTGTGATAAGCAATTAAAAAAAGACTCCTTTATTTTTGTTAATCGTGATGCCAGACCAATGAACTATACAACTATCAACCATCATTTTGATTTAGTCTCTGATGAAATTGGGTTCCACATCTATCCACATTTAATGCGACATGCATTTGCTACTTTTGCAATGCCACAAGCTGCTGATCCGGTTGATGTTCAAAATATTATGGGACATTCTCATCTTGATATGACACTCAAATATGACACAGGTACGGAAAAACGAGCGAAGGAAATAGTAAAAAATATGTCCGTGTTTGGGTAATTTTTGCTAACAAAAAAATCGCTCAATCCCTTCCATGAAAAAGGATTGAGCGACTAAGGTGAGTAAGAAAGTGTGTAAAAGTTTACGTTCCCCACCAACTTCTCACTTTATAGGTGAAAAAGTGGAACTATTTGGAATTATTGACTATTGATAAACCGCGGTATATCAATCCTTGTGACTCCAGATAATTCCCAAATCACTTAGAAAAATAAAATCGCGTCAGCTCAAGGGCTGAGTTATCCATAACCTTCTTACCATGTTCATTTAAAACATCCGCAGTGACATTTGCCTTATCACCGTACTCATAAGCAATTGCTAGTTCATCTTTAATTGTTTCAGGTGTTGTTTGATCAACAAAGAAAATAATCTCTAGATAATAGTCGTCGCGATACGTATATAAATTGGAAATCGCATTTTCTAAATGTAATACACGCGCAATTTGGACCATATTTTCAAAGTCAGACAACTTAATAACTGTAATACTCTTCTCTAATTCTTGGTTATTAACTGCCTCATCCAACTCATCAGCACCAATTGCACTTTTACGTTGATCTGAATGCTTAGCATCGGTTTGTTCTAATTGCCGTTTTAGAAAATCAGAAATGTCATCTGTTTGCAAATTTTGATCGTCATCAGTTTGGTCAGCAATGACTTCTTCATCAATCCCATTCTTACTAATAAACAATTCTAACCCGTTTCGATTTGGTAAAACTTGGAAAGTAACCGAGTCGTTGTCCTGAAACTGATGTTCAGTATCAACTTCTTCTAAAATACTGTAAAAGAAGCTTTCGATCTGCTGATGATTTCCCAACAAATCAAGGACAGTAATCCCTCGTTGTGTCAAATCATCATTTCCGATCAACACACGAATCGTGTTTTCGTTAATTCGTTCCATTTCCATTGAACTAGCACCCCTTTCGATCCGCACAAAATGCTTCTTATTTATTGTATATTCTAACCGTTTTTACTAAAAAGTAAAGGAAAGCACAAGCAAAAATGTCTGACACACATAATCATGCATCAGACATTTATCATTTAAAATAAATTGGCTTGTCGTTGTGCTTCTGCCAACTCTAGCGCCCGCACTTCACGTGGCAAGAATCGTCGAATTTCATCTTCATTATAGCCAACTTGCAATCGCTTATCATCAATAATAATTGGGCGACGAAGCAAGCCCGGATTCTTTTGAATCAATTCATATAATGTTTTCATTGGTAAATCATCTAAATTAACGTGTAATTTTTGAAAAGCCTTTGAACGTTTTGAAATGATTTCCTCAGTGCCATCTTCTGTCATTCGAAGAATTGTTTTAATTTCATCCATTGACAATGGTTCTGAAAAAAGGTTCCGTTCTCTATAAGGAATATTGTGTTCTTGCAGCCAAGCACGTGCTTTACGACACGATGTGCAACTTGGAGATGTATAAAGTGTAACCATATCAGTTTGCCTCCTTCAACCACCATAGCTGTAATTAACTATGATGTAATTCCCTGCTACGCTTTTAATTATACAACAAAAAGAAAAAAAAAGATAGTTGATTTTAAAAATCATTGAAATGAAAGTCAAACTTTTTAAAACACTTTTTATTGAATAATGTATAATAAGCTATTTATATGCATTCATTAACGTGTTTTTGTCCATTATTCAGTTGACTACAATCGTTTATTCACTAATTGATTCAAAAAGATTTTAATTATGATTTTTTTGTGAATTTATTTCAATTATTACTTAAATAACTTAAAAACTAGATTTCAATCACCTTTCCAGTAGCAGCATATTTCACAATCAGCTTACTATTTGTAACTTTTTTAGCACTAGTAACTAACTTTTTAGGATCAATATTTTGAGGTAGATGTGATAGCAATAATTGTTTAACTTCCGCTTCAGAAGCAATTCTGCCTGATTCTTCCGCAGTCAAGTGCCACTTTGCACCTGTCGGTTCCGCTAAAAAATTAGTGTCTGTGATTAATAAATCTGCGTGACTAGCAAATGCAACCAGAGCATCCATATAAGCAGTATCTGCCGTAAAAACAAAACTATGATTTGTTTTCCTTTCAGTAAACCTCATTGCATAAGCAGTTACAGGATGTTTGGTTGCCAAAAAATTAACATCAAAGGGTCCCAATTTTAAAGTTAAATCTGGATCATAAGCTTTTGCAACAGTAGCGTTGGTCCAATTCAGTTTTGAAAAATTAGCTTGATCTTCTTTATGTCCATAAATTGGTAAAATAGGTTGTTGCTTTATTCCATTATTTAGTTGCCAGTAGTGTTGTAAAACACCCACGTCTGCGATGTGATCAGCATGATAATGTGATAAAATAACGGCATTCAATTGAAGTGGATCGAGAACTTGTTCTAATTTCAGCAGTACGCCACTGCCACAGTCTAGTAATAAATTATAGTTTTCTGTTTGAATCAAATAACCCGACGTTGCTTGGTTATCATATGGATAGCCGCCATAAAATCCTAAAATTGTAATTTTCATATTTTCCTCCATTTATATTGTTGACACACCTAGATAGTATCATTTTATTTTAACTTATAAAACTCCTATAATCTGGTTAGGAGGATGATTATAATGTTAAAACAAATTAGCGCAACCTTTGGCAGTGAAGAGTTATTAACCAAAATAATGGCCCAAAATACTGATCGTAACTTCAGGCTATTGCAAGCAACTCCACAAGACAACCAATTACAATTAATTGATATATCCGGCAAACCATCCATATTTAAAACACCAATTAACTATCGCCTATTAGGTCATATCGGTAACGATGAATTTACTGGATTATTTCACTTTGAATTTTTAAAATTGGACAATGATAATCAAAAAATTTGGTACGCTGCCGTTAATCATAATATTTTGACCTCCATCCTGCCCTCAGGAATGCTAGCTGCTTATTTATGCGAAAATAAGGTCCGTACCAACGAAAGTTTGCTATTAACCATTTGGAGGACATCAAGTAGCTTAGATCAATGGATAAAGAGCAAAAGCTATCAAAAAATAAACTTATTCAATGATAGTCAAAATCATTTTTATCAGCAAAATTACAGTATTGTACAATAGCAGCAAATTATTTTTTAAGAAAGCAGCTTTCCATCAGAGTCGTGTTACACCGGACTTTAGTGGAAAGCTGCTTTTGTATTAACATTTGTACGATCTTTTATTTCAAAAGACGAGTGCCTATTGCTTTTTTTTTAATAAAAAAGCCTTACAGCAAAGTGTAAGACTAATAAATAGACGGTCCGTACGAGACTCGAACTCGTGATCTCCTGCGTGACAGGCAGGCGTCCTAAACCAACTAGACCAACGGACCAAAATTGCGGGAGCAGGGTTTGAACCTGCGACCTTCGGGTTATGAGCCCGACGAGCTACCAGACTGCTCCATCCCGCGATAATATAAAATTGAAAATGACCCGTACGGGATTTGAACCCATGTTACCGCCGTGAAAGGGCGGTGTCTTAACCACTTGACCAACGGGTCATAAAACGGAGAAGGAGAGATTCGAACTCTCGCGCCGCTTACGCGACCTACACCCTTAGCAGGGGCGCCTCTTCAGCCACTTGAGTACTTCTCCAAAAATATGGGCCTAAATGGACTCGAACCATCGACCTCACGCTTATCAGGCGTGCGCTCTAACCAGCTGAGCTATAGGCCCATAAAAAGCGGGTGACGAGAATCGAACTCGCGACAACAGCTTGGAAGGCTGTGGTTTTACCACTGAACTACACCCGCATAAAGTCTATAAAATAAAGAAAAACCAATGGCGCGGGACGGAATCGAACCGCCGACACACGGAGCTTCAATCCGTTGCTCTACCGACTGAGCTACCGAGCCATAACGGTCCGTACGAGACTCGAACTCGTGATCTCCTGCGTGACAGGCAGGCGTCCTAAACCAACTAGACCAACGGACCAAAATTGCGGGAGCAGGGTTTGAACCTGCGACCTTCGGGTTATGAGCCCGACGAGCTACCAGACTGCTCCATCCCGCGATAATAAAGGAGGATGAGAGATTCGAACTCTCGCGTGGTTTGACCCACCTGACGGTTTTCAAGACCGTTCCCTTCAGCCAGACTTGGGTAATCCTCCATAAAAACCAAATATGCTACAGCGTCCAAGTAACCTATGGACCTTGTAGGACTCGAACCTACGACCGGACGGTTATGAGCCGTCTGCTCTAACCAACTGAGCTAAAGGTCCAAACTCGCATATATCCGGCCTATCGCGGCGGGGGGGATCGAACCCTCGACCTCCCGGGTATGAACCGGACGCTCTAGCCAGCTGAGCTACACCGCGAAAAACAAAGAAACTAATGAATAAACAAAACGTTTCAATCGGGAAGACAGGATTCGAACCTGCGACCCCCTGGTCCCAAACCAGGTGCTCTACCAAGCTGAGCTACTTCCCGAAAATGCACCCAGTAGGAGTCGAACCTACAACCTTCTGATTCGTAGTCAGACACTCTATCCAGTTGCGCTATGGGTGCAAAAATGCCGAGGACCGGGATCGAACCGGTACGGTCATCACTGACCGCAGGATTTTAAGTCCTGTGCGTCTGCCAATTCCGCCACCCCGGCATAATTATAGAATTGGCAAAGCGGAAGACGGGATTCGAACCCGCGACCCCCACCATGGCAAGGTGATGTTCTACCACTGAACTACTTCCGCATTACTAATGCCGACTAAAGGATTCGAACCTTCGACCCCCTGTTTACAAGACAGATGCTCTGCCAACTGAGCTAAGTCGGCATTACACATAATGCCTGCCAATAAAAATCGGCAATGAGCCGTGACAGTCTCGAACTGTCGACCCTCTGATTAAAAGTCAGATGCTCTACCAACTGAGCTAACGGCTCAATGGAGGATACAGGGCTCGAACCTGTGACCCTCTGCTTGTAAGGCAGACGCTCTCCCAACTGAGCTAATCCTCCATTGAAGCATGGCAACGTCCTACCCTCGCAGGGAGCGATCCCCCAACTACTATCGGCGCTCAGAAGCTTAACTTCTGTGTTCGGCATGGGAACAGGTGTATCCTTCTGGCCATCGCCGCCACACTATGCACTCACGTGCGTGAGAACTTGCGCTCTCAAAACTAAATAATATCGAATTTTCTACATCCAACCGTTACACCACTTTGTGGTTAAGTCC